>NC_009664.2:1360338-2040507 GCF_000017305.1 Kineococcus radiotolerans SRS30216 = ATCC BAA-149 | reverse complement strand
CGCTGGAGTCCGGCTGGGACGCGGTCACCGTCGACGAGATCGCCGCCCGCGCGGGCCTGTCCCGGCGGACGTTCTTCAACTACTTCGCCACCAAGGACGAAGCCCTCCTGCACAACGCCGTCCCCTGGGACGAGGACCTCCTCGACGCGTTCCGCGCCTCCACCGGCCCGCTGCTCGGCGCGCTGGAGGAGCTGTTCACCGCCCAGTCCGCCTCCGGGCGCCACGACCGCGACCGCACCCTGCAGGTGATGCGGCTGGTCGAGGCCACGCCCGAGCTGCTGCCTGCGCTGCTGGCCCGCATCGCGGCCAGCGAGAGCGTCCTCGCCGAGGCGATCGTGGCCCGCGACGGGCTCGACGAGTTCAGCGCCGCCGCCTGCGCCGCCGTCGCCGGGTCGCTGGCCCGCGTCGGCGGGATGGGCTGGCTCTCCGGCCGGCAGCCGGACCCCGTCACCTCCACGCGGGCGGCCTGGACCGCCCTGCGCGCCCTCCTCCCCTGACCCACCCCCACCCGCTGGAGCACCCCCGATGTCCACCCCCGCGCCGCTGAGCGCACCCCGCGACACCGCCGAGGCGAAACCCCGCATCGGCTGGATCTTCACCAGCCTCATGCTCGTCATGCTGCTGGCCTCCCTCGACCAGACCATCGTCGGGACGGCGCTGCCGACGATCGTCGGCGAGCTGGACGGGCTCGAGCACATGAGCTGGACGATCACCGCGTACACCCTCGCCCTGACGATCGCCATGCCCGTCTACGGCAAGCTCGGCGACCTCGTCGGCCGCAAGAACCTCTTCCTCGTCGCCATCGCCCTGTTCCTGCTCGGCTCCGCGCTGTGCGGGCTGTCCCAGGACATGCTGTGGCTCATCCTGTCCCGCGGCGTCCAGGGCCTCGGCGGCGCCGGCCTGATGATCATGTCGCAGACGATCATCGCCGACGTCGTCCCCGCCAAGGACCGCGCGAAGTACATGGCCCCCATCGGCGCGGTGTTCGGCGTCTCCTCCGTCGCCGGCCCGCTGCTCGGCGGCTGGCTCACCGACTCCGCGCACTGGCGCTGGGTGTTCTGGATCAACCTGCCGCTGGGGATCGTCGCCCTCGTCGTCGCCGCCGTCACCATCAAGCTGCCGCAGCGGAAGAACACCGCGAAGATCGACTACGCGGGGATGGTCCTGCTGGCCCTGGCCATCACCGGTCTCGTCCTGGTCACCAGCTGGGGCGGCAGCCAGTACGACTGGACCTCCGCCACGATCCTCGGCCTCGCCGCCGGGACGCTGGTCGCCGCGGTCGCGTTCGTCCTCGTCGAGCGCGCCGTCCCCGAACCGATCCTGCCGATGCGGCTGTTCCGCAACCGCACGTTCGTCGTCACCACGCTGCTCGGCCTCGTCGTCGGCGCCGGGATGATGGGCGCCCTGGCCTACCTGCCCACGTACCTGCAGATGTCCTACGGCGTCGACGCCACCGGGTCCGGCCTGCTGCTCATCCCCATGGTCGTCGCGCTGCTGGTCACCAGCATCGGTTCCGGTGCGGTGGTGACGAGGACGGGGCGGTACAAGTTCCTGCCGGTCGTCGGCACGCTCGTCGCCGCGGGCGGGATGTACGCCATGTCGACGATGACCCTCGACACCCCGCTCTGGCAGTTGTGCCTCTACGTCGCGGTCCTCGGCGCCGGCCTCGGCCTGTTCATGCAGATCATCGTGCTGGCCGTGCAGAACGCCGTCGACCCCCGCGAGATCGGCACCGCCACCTCGGCGAACAACCTGTTCCGCGAGTTCGGCGTCACCATCGGCATCGCGGTCCTCGGGACGCTGTTCAGCAGCCGCCTCACTGAGCGCCTCGGCGGGGCGCTGGGCGGGGACGTCGCCGCCGGCGGTCACGGCGGGGCGAGCTCCCTGACCCCCGCCGCGCTGGAGCAGCTCCCGCCGCAGGTCGCCGACCTCGTCGTGAACGCCTACGCCACGGCCCTGGTCCCGATGTTCGCCTGGATGGTCCCGATGTTCCTGCTCGGCACCGTCATCGCGTTCTTCCTCCCCGAGATCCCGCTGTCCAGCACCACGGCGCTGAGCGAGGGGGAGGCCGAGGCCGCGGGCGGGCAGCACGGCGAGGTCCCCGCCCAGGGCTCGCCCGCGACCCCCACCACCGTCGCGGAGTAACCCCTCAGGAGAGGTCGACCGCGACCGTCCGCCCCTCCCGCGCCGACGTCTCGCAGGCGTCGGCCAGCACGAGCGCCGCGCGCCCGTCCTCGAAACCCGGGGACGGGCTCGCGGTGGTGTCCTCGCCGCGGACGGTGGCGACGAACGCCGCGAGCTCCAGCTCGTAGGCCTCGCGGTAGCGCTCGAGGAAGAACCGGCGGTACGGCTCCCCGGTGGAGCTGGCGGAACCGGTGGAGGAGCGCACGAGCGTCGGGGTCACGTTGCCGACCTCCAGCATCCCCCCGGGCCCGAACGCCTCCAGGCGCTGGTCGTAGCCGTAGGCGCTGTGCCGGGAGTTCGTGATGACGATCGACTCCCCGCCCGCCCCGACGAGCGTGGTGACGGCGGCGTCGAAGTCGCCGTGCCCGGCGATCCCGGCGTCGAACTGCCGCAACCCGACGGCGGTCACCGCGACGACGTCGGGGACGAAGGACCGGGCGGTGTCGAGGTCGTGGATGGCCATGTCGCGGAAGATGCCGCCCGAGAGGGGCACGTAGTCCGCGGGCGGGGGTTCGGGGTCGCGGCTGGTGATGGCCAGGTGCTCCAGGCGGCCGATCTCCCCGGCCGCCACCCGGCGCCGCAGCTCGGCGAAGTGCGGGTCGAAGCGGCGGTTGAAGCCGAGGACGACGGGCGACGTCGCGGCGCGCGCGCGGTCGCGGATCGCGTCGACGCGGGCGAGGTCGAGGTCGATCGGCTTCTCGCACAGCACGGGGACGCCCGCGTCCAGGCAGGCGGCGACGAGGTCGACGTGGGTGGGCGTGGGGGAGGCGACGACCACCGCGTCGACGTCGTCGGCGCGGATCGCCGCCAGCGGGTCCGAGGTCGCCCGGCCCCCGAACGCGGCGGTCGTCCGCTCCGCACCGGCGAGGAGGGTGTCGCACACGACCTGCAGGACGGCGTCGGGACTGGCGTGGACGTTCGCGGCGTGGACCTGGCCGATGCGGCCGGTGCCGATGAGCGCGAAGCGCACGGGCTGGGACATCGGTGTCCTTCCGGGAGGGCGTGCGGTCCGGCGGTGGACCGGTCCAACCCTAGAGCAGGCGGCGGGCCGCGGCCCAGCGGGTCAGCTCGTTGCGGTTGGACAGCTGCAGCTTGCGCAGCACCGCCGACACGTGGGTCTCCACCGTCTTCACCGAGATGAACAGCTCCTTCGCCACCTCCTTGTAGGCGTAGCCGCGGGCGATGAGCCGCATCACCTCCCGCTCGCGCGCCGAGAGCCGGTCCAGCTCGTCGTCGGCCGCGGCGACCTCACCCGCCCCCGCGCCGAACGCGTCGAGCACGAACCCCGCCAGCCGCGGGGAGAACACCGCGTCCCCCTCCGCGACCCGGCGCACCGCCGCGGCGAGGTCGTCGCCACTGATCGCCTTCGTCACGTACCCGCGCGCGCCGCGGCGGATCACGGCGATGACGTCGTCGGCGGCGTCGGAGACCGACAGGGCCAGGAACCGCACCGGCGGGTCGGCGCTCAGCAGCGCCGCCGACCGCGCGAGCACCTGCGCCCCGCCGGACCCCGCGCCCGGGGCGGGGTTCTCGTCCGGCCCGGCGGGCAGGTGCACGTCGAGCAGCACGACGTCGGGCCGCAACCGCTCCACCGCCGCCACCGCGCCCGCCACGTCCGCGGCCTCGCCCACGACCTCCAGGTCCTGCGCGCCGGACAGCTCCGCGCGGACCCCCGAGCGGACCATGCGGTGGTCGTCGACCACGAGGACGCGGATCACGCCGCACCCCCCGGCAGCCGCAGGGCGACCTCGGTGCCCCCGTCGGCGGGACGGCGGACGCTGGCCGAACCCCCGGCCCGCCGCATCCGGCCGATGATCGACTCCCGCACCCCCAGCCGGTCCTCGGGGACGTCGTCCACCTCGAAGCCCGGACCGCGGTCGCGCACGAACACCTCCACCCCACCCCCTCCCGGGGCACCCGCCGGCTCGGCGAACACCGACACCGTCCCCCCCGCGTGCCGCCCCGCGTTCAGCAGCGCCTCGCGCGCGGCCTGGGCCAGCGACGTCAGCGGCTTGTCGAGGGGGCGGTTGTCGAGGTCCCCCACGACGACGACCTCCACGACCGCCCCCGACACGTCCTCCACCTCCGTCGCCGCCGCCCGCAGCGCCGCGCCCAGCGTCCCCGCGGTCTGCCCGTGGTCGCCGTACAGCCACTGCCGCAGCTCGCGCTCCTGGCGCCGGGCCAGCCGGGCGACCTCGCCCCCGTCGCCGGAACGCTTCTGGATGAGGGTCAGCGTCTGCAGCACCGAGTCGTGGACGTGGGCGGCGAACTCGGCCCGTTCCTGCTCCCGGGCCAGCGCCGCGCGCTCCTCGCCGAGGTCCTGCCACAACCGCACCGCCCACGGCGCCAGCACCACCGCCGCCCCGGCGAGGATCCCCAGCCCCGCCAGGGCCGAGCGCCAGAACTGCTCCGGGTCCCCGACGGTGAAGAGGAACAGCACCGCCAGCACCACGAGGGTCACCCCGAGGCCCACCCGCAGCGCCGCGGTCCGGCTCGCGGTGGAGTCCTCCACGAACCGCCGCCGCCGCGTCGCGTCGAGCTGGCTCCAGGCCAGCACCAGCCCCGCCCCCGCCACCAGCGCCGGCGCGGTGATCCGGGCCGAGCCGTCCAGCAGGTTCATCGCGGGCACCAGCCCGAACCCCACGACCAGCGCGACGCCGACGAGGGCGTTGCGGTGGGCCAGGACCCACGCCGAGGGGTCGGAGCGCTGCTCGGGCGGCAGCGCGAGCTGGCGCTCGTCGGGCAGCAGCAGCCACCACGCCGCGTAGAGGGCCAGGCCGAACCCCCCGAGGAACGCCCCGGCGACGAGCACCGCCCGCACCCGCGACAACGGGATGCCGGTGTGGGCGGCGACCCCCGCGGCCACCCCGGCGACGCGGCGGTGCTCCACCGCCCGCACCAGCGGCGGCCGCGCCGCCGGGGGCGCGTCCGGGAGTTCCGTCGTCCGTGTGCTCACCCGCCGATCGTGGCACGCGGACCCCGCCCCGGGGATCCCCCGAGCCCGAGGACCAGGGTCGACTCAGGGGAACCCCCGATGCCCCGGGGGTGCTCCGGGGAGCAGTCTCGAACCATGACATCCACCGAGAACACCCAGCACTCCCAGACCCACCAGGAACCGCACCTGGAGGCCACGCCGGTGCGGCCGAGCGCCGCCGACCGGTTCTTCGCCGCGCTCCGCCGCTCCGGCCCGACCCGCAGCTCCGACCGCTGGGTCGCCGGGGTCGCCGGCGGCACCGCCCGGCGCCTGGGCGTCGACCCCCTCGCCGTGCGCGTCGCGTTCGTCGTCCTCAGCCTGTTCGGCGGTCTCGGCCTGGGCCTCTACGGCCTCGCGTGGGCCCTGCTGCCCGACGCGACCGGCCGCATCGAGGCCCAGGCCGCGCACCGCGGCGACGTCTCCGGCGCCCTCGCCGTCGCCGTCGGCCTCGTCGTCCTCGACCTGATCCTCGGCCAGGGCCTGCTCGGCCTCGGCTGGGTCTTCTGACAGGCTCGAACCGTGAGCAGCAGCGTCCAGCCGGACGGCCGGGCCGGGTTCTTCACCTCCGTGCGCGCCCTGGGCGCCGTCCGCGGCGAGGACCGCTGGTTCGCGGGGGTCTGCGGCGGCGTCGCGGCCCGCACGGGCCTGGACCCGCTGCTGGTGCGGGGGATCGTCGCCGCCCTCACCGTCGTCGGCGGCCTGGGCCTGGCCTGCTACGGCCTGGCGTGGCTGCTGATGCCCGACGCCCGCCGGGACACCGGCGACGGCGGCCGCATCGAGGTCGAGGCCGCCACCCGCGGCGACGTCTCGGGAGCGGCCTGGCTGGCCGGCGCCCTCGTCGTCGTCGACCTCGCCGTCCCGCGCGCCCTGATCGGGGTCGGGACCGGCGGGTGGGACGGGCCCGGCTGGGGCTTCCTCGTCACCACCCTCGTCGGGCTGCTGTGCTGGTGGCTGCTGCGCGACCAGCGGTTCCCGCGCCCCGAGCCCCCCGCGCGCCCCGCCGCCCCCGAACGCGCTCCCGCGGCCGGGCCCGCCCCCGCCGCCCCCGAACGCGCTCCCGCGGCCGGGCCCGCCCCCGCCGCCCCCCGCGTCTCGCTCGTCAAGGCCCCGCGCGTCGAGGCCCCGCGCGAACCCGTCGCCGGGTTCGGCTCCAGCACCGAACGCGCCGCCGCCGCCCGCCAGGCGAAGCTGGAGGCCAAGCTCCGCGACGCCGCCCTCAAGGGGCAGCGGGCGGTCGCGAAGGCCGAGGCGTCCCGCGCCCGCCGCCGCCCCGGTTCCCCGCTGCTCACCACCGCCGTCCTCGGCCTGGCCCTGCTCGCCGCCGGCGCCGTCGTCCTGGCCGGGGTGCTCCTCGACCTGCCGGGCCGGACCCTGCCGCTGGCCCTGTGCGCGGCCGTCGCCGTCATGGGGACCGGCGCCGTCGTCGCCGGGTTGCGGGCCCGCCGCACCGCCCTCGTGGGTCTCGCCTGGCCGGCCGCGCTCTGCGCCGTCGCCGCCGCCGTGCTGCCCCCCGCCACCGGCTGGACCTGGCAGGTCGACCAGACGTGGCGGCCCACCGGCGCCGACGCCCGCAGCTCCGCCGTGGGCCGGTTGCAGGTCGACCCCTCCGCCCTCGACGGCGGCCCGGCGCGCGCCACCGTCGCCGCCGGCCGCCTCGACGTCCTCGTCCCCGACGACGCCACCGTCCTCGTCGAGGTGCGCGTCCTCGCCGGGTCGCTGCGCTGGCAGGGCGACGACGGGGTCGTCGGGATCGGCGGCGAACCCGGCGGCACCGGCCAGGACAGCGCCGGGGCCACCACCCTCGGCGGCACCGACCTCACGCAGGTCCTCGCCGTGGGTCCCGGCGCCGCCGCCCTCGCCGAGGCCGTCGTCGTCCGCGGCGAGGACCCCGACGGCTGGACCGTGCCGTCCGGCACCCCCGAGCTCGTCGCCGTCGCCTGGACCGGTGAGGTCCGCGTCGGTGCCGCCGGGTCCGACACCCTGGAGGGACCGTGACCGAGCACCCGCGCGAGGACGAGCCCCGCCCGCCCCGCACCCCCGACCTCGGCGCCGTCCTCGGCGGCCTCGTCCTGCTGGCGGTCGCCGTCGCCGTCGCCGCCCACGAGGTCCTCGACCGCAGCTGGGACTGGCGCTGGTACGCCGCCGGGGTCCTGCTGCTGTCCGGCCTGGGCGTCGTGACGACGGCGGTCGTGGGGGCGGTGGGCGGTCGGCGGGCCGGGTCGCGGCCTCCCCGGTAGCGTCCCCGTCGTGGAGAACCTGACGGGAACGGTGAGCGTCGACGAGGACTGGGGCCGGCTCGAGGACGGGCGCCCGGTCGGGCGCTGGGTCCTGGACGACGGCACCGTGCAGGTCGCCCTCGTCGAGCACGGCGCCCGCGTCCAGTCGGTGCTGGCCCCCGACCGCGACGGCCGCCGCGCCGACGTCGTCCTCGGGTTCGCCGACCTGGCCCCCTACGCGGGCAAGGGCCGTTCCTTCGGCGCCACCGTCGGCCGGTTCGCCAACCGGATCCGCGGCGGCGCGTTCCCCCTCGACGGTCTCGAGGTCGCCGTCCCCCCGACCGACCGGGGCCACGCGATCCACGGCGGGCCGCACCCGTTCTCGGAGAAGCTCTGGACCGCCCACCCCGTCGAGGGGGCGTGCGGGGTCCGGTTCTCCCTGCTGAGCCCCGACGGGGACAACGGGTTCCCCGGCGCCCTGTCGGTCCACGTCGCCTACGCCCTGCACGACGGGATCCTGGCGGTCACCACGAGCGCGACGACGGACGCGACGACCGTCGTGAACCTCACGAACCACGCCTACTGGAACCTCGCCGGCGAGGGGTCGGGGACGGTCGACGCCCACCTCGTGCAGGTCCTCGCCGACGCGTTCCTGCCCGTGGACGAGGGCGGAGTGCCGACGGGGGAGTTCCGTCCCGTGGCGGGCACGCCGTTCGACCTGCGCGAACCCGTCCCGGTCGGCTACCGCGTCGAGCTCGACGACGAGCAGCTGCGGCGCGGGAAGGGGTTCGACCACTGCTACGTCCTGGCCGACGTCCCCGGCGGGCGGCGGGACGTGACGCGCGCCGCGCAGGTGGAGGAGCCGGTCTCGGGCCGGACGCTGGAGGTCTGGACGGACCAGCCCGGGGTGCAGTTCTTCACCGGCGGATCGCTGGCGGGGACCCTCGTCGGCAAGGCCGGGGCGGCCTACGGTCCGCGGGACGGGCTGGCGCTGGAGGCGCAGGGTTTCCCCGACGCCCCCAACCACCCGGAGTTCCCCTCGACGGTCCTGCTGCCCGGTGAGGAGTTCCGCACGGTCACCGAGTTCCGCTTCGGCGTGGCCTGAGCCGCCCCGGCCGAGCCGTCCGCTTCAGCCGGACCGGCCCGGGAGGCGGGGGGCCGGTGCACCCGCCCGGGCGGGGTCCGCGGGGGTCACCTCCCCGGGTTCCTCGACGCAGACGCGGTTGCGGCCGGTGCTCTTGGCCCGGTAGAGCAGCCGGTCGGCGCGGGACTGCAGCTCGTCCACGAGGCACGGCACCCCCGGTTCCGGCGGGCAGGAGGCCACGCCGGCGCTGACGGTGACCGGTGGCCGGCCGCCGTCGGCCACGACGGCGGCCCGCAGCCGTTCCCCGAGGCGGGCGACGTCCCCGGGTTCGGTGGCGGTGGCGACGACGAGGAACTCCTCGCCCCCGATGCGGGCGACGAGGTCGGTGGGTCGCGCGGTGGCGGCGAGGACGGCCGCGATCCGGATCAGCACGGCGTCGCCGGCGTCGTGGCCGAGGGTGTCGTTCACCGTCTTGAAGTGGTCGACGTCGAGGAGGACCGCGCCGGTGGGGCCGAGTCCCCTCCCGCCGGCCGCGGCGGCCTCCAGGGCCAGGCGCAGCCCGCGGCGGTTCAGCAGGCCCGTGAGGGGGTCGTGCCCGGCGAGGTCGTCCGCCCGGTCGCGCGCGAGGGTCAGCAGCGCGACCGCGGTGTCGAGGCGGCGGCGCAGGACGAACAGCCCGACGACGCTGAGCACCAGCACCATCTGCACGGCCAGGACGCGCATCGCCCGTTCCTCGCCGTCGCCGGGGATCCCGGCGACGAGGGCGGAACCGGCGGCCACGGCGAGGGCCAGGTGGCCCAGCATGGAGCGGGTGCTGGTGAACATCGCGGCGTAGAGGGGGCCCACGACGAGCGCCATCACCGCCGTCTGGCGGAAGGCGGAGTCGTCGATGGTGAGGGTGAGGACGGAGAGGACGCCGGTGGCCCACACCGACCACCAGCCCTGGGCGCGCCCGGTGCGCCGCTGCCGCAGGATCGCGAACGCCGCGACCGGGGGGGCGAGCACGCCCCCGCCGAGGACGACACCGGTCGTGCCGGGGTGCAGGAACTCCGGCACCAGGACCACGACGGCCACCGCGAGGAGCAGCAGGCCGGGGGCGCACAGGACGGTGAACACCTCGCTGGCCCGCAGCGAAGCCAGGTCCGGGGCGGGCGCGGGGACGGCGCGGCCGCCGGCCGGCGCCGGTGCGCGTCCTGCTCCCCGTGGTCCCACCGTCACCACATCGGCAGCCGGGGCGGGGGACTCCAGTCCCCACCCCCCGGACGGGTGGTGCCCCGGCCCGGCGGGGCCGGGGCACGGGGCCTCCGCGACCCCGCCCGGCGGGTCAGCCCTGGCGCGCCTTCCAGCGGGGGTTGCGCTTGTTGAGGACGTACGTCTTCCCGCGGCGGCGGACGACGATGGAGCCCTCCTTCTGCTTGAGGCTCTTCAGGGACGCGCGGACCTTCACGGCGGTCCTCCTCTCACCAGCTCGACTTCGTGACGCCGGGCAGTTCCCCGGCGTGGGCCATCTCGCGCACCCGGATGCGGGAAAGGCCGAACTTCCGCAGCGTCCCGCGGGGCCGGCCGTCGGCGGCGTCGCGGTTGCGCACGCGGGTCGGGCTGGCGTCGCGGGGGAGGCGCTGCAGGGCGAGGCGCGCGGCGGCGCGCTCCTCCTCGCCGGCGGTGACGGCCACGGCGGTGCGCTTGAGCTCCGCCCGGCGCGCGGCGTGGTGGGCGACGACCTCCTTGCGCTGCTCGTTCTTGGCGATCTTGCTCTTCTTGGCCACGGTTCAGCGCTCCTCTCGGAAGTCGACGTGCCGGCGCAGCACGGGGTCGTACTTGCGGACGACCATGCGGTCGGGGTCGTTGCGGCGGTTCTTGCGGGTGACGTAGGTGTACCCGGTGCCCCCGGTGGAGCGGAGCTTGATGACGGGGCGGACGTCCTGGGACTTCGCCATCAGAACCTCTCCCCGCGGGCCCGCAGGTCCGCGATCACGGATTCGATGCCGCGCTCGTCGACGGTCTTGATGCCGCGCGCGGAGACGGTCAGCGTCACGGTGCGCCCCAGGGAGGGGACGAACCACCTCTTGCGCTGGACGTTGGGGTCGAAGCGGCGGTTGGTGCGCCGGTGCGAGTGCGAGACGGACTTGCCGAAGCCCGGGACGGCCCCGGTGACCTGGCAGCGAGCGGACACGTGTCCTCCCTGGTCGTGACGGACGGACGGGTGGGTCGTACTATTGAGAACGTATCTCATCTACAGGAGGAATCGTGAAACCGGACCTGCACCCCGCCTACGGCCCCGTCGTCTTCCGCGACAAGGCCGCGGGCACCGCGTTCCTGTCCAACTCGACCCTCGCGGCGCGCCGCGACCTGCCGACCCTGGAGTGGGAGGACGGCGCCACCTACCCGGTGTTCGACGTCGACGTCTCGGCGGCCAGCCACCCGTTCTGGACCGGCAACGCCCGGGTCCTGGACACCGAGGGGCGCGTGGAGAAGTTCCGGCGCCGCTACGCGCGCGGCTGACCCCCCGCTCGCGAGTGGACCCCCGCCGGCTGCGTCGCCGCGACCCGGTGGCGCAGCGCGGCGGGCGGGTCGCCCAGACCCGCCAGGGGTCCGCCGATCCACTCCAGCGCCGCGGCGGTCTCGGTGGCGGTGAGGTCGCGCAGCCACACCAGCCGCCCCGGCCGCGGGGCGGACCGGGCGAACTCCACGCCGACGCCCAGGCAGGCGTGGGCGGGGGCCGTCGCCCCGGGGTCCAGCGCCACGAGGACGAGGTCGCGCGAGCGGCGCACGACGTGCCGCGCCCGGTGCAGCAGACCGGGTTCGCTCGCGGGGACGAGCACCCAGCCCCGGGACGGGGACGGGGCGGGGGCGGGGCGGGGCACGGCTCCTCCAGGGGTCGGGGGACTGCTAACGTCACCCTAGACGAGAATCGTTCTCATGTGGAGGTGTCCGTGTCCCCCGTCCTGCCGATCACCGTCCTGACCTCGGTCCACCCGCTCCAGCGCGACCTGGCCACCGGCACGGTGTTCTGCGACGTCCCCGGCGCCGCCGTCCTGCGCTACGACCTCACCCCCGACGGCCTGCGGCGCGTCGTCAGCGACTTCGGCGGCGTGGTCGAGGACGTCGTCGTCCCCCTCGAGCACGCCTGCGCCGGCTGCGCCCAGCGCGAGGACGTCCTGCCCACCGTGGCCGCCATCGCCGCCGGCGGGCGCTGGTCCACCCTCGTGCTGGTCCCGCCCGTCGGGAGCGACCCCACCCCGCTGGTGGCGGCCCTGTGCGCGGACGAGGACCTGCGGGAGGCCGTCGCCGTGCGCGGCGTCGTCACCGTCGTCGACGCCGCCACCCTCGTCGAGGACCTCCTCGGCGACGCCCTGCTCTCCGAGCGCGGCCTCGCCACCCACGACGACGACGAGCGCGCCGTCGGCGAGGCCCTGGCCGGGCAGCTCGACGAGGCCGACCTCGTCCTGGCCGCCGGGACCGCCGACGACCGCGCCCGGACCCTGCTGGCCCACCTGTGCGGGCCCGCGGTCCCCGTGCTGGAGCTGGAGGGCGCCGACGGCGCGCAGGTGCTCGCCCCCCTCGGCGCGGGCCGGTGCACCGGGGCGCGCGCCGACCTCCTGACGGTGCGTCGCCCCCCGGTCCCCGACACCTCCGGGGTCTGGACGATCGAGCTGACCTCCCGGGGCACGCTGCACCCGGACCGGCTGCTGGACCGCGTCGAGGACCTCGGGGCCGGGCGGCTGCGCGCCCGCGGCACCTTCCGCCTCACCAGCCGGCCGGGCACCGTCTGCGCGTGGAACGGCGCCGGCGGGCAGCTCAGCATCGGCGAGACGGGTCCCTGGTCGCCGGGCGGGCGCAGCACCCACCTCGTCGTCACCGGCACCGAACCCGCTGAGCGCGAACGCGTCCGCCGCGCCTTCGCCGACGTCCTCGCCACCCCGGACGAGGAGGCCGCCGGCCACGGCGACCCGGGGGAGGACGGGTTCGAGGCGTGGCTGGGACCGCGCAGCGGCCACGCGTCCGCCGCGCCCCTCGTGGTGGAATGAACCCCCGTCGTACCAGGAGGTCCCTCGTGCTGCCCATCGCCGCCCCCCTCGGGCGCCTCGCCCTCACCGCCGTCGCCTCGGCCGGCATCGTCAAGGCCCTCGGCGACGGCCGCGGGGGCAACGCCCTGCGCCGCCTCGCCGTGAACGGCGCCAAGGCCGGCATCAAGGCCTCCCGCGCCGCCGAGACCGGCGTCGAGCGGCTGCGGCTGGGCACCGGCGACATCGTCGCGCAGGCCTACGACGAGCTCGGCGAGCAGGTGCCGGTGCCGCCGACCCCGCAGGCCGGGCACGACCACGAGCACTGAGCCCGTGCTGCTCTCCCCGCTGAACGTCGTCTCGGTCACCGCCGGGCGGGCCCGCTTCCAGGCGGACTGGCTGCGCCGCAGCCCCGGGCGCGCGGTCGCGGCGGAGGAGGCGCTGGACCGCCTCGACGGGGTCCGCCTCGCCCGCGCCTACCCGGTGACGGGCGGGGTCGTCGTGCACTTCGACCCCGACGCCCTCGGCGTGGAGGAGCTCACCGCGGCGGTCGCCTCCAGCGCCGCCGTCCCCGCCGACGCCGCCCCCTCCCGCACCCCGCGCTCGGCCGACGTCGGCAACGGCGAGGTCGCCCGCATCGCCGTCGGCGGGGCCGCGCTGGCCCTGCTCGGGCTGCGCCGCTACGCCTTCGGGCGCCCGCCGCTGCTCGGGCCGACATCCCGCCTCATCGCCACCGGCGTCACGATCTTCTCCGGCTACCCCTTCCTCAAGGGGGCGGTCGGCTCGCTCCTCGGCCGCCGCAGCGCCGGCACCGACGCCCTGGTCTCGGCCGCGACGGTGGCGAGCCTGCTGCTGCGCGAGAACGTCGTCGCCCTCACCGTGCTGTGGCTGCTGAACATCGGGGAGTACCTGCAGGACCTCACCCTGCGCCGCACCCGGCGCGCGATCGCGGACCTGCTCACCGGCAGCGAGACCCACGCCTGGGTCCGCCGCACCGCCGCCGACGGGTCGGTCGTCGAGCAGCAGGTCGACCTCGCCGAGCTGCACGTCGGCGACCTCGTCGTCGTGTTCGAGCAGTCCACCGTCCCCGTCGACGGCGAGGTCGTCGAGGGCGAGGCCGTCGTGGACCAGGCCGCGCTGACGGGGGAGAACCTCCCCGTCCAGCGCACCGCCGGCGACCCCGTGCTGGCCGGCAGCGTGAACCTGCGCGGCCGCCTCGTGGTGCGCGCCACCGCCACCGGCCAGGACACCGCGGTGGGCCGGATCATCGCCCGCGTCGAGGACGCCCAGGCCGACCGCGCGCCGGTGCAGACCGTCGGCGACGCGTTCAGCCGCAAGTTCGTCCCCGCCTCCTTCGGGCTGGCGCTGGCGACGCTCGTGCTGACCCGCGACGTGCGCCGGGCCATGACGATGCTGCTCATCGCCTGCCCCTGCGCGGTCGGCCTGGCCACGCCCACGGCCATCAGCGCCGCCATCGGCAACGGCGCGCGGCGCGGCATCCTCGTCAAGGGCGGTTCGCACCTGGAGGCCGCCGGGCGCGTCGACGCGTTCGTCTTCGACAAGACCGGGACCCTCACCGTGGGCCGTCCCGTCGTGACGAACGTGCTGTCCTTCCGCGACGACTGGACCCCCGAGCAGGTGCTGTCCGAGGCCGCGAACTCCGAGGTCCACTCCAAGCACCCGCTGGCCCAGGCCGTCATCCGCTCCACCGAGGAACGCCGCCTGCTCATCCCCACCCACGAGGAGTGCGAGGTCCTGCTGGGGCTGGGGATGCGGGTCCAGGCCAACGGCCGGGTCCTGCTGGTCGGCAGCGCCGCCCTCATGGACGCCGAGGGGGTGGCGGTCGACGACCACGCCCGCGGGTGGGTCGAGGAGCTGCAGCGGGCCGCCGAGACGCCGCTGCTGCTGGCCGTCGACGGGGTGCTGACCGGTCTGGTCAGCCTGCGCGACGAGGTGCGCCCGGAGGCCCGGGAGGTCCTGGACGCGTTGCGCGCCAGCGGGGTCCAGCGGATCGTCATGCTCACCGGCGACAACCCCGGGACCGCCGCGGCCGTCGCCGCCGAACTGGGCATCGAGGAGTTCCGCTCCGAGGTCATGCCCGAGGACAAGCAGGACGTCGTGCGGCTGCTGCAGGCCGAGGGGTACACCGTCGCGGTCGTCGGGGACGGCACCAACGACGCGCCCGCCCTGGCGCTGGCCGACCTCGGCATCGCCATGGGGATGTCGGGCACCGACGTCGCGGTGGAGACCGCCGACGTCGCGCTCGTCGGCGACGACCTGCGGCGCCTGCTGCAGCTGCGCGACCTCGGCGACCGGACCCTCGGCCTCATCAAGCAGAACTACGGCGCGTCCATCGCGGTCAACGGCTTCGGCCTCGCGCTGGGGGCGGCGGGGGCGCTGTCGCCGGTGCTGGCCGCGATCGCGCACAACGCCTCGTCGGTGTTCGTCGCCGTGAACTCCGCCCGCCTGATCCGCTACCGGATCCCCCCGCGGGCGCGCGAGCGCCGCCCGTCCCCGGCCGGGGGCGGCGCCGCGTAGGGTTCCCCGCCGTGCCCACCCGCCCGAAGCTCCGCGCGGTGCGCACCCTGCCACCGCCCGTCCGGTTGTTCCTGCTGAGCCAGCTGGCGTTCAACGTCGGGTTCTACCTCGTCGTGCCCTTCCTCGCCGCGCACCTGTCCTCCGGCCTCGGGCTGGCGGGCTGGGTCGTGGGGATCGTCCTGGGGGTCCGGACGTTCAGCCAGCAGGGCCTGTTCCTCGTCGGGGGGGCGCTCACCGACCGGTTCGGCGTCCGGCCCGTCCTGCTCACCGGCTGCCTGGTCCGCATCGCCGGGTTCTGCACCCTGGCCGCAACGACGTCGCTGCCGGGGGTGCTGGCCGGGACCGTCCTCACGGGTTTCGCCGCGGCCCTGTTCTCCCCCGCGGTCGAGACCGGCCTCGCCCACGAGGGGCGGCGGCTCGAGGACGGCGGCGGCATCACCCGCGCGGAGCTGTTCGCCCTCGACGACGTCGTCGGCAAGGTGGGCTCCCTGGTCGGCCCCGTCCTGGGCGCGGTCCTGCTGGCGGTGGAGTTCCGCACGACGTGCCTCGTCGCCGCGGGGATCTTCGGGCTCGTCCTCGTGCTCAACGCGCGGTGGGCCCCGCGCGACCACGGCACGGTGCGGGAGACGTCGGTGAGCGCGGGGTGGTCCGCCGTCCTGCGCAACCGGCGGTTCCTGCTCTTCGCGGCCCTGTACTCGACGCTGCTGCTGGCCTACAACCAGATGTACCTGGCCCTGCCGGTGGAACTGGAACGGGCCACCGGTTCCCAGGACGCCCTCGGGCTGATGTTCGTCCTCGCCGCGGTCGTCACCGTCACCGCGCAGGTCCCGCTGGCGCGCTGGGCCCGGCGCCGCGGCGCCGCCACGGCCCTGCCCCTGGGGTTCGCGGTGTCCGCGCTGGCCTTCGGCCTCGTCGCGGCGGCCACCTTCGCGCCGGCCCCCGGGTGGGTGCCGGCGCTCGCTCCCGCGGCGGCCTTCGTCGTGGTGCTGCACCTGGGCTCGGCGCTGGCCGGCCCGGTGGCCCGCGACCTCGTCCCGCCGCTGGCGGGGGAGCGGTACGTCGGGGCCCACTACGGGGCGCTGGCCTCCGGCGGCGGGCTGGCCGTCCTGCTGGGCTCCACCGCGGTGGGGGCGCTGCTGGAACCCGGCGCGGGGCTGCCGTGGCTGCTGCTGACGGCGCTGCTGCTGGCCTCCGCGGCCGGCCTGGCGCTGGCCTCGCGGCGGCCGGCCCGCCCCCTCACCGGGTGACCTCCCCCGCCCCCGGCGCCACCGGGGACCGGGCCACCAGCGCGGCCGCCAGGGCCGTCGTCACCGGCACCGTGACGGCCAGCGCGATCCCCCCCACCGCGGAGCGGACGAGCTCCTCCGCGATCGCGGAGGAGTTCAGCAGCTGCCCCGCGGGCTGGTCGTAGAGGCGCACCAGCAGCAGCGTCGGCAGCGCGGCTCCCGCGTAGGCGAACGTCACGGTGTAGACGGTCGAGGCCAGGTGGTCCCGCCCCACCCGCATGCCCGCCGCGAACAGGTCGCGGAACCCCGCGTGCGGGGCCGCGGCGCGGACCTCCCACACCGCCGCGGCCTGGGTGATGGTGACGTCGTTCAGCAGGCCCAGGGCCGCGACGAGGGTCCCGGCCAGGACGACCCCGCGCAGGTCCACGGCGCCGGTGAGGACCGTGACCGTGTAGGAGCTCTCGTCGTCCAGCCCCGCCAGGTGGCTGCCGTCCACGGCGAGGACGGCGGCGACCGCGGTGACGAGCAACCCCGCGACCGTCCCCAGGTAGGCCACCGTCGTGCGCGCGGACAGCCCGTGGGTCAGGTAGATCACCACCCCCATCACCGCCGTCGAGGAGCTCAGCCCCACGACGACCGCGTTCTGCTCGGTCAGCAGCGCCGGCACGACGTGGAACGCGATGGCCGCCCCGCCCAGCCCGAGCCCGACGAGGGCGGCCACCCCCCGCCGCCGCCCGACGAGCACCGTGAACAGCACGAACACGACGAGGACGACCGCCAGCGGGAGGCGGCGGTCGAAGTCCTCCCACACGTAGGCCTCCGCGGCCCCGGCCTCGGCGGGGTAGCGGGTCAGCGCGACCCGGTCGCCCGGGCCGAGGCCGCCGTGGAACACCGCGGCCGGGACGGGCACGGTGACAATGCCCGCGCCGTCGACGGCGACGGTGGCGTCCGGGCACTGCACCGTCTCCGGCATCGTGCCGTCCGGCAGCCGCTCCTCCGCGAGCTCCGCGCGGCAGGTGTGCATCCGCGTCCCCGTCACCTCCCCGCGCACGGTCTGGGCGCCCACGTACCCCGTCGAGGCCGAGGGGACGTCGCGGGGCCAGGTCGCGACGATGCCCGCGGCGGCCACCACGAGCACCGCGAGGACGACGGCGGTCAGGACGTCGCGCGTGCGGCGCGGCAGCGGGGCCGGGGGTTCCGCGGCGTGCTGGTGCGAGTGCTCCACCGCCCCAGTCCAGCACGTCCGCCTCCCCCGGCGGCGGGGCGTCGCGGCGGGGCCTCGGGGCGGGGCGTCGCGGTGGGTCAGGTCCCCCGCACCGGCAGCGTCACGTCCAGGTCGTAGAACCGCGTGGTCTGGGTCGGGCGCTCGTTGTCGTCGCTCACCAGCAGCACCCGCAGCCGCCGGTCCCCCTGCGCCGACAGCACCGCCGCGCCCTCGACGTTGTCGAGCAGCGGGTTCAGCTGCGCCTGCTCGGCCACCGCGCCCAGCGTCGGACAGGTCACCAGGTCGGCCAGCAGCGTCTTGGGCAGCACCGGGGCGTCCTCCGCCAGGTGCTCCACGGCCCCGACGTCGGACCCCGCCGCCGGGTCGGCCACGTACAGCCGCACGGTGTTGCCGACCTGGGCGGTGAACCCGCGTTCCACGACGAGGAGGCGCCCGTCGGGGGTGGCGAGCAGCTCGGGGACCCCGAGGCCGGGGTCGGCCCGGTAGGCGTGCTGGACCCCGAGCGCGAAGGGCGAGGACGGGTCGGGGCGCTGCCAGGTCTGGATCCGCAGGACCCCGTCGGCGTCCCCGAGCAGTTCCTCCTCGACGTTCGAGAACAGCGTCAGGCCGTCGGCGGAGAGGGTCAGCCCCTCCAGCGACAGGTTCTCCCGGGCGCGTCCCGCCGGAGCGGTCCGCAGGGCGTCGGGCAGGGGCAGGGAACCCAGCAGCGCCCCGTCGGTGCCGTGGTGCCGGACCGAGGGGTCGAGCTCGGAGGACACCCAGACGGTCCCGTCGCGGTCGACCACCAGCCCCTCGCTGTCGAGCTCGGCGCCGGCCTCGTCCCGCAGGGTCACCGCGGCCGCCGGTTCCCGCTCGCGGTCCAGGGTGAACAGCTCCGACCGGTCCGAGAGCGCCAGCAGGGAACCGTCCGCCCGCGGGGCCAGCGCGGACAGGTTCGCCACGGCCCGGCCCTCGAAGACCGTCTCGTCGAGGTGGTCGGAGAAGCCCGTCAGCGCGACGGCGCCGCTGCAGCGGGCGGTCGCCGGTGAGGCGGTGCCGGCGGGGGCGGCGCTCGCGGCGACCCCGGACGCGGCGAGGGTGCAGGCGGCGGCGAGGACGACGGCGGAGGCCAGGGTTCTTCTCACGGGGCCCGACGCTAGGCGGCGGTGGGCGACGGGCCGGGGAACGTCCGGCGAACCCTCGGGGACGATCGCCCCGCCGCGCGCGCACCGGCGGCGGGGGGCAGGGTGGGCGGGTGCCCGAGGGAGACACCGTGTACCGGCTGGCGCGCAGGCTCGACGCCGGCCTGTCCGGTCGGGTGCTGCGCGCGGCCGACCTGCGGGTGCCGCGGTTCGCGACGCTGGACCTCTCCGGGGCGCGGGTGCGCGAGACGGTCTCGCGGGGCAAGCACCTGCTGACCCGCCTCGACGTCGAGGGCAGTTCGCTGCCGGGCCCCGCGACCCTGCACACCCACCTGCGGATGGACGGGCAGTGGTCCGTCCTCGCGCCCGGCAAGCGGCTGCCGCGCCACCTCGAACCCGACGTGCGGGTGCTGCTGCGCACCGACGGCCCCACCGCGGTCGCCCTGCGGATGCCGGTGGTGGAGGTCGTCCCCACCGCGGAGGAGGCGACGGTGGTGGGGCACCTGGGCCCGGACCTCCTCGACGCCACCACCCCCGTGGACGAGCGCGTGCGCGCCGCGGTGGCGAACCTCCGCCGCCGCCCCGAGCGCGGGCTCAAGGCGGCGCTGCTGGACCAGCGGAACCTCGCCGGCCTGGGCAACCTGTGGGCCGACGAGCTGTGCTACCTGCGCGGCCACGACCCCTGGACCCCGGTGGGGCAGGTGCCGCTGGAACCCCTCGTCCGCCTGGCCGTGAAGCTCCTGGCGTTCTCGGTGAGCCCGTCCGGGGCGATGCAGGTGACCACGGGGGACACCCGCCCGGGTCACCAGCACTGGGTGTCGGGGCGCGCGGGGCAGCCGTGCCGGCGGTGCGGGACGACGATCCTCGTCCGGGCCGAGGTGCCCGGCGACCCCGAGCAGCGCCGCACCTGGTGGTGCCCGCACTGCCAGCGGTGAACTCCGGGTGACCTGGGCGAGCCCCCGGGCGTCACCGGGTGAACACTCGGTGACCGTTGCCCCCGGGCGGGCGCGAGGGCCTGGGAGGGGCCGGACGGCGAACTACTGTTCCTGACGTCCAGCTCACTCCTTCCTGCGAGGAGGTCGCCTTGACGACCCTCCACCGGGTCCCCGCCGCGCGCCCGCGCACCACGCCCTGGCGCTCCTGGGGGACCTTCCTGCTCCTCGCCGGGCCCAACGTCGCGCTCCTGGTCCTGTTCGTCTACAAGCCGCTGATCCAGAACGTGCAGTACTCGCTGCTGCACTGGAACCTCGGGTCGGACACGGCGACGGCCATCGGCCTGGAGAACTACCGGAACTACTTCAGCGACCCCAAGACCCCCGCCGTGCTGCTGACGACGCTCGTCTTCGCCGTCGTCACCGTGGGGGGCTGCATGGCCATCGGCCTGGCCCTGGCCCGGCTGCTGGACCGGGAGCTGCGCGGCCGGACGTTCGTGCGGGCCGCGGTGTTCGCGCCCTACGTGCTCTCCGGGGTCGCGGTCGGCATGTGCTGGCTCTTCGTCTTCGACCCGCAGTACGGGCTGGTCTCGGGCCTGCTGCGCGGTCTCGGCCTCACCTCGCCCAACTGGTACAACGACCCGGACTGGGCCCTGGCCATGGTCTGCATCGTGTACCTCTGGAAGTACGTCGGGTACGTCGCGATCATCTACCTCGCCGCGCTCCAGTCCGTCCCCGGCGACCTCCTGGAGGCCGCGCAGATCGACGGGGCCTCCCCGCTGCGCACCTTCTGGTCCATCGTGTTCCCGCTGCTGTCGCCCACCACGCTGTTCCTCAGCGTCACGGTGTTCATCGAGTCGAACTCGGGCGGGTCCTTCGACATCATCCGCGCGATGACCAAGGGCGGCCCGCTGGAGGGCACCACCACGATGGTCTACCAGGTCTACCAGGAGGCGTTCGTCGACGGTTCCGCCGGCTACGCCTCCGCCATCGCCACCCTGCTGTTCCTCGGGCTGCTGGCGGTCACCCTGGTCCAGATGGTGTTCATCGAGCGGAAGGTGCACTACCGGTGAGCGTCGACGCCCCCCGCAAGGCCCCCGGCGGTGCGGGCCGCGTCCCCGCCCCGCGCGGCGCGCGACCCCCGGCGGGAGAGCCCCGCCGCCGCGTCGACGTCGTCGGGTACGCCTGCCTCGTCGTGGCCGGCCTCGTCATGGTCGTGCCCCTGCTGTGGATGCTGCTGGCCTCGTTCAAGCAGCGCGACGAGATCTACACGATCCCGACGCGGTGGCTGCCCGAGGCGCTGCACTGGCCGAACTACGCCGACGTCTTCGCGACCGTCCCCTTCGCGCACTTCCTGCTCAACAGCCTCGTCACCACGGTGCTGGGCGCGGGCTTCAAGGTCGTGCTGGGCCTCATGTGCGCCTACGCCCTGGTGTTCGTGGAGTTCCCCGGCAAGCGGTTCGTGTTCCTCCTCGTGCTCGCCGCGCTCATGGTGCCGCCGCAGGTCACGCTCATCCCCAACTACACCCTCACCGCGCAGCTGGGCTGGCTGAACTCCTACCAGGGGATCATCCTGCCCGGCCTGGCCAGCTCGCTGGGGACGTTCCTGTTCCGGCAGCACTTCCTGACCTTCCCCGTCTCCGTCCTGGAGGCCGCCACGCTGGACGGCGCCGGCCACTGGCGGCGGCTCTGGCAGTTCGTCGTGCCGCTGTCCGCGCCGACCGTCTCGGCCGTGGCGCTCGTCTCGGTCGTCAGCGAGTGGAACCAGTACCTGTGGCCGCTGCTGGTGACCGACGACGCGGACATGATGACCCTGCCGGTGGGCCTCACCCTGCTGCAGAACAACGACGGCATCACCAACTGGGGCGTCCTCATGGCCGGCACCGTGCTCGTCATGCTCCCGATCCTGCTCGTCTTCGTCTTCTTCCAGCGTCGCCTCGTGGCCGGTCTGGCCGCGGGCGCGCTCGCGAACTGATCCCCGACCACCCAGGAGAAACCGTGATCACCTCGTCCTCCCCGCTGCCCCGGCGCGGTGTCCTCGCCCTGGCCGGAGCCGGAGCGGTCGGCCTCGGCCTCGCCGCCTGCTCGGGCCCCTCGACCACCGCCGGCGAGACCGGCGGTGCGGAGCAGGCGAAGACCGACTGGAGCGGGGTCACCCCGGCCGACACCGTCACGGTGTGGACGAACCACCCGGGCAAGTCCCAGGCCGTCGAGGAGGAGTTCCTCGCCCGGTTCGCGAAGACCAACCCCGACATCACGGTCGAGTTCGTCACCGCCGGCGCGAACTACGACGAGATCTCGCAGAAGTTCCAGGCCGCCCTCACCGGGTCGGACCTGCCCGACCTGGTCCTGCTCAGCGACGTCTGGTGGTTCCGCTACGCCCTCAACGGCCAGCTCGCCCCGCTGGGCGACCTGCTGCCCGCGGCGGGGGTCGACGTCGGCAACTACCAGCCGGGTCTCCTCGCCGACTACCAGTACGACGACCAGCAGTGGGCGGTGCCCTACTGCCGCTCCACGCCGGTGTTCTACTACAACAAGGCTCACTGGGCCGCCGCCGGGCTGCCCGACCGCGGCCCGGAGACCTGGTCGGAGTTCGAGCAGTGGCTGCCGAAGCTGCAGGCCGCGGGCACCGGGGCGCAGGCCCCGTACGGCCTCGGCAAGGGCACCGGCAACGCCAGCTGGATCCACCAGAACCTGATCTGGGGCCGGGGCGGTGCGCTGAGCGAGGACTGGACGATGACCGTCGACAGCCCGGAGGTGCTGGAGGCCAGCGACTACCTGCGCTCCTTCATCACCCGGGGGTGGGCCGCGGTGTCCTCCTCCGACCAGGCCTCGGACTTCGGCGCGGGGCTGTACTCGTCGGTCATCGGGTCCACCGGGTCGCTGTCCGGCATCCTCGCCGGCGCGGCCTTCGACGTCGGCAACGCGTTCCTGCCCGGCGGGCCCGCGGGCCGGTTCACCCCCACCGGCGGCGCCGGCTTCGCGGTCCCGACCAAGCGGTCCCCGGAGCAGCAGCTCGCCGCGGCGACCTTCCTGAAGTTCCTCGCCGAGGACGACAACACCGCCTACTTCTCCCAGAACACCGGCTACATGCCCGTCACCACCGGGGCGGTGGACTCCGGCCCCATGCAGGAGGTCTACGCGCAGACCCCGCTGTTCAAGACGGCCGTGGACCAGCTCGCGAACGTGCGCAAGCAGGACAACGCCCGGGTCTTCGTCCCCGGCGGCGACCAGTCCACGGTCACCGCCTGGGAGAAGGTCATGCTGCAGGGGGCCCCGTCGGCCGAGGCCTGGGGGACCGCGCAGGACGAGATCCAGCGGTCCTACGAGACCGACGTCGCGCCCCTCGTGAAGGCCTGAGACCGTGACGCGCCCGCTGGTCATCGCCCACCGCGGCTACTCCGCGGTGGCGCCGGAGAACACCCTCGCCGCCTTCGAGGCGGCCCTGCGGGCCGGGGCCGACCTGCTGGAGCTCGACGTCCACCTGGACGCCGACGGGGTGCCGGTCGTGGTGCACGACGACACCCTCGACCGCACCACGGACACCCGTGGTGCGGTCGGGGACTCGCCCAGCACGGTCGTGCGGGGCGCGGACGCCGGGGCGTGGTTCGCCCCGGCGTTCGCCGGCCAGCGGGTGCCGACGCTGAAGGAAGTCGCCGGGGTCGTGGCGCGCTTCCCCGACGCCGGTCTCCTCGTGGAGTTCAAGGGCGCGTGGAGCCGGGCGGCCGCCTCCGCGGCGGTGGGGTCGCTGCGCCCGGGCGGTGTCGCCGCCCGCAGCGTCGTGCAGAGCTTCGACCGCTCCACGGTCGCGGCCCTGCGCGACGTGGCCCCCGACGTCCGGCGGGCGCTGCTCGTCCTGCACCCGGGGCCGCCGATGGGCACCGACGAGCTCGAGCGCGCGTTCCGGCACCTGGCCCAGGACCCGTTCACGGCGCTGTGCACCCCCGCGGGCGTGGCCCGCGAGCAGGCCGAGCGGGCCGTCGCCGAGCTCGGCGTGGTGGCGGTCAACCCCTACGTGGCCAGCCTCGTCGCCAGCCCGCACGTCATCGCGGAGTACCACGGGGCCGGGGTGGCGACCTACCCCTACACCGTGGACGAACCGCGCATCTGGCACGACCTGCTGCGCCACCGCGTCGACGGGATCATCACCGACGAACCCGGCCGGCTGCGGGGGTTCCTCGAGGCGTGGGAGGTCCGCAGCGCGCAGGACGGCGTGCTGGAGGAGCGCCGCGACCTGACCCTCGCCGCCGCCCGGCAGGGTCGCGCCGCCCGGCGCCTCGTCGCCGTCTGACGGGTCGCCGTCCGGCCGGTCGCCCTCCGGCTCAGGCCGAGGCGCCCAGGGGGGCGGGGTCGGAGAACTCCAGGGAGCCGTCCTCGGCCACGCGCGCCCGCACGACCCGGGAGTAGCCCTCCGCGACCAGCGCGTCGAACAGCGGCTGCATGCGCTTGGCCTGCTTCACCAGCGCGACCCGGGCCCCGCCGGCGACGAGCTCCTGCTGCTTGCGCAGCAGCGTCCCGGCGTCCGCGCCCGCCGGGTGCACCAGGGCGATCGCGGACACCCCCTCGTCGCGGGGGGCGATCTCGTCGACGATGCGCTCGAACCCGATGGAGAACCCCGCGGCGGGCAGGTCGCGCCCGCTGAAGCGGCCGACCATGTTGTCGTAGCGGCCGCCGCCGGCGATGGAGGAGGAGCTGCCCGGCAGGGACATCTCGAAGATGGGGCCGGTGTAGTAGCCCATCCCGCGGACCAGCGTCACGTCGAAGGCCACCTCGAGGTCGGGGGCCGACACCGCCAGCGCGTCCGCGATCTCCCGCAGCCGCGCCACGACCTCCGCCGGGACCGCCGCGGGCAGCGCCGCCTCCAGCACCCCGGGGGTGCGGACGTCGCGCAGCGGCAGCAGCGCGGTCAGCGACGCCTCCAGCGCCGCCACGTGCTCCTCGGCGAAGCCCTTCGCGCGCAGCTCGGCCAGGACCCCGTCCAGCCCGACCTTGTCGGCCTTGTCGACGGTGATGAGGACGCTGCCGTGCTCGTCCGCGGCGAAACCGCACCCGGTGAGCAGACCCGTCAGCACCCCGCGGTCGTTGAGGCGCAGCGTCGTCCCGGTGAGCCCGAGCCGGGTCAGGGCGGTGTGCGTGGCGGTGACGAGCTCGACCTCGGCGAGGCTGCCCGGTTCGCCGACGATGTCGATGTCGCACTGCACGAACTGGCGGTAGCGCCCCTTCTGCGGACGTTCCGCCCGCCACACCGGCCCGATCTGCAGGGCCTTGAACGGCATCCGCAGCGCCGCGGCGTTCGAGGCGACGTAGCGCGTCAGCGGCACGGTCAGGTCGAAGCGCAGCCCGAGGTCGGCGGCCTCGCCCGGCAGGAGCGCCTCGTCGGCGGGCAGCCCGCGGCGCAGGACCTTGAAGAGCATCTTCTCGTTCTCGCCGCCCTGACCGGACTCCAGGCGGGACAGTTCCTCCAGCGCCGGGGTCTCGACCTCGTCGAAGCCGAAGGAGCGGTAGACCTCGCGGATGACGTGCAGCGCGTGCTCCCGGCGTGCCTTGTCGACGGGGAGGACGTCACGCATGCCCCGCGCGGGGACCACCTTCGCTGCCATGGGCCCCATCGTAGGCTCCCGCCGCCGTCCCCCTCCGGGGCCGGCGGCGGGAGCGTTCAGCGGGCGACGAGCGCCTCGAGGGTCGCGCGGGCGCCGTTCTCGTGCAGCGAGGCCAGCGTCGCGGTGTACTCGGCGACGAAGCGCTCGTCGTCGACCAGGTCCCCGAACAGCGAGCGGTCGGCGATGAAGGCGGTGGGCTCCTCGCGGTTGCGCCGGGCCGCGGCGGTGACGCGCGCCGCGATGCGGTCGGCCACCTCGATCGGCTCGCCCTGCTCGTCGACGCCCTCGGCGTAGCGGGCCCAGCTCGCCACGACGGCCGCGGCGCGGAAGAACTCCCCGCCGGTGGCGAGCTGGTGGCGGACCACCGGCAGCAGCCACTTGGGGATGCGGTCGGAGCTCTCGTTGCACAGGCGGGCGACCGTGTCGCGCACCTCGCCGTTGGAGAAGCGGCCGATGAGCTCGCGGCGGTAGGCGTCGAGGTCCATGCCGGGCACCGGTGGCAGCGAGGGGGTGCCCTCGCGCTCCATGTAGGCGAGCAGGAAGCGGGCGAACAGGGGGTCCTGCACCACGTCGTGGACCAGCCGGTACCCGGCCAGGTACCCGAAGTAGCACAGGGCCTGGTGGCTGGCGTTGAGCAGCCGCAGCTTCATGAGCTCGTACGGCTCGACGTCCTCGACGACCTGGACGCCGGCGTCCTCCAGGGGCGGGCGGCCCAGGACGAAGCGGTCCTCCAGCACCCACTGGGTGAACGGCTCGCAGACCACCGGCCAGGCGTCCTCGATCCCGAACCGCTCGCGGACCTCGGCGCGGTCGTCGTCGGTGGTGCCCGGGGTGATGCGGTCGACCATGGAGTTGGGGAAGGAGACGTGCTCGTCGATCCACGCGCCGAGCTCGGCGTCCTTCGCGGTGGCGAAGGCGACGAAGGCGTGGTGGGCCACGTGCCCGTTGCCGGGGAGGTTGTCGCACGACATCACGGTGAACGGGGGGACGCCCCGCTCGCGCCGGCGGCGCAGCGCCTCGACGACGAGCCCGAAGGCGGTGCGCTGCACGCCCCCGTCGAGGAGGTCGGCGGCGACGCCGTGCTCGTCGAGGATGAACTCCCCGGTGACGGCGTCGATGTTGTACCCGCCCTCGGTGATGGTGAGGGACACGATGCGGATGCGCGGGTCGGCCATCGCCTCGACCGCGGCGTCGGGGTCGTCGGGGGCGAAGAGGAAGTCGAGCACGGAGCCGACGACGCGCGGTTCGCGGCTGCCGTCCGCGTGCTTGAGGACGAGGGTGTAGAGCCCGTCCTGGGCGTCCATGACCTCCTTCATCCGCGCGTCGTGGGGGAGCACGCCGATGCCGCGGATGCCCCAGTCCAGCGCCTCCCCGGCCTCCATCAGCCGGTCCAGGTACATCGCCTGGTGGGCGCGGTGGAACCCGCCGACGCCCAGGTGCACGATCCCCGGCGTCACCCGGCTGCGGTCGTAGGAGGGGACCGGCACCCGCTCCCCGATGGCGACGAGGCTGCGGGCGCTGAGGGGGAGGGCGGTGGTGGTGGACGTCACGGGTGGGGCTCCGGTGCGGTCGGGGTCTGCGGGGGAGGGGGGGCCGTCGGTCACTTGACCGCGCCCATGGACAGACCCTGCACGAGCTTGTCCTGGGCGGCGAAGCCGGCGACGAGCACGGGCAGCGAGATCACGGTGGCCGCGGCGCACAGCTGGGCGAGGAACAGGCCCTGGCTGGTGACGAAGCCGGTGAGGAACACCGGGGCGGTGCCGGCGATCGTGCCGGTCAGGGTGCGGGCCAGCAGCAGCTCGTTCCAGCTGAAGATGAAGCAGATGAGCGCGGTCGCGGCGACCCCGGGCATGGCGACGGGACGGACGATCGACCACAGCATCCGGATCAGGCCGGCCCCGTCGATCTGGGCGGCCTCCAGCATCTCGACGGGGACCTCGGCCAGGAACGACTGCATCATCCACACCGCGATCGGCAGGTTCATCGAGGTGTAGAGCACGATGAGGAGCCAGATGTTGTCCAGCGTGCCGGTCTCGGTGGCGAACAGGTACAGCGGCAGCAGACCGGCGACCAGCGGCATGAACTTCGTGGAGAGGAAGAAGAACATGACGTCGGTCCACTTCTCGACCGGGCGGATCGAGAGCGCGAACGCGGCCGGGATCGCCAGGCAGAGCACGATGATCGTCGAGATGACCGAGGCCATCGCGGAGTTGATCAGCGGGGCGGCGGGCTGGGCGGAGAAGAACGCGCGGTAGCCGTCCAGGGTGAGGGCGGCGGCGATCGAGGGCGGGTTGGTGGCCGCGTCGGTCTCGGAGTGCAGGGAGGTCAGCACCATCCACAGCACGGGCAGGACGAAGAGGATCCCGACGACCCAGGCCAGCAGGCCCCACACGGGCTTGCTGCGGTTCATCTCCCGGGCGCGCTGCTCCTTCTTCGACGTCGGCACGTGGGGGTGCGCGACGGCGGTGGGGGTGGCGGTGCTCATCGGCCGGCCTCCTGCTTGAACATGCTCGACACCACGCGCAGGGCGAAGGTCGCGACGATGATGGTGGCGACGACGGTGACGACACCCATCGCCGAGGCCAGCCCGTAGTCGTGGGCGGAGAACACGGTCTGGTAGATCGTGTAGGGCAGGTTGGCCGTGCCCAGACCGCCCGCGGTGATGGTGAAGACCGCGTCGAAGTTCTGCACGATGTAGATGGCGCCGAGCAGGCCGCCGAGCTCGAGGTACTGGCGCAGGTGCGGGAAGGTCAGGTAGCGGAAGATCTGGAAGGAGCTGGCGCCGTCCATGCGGGCGGCCTCCTCGGCGTCGGCCGGCTTGGACTGCAGTCCGGCCAGCAGGATCAGCATCATGAACGGGGTCCACTGCCAGATCAGCGAGATCTCGATGGCGATCTTCGGGGCGGTGGACAGCCAGTCGATCTGGGGGGCGCCGTCGGAGCCGAACAGCTTCCAGATCGCGTTGAGGGTGCCGTTGAGCAGGCCGTAGTTGGGGTTGAACAGGGCGTGCTTCCACAGCAGGGCGGCGGCGATGGGCACCACGAGGAAGGGCGCGATCATCATCGTCCGGACCGCGCCGCGGCCGGCGAACTTCCGGTCCAGCAGCAGCGCGATGAGCAGGCCCAGGACGAGGCTGACGAGCACGACGGTGACGGTGAGGATGACGGTGTTCCACACCGCCGAGCGCAGCGCGGCGTTGGAGAAGACCGACACGTAGTTGTCGACCCCGCCGAACCCGCGGTCCTGGGGGTAGTAGGAGTTCCAGTTCATGAACGAGATGACGATCGTCGCCACGAACGGCAACTGCGTCACGACGATCGTGAACAGCAGCGCCGGCAGCAGGGGGGCGCGTCGGGCCCAGTCGGCGGCCTTGCGTGCCGAGCCCGCGGTGCGCTGGGGCCGGTCGGGCCCCACCTTGGTGTGATTGGCAGCGGTGCTGCTCGGTGTGCTCATGGAAGGACGTCCTCCGAGGACTGACGGTGGGTCCGGCGTGCTCTGGGTGAACTACCCGGTCACCCGGGAAGACCGCGGCCGCCCACCGGTCCGGTGGGCAGCCGCGGCGGGTGTCACTTCTTGTACTTGTCGCTGACCAGCTTCGTCGCGAGGTCCTGACCCTGGTCCAGGGCGTCCTCGACGCTCATCTGACCGGCGATGGCCGAGGAGACGAACTGCGAGACCTGGGTGCCGAGGTCGGCGAACTCGGGGATCGCGACGAACTGGATGCCGGGCGCGGGGCGCGGCTGGACGCCGGGGTCGGCCGGGTTCGCGGCGTTGATGGCGTCCTGGGTGGCCTTGTAGAACGGGCCGGCCGAGGCCTGGTAGTCGGCGTTCTCGTAGGTGGAGTTGCGCTTGCCGGCGGGGACGCTGGCCCAGCCAACCTGCGCCCCGACGAGCTCCTCGTACTCCTTGCTGGAGGCCCAGGAGATGAACTTCCAGGCGTTCTCCTGGCGCTTGGAGGCCTTCTGCACGCCCCACGCCCAGGTGTAGAGCCAGCCGGAGGACTCGGTCTGGTCGACGGGGGCGGCGACGTAGCCGATCTTCCCGGCGACGGGGGAGTCCGCGGCGTCCAGCGAACCGGCGGCCGAGGTCGCGTCGTACCACATGGCGACCTGCGACTGGGTCATGCCGTTGAGGCACTCGGTGAACCCGGCCTGCGGGGCGCCGTTCTCGCCGTGGGCCCGGACGAGGTCGACGTAGAACTTCGTCGCCGCGACGAACTCCGGCGCGTTGACCTGCGCGGTCCAGTCCTCGTCGAACCAGGTGCCGCCGAAGGTGTTGACGACGGTGGTGAGGGGGGCGAAGACCTGCCCCCAGCCGGGCTGGCCGCGCAGGGCGATGCCCTTCATGCCGGGCTGGGCGCCGTCGAGCTGGGCGGCGAAGTCCGCGACCTCCTGCCACGTCGGCTTCTCGGGCATGGTCAGGCCCTTGGCCTCGAACACGTCCTTGCGGTACATGAGGAAGGAGGACTCGCCGTAGAACGGCTCGGCGTAGACCTTGCCGTCCTCGCCGGTCAGCGCGGTGGCCAGCGGCTTGAGGATGTCGTCCTGGCCGAAGGCGGAGTCGGCGGAGATGAACTCGTCCAGCGGCGCGAGCCAGCCGTTCTTCGAGTAGAACGGGACCTCGTAGTTCGAGATCGACGCGACGTCGTACTGACCGGCCTGGCTGGAGAACTCCTGGCTGATCTTGTCGCGGACGTCGTTCTCGGGCAGGACCGTGTACTTCACGGTGATGCCGGTGTCCTTGGTGAAGTTGTCCGCGGTGAGCTTCTGCAGGTCCACCATCTGCGGGTTGTTCACCATGATGACGTTGAGCGTCTTGTCGTCCCCGCCGCCCTCGCCGCCGCCGCTGCCGGTGCCGCCGCCACCACCGGCGCCGGCGCAGGCGCTGAGCGCGGCGGTGGCGCCGACGCCGGCCGCCCCGCCCAGGGCCGCCCGCCGGCTCAGCGGCGAGGCGAAGGTGCCGTGCGTGGTCGTGCCGGTCCGCGGGCCCTGACGTTCAGCCATCGTTCCCCTCCAGTGTCTTCGTCGACGAGGTGCGCGCCGGACCGGGCCGGGCGCCGTCCGCGGCGCCGTGGTCCGGCCGTTGCAACCGCTCATTTGAGCGGGCTACTCTCAGCTGTGCCGATCGTGACGCCGTAGCAGGCGGCTGTCAACTCGTTCGTCGGTCCCAGGTCCGCCCGGTCGGGCCGCCAGTCCAGGAGGTGCCATGGCGAGGACGCCAGCCCGTGGTGCGGTGTCGCGACGACTGTCCACGAGCGCCCTCGCGCTCGCGGCGGCCGCGGCCCGGCGCTTCTACGTCGAGGGCCTCACCAAGGTCGAGATCGCCCGCCAGCTCGGGGTCAGCCGCTTCAAGGTCGCCCGGCTGCTGGCGGACGCCCAGGAGGCCGGTCTCGTGCAGATCCACGTCGTCGTGCCCAGCTCGCTGGACGGCGAGCTCGCCGACGCCCTGCGCGAGCGGTTCGGGGTGCGCGCGGTCTACGTCGTCAAGCCCGAGGAGGACACCGTCGCCGGGCAGCGCCGGGCCGTCGCCGGGTTCACCGCGGGGCTGCTGGAGGAGAGCGTCACCGCCGAGGACGTCGTCGGCCTGGCCTGGGGGCGGACGATCTCCCAGCTCGCCGCGTCGATCGGGGCGAGCATCGGCTGCCGGTTCGTGCAGCTGTCGGGCGCCCTGCCGCGCCCGGACGTGGAGGAGAGCGCGGTCGAGCTGGTCCGCCGGATGGCCGAGGCCACCGGCTCCTCGGCCACGACCTTCTACGCCCCGCTGGCCGTCCCCGACGCCGCGACCGCCGACGGCCTGCGCTCGCAGTCGGGGATCAGCGAGGCGCTGGCCGAGCTGGACCGCCTCACCAAGGCCGTGGTGTCGGTGGGGGCGTGGCACCCGGGGGAGTCCACCGCCCTGGACTCCCTCGGAGAGGCCGACCGGGAGGCGCTCTCGAGCGCCGGGGTCGTCGCCGAGATCACCGGCGTCCTCCTCGGCGCCGACGGCCGGGAGGTCGACGCCCTGAGCGACCGCGTCATCGGCGTCACCGGCGCCCAGCTGCGCGCCACCCCCGACGTCGTGGCGATGGCCTGCGGGGACCTGCGCGCCGCGGCCACGGCGACCGCCCTGCGCAGCGGGATCGTCTCCACCCTGGTGACCCACTCCTCGCTGGCCCGCGCGGTCCTCGCCCAGCCCGGCTGACCCGCGCCGGGGCCGGTGACCCGGCGGTGCTCCCGCCGGGCCACCGCCGGGGTCAGAACCCGGCGACCTCGTGGGGCTCGTAGGGCGCCTCGAGCTCGGCGACCTCGTCGGCGGTGAGCTCCAGCTCGATGCCGGCGAGGGCGTCCTCGAGGTGGTGGGGCTTGGTCGCGCCCACGATCGGGGCCACCACGACGGGGTTGCGGGCCACCCAGGCCAGCGCGACCTGCGCCCGGGACACCCCGCGGCGCTCGGCGACCCGCCCGACCGCGGCGACGACCTCGGCGTCGGAGTCGCGGTAGAGGGTCTTGCCGAACTCGTCGGTCTCCGAGCGGTTCGTCGTCGCGTCCCAGTCGCGGGTCAGCTTGCCGCGCGCCAGCGGGCTCCACGGGATGACCCCGATGCCCTCGTCGGCGCACAGCGGCAGCATCTCGCGCTCCTCCTCGCGGTAGAGGAGGTTGTAGTGGTCCTGCATCGTCACGAAGCGGGTCCAGCCGTGCAGCTCCTGCAGGTGCAGGGCCTTGGCGAACTGCCACGCCCACATCGAGCTCGCCCCCAGGTAGCGGACCTTGCCGGCGCGCACCACGTCGTGCAGCGCCTCCAGCGTCTCCTCCAGCGGGGTCGTGGGGTCGAAGCGGTGGATCTGGTAGAGGTCGACGTGGTCGGTGCCCAGCCGGCGCAGGGAGGCGTCGATCTCGGTGAGGATCGCCTGCCGCGACAGCCCCGCCCCGTTGGGCCCCGGGCGCATCCGGTTGTAGACCTTGGTGGCGATGACGACGTCCTCGCGGCGGACGGCCTTCAGCAGGACCCGGCCGAGGATCTCCTCGCTGGAGCCGTCGGAGTAGACGTTGGCGGTGTCGAAGAAGTTCACCCCCGCGTCCAGGGCCCGGTGCAGGAAGGGGGCGCTGTCCTCCTCGGGCAGGGTCCAGGGGTGCCCCCCGCGCGCGGGGTCGCCGTAGCTCATGCAGCCGAGGACGAGACGGGACACTTCGAGGCCGGTGCGGCCGAGCTTCACGTAGTCCATGCCCGGATCCTTTCCCGACTCCCGGCGGCGTGCGCGTCCGGACCCTCGTCCGCCGGCGGCGAACACCGGCATTGAGTCGACCCCGCTCAGGTTGGAACCCTCGACGGCGCCCACCCCGGGCGCCACCACCGTCCGAGGAGGACAACCGTGAACACCCTGTCCGTGTGGCGCCGCAGCCCCTTCGAGACCCAGGCCCAGTTCGACGCCCTCGTCCGCCACAGCCTCAGCCCCGCCACGGGTTTCGCGCCCGCCGCCGAGGTCGGCCGTGACGGCGACGACGCCCTCGTGAAGCTGGAACTGCCCGGCGTCGCCCTCGACGACGTCACCGTCGAGGTCGAGAGCGGCCGCCTCGTCGTGCGCGGCGAGCGCAAGGACCCCCGCGAGGAGTCCGCGCGCGGTCGCACCGAGATCCGCTACGGCACCTTCCGCCGCAGCTTCACCCTGCCGAAGTCCGTCACCGCGGACGCCGTCAGCGCGAGCTACGACGCCGGTGTCCTGACCGTCCGCGTCGCCGGGGCGCACACCACCGCCCAGCCGACCCGGATCGAGATCGCCACCGCCTGATCCCGGACGGCCCGCTGGGGCGCCGCCTCAGCGGGCCAGCCGGATCGAGCTCGACAGCAGGGCGGCGTGCACGAACGCCTGCGGGAGGTTCCCCCGCAGCTGCCGCTCCTGCACGTCCCACTCCTCGCTCAGCAGCGCCGCCGGCCCGCACGCGGCGCGGTTGCGCTCGAAGAACCGGAACGCCTCGACCTCCTGGCCGTCGGCGTGCAGCGCCTCGGCCAGCACGAACCCGCACAGCAGGAACGCGCCCTCCGTCGTGCCCAGCGGCATCGAGTCGGGGGAGTAGCGGTAGACGTAGTGGTCCTCCACCAGGTCCCGGCGCACCGCGGCCAGGGTGGCCCGCGTGCGCGGGTCCTCGATCGCCACCGCCCCGTGCAGCGCCGGCCGCAGCAGCGCCGCGTCCACCCCGGGCTGCCCCGGGCTGCGCTGCCACCGCCCCTCCAGGGGGTGCAGGCACTCCCGCGAGGTGCGGGCCAGGATCGTGTCCGCGAGCGCCGCGCACCGCGCGGCGTCGGCGGGGGAGGACACCTGGGCGATGCACTTCAGCCCCGCCACGCACTCCAGGCGCGAGTGCGCCCACCAGTCGTCCTCGATCTCCCAGATCCCCGCGTCCGGGGTCTCCCACCGCCGCTCGATGGCGGAGACGGCCACCTCCACCGCGCGCCAGCCGTCGGCGTCGAGGACGTCGAGCGCCGCCGCCGAGGCCAGCAGCTGCAGGACCACCCCGAACGCGTCGAGCTGGAACTGCCCCCGCACGTGGTTCCCGGCGATGTCCCAGCCGCCGGGGTAGCCGGGCAGGCCGGTGGAACGCTCCTCCGGCACCGGGTCCCCGAGCACCGTGTAGGCCGGGACGAGACCCGGGCCGTCCTGCAGGACGCGGCGCACGACGAAACCCACCAACGTCTCGTAGAGGGGGTGCGGGCCGCCGCACTCGGCCAGCGCCAGCCCCGCGTAGCACTGGTCGCGGATCCAGGCGTAGCGGTAGTCGTAGCTGCGCCCGTGGTCGGCGTGCTCGGGCAGCGACATCGTCGCCGCCGCCACCATCCCGCCGTCGTCGGAGGTGAGCCCGCGGATGACGGCGAAGGAGTGCTGCGCCTCCGAGGGGGCCACGCTGTTCGACACCTCCGGCACCGCCGAGCGCCACGTGTGCACCGTCGACGCCCACGCGTGCGCCGGGTCCGGCGGCGCGTCCGGCAACCGGGTCCCGACCTCCAGCACCAGGTGGTGCGACTCCCCGGCGGGCACCCGCAGGTGCGCGCTCAGGACCCCCGCCTCCGCGCGCGCCCCGCCCAGCCCGGTGAGGCGCACGTGCAGGTCGCCGGTGCGCGCGCTCCAGCGGCCGTCGTCGTCGCGGTGCAGGCCGCGCAGCGCCTTCGTGCCGAACGCGGCGCGCAGGTCGAGGAGGACGTCGACCTCGCCGTCGCCCTCCACCGCGCTGATCTCGCGCAGCAGCACGGCGCACTCGGGGTCGCTGGGCATGGCCATCGCGTCGCGGCAGTCGATGGTGCCGTCGCCGCGGGAGGTCCAGTGGTGGCGGAACACCAGCGTCGACGGCTCGTAGTGCCCGCCCCAGGTGTACGGGTGCGACGGGGTCACCGCGAACATGCCGCGCCCGCCCAGCAGGTTCGCGAACACCGCGTCGTCGTGCCAGCGCGGGGCGCACATCCAGCCGATGTCCCCGCGCGGGCCCACGACCGCCCCGCGCGCGCCGTCGGCGATGAGCGCGTAGTCGCGCAGGACGTGCGGCGGGAACCTCGCCGCGAGGTCCGCGGCCCTCACGCAGGCGCCGTCGCCCCGGTGACCAGCAGCAGCTTGCCCACGTGGGAGGAACCCTCCATCACCTCGTGGGCCCGGGCGGCCTCGGCCAGCGGGAACGTCGCGTGCACGACCGGGCGCACCGCGCCGTCGGCGACCAGCGGCCACACGTGGTCGCGGACGCTGGCCACGATCCCCGCCTTCTCCTCGGCCGGGCGGTAGCGCAACCCGGTGGCGTGCAGCGAGATCCGCTTGCGCATCAGCAGCCCGAGGTCGAGCTCGGCGTGGGTCCCGCCCTGGGTGGCGATCACCACCAGCCGCCCCCCGGTGGCCAGGACGTCGAGGTTGCGGGCCAGGTAGGGCGCGCCGACGAGGTCGAGCACGACGTCGGCGCCGGCCGGCTCGAACGCGCGGACCCGCTCGACGAAGTCGTCGTCGCGGTAGTTCACCAGCACCTGCGCCCCGAGCTCGGCGCACCGCTCCAGCTTGTCCGCCGACCCCGCCGTGACCGCGACCCGCGCCCCGATCTGGCGGGCGAGCTGGATCGCCATCGTGCCGATGCCGCTGGACCCCCCGTGCACCAGGAGGAGTTCCCCCGGGCGCAACCCGGCCAGGGTGAACACGTTCGACCACACCGTGCAGGCGACCTCGGGCAGGGCGGCCGCCTCCACCAGCCCGACCCCCTGCGGCACCGGCAGGAGCTGCCCCGCGGGCACCACGACGCGCTCGGCGTACCCCCCGCCCCCGAGCAGGGCGCAGACCTCCTCGCCCACGGCGCGGGCGACGCCGGGACCGGCCGACTCGACCCAGCCCGACACCTCCAGCCCGGGGTTCTGCGGCGCTCCCGGCGGGGAAGGGTACTTCCCCAGCCGCTGCGCCACGTCGGCCCGGTTCACCCCGGCGGCCGCGACCCGGACCACCACCTCACCGGGCCCGGCCACCGGGTCGGGCAGGTCGGTGGGGACGAGGACCTCGGGGCCCCCGGGGCGGTCGACGATCACAGCGCGCACGCCGCGACACTACGTCGGGCCCGGGCCCGACGCCTCCGGGTCCCCGCCGCGCGCGGCGGGCGGCCCGGGCAGCAGCGCCCGGGCCCGGGCCAGGTCCTGCGGGACGTCCACGTCCAGCGCCTCGCGCGCGCTCACCGCGACCTCCCCGACCCGCCCGCGGAACAGCTCGCGCAGCGGCAGGCCCGCCACGGCCGGCAGCCCGTCCAGGACCCGGCGGGCGCGCTCGCGCCGGTGCGCGGACAGCAGGGGCTGCCGGCGCCCGTCCGCGTCGACCCCGACGACGGCGTCCAGCGCGGGGTCCCGCGCGAGCGCGGCCAGCAGCCGGGGGACGGCGCTCGCCGCGAACGGCTGGTCGCCCCCCAGCAGGACGAGCACGCCCGCGGTGCTCGCCCCCAGCCCGGCGGCGAACCCGGCGAGGGGACCGCCGCCGGGCGGGTCCTCGCGGATCCCGCCGGGGCCGACGAGGACCACCTCGCGCCCGGTCAGCCCGCGCAGCAGGTGCTCCAGGACGGTGACCCCGCCCAGGGGGGCGGCCAGCTTGTCCGCGCCGCCCCGCCCCTCGCGGGCGGTCTGCGCGGCCCAGCGGGTGCTCCCGCCGCCCGCGAGCACCACGACGGCCACCTCGGCGACGTCCTCCACGCGCTCCACCCCCTGCTCCCGATCACACGAACCCCCCGGAGGGTCAGGCGACGCGCCGGGCTGCCGATGGGCCGAACGAGGGTTGTCGGCCCCCGGGGGTTCACCCCGCCGGTCCGCGTCCCGATCACCTCTGAGTCTGCTCGACCCCGGTGGGCGGTACTCGCCCGCCCACCATCGCGTACGGAAGGTTGACATGCTGCGGAACCTGAGCATCCGAGCGAAGCTCGCGGTCCTCCTGGTGGTACCCCTCGTGCTGCTGCTCGTCGCCGTCATCGCGACGGCGGCGCAGAACGTGGCGTCCACCACGGAGCGCCGCCACCTGGCCGCCTACGCGAAGTCCGCGCAGACGATCAACGACTTCTTCACGGCCCTGCAGACCGAGCGTCGCAGCACCCTGGAGTACCTGCCCGCCCCGAGCGAGGAGGGGAAGGCGGAGGTCGTCGCCGACCGCGCCGCCACCGACGCGGCGATCGCCGCGGTGACCGGGGCCATCGCCGACAGCGGCCTCGACCTGAGCGAGGGCTCCAGCGCCTCCGTCTACGCGAGCGTGCAGCGGGCCCTCGGGCAGACCCTCCCGCAGACGCGCACCGCCGTCGACAACGGCACCACCTCCCCGCTCGCGGCGCTGAACAGCTACAGCGCCGTGTCCTCCGCCGCCACCGACCTCACTGTGACCGTCGCCGAGCAGGCCGACGACCGCGAGCTGGCCGACGACGTCGCCGCCTTCGGGTACCTGCTCAAGCGCGTCGACGCCCTCTCGATCGAGCAGGCCGCCGGCGACCTCATCGTCCAGGGCGACGGCAACACCGCGGTGAGCGACCTGCGCGGCAACGCCATCGAGCAGGGGAACTACTTCGAGCAGCAGGCCCGCCACCGCCTCCACGACGACGCCACCGCGCTCCTCGACGGTGCGCTCAACGCCTCCCAGGCCACCCAGTCGCTGGCGTTCCTCACCCAGGACCGCAACATCTTCGCCGCCGCCACCGGTGTCCCCACCCTGCCCGAGGAGGGCTGGGAGGAGACCACCGACGAGGTCATCGCCGTCTACCGGGACGCCGCCAACGAGATCGCCGGGACCGTGGCCGAGCGCGCCGACGCCGCCTCGACCCGCGCCCTCGCCGGCACGCTGGCCCTGCTGGTCGGGACCCTCGTCCTCTTCGCCGCCGTCACCCTCTTCGGCCTGCGCGTGGCCCGCGACATCGGCCGCCGCCTGCGCGCCCTCGCCGACGCCGCCACCGCGGTCCGCGACGAGCTGCCCCGCATGGTCGAGCGCATGCAGACCCCCGGCGAGGGCCCCGGGGTGGAGTTCAGCCCCCTGGAGGTCACGAGCACCGACGAGATCGGTGAGGTCGCCCACGTCATCAACGACCTCAACGAGACGACCTTCCGCATCGCCGGCGAGCAGGCCGCCCTGCGCGCCTCGATCGCCGAGATGTTCGTCAACGTCGCCCGCCGCGACCAGACCCTGCTGGCCCGCCAGCTGGCCTTCCTGGACCAGCTGGAGCGCACCGAGGAGAACCCCGACACCCTCGAGGACCTCTTCACCCTCGACCACCTCGCGACCCGGATGCGGCGCAACGCCGAGTCCCTGCTCGTCCTGGCCGGCATCAACACCGGCCGCCGCCTGCGCCGCCCGCTGCCGCTGTCGGACGTCGTCCGCACCGCGGCCGGGGAGATCGAGCACTACGACCGCGTGGACCTCGCCCTCCAGGCCGACCCGCCCGTCGTGGGCCACCTCGCCCTGTCGGCCTCGCACATGATCGCCGAGCTCCTCGAGAACGCGACGAACTTCTCCGACCCCGGCACCCGCGTCGTCGTCGGCACCGCCGAGACCGACCGCGGCGTCGAGGTCACGATCCGCGACACCGGCCTCGGCATGAACGCCGAGGAGGTCGAGGCGGCCCACCAGCGCATCTCCGGCGGCCGCGCCTCGGAGTTCGTCGGCGCCCAGCGCCTCGGGTTCTACGTCGTCGGCCGCCTCGCCGGCCGCCTCGACGTCGACGTCCACTTCGACACCGCCGAGGGCGTCGGCACCACCGTCACCCTCGTCCTGCCCGCGGCGCTGTTCACCCCGGGTTCGGTCAAGGCCGGTGAGCCGGAGCTCGCGGCCCTCGACAGCGGTCTGCCCGCCCTGGACGGCCCCGTCTCGGCCCTGCCCGAGGACGCCGCCCCGTCCGCCGCGCCGCAGGCCCCCGCCGCCCTGCCCACCCGCACCCCGGCCCCCGGGGCCAGCACGATCGTCAGCAACCCGCTGGCGGCCGCGGGCCTGGGCGACGCGCTGTCGGCGACGCTGCAGGAGTCCGCGGCCCAGGCGGCGGCGAGCTCGGAGGTCAACGCCTCCTCGCCCACGGCGAAGGTGGAGGGCCGGCAGTTGCCGACCCGTCGCCGCACCGCTCAGGCGCAGGCCAAGGTCGACGCCTCCGCCCCGGCGCCGGCTCCGGCCCCGGCCGCGGCTCCCGCGGCCGAGGAGGACTGGAAGCCGGTGACCGCGCCGGCCACCGCCACCTCGGCGATGCCCAAGCGCGAGCGCAAGGTCGAGGCCCCCACGGCCCTGGCCGCGGCGCAGGACATCCTGCCGCGCGCCGGCAAGAAGCCCCGCCAGGTCCGCGACACGGTGTCCCCGCCCAAGACCGCCGCCGAGGCGTTCTGGACCTCCCGCAGCAAGCGGGAGGAGCCGGCGACCGTCGAGGGCTCGGCGCTGGACGCGCTCGAGGCCGGCCGCGCCGGCCGGCAGGGCCCGGTCGCCGAGGTCCCCGCGGCCGAGGCCCCCGTGGCCGAGGTCCCGGTGGCCGAGACCCCCGTGGTCCCGGTCGTCGAGGTCCCCGTGGTCCAGGCCCCGGTCGCCCGGGCCCCGCAGGTCCCGGTCGTCGAGGTCCCCGCGGTCGAGGTCCCGGTCGTCGAGGCGCCCGTCGCCGCGGCTCCGGCCCCGGCCGCGGAGGTCCCGGCCCCCGCCCCCGAGGCCCCGGCCCCGGTCGTCGAGGTGCCCGCCCAGACCCGCACTGTCGGGGAGGCCCTGCGCCAGCGCAGCGCGCTGGCCGCGGACGCCCTCAGCGCCCTCACCGAGGGCCAGAACTTCACCCCCGCCCGGGGCACCGGGTCCGCGCCGCTGATCCGCCGCCAGGCGGGTGCCACGGCGGCCGCGGCCAAGCCCGCCCCGGTCCGCTCGACCGCGGCCAACCGCCAGCGCCGCGCCCCCGCCGACGTCCGCTCGATGCTGTCCGGCTTCCAGGCCGGCGTGTCCCGCGGCCGCACCGAGGGCGACGCCCCCACCGGGAGCGGTGCTGATGGCGACGCCTGACCCGAACCCCCGGAACCTCCTCCGGGTCCCGCCCCACCCCGACCAACAGCCGACCCGACCGCCCCGCCATGGAAGAGGAACACCACTGTGACCGTGCTCAGCTCCGAGGCCGCCGACTTCAGCTGGCTCCTCGACAACTTCGTCAAGAGCGTCCCCGGCGTCACCCACACCGTCGTCGTCTCCGCCGACGGTCTCCTGATGGCCATGTCCGACAAGCTCGACCGGGAGTCCGGCGACCAGCTCGCCGCGATCGTCTCGGGCGTCTCGAGCCTGGCCCGCGGCGCCGCCCGCCAGCTGGACTCCGGGGAGGTGCGCCAGGCCATCATCGAGATGGACGACTCGTTCTTCTTCCTGGTCAACATCTCCGACGGGTCGGTCCTGGCCGTCTCCGCCGAGGCCGGCTGCGACGTCGGGCTCATCGGCTACGAGATGGCGATGCTGGTCCAGCGCGCCGAGACCGTCCTGACCCCGCAGCTGGTGTCGGAGATGCGGGCGAACCTGCCCACCTCCGCGCCGGTCGCCTCCCGGTGGTGACGCGACGTGACAGCACCTGGTAGCGCGGACCTCTGGTCCGACGACGACGACCAGGACGTCGAGGAGTTCACCGTCCGCCCGTACACCGTCACCGGTGGCCGGACCCGCGCCAGCGGGGTCGAGCTCCCGGTCGAGGCGCTCGTGGAGGCCCTGGCCGAACCGGACGTCGGGATGACCCCGGAACGGCGCAAGATCCTCGAACTCACCAAGAAGTCCTACCTGTCGATCGCGGAACTGTCCGCGCACGTCCACCTGCCGGTCGGAGTCGTGCGTGTCGTGGTGAGCGACCTCTCCTCCTCGGGGAAGGTCCGCGTCCACGGCCTCACGATGACCTCCGCCCCCCAACCCGCGACCACCATCAGCGTCCTGGAGAGTGTTCTCAATGGCATTTCCTCGCTCTGACGTCAGCCCCGCCGGAGCCGGAGCGCCCGCCGGAACGGCTCCTCAGGCACCGCCCACCGTCGTCAAGATCGTCGTCGCCGGCGGGTTCGCCGTCGGCAAGACGACCTTCATCGGCTCGATCTCCGACATCGAGCCGCTGCGCACCGAAGCCGCCATGACCGAGCACTCGGTCGGGGTCGACGACGCGGGCCTGAACTCCGACCGCAAGACCTCGACCACCGTCGCCATGGACTTCGGCCGCATCGCCCTGCCGGGCAACCTGTGGCTGTACCTCTTCGGCACCCCCGGCCAGGACCGCTTCCTCTTCATGTGGGACGACCTGGTCAAGGGCGCCATCGGTGCCGTCGTCCTCGTCGACACCGACCGCCTCGACCAGTGCTTCCCGGCCGTCGACTACTTCGAGTCCCGCGGGATCCCGTTCGTCGTCGCGGTCAACTGCTTCGACGGCGTCGCCCAGCACGACCTCGACTCCGTGCGCGAGGCCCTCGGCGTCCCCGACAACGTCCCGCTCGTCTACACCGACGCGCGCAGCAAGGCCGCGACCAAGCACAGCCTCATCACGCTCGTGCAGACGGCGCTCGCCCGCCTCAACACCGGCGTCTGACGCCGCCCGACCCGCGAGAGGCCGGTCCCCCACCCGGGGGGCCGGCCTCTCGCGCGTCCGGCCCGCGGCCCGCCGGCCCGGGCGTTTCAGCTTTGCCGCCCCGGTGCCGATGAGCACGGAGAGCAAGAGACGCACAGTGGTCCCGCCCGGGGCCGCCCCCGACGCGAGAAGTGGGAGTCCACGTGGACGACATGGACGAGATCGTCCAGGAGTTCCTCGTCGAGAGCTACGAGAACCTGGACCAGCTGGACTCCGACCTCGTCGCGCTGGAGCAGCAGCCCGGCTCCCGCGAGCTGCTCGCGAGCGTGTTCCGCACCATCCACACGATCAAGGGCACCTCCGGCTTCCTGGCGTTCTCCCGCCTCGAGGCCGTGGCCCACGTCGGTGAGAACCTGCTGGCCCGGCTGCGCGACGGCCAGCTCGTCATGACGCCGGTCACCACCGACGTCCTGCTGCGCATGGTCGACACCATCCGCCTGCTGCTGACGAAGATCGAGGAGTCGCACACCGAGGACGGTGTCGAGGTCGCCGCGGTCGTCGCGGCCATCCGCGCCGTGCTCGACGGCGAGGTGCCGGTCCTGCCGGCGTCCGACGGGGCCGGCGTCGAGGTCGTCTCCGAGCCCGCCCCGGCCGCCGCGCCGGCGCCCGCGCCGGTCGCCGAGACCGCCCCCGCGCCCGTCGAGGTCGCTCCCGCGCCGGTCGCCGAGGTCGTTCCCGAGCCCGTCGTCGAGGCCGCCCCCGCGCCGGTCGAGGTCGCCCCGGTCGTCGAGGTCGCCCCCGAGCCCGTCGCCGCGCCCGCCCCCGTCGAGGCCGCCGCGCCGGTCGAGGTCGCCCCGGTCGTCGAGGTCGCCCCCGAGCCCGTCGCCGTCCCCGCGCCCGCCGCGCACGCCGCCCCCGCCCCCGGCGCTCCCGCCCCCGGTGCTCCCGCCGAGAAGGCCTCCGCGGCCGAGTCGACGATCCGCGTGGACGTGGAGCTGCTGGAGTCCCTGGTCCGCCAGGCCGGTGAGCTCGTCCTCGCCCGCAACCAGATCCTGCAGCGCGCCGGCGCCCTGCGCGACGAGGACCTCACCCGCGCCTGCCACCGCCTGAACCTCGTCGCGAGCGAGATGCAGGAATCGGTCATGCGCACCCGCATGCAGGCCATCGACCACCTGTGGTCCAAGCTGCCCCGCGTCGTCCGCGACCTCGGCAACATGCTGAACCGCAAGATCAAGCTCGAGATGGAGGGCGGCGACACCGAGCTCGACCGCACCCTCCTCGAGGCGGTCAAGGACCCGTTGACCCACATCGTCCGCAACGCGGTCGACCACGGCATCGAGTCCCCCGAGGTCCGCACCGCCGCCGGCAAGAACGAGGTCGGCACCCTGAAGCTGCGCGCGGCCCACGAGGGCGGCCAGGTCGTCGTCGAGATCCGCGACGACGGCAAGGGCATCGACCCGACCATCATCGGCGCCAAGGCCGTCGAGAAGGGCCTGGTCTCCGCGGCCAAGCTCGAGTCGCTGACCCCCAACGACATCCTGCAGTTCCTGTTCCTGCCCGGCTTCTCCACCGCGGCCAAGGTCACCAACGTCTCCGGCCGCGGCGTCGGCATGGACGTCGTCAAGACGAACATCGAGCGCATCGGCGGCTCCGTCGACGTCGAGTCCGTCGTCGGCCAGGGCACCGTGTGGCGGCTGCGGATCCCGCTGACCCTGGCGATCGTCCCGGCCCTGACCGTCGAGTGCGCCGGCCAGCGCTACGCCATGCCGCAGGTCAACCTGCTGGAACTGGTCAGCCTCGACACCGAGCGCATGAGCAAGGCCATCGAGGACGTCGGCGGCGCCAAGGTGTACCGCCTGCGCGGTGCGCTGCTGCCGCTGATCCGCCTCGAGGAGGCGCTGGAGCTCAAGCGCCCCGCCGACGTGGAGCTCCCCACCAACCTCGTCATCGCCGTCCTGGAGTGCGACGGGCGCCGCTTCGGCCTGCTCGTCGACCGCGTCCTGGACACCGAGGAGATCGTCGTCAAGCCGCTCTCCGGGGCGCTGAAGGCGATCGGCGCCTACGCCGGCGCCACGATCCTCGGCGACGGGCGGGTCTCGCTCATCCTCGACGTGCAGTCCCTGGCCCGCCGCACCATGCGCTCCGACGGCCTGGAGCACGTGAACGACGACGCCGCCGAGGCCCAGGCCGCCAGCGGCGACGGGCAGCGCCTGCTGGTCGTCGGGCTCGGCGGGAACCGCCGGGTCGCGATCCCGCTGGACGTCGTCACCCGCCTGGAGGAGTTCAAGACCGACTCCATCGAGCGGGTCGGGCGCCGCGAGGTCGTCCGCTACCGCGGCGAGATCCTGCCGCTGGTCCGGCTGGCCAACCACCTCGGTGGCGGCTCGCGCTCGTCCTACGGCGGCGAGGAGGTCACGTCCCTGCCGGGTGTCGTGTACTCCGCCCGCGGCCGCTCCGTCGCGATCGTCGTCGACGAGATCGTCGACATCGTCTCCGGCCAGGACGCGCACAGCGACATCGACGACGCCGGTCTGGTCGGCTCCGCGGTCATCCGCGACCGGGTGACCGAGCTCCTCGACGTCCGGTCCGCGATCCTCGCCGCCGACCCGAACTTCTTCTCCGAGCAGGCTCAGAACGAGCTCGCTGCAGCTTCGATGCGACTGGGGGTCTGACGTGTCCACGCAGTACGCCACGTTCCACCTGGCCGGGCACCTCTTCGGTGTCGAGGTCCGGCGGGTCCAGGAAGTGCTCACCGAGCAGCCGCGGACCCCCGCGCCGCTGGCCCCGCGGGCCGTCGCCGGCCTGATCAACCTGCGCGGTCAGGTCGTCACCGCGCTGGACCTGCGCCGCCGGCTGAACATGCCCGACCGCGAGGACGGCAAGGTCGCGATGAACGTCGTCGTCCGCGCCGCCGAGGAGGTGTGGAGCCTGCTCGTCGACTCCATCGGGGGCGTCATCGAGGTCACCGACTCCACCTTCGAGCCGCCGCCGGACACGCTGTCCGGGCCGATCCGCGAACTGATCCGCGGCGCCTACAAGCTCGACGACGCGCTGCTGCTCGTCCTCGACGTCGACAAGGCGCTCGAGATCGAGGGCGCGGTCACCGCGGCCTGAGCACCGCGCGCACGGGGTGGGACCTCCTGGGTCCCACCCCGTCCTGCGTTCCGCCGCAGGCGGTTCACCCGACCCCGTAGGCGGCGGTGAAGTCGTCCACGGCCCCCACCACGTCGCGGGCGGTGGCCGGGGGGAACCCGTCCTCCTCCAGCGCGCGCACCCGCTCCGGCGCCGTCGCGCCCCCGGTCCGCCGGGTCCAGTCGGCGTGGGCCGCGCCGGCGAGGGCGCTGCGGGACACCGCCGGCGCAGCCGCCGAGCGGTCCAGCACCAGGCCCGCGACCCAGTCGGGGTCGAAGCTGCCCCGCGGCGGGGCGAAGACCCGTTCACCCTCGACGTAGTCCCCGCTGCCCCCGCGCTGCGTCACGCCCGCACCGTACCCGGGGCGGCGCGGGGGAGCCCCGCGCCGCACGACGTCCCGGGGCTCACGGCACCCGGGGGCGGCGGTAGGCGTCGAGCTCGTGGGCCGGGACGGTGGGGATCCCGGGGCCCGGGCCCGGTCCGCGCCCCGCCACCGCGGGCGGGGCGGCGGGCGTCCCGGGGGCAGCGGCGGTGGGCGTCGTCACGGCCGGGGTGGCACCGAGGTCCCCGGCGTCGTCCCCGTCGGCGCCGGGGGCCTCATCGACCTCATCGACCTCATCGACCTCATCGACCTCATCGACGTCGTCGTCGTCCCCGCGTCCCGCCGGGGCGCCGTCGCCGTCCCGCCACAGCACGAGGGCCGCGAGCGCCGGAAGGACCGTCGTCACCGCGAGCAGCGCGAGGACGGGGGCGATCTCGGGGAACCGCCCGGTGGGGGGGACGTAGTAGGTGATCGACAGCCCCCCGAACCCCTCCCGCTCGGAGTCGTCGGCCCGCCCGGCCAGGGTGAGCAGCGCGATCAGGCTCTCCGCCGCGGCCAGCGCGGCGACACCGGCGGCGGCGCGGCGGCCCCACCGGCCGGGGACCAGCCAGGCGGGACGCCCGGCCACGACGAGCGCGCACAGCACGAGCAGACCCGCCAGCGCCGCCAGCAGCACCTCCGGCACCGGCACCGCCGTCCACAGCAGGCTGAACCGGGTCGACCAGCCGAGGCCGAGGCCGACGGCGTCCTCGCCGGAGCCGGCGGTGGCCCCGAAGTAGCGCGCGTCCAGGCCGCCGCCGAGGTGGCGGCGGGCCACCTCGCCCAGCACCAGCACCGGGGCCGCGGCGACGGCCACCAGCAGCCAGGAGGCCCAGCCGCCCGGGTCCGGCGCCGCACCCACCCGCTGGCCCACCCGCTGGCCCGCCCCGGCTCCGGCGGGCCCGGTCCCGGCGGGCTCGGTCGGGGGGCGGTGCGGCTCGTCGTCGGGCTGCTGGTCCACGACCCGACGTTACGGCGCACCGGCGCGCGCGTCCCCCGGACGGAGCAGCGCGGTCGCGGCCGGTGAGCTGCGCGGGGGGTCCGACACGCCGACGTGCCGCCGGACGGCTGACGACGCCTCGCCGGGCGGGTCACGCAGTGTCAGGGTGGAACCACGCCGACCGACCGGACGGCGCACGACCGGCCTGGAGGCGGACGACCATGCACTACTCCCTGGTGAGCTCCCCCGTGCTGGGTTTCGACCTCGTGCGGCTGCCCGCGGGCGACTCCGCCGCGGAGGTCCTGCTCCGGGCCCTGGACTGCGGCCCGCGCGAGATCGACGTCCTCGCCGCCCGCCACGACCCGGCCACCCGCACGGCCGCCTGGGACGCGGTGCGCACCGCCTGCGACGGCGTCCCCCAGCTGACCGACGTCCTGCACCAGGTGGCCAACGGCCTCGCCCGCGACGACTTCGCCGACGAGGTCTCCGGGGCCCGGGTCGAGCGGGGGGTCGTGCGGGTCCTGCAGACCAGCACCATCGCCGACGCCGACGCGCTGGTCCGCCTCGTGCACCACGACGTCTTCGACTGGACCTGGTCCGCGCCGCTGGAGGGCGGGCCCCGGCTGCGCACCGAGGACGCCGGGCGCGCCGCCGACGTCCTCGCCGACGCCGCCGTCTCCGCCTACCTCGGCGACCGGCTGCCCGACCACGCCCGCCGGGTCCTGGCCCACCCCTACCTGCAGGCCTGCCGCGACCTCGCCCCGCTGCCCGAGCGCCCGACCGGGCTCGGGGAGGCCCAGGCCGGGGTCGAGCGGGTCCTGGACCGCCTGCGCCGCCTCGACGGCACCGACCGCGCCTGCCTGCGCGCCGTGGCTGCCGCCAGCCGCCCCGGTGCGGGGGAGTGGGCGGGTGCGGTGCACGACGCGTCCTGGGCGGTTCACCTGTCCGACCGCGTGCGCACCGCCGCCGTCGCCCAGCTGCTCGCCGTCCGCGCCTTCCGCGCCGGGGGCCTCGACGCCGCCGACGGGGCCGAGGGCCTGTGGAACGTCGTCAGCGGGGTCGTGCACGCCGAGGTCGTCGCCGACCTGCTGTCCTCCGACGCCCGCGCCGTCCTCCTGCGCCCGTGGGAAGCGGCCTTCGGCCCCGCCTGAGCCCCGCCGCCCTCCCGGTAGCGTGGGGGGGTGCCGAACCGCCCCGCGACCGCCGGCACCTCGCCGGTGCGCGGGGCGCTGCGCTGCGCCCGGGCGGGAGCGGTGGCCACCACGGTCGTCGGCCTGGCCGCCGGGGCACACCTCGCCGCGGGCGGGCGGGCGCCCGGGATCCCGCTGCTGCTCGCCGTGGCCGTCGTGGTGGGGGCGCTCAGCCTGCTGCTCGCCGGCCGCCGCTTCAGCCGGTCCGGGCTGGCGGGGCTCCTCGGCGGCGGTCAGGTCACGCTGCACGAGCTGTTCGACGCCTGCCCCGCGCAGGCCGTCGCGGTCGTCGCCCACGGCCACCACCTGGAGTGGACCCCGCTGACCGGCGCCGTCGACGGCGCCGCCGGGTCCGCCGGGTCCGGTTCGGCGGCGATGACCCTGGCCCACGTCGCGGCGACCGTCGCCGCCCTGCTCCTGCTGCTGCACGGGGAGCGGCTGCTGTGGTCGCTGTGGGCGTGGCTGCGGCCCCTGGCCCGGGTCCTGCGGGACCTGCTGCGCTTCGTCGCCGCCCGCCCCGCGCCCTTCCCCGCGACGCCCCCCGCGCGACCGCGGTCCGTGGTCGCGCGCCGGGTCAGGCGACGTGGTCCGCCGGTGGGCTCCGCCCCCGTCCCCACGTCCTGACCCACCCCTGAGGAAGACACCGTGAACCGCTCCACCCTGCGCTCCACCCTGCCCGCGCGCGCCCGGACCAGCCGCGCCCTGGCGGTCGCCGCCACCGCGGGCGGTGCGCTCCTGCTGGCCGCCGTGCCCGCCGCGGCGCACGTCCACGCCACCCCCGACACGACGGCCGCCGACGGCTACAGCGTCGTGACGTTCCGGGTGCCCAACGAGTCCGACACCGCCGCGACGACGTCGGTGCGGGTCTCCCTGCCGACCGAGCACCCCTTCTCCTACGTCGCGGTCCGGCCCGTGGCGGGCTGGAGCGCCGTCGTCACCGAGGGCGCGCTGCCGGCGCCCGTCGAGGTCGGCGGCACGACCCTGACGAAGGCGCCGCTGAGCGTCACCTGGACCGCGGACCCGGGGTCGGCGGGGATCGCCGTCGGCCAGTTCGAGGAGTTCGAGGCCAACGTCGGCCCCCTGCCCGGGGCCGGGACCCGCGTGGTCCTGCCCACCGTCCAGACCTACGCCGACGGCGAGGTCGCGGACTGGAGCGAGGTCGCCGCGGAGGGGGCCGGGGAGCCGGACAAGCCCGCGCCGGAGTTCACCACCACCGCGGCGGGCGAGGACCACCACGGCGGGTCGCACGCCGAGGCGGCCGCCACCCCGGCGACCACCCCGGCGGCCTCGACCACGGCGGCGCCGGGGGCGGACCCGGTGGCCCGCGGCCTCGCGGGTGCGGGCCTGGCCCTCGGCCTCGCGGCCCTCGTCGTCGTCCTGCTGCGCCGCCGCCGCGCCTGACCCCCCCCGGCGCGCAGCGCCGGCCGCACCTCCGGCGGGGATCCCGCAGCACTGCGCGGGATCCCCGCCGGGGGACGGGGGCGACGCGGCACCGGTCGACGCGTGACCGCTTGGCGACGCACAGTAGCTGTGTGCGCGCAGCGACGAGGAGCGGGACGCGGGCTTCAGGGTTGGCCACCGGCGGCCGATGGAAGAGGAGCCGCCCAGGCCCGGGCGGCGTTCCACGGCGCCGACCCCTGCGCCGTCGCCAGGGAAGGTCAGGTGCGGCGTGAGTCAACGCATCAAGGTGCTCACCGTCGACGACTCCGTCGTCGTCCGGCGGCTGGTCACCGACGTGCTCGCCTCCGACCCGGCCATCGAGGTCGTCGGCACGGCCGCCAACGGCAAGCTCGCCCTGGAGAAGATCCTCCAGCTCAAGCCCGACGTCGTGACCCTCGACATCGAGATGCCCGTCATGGACGGGCTCGAGGCGATCAAGGAGATCCGCAAGATCGACCGGCGGCTGCCGGTCATCATGTTCTCCACCCTCACCGAGCGCGGCGCCACCGCCACCCTCGAGGCGCTGTCCTCCGGCGCCTCCGACTACGTCACCAAGCCCGCCAACGTGGGCAGCGTCGCGGAGTCGATGGAGTCGGTGCGCCAGCAGCTGATCCCCAAGATCAAGGCCCTCGTGCCGCACCTGGGCCACCTCGCGGCGCCCCCCGCGGCGCCCGCGCCCAGCGCACCCGCCGCGACCCCGGCCCGCCCGGCGACGCCGGTGACCACCCGCACCCCCACCGGTGCGGCCAAGACCCCCCGCGCGCTCGTCATCGGCTCCTCCACCGGGGGCCCGGAGGCCCTCTCGGCGGTCCTGGCGAAGCTGCCCGCCACCCTCGGCGTGCCCGTGCTGGTCACCCAGCACATGCCCCCCGTCTTCACCCGCCTCTACGCCCAGCGGCTGGACAAGAGCAGCGCCCTGCGCGTCGTCGAGGCCACCGACGGCGAACCCGTCGTGGCCGGGACGGTCTACGTGGCCCCCGGCGACTTCCACATGGAGGTCGCCCGGCGCGGTCCGCAGATGGTGATCAAGTTGCACCAGGGACCTGCCGAGAACTTCTGCAGACCGGCGGTGGACGTCATGCTCCGCTCGGCGGTCGCCGCCTTCGGCGGGGAGCTCCTCGCGGTGATCCTCACCGGCATGGGGTCGGACGGCAAGCTCGGCTGCAAGGACATCGCGGCCGCCGGCGGCCAGGTCCTGGCCCAGGACGAGGCCACCTCGGTGGTCTGGGGGATGCCCGGTGCCGTCACCCGCGAGGGCATCGCGGACGAGGTCCTGCCCCTGTCGGCCATCGCCGACGCGATCCAGCGCCGGCTCGGGCCGGGCGCCCGGACCGCGTCGGCCCCGCACCCCCCGGCCGCGCGCCCCCCGGCGGCCGGCAGCACCCGCCCCACCGTCTCGACCAGCCCCACCCGCAGCACCCCGCCGGCGCGTCCGCCGGCGTCCCGCCCCGCCGCTCCCGCGGCCCGTCCCTCCCAAGGCAGGTGGTGACATGGCCCTCACGCCCACGGCCTTCGACTGGGTCTGCACGCTCGTGCGCAAGGAGAGTGCGATCGTCCTCGAGAAGGGCAAGGAGTACCTCGTCGAGTCCCGGCTCGTGCCCCTGGCACGCGCCGCGGGCGCGGCCGACGTCTCCGCCTACGTCGACGGCATCCGGTTGCGCCCCGACCGCCGCGCGCAGACCGCCATCGTCGAGGCGCTGACGACGAACGAGACGTCGTGGTTCCGCGACGGCGCCCCGTTCCAGGCGTTCTCGACCGCCGTGGTCCCCGCCCTCAAGCAGGCCCGGGCCACGACGCGCTCCCTGCGCGTCTGGTCCGCGGCCTCCTCCACCGGCCAGGAGGCCTACAGCCTGGCCATGGGGCTGCAGGACAGCGTCGTCGCGGAGGGGTGGCGCGCCGAGATCATCGGCACCGACCTCTCCACCGAGGTGCTGGAGAAGGCCAAGGCGGGTCGTTACTCGCAGCTGGAGATGAACCGCGGACTGCCGGCGCCCCTGCTGGTGCGCCACTTCACGCGGGTCGGCACCCAGTGGCAGGTGAACGACAACCTCAAGAAGATGGTGCGCTTCCAGCAGCTGAACCTCACGAGCTCCTACGCCGCCCTCGGGCAGTTCGACGTGGTGTTCCTGCGGAACGTGCTCATCTACTTCGACCTGGAGACCAAGCGGGACATCCTGTCCCGGGTCCGCAAGGTCATCAAGCCCGGGGGATACATGTTCCTCGGGGGTGCAGAAACGACGCTCGGCGTCGATGAGAACTGGGACCGCGAACTCATCGGAAGGGTTTCGGTCCACCGTCCCAAGAACGGAGGTCAGGCATGAGGGCTCTTGTCGTCGACGACTCCCGCGCCATGCGGAAGATCATCGCTGGTGCACTGCGGAAGCTCGGGTACGAGACGGTCGAAGCGGCCGACGGCGCCGAGGCGCTGAAGGTCCTCGAGGCGGGCCCGCTGCCCGACCTCGCCACGGTCGACTGGAACATGCCGGTGATGGACGGTCTCACGTTCGTCACGCAGGTCCGGGCGAACCGCGAGTACCGCGCGCTGACGCTGATGATGGTCACCACCGAGGCCGAGCACGGGCAGATCGTCCGCGCCCTGGCCGCCGGTGCGCACGAGTACCTCATCAAGCCGTTCACCGTGGACGCGCTGGAGGAGAAGCTGTCCCTGCTCGGGCTGCTGCCGGAGGTGAGCCAGGCGTGACCGACACCATCGAGAACGGCCACGACGTCGCCATGGACTACGTCGAGGACGAAGCCCTGGAGCAGATCGTCGACCAGATGTGGGCGTCGTACTTCGCCCACACCGACTACCTCGCCCCCTCCTTCGACCCGCACGACATCGAGGGCGACATCCTCTGCGCCTCGGTGACGATCTCCGGCGGCCGCCCGGGCATCGTCACGGTCAGCGTCGAGAAGGCGGCGGCCGTGCCGCTGTCGGCGGCGCTGCTGCAGGAGGACGGCGACCTGACCGACGAGGACGTCTACGACTCCCTCGGCGAGGTCGCCAACATCGTCGGCGGCAACATCAAGGCGCTCGTCCCCGACGCCGGCCCGCTCGGCCTGCCCGTCGTCTCGACGGCCAAGCCCCTGCACGGTTCCTCCGGCCGCCTCGCGGCGCGCCTGGACGGGAGCTGGCAGGGTCACTGGCTGACGTTCGAGGTGTGGCTGGCCGCCGCCGGCGACCAGACGCAGGAGGGGTGATCCCGTGAAGGCCCTGGTGGTCGACGACAGCCGCGTCATGCGGCAGATCGTCATCCGCACGCTGCGCCAGGCGGGGTTCGACTGGGTCGACGTCGTCCAGGCCGAGAACGGCAAGGAGGGGTTCGACGCGGTCCGCAAGGAGAACCCCGACATCGTCCTCTCGGACTGGAACATGCCCGAGGCCAGCGGCTACGAGATGCTGCAGAACCTGCGCGGTTCCGGGCTCGACGTGCCGTTCGGCTTCGTGACGTCGGAGGGTTCGGAGGAGATGCGGGAGAAGGCCGCCGCCGCCGGCGCCCTCTTCCTCATCGCCAAGCCCTTCACCCCCGAGCAGTTCGCCGCGGCGCTGGCCCCGGTCCTCGGCGGCGACGCCGGCCCGGCCACCGCCACGACGGCCGTCGCGCAGGGGGAGGTGAAGTTCGAGGTCAACCCGCTGCCCTCCAACCTCGCCATCCGCAACCTGCTCTCCGACCTGCTCAACCGCGACGTCGAGCTCGCCGACGGCCGGCCCGTGCCGGTCGGCGGCAAGCCCGGGTCGCTGGTCGGGCTGTACGTGGACGACCACCTGAAGTCCAAGGCCGTCGTGGTCTTCGACTTCGCGCTGGCCGCCCACGCCGGCGCCTCGATCGGCCTGCTGCCCCCCGGGGCCAGCGAAGCCGCCATCGAGGACCGGGAGCTGCCGGAGAACCTCACGGTCAACGCCAAGGAGGTGCTCAACATCATGGCGTCGCTGTTCAACGTGGAGGGTGCCGCGCACCTGAAGCTGTACGCCAGCTACGCGCCCGGCGAGGCCCTGCGCCCCGACGTGGCCGACTGGGCGACCCGCACCGGCAGCCGTCTCGACCTCACGGTCGAGGTGACCCGCTACGGCAAGGGCGCGCTGAGCATCGTCACCTTCTGAACCACCGCACGCCCGAAGAGCCCCCTCACCCGACCGGGTGGGGGGGCTCCTCGTGCTCCGGGTGCCGGGACAGGACGACGGTCGTCGTGTCGCTGCCCCGCTCGCCCCACGCGGGGCTCGCGGTGGGCCGGCCCAGCAGGTACCCCTGGCCGCACTCCACCCCCAGGTCGCGCAGGACCGCCAGCTCCCCGGCCCGCTCCACGCCCTCGGCCACCATCGTCGAGCCCAGCTCCGAGGCGAAGCCCACCAGCGCGCGGGCCACGGCCCGGCGGGCGGGGTCGACGTCGATGCCCCGCACGAACGCGGTGTCCAGCTTCACGACGTCCGGGGTCAGGTGCAGGACGTGCTGCAGGCTCGCGAAGCCGGCCCCCGCGTCGTCGACGGCGATCCGCACCCCGTGCGCGCGCAGCGCGGCCGTCGCCGCGGTCAGGGCGTCGTAGTCGGGCACCGGGTCGTGCTCGGTGATCTCCACGACGAGGCGCTCCGGGTGCCCGGACAGCAGCAGCTCGTGGGTGCGCTCGTCCAGCAGCGCCTCCGCGGAGGCGTTCACGCTCAGGTACGCCCCCGCCGGCACCTCCCGCAGCAGCGGCAGGGCCGAGGCGATGGCCGCCTGCTCCAGCTGGACCCCCACCCCGGCGGACCGGGCGTCGCCGAACACCTGCTCGGGACGCCGGGCGGCCCCCTCGGGACCGGTGAACCGGCTCAGCGCCTCCGCCCCCACGACCTGCCCGGCCCGCAGGTCCACGATGGGCTGCACGACGGTGAGGCGGCCGTGACCGGCCAGCAGCGCGTCGAGGGAGGCGACCCGGTCGTCGTGCTCGACGCGGCGGCGCTCGCGGTGGTGCAGCACCCCGGCGACCAGGGCCGCGACGACGTGCAGGGCCTCCTGCTGGCGCGAGCCCAGGGTCTCCACCGGCTCGTGGTGGACCCCGACGATCCGCCCGCCGGGTTCGCCGTCGGGACGGACGACGTCGACGACGAGCCGGCAGGTGTCCAGGTCGGTGTCGGCCAGCAGCCGGACCGTGGCGTGCGGGTCGAGGCTGCTCGCGGTCTGCTCGACGTGGTGGTGCGTCGCCCCCGTCGCCCGGGTGAGGGCGGCCACCGGGGTCCCGAAGATGTCGCGGGCCAGCTCCAGCAGCTGGGCGACGGCGTCGGCGTCGTCGTCCCGTACCTGGCCCTGCACCTGTCGACCTCCCGCGAGCGTGCTCCGGACGTGTCGGGCAGCCCGGTCGAGCCGAGGAGGCACCGCGCGGGACGGTGGACCGCTTCGCGGCGCTGCTGACCGGGTGACCATCCCAGATCACCGAACGTGACGCAATCACGGGGTGGTCGCCGCCGCGGCACCGATGAGTCCCGCGGCCGCCCCGGGTCCCCAGGGTGTCCGCCCGGACCCGCCGGGCGGTGGCGCCGGACCCCCGGCCCGTTCCCAGGAGGTTCCCCGTGGCACCCCGTCTGAGCCCCTACGTCTGCCTCGCCGGCACCGCCCGCGAGGCCCTCGACCACTACCGCTCCGTGCTCGGCGGGGAGGTCACCGTCTCCACCTTCGCCGAGTTCGGCGGGGGCGGCGGGGGCGCCGACCCCGACGGCGTCATGCACGGCCAGCTCGACACCCCGGACGGCTTCACCCTCATGGTCTCCGACGCCATGCCGGGGGCGGCCGCGAGCACCGGCGGGAACGTCGCCCTCTGCCTCTCCGGCGACGACGCCGCGCACCTGCGCGCCTGCTTCGCCGGTCTCGCGGAGGGCGGGGAGGTCACCACCCCGCTGGAGGTCCAGGTGTGGGGCGACGAGTACGGCGCCCTCATCGACCGCTTCGGGGTCGACTGGATGGTGAACGTCTCCGCGCTCCCCGCCTGAGGGAGCGGGCCTCAGCGGCGCCCGGTGGGGCCGTGCCGGCGCATCCGCAGCACCGCGAGCATCGCCTCGCCGATGATCTCCTTGGACATCTTCGAGGTGCCGCGGGTGCGCTCGGTGAAGAGGATCGGCACCTCGCGCACCGTCGCGCCCGCCTGCAGCGCCGCCAGCGTCGTCTGGATCTGGAACGCGTAGCCGGCGGCGGTCAGCTGCGAGAGGTCCAGCGAGCGCAGCAGGTCCGCGCGCCAGGCCTTGAAGCCGCCGGTGAGGTCGGCCACCGGGGCGCGCAGCAGCAGCCGCGCGTAGACGTTCGCCCCGCGCGAGAGGGCCTTGCGGTACCAGGGCCAGGCGTCGTCGAGGGCCCCGCCGGGCACGTAGCGGGCCCCGAGGACGAGGTCGGCGCCGTCGGCGAGCTCGGCCAGCATCCGGGGCAGCGCCTCCACCGGGTGCGACCCGTCGGCGTCCATCTGCACGACGACGTCGTGGTCCCCGGTGGCCAGGGCGTGCGCGAACCCGGCCCGGTAGGCCGCGCCCAGGCCGTCCTTCGTGGTGCGGGTCAGCAGCCGCACCCGCCCCGGCGGGTGGGTCGCGGCGACGCGCTCGACGATCGCGCCCGTCCCGTCGGGGGAGGAGTCGTCCACCACGAGGACGTCGGGGGCGACGGGGCAGGCGAGCACCCGCTCCAGCATCTCGGCGACGTTGTCGGCCTCGTCGTACGTGGGCAGGACGACGACGCAGCGCAGGGCTTCGGCCAACGTGGACTCGCTCGGTGATCGGGGACGACGGTCGCCCGACGCTACCCCAGGACGACCCCCCGAACGGCGCATCACGGCCCGACCCCCCGGCGCCGAGAACCAGGGGGAGCGGACAGCCCACCCGGGGCTGACACCGTGCGCAGCCCCGAGGAAGCCACCGTGCAGCACCACTCCCGCCCCCGCACCGCCCCCGCGCCCCCTCCGCCCGCCACCGCCGCCGAGATCGCCGCTCTGGCCCGGCTGCTGGTGCGCCGCCCGGAGCTGAACCACCTCGACGACGACAAGCTCCTGCTGCGCCTGGCCCGCACCACCGCCGTCGGGCACCTGCTGCGCTCGCGGGTCGCTACCGCCGCCCCCGACGCCGAGCGCCTCCTCGACGCGATGCTCGTCGACGGCCGCGCCGTCGTGCTCGACGTCACCGACCCCGCCCCCGGCGAGGGCGTCCTCGCCGTGCGCCGGCCCGCCGCCGCCCGCGACCTGCCCCGCGCCCGCGACATGGCGCGCGCCCTCGCCCCGCTGCTCGCCGGGCGCTGAGGCGACCGCACGGGCGCCGCGCCGGTCCGTAGACTGGCCCGGCGCCGGGAGGGCTGGCCGAGTGGTTGAAGGCGGCGGTCTTGAAAACCGCTAGGGAGGTACCCACTCCTTCCTCATGGGTTCGAATCCCATGCCCTCCGCCCCCGGGGCCGGCCCGCACGGCCGGCCCCGCACGGTCACCGGCCGGTCAGCCGGCGCCCTCGCCGTAGTAGAGGCGCGGACGGCCGTCCGCGGTCCGGGTCCGGCGCAGGGCGCCCGCGGGGTGCTCGACCACCCAGTAGCTGGCCCAGGCCACCAGCACGGCCACCGGCAGCAGCAGCGCCGTCCCCAGGGCCAGCGTCGCCGGGCTGGACGTCGTCGGCCACACCGGCAGTGCCGTCATCCACAGCATCAGCGGCTCGTGCCACAGGTACAGGCTGTAGCTGATCAGGCCGAGGAAGGCCACGGGCCGCGCCTCCAGCGCCCGGGCGGCCACCGAGCGGGGACCGCTGAGGACGGTGGCGCCCAGCAGCAGCGTGAAGCCCGCGCCGGCGAGGGTGTGCCGCAGCTCGGCGGCCAGCCCCTGCTGCGTGCCCGCCCACACCGCCGCCAGGAGCAGCGGGGCGGAGCACACCACCATCAGCGGCGGCAGCAGCCGCGAGGGGGCGGTGCCCCGCAGGGCCACCAGCAGCGCCAGCAGCACCCCGAACCCGAACACGTCCAGCTTCGCGGGCAGCGAGAACCAGGTGCTCCAGTCCGTCTCCGGACGCCCCAGCGCGTGCGCGGCGAGCTTCCACCCGACGCCCACGGCGACCAGCAGCAGCCCGGACGCGGCGGCGACGGCGATCCGCGACCCGCGCCGCCGCGCCCGGCGGCACACCGCGCACACCGCCGCCCCCAGCACGGCCAGCAGCACGTAGAACTGCACCTCCACGGCCAGCGACCACGCCGGGCCCACCGTGTAGAAGATGCGCTGGTCGTCGAACACCTGCGTGAACGTCAGGTGCTCCAGCAGGTCCCGCCACTCGCCGGGCAGGCTGCCGTTGCGGGTGGCCCACACCGCGGTGATGACGAGGTAGTACAGCGGCACGATGCGCACGGCGCGGCGGCGCAGGAACTCCGCGGCCCCCAGGGGGCGTTCCCCGGCGACGGCCTTGCGCAGGTAGGGCAGCGCCAGCAGGAACGCCGAGAGGGCGAAGAACAGGTCGACCGTCGTGTCCAGCGCGTACAGCCACGGGTGGGCCCACGTGCCCACCAGGAAGTACTCCCCGTCGACGCGGAGCTCCTGGTAGACGTGGAACACCACGACGAGCACCGCGGCGATCCCCCGGTACCCCTCCAGCCCCGCCAGGCGGCCACCGGCGGACGGGCCGCCGGGTGCCGCGGTCGGGTGCCGGCTCACGCGTCCACCGCCCGGTGCAGCGCGGCGACCAGGTCGACGACGAGGCCCGGGCTCTCGTCGGCGAGCAGGGCGTGCTCCAGCGCCCGGGCGGCGAGGGAGCCCTCGTGGCGGCCGTAGCTGCCCAGCGAACCGGACAGGTTGTGCGCGGTGCGCACGGCCTCCGCGCGCCCGTCGAGCTGCTGGCCGGTCGCGACCCACTCGTCGAGCTGCTCCAGGCGCGCGCGCACCAGCGGGCGCAGCTGCTCCCACAGGTCGGCGGTCAACGCCCGCATGGCCTCGGTCTCGTTCACGACCCGCTCCCGTCCCGCGGTCCGGGCACCGGCGGTGCCCCTGCGACCACCACGCTGCGCGGGGTCACCTTCCACTCCCGCTCACCGGTGAACTCCTTGATCTGCGCGACGCGCGCGATGACGTTCTTGAACTCCGTGTAGAAGAACGACGACACGAACAGGTACCGCAGGAACCACCACCGCTGCCGGCGGATCTCGGGGACGGCCACCCGCCGCGCGGTGAGCGTCTGGCCGGGACCGACGGAGGTGGTGAACAGGGTGGTGAGGACGAACAGCGGGACCGCCCAGTCCAGGTTCTGCAGACCCCCGGAGCGCCACGCCAGGTACGCCACCACGGGGTAGGCCTGCAACGAGATCCACGGGTACACCTCGCGCCAGCCCAGCAGGAACGTCATGCCCAGCTTCTGCCGCAGCCCGAGGTGCGGGGAACCCCACGCCCTCGGCAGGTGCTTGAGCGAGACCTGGAACCAGCCCTGCGCCCAGCGCATCCGCTGGTTCCACACCGCCTTCAGCGTCGTGGGGGCCAGTTCGCGCGACAGCAGGGCCGGGTCGTTGGCGATCCGGCCACCGGCCTCGACGACGCGCAGGCTGGAGTCGATGTCCTCGGTGAGCATGAACCCGTGCATGCGGGTGCGGCGCAGCAGGTCGGTGCGCCAGTAGCCGTTGGAGCCGCCGAAGACGCCGAAGCCGTGCAGGCGGGCCCGCCCCGGGTGGCTGACGGCGTAGATGGACTCGAACTCGACCGCGGTGGTGCGCGCCACCCAGCTGGCGTCGCCGTTGCGCACGACGCAGTGGCCCTGCACGACGTCGTAACCGCCGCCGAGCCAGCGCCAGGCCCGCCGGAAGGAGCTGGGTTCGGGGTGGTGGTCGGCGTCGAACACGCCGACGAACTCACCGCTCACCACGGCGAGCCCCGCGTTGACGTTCTGCGCCTTGGAGGTGGAACCCTCCACGCGCAGCGGCACGAAGCGCGGGTCGCGCGCCGCGATCGCCTCCAGCGCGTCCTCCACCGGCAGCCGGTCGGGTCCGTTGTAGGCGAGGACGACCTGCAGCTCGCCGGGGTAGTCCTGGGCCAGGAACGCCTCGACGGTCTCCACGATCGTCAGGGCCTCGTTCGGCAGGTACGCGGCGATGATCGCCGAGGCGCGCGGGTGCGGTCCGCCGGTCTCGGCGGGCGGGCGCACCGGGTCCAGCGCCAGCAGGCCCTCCACCCAGATGGACCCCGCCGTCACCACCAGCGCGCCCACGACGACCAGGTACGCCACCGGGCCCAGGTCGATCCCCGTGAACCGCCAGACGGCGACGTACACCAGGAACGGGACCACGACCCCCACGACCAGCGTCAGCAGCACCTGGAACGGGGTGCGGACCGCCGAGCGCCACCGCCGCCACCGCGACGGGCCGGCCGGAGCCTGCGCGGGGACGGGCACGCCACCCAGCTGCGTCGTCCAGCGCACCGGCTGCAGGTCCAGGTGCATCGAGGCGGCCCCGGCCGCGGTGGCGGCCAGGGCCACGGCCCGCTCCCCGGTCCCCGCAGCGCCGCGGGGGTCGGCGTCGGGGTCCACGGGGTGCTCGGCGCCCACGACGTCGGTCAGGGCGACCCACCCGGTGACGGGCGTCAGGTCCAGGGCCTCCCCGGCGACGGTGACGCGGCGACGCACCACCTCCTGCGACGCCTCCGCCAGCAGCTCGTGCACGCGGTCGGGGGCGACGTCGGGCAGCAGCGCGAGGAACCGCCCGTCCTGGGCGCGGCCCAGCCGGGCACCGGGGACGGCCGTGGTCGCCGCCCCCAGCACGGCCGCGACCTGCAGCGCGAGCTCCGCCTCGCCGCGCGCGCCGAACCGCGCCCGCAGCGGCGACAGCTCCGCGACCTCCAGGACGGCCAGGGCCCCCTGCCGGCCCCCGGCGCCGGCCCGTTCGACCTCCCGGCCCACCTCGGCGGCCATCGCGGACGGCGAGAGCAGCCCGGTGCGCGGGTCGTGCAGGAGCTGGTCGACCGGTACCGGTGGGCGGTCCAGCTTCGCCACGACCCGGGCCACCAGCTCGGTCAGGTCGAACGGCTTGCGCACGTAGTCGTCCGCGCCCAGCCGCAGCGCGGCGAGCGCGTCGGAGGCCTCGGCGCGGGAGGTGAGGAACACCAGCGGCACCGCGCGGGTGGCGGGTTCGGCGCGCAGGCGGCTGACGAGGGCGAAGCCGTCCATGCCGGGCATGTTGACGTCGGAGACCACGACGTCCGGCACGGCCTCGGCGAGGCGCTGCAGGGCCTCGCGGCCGTCGGAGGCGGTCACGACGGTCATGCCCGCGGCGCGCAGGCCGGCCGAGACGAGGTGGGAGATCATCTCGTCGTCGTCGACGACGAGGGCCGTGCGGCCGGGGGCCGCGAGCAGGGCGGCGGGTTCGGCGACGGCGGAGGTCACGGCCCGTGCCAGCCCGCCAGCCCGCAGACCTGCGCCGACAGCTCCATCGGGTCGAACGGCTTGCTCAGGACGCCCAGGACGTCCAGCGCCCCCAGCTGCGCGACCTGGTGGCGCTGCACGCTGGCGGTGAGGAAGACCACGGGCACCGCGGCGCCCGCCGGTGCGGCGCGCAACCGCGCCAGCGTCCCCGGCCCGTCGGTGCCGGGCATCATCGCGTCCAGCAGCACCAGGTCGGGGCCGTGCTCGGCGACGGCGGCGAGGCACTCCTCCGCGGAGCCGGCGGTGAGGACCGCGAACCCGCCGACGCGCTCCAGGCTGAGGGCGGCCAGCTCCCGCAGGTGCGGCTCGTCGTCGACGACGAGGACCGTGCGCGCCACGGGTGCCTCCTCGGGTCAGGGTTCGGGTGGGGGTGCGTCCTCCTCTGCATCGGTCAGGGGCAGCACCACGGTGAACTCGCTTCCCTCGTTCGGCCGACTGCGCAGCTCGACCCGCCCGCCGCTGCGCTCGACGATCCCCTTGGTGATGGCCAGGCCCAGGCCGCTGCCGGACTGCCGCTGCGCGTCGCTGGCGTACACCTGCCGGAAGCGGTCGAACACGGCTTCCAGCTGGTCGTGGGGGATGCCGCGGCCCTCGTCGCGCACCGCCAGCCGGGCCTCCCGCGCGGTGCGCCGGCAGGTCACCTCGACCCGCCCACCGGCCTCGCTGAACTTCACGGCGTTGCCCACCAGGTTCGTCAGGGCCTGCGCGATGCGGTGCGGGTCGGCGTGCACCCGCGCCGGCCCCACCTCGCCGAGCACCAGCTCCACCCCGGCGGCCACGGCGGTGCTCTCCAGCTGCTCCACCCCGGCGCGCGCCAGGTCGGCCAGGTCGACGTCCTCCGGTTCCAGCGGCATCGTCCCGGCGTCCAGGCGCTCCACGTCCAGGATGTCGTTCACCAGCGCCGCGAGCCGGTCGGCGTTCTCGTCGGCGATGCGCAGCAACCGCGCCGGCTCCTCCGGCAGCGGCCCGAGCACCCCGCTGGTCACCAGCCGCAGGCTCGCCTTGATCGCCGTCAGCGGGGTCCGCAGCTCGTGGCTGACGACGGCGGTGAACTGCCGCTTCAGCTCCTCCACCCGCTCCTGCTCGGTGGCGTCGCGCACGGTGAGGACGCTGCCGACGACCTCCTCACCGGTGATCAACGGGGAGACGGCGACCTGCACCGACAGCGGGGTGCCGTAGCGGTCCCACAGCACCGCCCGCCCGCCCCCGGCGCCCTCGCCGCTGCCGTCGAGGACGTCGGAGAGGGCGGGGCCGTCGGGGAGGGTGGCGTCGGCCGGGCGCCGGCCCACCTGCGCCAGCGGGCGGCCCACGAGGTCGCTGGCGCGCTGGCGCAGCAGCCGGCGCACCGCGGTGTTGGCGAACAGGACCTGCCCCTCGCGGTCGGTGCCGAGGAAGCCGTCGGTCGTGGACTCCAGCAGCAGCTCGGTCAGGCCGCGCTGGCGGCGCAGCTCCGCCTCGGCGCGCGCCGCGCCCCGCAGGTCCCGCGTGAGGACCAGGGACGTGCCGGGCCGAGGGCCGGGCGAGACGGTGACCTCCACGGGGAACGTCGTCCCGTCCGCGTCCCGTCCGACGACCTCCACCGGTTCCGGCGCCGCCTCGTCCGCGCGGCGCACCGCGAACGGCGGCGCGTCGGGGGAGCTGCGGGGGAAGACGTCGGCGAAGGCGGCCGGCCCGCTCAGCCCGAACGCGGCCCGCGCGGCGTCGTTCTGCGCGTGCACCCGCCCCTGGGCGCCCACGACGAGCACCCCCAGCGGCAGGGCGGCCAGCAGCCCCTCCAGTCCCCGGTCGCGCGGTTCGCCCGCTGGAGCCGCGGCCCCCGTGTCCTCGTCCACCCTCCCTGTCTAGTGCAGGCCGTGTCCGGCCGCGCACCTACGATGGGGACGTGCACGAGGCCGGACACGCAGCGGGACGCGGGGCAGGACGATGAGCGCGGTCGTGGGGCCCGAACTGCCCCCCCAGCGGCGGGCCACCGCCGTCCGCGCCTTCCAGGCGCTGCCCCCGGAGGACCGCCACGACGTCCTGGCCCTGGCCCGGCAGGGCCGGCGCCACCCCGACGAGCGCGTCGCCGCCGTCGCCTGGTGGTACGCCGCGGCCGTGCTGCAACCGCGCTGGTACAACCGGATGCCCGTCGTGCTGCCCCTCCTCGTGGCCCTGGCGCTGGCCGTGGTGGGCCTCGTCCTGAACGCGTGGCCGCTGGTCCTGCTCGGCGTGGTCGTCCTCCTCCTCGGGGCGGCCCTCGCCCGGCAGCGGCTGAGCACCGCCCCGCTGCTGCGCCTGATGCGTCCCGCCGACGGGCTCTGAGGCCCGGCCCCGCCGCGGCCGGGGGTGACGCGCGCGCGCCCATCGGGTGACACTCGTCCAGACGCGCAGCGCAGGAGCCGATGGGGAGACGTGCGGAACCGCTCGAGCAACGGTCGGGACGTGCCGGGCGCTGCGTGGCGCCTCGGCGCGGACCTCGGCGTGCTCGTCCTGGCCCTGCTCGCGGTGGGCGCCGTCCAGCACGTCCTGGGCCGCGGCAGCGACCCGGCCCTGACCTTCATCGGCGTCGCCGAGGGCACCGCCGCCCTCGTGGCCGCGGCCAGCCTGGCCCGGTCGGGGCTGCGGGTCCTCCCGCGCGGTGCCGCGCGGACCGCGCAGCTGCTGCTCGCCGCCGGGTGCGCCTGCTTCGCCGCCGGCCAGGCCCTCTACACCGCCGACGACGTCCTCGGGGTGACGACGAGCGCCACCACCGGCAGCGACGGGCCCTTCCTGGCCTTCGCGCTCCTGCTGGTGGCGTCCTCGGCGGTGCACCTGCGCGGGCGGGTCCGCTCCCACACCGGGGTGCGCGCCGTCCTCGACGGGGCCCTGCTCGGCCTGTCGCTGCTCACCGTCGTGTGGGTGCTGTGGCTGGGGGAGGCCGTCGCCCGCGCCGACGACCGCCCCCTGGCCCTCGTCATCCCCCTCACCTACCCCGTCCTGGACGTCGTGTTCCTCACGGTGACGATCGTCTCGGTGCTGCGCGGGGGCCTGACCGTGCCCGGCGTCCTGGTGATGGCCGCCGCCGCGGCGCTGGCCTGCGCCGACGGGAGCTACTTCTACGGCGTCCTCGGCGAGCACGGCTTCGAGACCGGCGGGTTCGCCGACTTCTGCTGGATGACCGCGTTCGGGCTCTTCGCGGTGGCCGCCCGCTACCGCCGCACCACCCGCGACTCCCCGCGCCCGCCGGCGCCGGGGTCGGTGGGGTGGCTCGTCCCCTACTTCGCCCTGCTGCCCGCGACGACCGCGGGAGCCGTGCGGCTGTGGACCGCCACCGACCGCTTCGTCCTCGTGACCGTCCTGGCGATGGTCGTCCTGGCCATGGCCCGCCAGTTCCTCGCCCTCGACGACCACCGGCGGCTGCTGGCGGTGGCCGAGGACCAGCGCGCGCAGCTCGACCACCTCGCCCACGTCGACCCGCTGACCGGCCTGGAGAACCGCCGCCGGTTCTCCGAGCGCCTCGGGGATGCCGTCCGCGCGTCGCTGGTCACGGGGTCCCCGGTGGTCGTCGCCTTCGTCGACCTCGACGGCTTCAAGGCCGTCAACGACACCTCCGGCCACGCCGCGGGCGACGAGCTGCTGCGGCAGGTGGCGGGCCGGCTGCGCGGGGCGGTGCGCGAGGCCGACTGCGCGGCCCGCTGGGGCGGGGACGAGTTCGCGGTGCTCGTCACCGACCCGCACGTCGAGGCCGCCGAGGTCGTCGAGCGGCTGCGCGCCGCGGTGGCCCGGCCCTTCCCGCTGGGCGAGGGGCCGCTGCGGGCCAGCGCGAGCATCGGCGCCGTGCGGGAGGACCCGCGCGAACTGCTCGCGGCCCTGCCCGGCGGGGGGGACGCGGACCCGGTGCCCGACCTCGTCGAGGCGCTGCTCGCGGCCGCCGACGCCCGGATGTACCAGGTGAAGCGGGCCCGGCGCGGTCCCGTCCCGGCCCCGCGCTAGCGTCGCGGCCGTGCGCTTCGAGGAACGGGTCGTGCCTGTCCCCGGCGGTGAGCTCGGCGTCGACGTCGGTCCCGCCGGTGCCGCCACGGTCCTGCTGCTGCCGGGGCAGTCGCTGGGCCCGGAGGTCCTCCTCGGCGTGGGCGAGGACCTCGCCGCGGCGGGGTCGCGGGTCGTGGTCGTCCACACCCGCGGCACCGGCCGCAGCCGGGTGGAGCCGGGGAGGTGGACGACGGCCACCTTCGCCGAGGACGCCGTCGCCGTCCTCGACGCCCTGGGGGTGGAGCGGGCGCACGTCCACGGGTTCTCCATGGGTGGGCGGGTCGCCACGGTCCTCGCCGCCCGCCACCCCGGGCGGGTGGCCCGGCTGGTGCTGGGGGCCAGCGGACCCGGCGGGCCCCTGGAGGTCCCCCGCGACCCGCAGGTGACCCGCGGTCTGCGGCGCACCGCCACGCCGGAGGGCCTGCGCGCCCTGCGGGAGCTGTTCTTCACCCCCGGGTGGATCGACGCGAACCCCGCGGTCGCGGAGCGGTTCACCCCCCGCGGGACCCCCGCGGCCCGCCGCGCCCACCACGAGGCCAGCACCGGCCACGACGCCTCCGCCCTGCTGGCCGCGATCACCGCCCCGACCCTCGTCCTGCACGGCGCGGACGACGCGATGACCCCCGTCGGCAACGCCGAGGTCCTCGCCGCGCGGATCCCCGGCGCGCGGCTCGCCGTCCTGCCCGGGGCCCGGCACGGGTACCTGGAGGAGTTCCGGGCGGAGGCCTCCGCGCTGGTCGCGGAGTTCCTCGGCTGACGCCCGGGAGCGGGTGGGCGTTCCCGGGGCGATGATCCTCGGGTGAAGACCTTCCAGCTCGTCGCCGGTGCCGTGCTCGTCCTGCTGGGGCTGGTGTGGTTCCTGCAGGGCATCGGGGTCCTGGGCGGCAGCGCCATGAGCGGGTCGTCGCTGTGGGCGGTCGTCGGCCCGGTGGTGGCGCTCGTCGGGGTCGTCCTGGTCGTCGCCGGCCGGCGTCCCGCGCGGCGCGGCTGACACCCCGCCCGGGCCGGCTCAGCCGACGGTGCGCAGGGCCCGGGGCAAGCACCGCACCGTCACCGTCGACCCGGAGTCGACGTGGAAGACCTCCCCGTCCATCTGCAGCGGCATCGGCGACTGCGTCTGGAACTCGTACGGGGTGGAGCGCGAGCGGGACTCGTGGCGGCCGCTGACGACGCGCAGGAACTCCAGGACCAGCCGCAGCTTGCCCCGGTGGGGGATGAGCAGGGTCTCGAACCGGCCGTCGTCGGGGGCGGAGTCGTCGGAGATCTGGGCGTACTTGGCCATCCGGTCGATGTTCGCGAACACCAGGCTGTCGAGCTTGATGCGGCGCCCCTCGTGGGCGATGGTCATCGGCCGGAAGCCCCAGAACGCCTTGGCGACGAGCAGCGCCTCCTTGACGGCGTCGAGGTGGTGCTCGTTGAGGGCGGCGGCCGCGACGGGGGTGATGCCGACCCCGACGTAGGAGTGCGCCACCCGCGTCCGGCCCGCGCCGGAGACCTCCAGCAGGTCGATGCGGGTCTCCGGGCCGCCGGCGGCGAAGGCGTGGATCGCCTCGGCCAGCGGGCGGGTCTGGGTGGCGGTGGCGTGGTCGTTGGCGTTGCCGGAGGCCAGCACCGCGGCCATGCCGCGTCCCGCCGCCACGACGCCGTTGACGACCTCGTGGTAGCCGCCGTCGCCGCTGGCGGAGACGACGAGGGTGCCCGCCTCGGCCGTCACCGCGTCGCGGGCGATCTCCTCGGCGTGCCCGGCGTGCTGGGTCTCGACGAGCTCGACCCGCAGCGCGGGGTCGGTGGCGGCGAGCTGCTCCTGCAGCTCCCGGGCGTTGCTCGGCCCGTCGCCGGTGCTGTTGGGGTTCAGGACGACGACGACGCGGTGCAGGGGCTCGCTCACCTCGCCACCGTAGGGGCCACCGCGTAGCCGTGCGTCTTGTCGACGACGTGGTGCAGGGGTTCCCCGACCGCGAAGCGGCGCACCTGCTCGCGCAGCAGCTCCTCCAGCCGGTCGGTGAAGCCCTCGGCGTCCCCGGCCAGGTGCGGGGAGACGAGCGCGCCGGGCAGGTCCCACCAGGGGCTGTCCGCGGGCAGCGGCTCGGTGGCCCAGACGTCGAGGGCGACCCCGCTGATCCTGTTCTCCTGCAACGCTTCCAGCAGCGCGTCCTCGTCCACGACGGGGCCGCGGCCCACGTTCACGACGATCGTCGCCGGCCGCATCCGCGCCACGACCTCGCGGCTCACCAGCCCGCGGGTGGCCTCCGACAGCGGGGCGGTGACGAGCACGAGGTCGTAGTCGCCGACGACCTCGGGCAGCGACTGCGGCCCGGACAGCGACCCGAACGGAGCAGCGGCCGGGCGCGGGGTGCGGACGATCCCGTCGACGTGCACGCCGAGCGCGCTGAACAGCTTCGCCGTGCGCGTCCCGATGGAGCCCGCGCCGACGACGAGGGCGCGCCGCCCGGCGAGGCTGCGGGTCCCGCGGTGCAGCCAGCGGTGCCCGGCCTGCAGCGCGACGGTGCGGGGCAGGTCCTTGAGGAGGGCCAGCACGCAGGCCAGGACGTACTCGGCGATGTCGGTGTCCAGGACCCCGCGGCTGCAGGTGAGGACGCACGGGTGCGCGCGCAGCGCGGGGAAGAGCAGCCGGTCCGGGCCGGCGCTGCTGGTGTGCACCCAGCGCAGCCGCCGCGGGTCCGCGGCCTCCCAGGCGCGCTCCAGGGCCGGGGAGGAACCGTCCCAGACGACGAGGCCGTCCGCCGCCGCCAGCGCGGCGGGCAGGGCCGGGTCGTGCGGGTCCACCACCCGGACGTCGGTGAGCTCCCGCAGCGGCGCGGGGTCGGGGGCGCTGCCCACGGGGACGATCAGGACGTCGTGGGTGCCGGTCACCGCCCCAGTGTCGCGGCGCGCGGGCCGCGGGCCCCGGCGGGGACGGGGACCTGGGCGGCCAGCCAGCCGGGGACGTCGGCCGCGGGCATGGGCTGCGCGTGGTGGTAGCCCTGGGTCTCGTCCACGCCCAGCTCCGCGAGGCGCCGCAAGGTCTCGGCGTCCTCGACCCCCTCGACGAGCATCCGCAGCCCGAGGCTGTGGGCGAGGTCGGCGGTGCTCGCGATGATCGCGGCGGTGCGCGGGTCGCCGGTCAGGCGCACGGTGAAGGCCCGGTCGAGCTTGAGCTCGGCCGCGGGCAGGTCCTGCAGGTACGCCAGCGAGGAGTACCCGGTGCCGTAGTCGTCGATGCTCACCGACGTCCCCAGCCGCAGCAGGTCCTCGATCGTCTCCCGGCTGCGGGCGGGCTCGGCCATGAGGGTCGTCTCGGTGATCTCCAAGACGAGGGCGGCGGGGTCCAGCCCGGTCTCGTCCAGGACCTGCTCCACCAGCAGCGGCAGGGCGGGGTTGAGCAGGCAGCTGGTGGCCAGGTTGACCGAGATCCGCAGCCGGTGGCCCTGGCGGTGCCAGCGGGCGGCGTCGCGGGCGGCCCGGCGCAGGACCGTGCCGGTCACCTCGGCCATCAGCCCGTGGCTCTCGGCGAGGTCGAGGAACGCGCCCGGGGCCAGCGTCCCCCGGCGGGGGTGCTCCCAGCGGACGAGGGCCTCGAGGCCGACGGTGCGGCCGCTGCGGACGTCGACCTGCGGCTGGTAGTGGGCGGTGAGCTGCCCGGCGGCGATCCCGCTCGCCAGTTCCTCGGCCAGGACCCGCTGGGCGCGCGCGGCGCGGTCCTGGTCGTCGTCGTAGGACGCCCAGCCGCCGCCGGCGCGCTTGGCGACGTACATCGCCGCGTCGGCGCGGCGCAGCAGCTCGCCCGCGGGATCGGTGCCCGGGTCGGTCCGGGGGTCGTGGTCGGTGAACGGCCAGGTCGCGACACCGGTGCTGGAGCCCGTCGAGGTCCAGCGCGACCCCACGAGCGCGGGCTCGCCGAGGGCGGCCCCGACCCGGGCGGCGGTGTCGCCGGCCGGGACGTCGCCGGGCAGCAGCAGGGCGAACTCGTCGCCACCGACCCGTGCCAGCAGGCCGCCGGGCGGGACGAGGGGCTGCACCCGCTCCGCGGCCAGCCGCAGCAGCCGGTCCCCCCAGGCGTGGCCGTGGGTGTCGTTGACCTCCTTGAACCCGTCCAGGTCCAGCAGCAGCAGGGTCGCGGGGACGTCCTGGGTGGTGGTGCGCCGCAGGGCCTCGGCGAGGGCGCGGCGGTTGGGCAGGCCGGTGAGGTCGTCGGTGAGGGCGAGGCGGCGGCTGTCGGCCAGGCGCAGGACCTCGCGGAACACGACCGCCGCCTTCGCCCCGACCCCGGCCAGGCCGAGCAGGGCCAGCGGGACGGTGGGGGAGGGGAGCCGGTGCACGTGGTCGACGGCCAGCAGCGTGCAGCTCGTGGTGAGGACGACCAGCGGGGTGAGCATCGACGTCCACCCGGTCGTGACGTCCCCGGCGACCCCCTCCTCCTCGCGGGACCAGGCCGCGACCGCGACCAGGGCCAGCGCGGTGAGCCGGCCCGCGTCCACGGCCGCGCCCGTCCAGGGCGCGTCGAGGACGCCGCAGAGCCGGGCGACCCCGGCGGTGTCGGCGACGGTGAGGACCCCGAAGGCGGCGGCGAGGAGGACGGTGCGCGCGCCGCTGCGCCGGCCGAGGATGCCGCAGGTGGCCAGGGCCACCGAGAGCAGGAGCAGGTCCAGGGCCGGGCGCGCGACCAGGGCGAGGGCGGCGGCGCGGCCGACGCCGGTCGCGGCGACGACGGGGCCGACGAGGAAGGCGCAACCGGCGGCCGCGAGCGCGATCAGGGTCAGGACCCCGTCGAGCCACGCGCTGGGCAGCAGCTCCCGCACGCGCCGGCGCAGCAGCCCCATCTGCCCGCCGTAGAGGACGGGGTAGGCGAGCAGGGCGAGGAGGGCGAGCTCGCGGTGCTCGACGAGGGCCGCCGCGGTGACGTCGGCCTGCCCGGAGGACAGCAGCAGGACCAGCTGCGTCCCGGCGAGCGCCGCGGCCCCCGCGCCGAACGCGCCCCAGACCCGGCGTCCCTCCGGGCGCACCAGGGGCCGGGCCGCCAGGGCGACGAGGAGGCCGCCCAGGAGGACGACGTAGGTGGGCAGGGCCCAGGGGGAGAGGAGGCCCGCGACCCCCGCGCCGGTCAGGAGCAGCGCGCCGGTCGCTCTGCGTCGAGGAGGGAACGTCACCCCGTCACTGTCGGACGCGAACGGGTGCCAGAAATCTAGTTGGAGGCTCAACCACCCGGATGGCTCCCGGGACCGGCCCGGGGGGCTCAGCCGCCGGCGCCGGGCCGTCCCACCGCCCGGGGCGCGTCGTCCCCGCCGGTGCCCGGCGTCCACGGCTGGACGAAGTCGTTGGCCGGCCACCCGTGCACCGCCGCCAGCAGCGACGGCGACGACGCCCCGTCCAGCTGCTCCCGCAGGATGTCGGCGTGCCCGGCGTGGCGGGCGAGCTCCTCGACGTGGTGGACCAGCCGGTAGCGCTGCACCGACGGCGTCGGGTCGAGCACCCCGAACCACGGGGCCGGCGGCTCCAGCACCTCGTCCGCGGGGTCGGTGGACGAGACCCGCGCCAGGTACTGCGCCCGGACGCGGTCGAAGGCCTCCAGCGTCCCGGCGAGGGTCTCGCCCTCGCCGAGGGAGAAGCTCGCCGTGAACCGCGCCACCTCCTCCGCGGTCGGCTGGGCGCTGCTGCCCAGCCTGCCCTCCAGCACGTGCACGACGTGCTTGAGGAGCCCGCCCACGGACAGCGCGCTGCGGCACGGCGTCGCCCGCGCCTGCTCCTCGCTCAGCCCGTGCGCCGAGGCCCGGATCGCCTCCAGCTGCTGGTCGAGGTAGCCGACCAGGACCTCGCTCTCCGACCACTTCCCGGCTCCGAACACGACGACCTCCTGGGTGTTGGTGCGGCGGCGCCCGACCCACCGGCGCCCTGCCTGCTGACGAGGACGACGCTAGGAGCGCCAGCGGTCACTTCCTGACCGCAATCGGCGGCGGCGGGCCAGGATGGGGCCGTGGCGACGACGAGCTCCCGCACCCTGCGCCTGCTGTCCCTCCTCCAGGCCCGCCGGTCCTGGCCCGGGGCGGAGCTGGCCGACCGGCTCGGCGTCTCCCCCCGCACCCTGCGCCGCGACGTGGACCGGCTGCGGGCCCTGGGCTACCCCGTGCACGCCGCGCGCGGCGTGGCCGGCGGGTACCGGCTGGCGCCGGGTGCGTCGCTGCCGCCGCTGGCCCTCGACGACGAGGAGGCCGTCGCGCTGGTCCTGGGCCTGCAGTCGGTCGTGGACGCCGCGCCGGCCTCCGCCGAGGCCGCGCTGCGGGCCCTCACCAAGGCGGTGCGGGTCCTGCCGCCGCGGTTGCAGCGGCGGGTGGACGCCCTGCGCGCGGCCACCGCCACCAGCCCCGCCGGCTCCGGGCCGGGCCGCCTCCCCGGCCCCGACCCCGCCGTCCTGCTCACCCTCGCCGCAGCCGTCCAGGCCGGCGAGCGGACCACCCTCGACTACACGACCGCCGACGGCAGGACCGGCCCGCGGTCCGTGGAACCGCACCGCCTCGTCCCGCTGTGGCGCTTCTGGTACCTGCTGGCCCACGACCTCGACCGCGCGGACTGGCGGGTCTTCCGCGTCGACCGCATCGCGAGCGCCACCGCCGGGGGTGCGCGGTTCCGCCCCCGGGAGGTCCCCGACGCCGACGTCACCGCCTTCGTGCGGCGCCGCATCGACACCGCACCCGCCGGCCACGCGGTCCGCGCGGTGCTGCACTGCACCCCCGGGCACGCCCGGCGGCGGGTGAGCCCCTGGACGCGGATCACCGACCTCCCCGGCGGGCGCTGCCTCCTGTCCTGGAGCACCGACGAGCTGGACCGGGCCGCGTTCGAGCTCGTCCGCGTCGGCTGCGACGTCAGCGAGGTGGAGCCCCCGGAGCTGGTGGCCGTCCTGCGGGAGTGGGCGCAGCGGCTGGACCGCGCCGCGCGGCCGCCGGGGCCCGGCCTCGAGGCCTCCCCGGATCGTCCCGACGACCTCCCCGACCGGTGAGGACGCGAGACGGGGAGGGCCCGGTGCCGAACCGCACCCGGGGCACCGGGGGCGCCACCGCCCTCACCACGTCCCTGCTCGCGGTCGCGACGGGACCGTGGACCTCTGCCGTCGTCCGGTCGGGCGGCCCTAGACGCGGAAGCGGGTGACGGCGGCCCGCAGGTCGTCGCTGGCGGCGGCGACCTCCGTCGCCGCGGCGCCGGTGTCGCGGCCGCGGTCGGCGGTGGTGGTGACGCTGGCGGCCAGGGTGGTGAGGTCGCCCACCGAGGCGCGGGTGGAGCGGGCCACGAGCGCGACCCGGCGGGTGTTCTCGGCGCTGACGCGGGTCTGCTCGTCGGCGGCGGCGGCGATGGTGCCCTGGAACTGCGAGACGCGGTCGACGACGGCGGAGATCGCCTCGATCTGCCGGCGGGCGTCGTCGCTGTCGGCCTGCAGGGCGGCGACGGTGCGGGTGATCTCCTCGGTGGCCGCGGCGGTCTCGCGGGCCAGGGTCTTGACCTCGCCGGCGACGACGGCGAACCCGCGGCCGGACTCCCCGGCGCGCGCGGCCTCGATGGTGGCGTTGAGAGCGAGCAGGTTGGTCTGGGCGGCGATGGCGGCGATGGCCTGCACGACCGTGCCGATCTCCCGGCTGGAGGTGGCGAGGCGGTGCACGACGGCGGAGGTCGTCCCGGCCGCGTCGACGGCCTGCGCGGAGACCTCCCGGGAGGTGGCGGCGCTGTGCGCGACCCGGGCGATGACGCCGGCCATCTCCTCGCCGGAGGCGGCCATGCCCTCGGCGGCCTCGGAGACCCGGTGGGCCTCCTCGACGGCGGAGGAGGCGAGCCGGGTGGAGTCGGCGCTGGAGCGCTCGATGTGCCCGGAGGAGGAGCTGAGGGCACCGGTGGCGGCCTCGAGGCGGTCGGCGGTCCCGGTGATGCCGCGGACGAGGCCGCTCAGCGCGTCGAGGGCGTCGTCGAGGGCCGCGGCGGTGCGCCCGACCTCGTCGCGGGAGGTGAGGCGGCTGCGGCGGGTGAGGTCCCCGTCGCGCACGGCGGCCACGACGACCCCGACCCGGTCCAGGGGGTGGACGACGCTGCGGGTCACCAGCCGCGCCACCACCAGGGCGGCGCCCACGGTCAGAGCGACGACGGCGGCGAGCAGCCGGTAGCTGCGCGAGCGGGTGGCGGCGACCTCGGCGTTCTGGGCCGACACCTGCACCGCGACGGCGTCGGCGACGGCGGGCAGCAGGGCCTCGACGTCCTCGAACCGCTCCAGGAAGGCGGGGTAGGCGTCGCGGGCGGCGGCCGGGTCGGCGGCGGCCAGGACGATGAGGTCCCGCCCGGCGCGGCCGTAGTCGCTCACGGCGGGGGCGGCGTCGTCGACGGCGGTCCCGACGGTGCGGCCCAGCCGGGCGGCCCGCACGGTGAGCAGGTGGGCGCCCAGGGACTCCGCGGCCTCGGTGCCGCCGTCGAGGGCCTGGGCGTAGCGCTCGCCGGTGGGGAAGAGCAGCGACTGCAGGACGTTCGCGCGCAGCGCGTCGTGGGCCATGTCCGCTTCGAGGGTGGCCCGCGTGGCGGTGGTGGCGCGCTCCAGGCGCGCCGTCGCGGCGGCGGTGTCCTGCAGGACGCCGGCGGTGAGCGCGGCGACGGCCCCGACGCCGAGGACGGCGACCGCGGTGAGGGCGTTCAGCTTGCGGCGCAGCCCGGCGTCGCGCCAGGCGCGTCGCGGGGGGCTCACCTCGGCGGGGGACACCCCCGAGCATCGGCACCGCGGGGACCGCCCTTGAGGGCGCCCGCGGCGGTGCCGGTGCCCGGGATCGGGCGCCGGGTCCCGGCGACGCCCCGCGGGGGTCGCCGGGACGGGGTCCTCAGAGCGTGGCGGTGTCGATGACGAAGCGGTAGCGCACGTCGGAGGCCAGGACGCGCTCGTAGGCCTCGTTGATCTTCTCCGCGGGGATCGTCTCGACGTCGGAGCCGATGTGGTGCTCGGCGCAGAAGTCGAGCATCTCCTGGGTCTCGGCGATGCCGCCGATGTTGGAACCGGCGAAGCTGCGGTTGCCCATGACCACGGAGAACATCTGCAGCGAGATCGGGTCCTCGGGCAGGCCGACGTTGACCATCGCGCCGTTGACGTCGAGCAGCGAGAGGAACTTGTCGAAGTCCAGCTGCGCGCTGACGGTGTTGACGATGAGGTCGAAGGAACCCTTGAGGTCCTCGAAGGTGGAGTCGTCGGAGGTGGCGTAGTAGTGGGTCGCGCCCAGGCGCAGCCCGTCCTCCTGCTTCTTCAGCGACTGCGAGAGCACGGTGACCTCCGCGCCCATGGCGGCGGCGATCTTGACGGCCATGTGGCCGAGCCCGCCGAGGCCGACGACGGCGACCTTCTTGCCCGGGCCCGCGCCCCAGTGCCGCAGCGGGGAGTAGGTGGTGATGCCCGCGCACAGCAGCGGCGCGGCCTCGTCGAGCTCGATGCCCTCGGGGATGCGCAGGACGAAGCCCTCGGTCACGACGATGGACTGGGAGTAGCCGCCGTGGGTGGGCTGCCCGTCCTTGCCGACGCTGTTGTAGGTGCCGACGTTGCCCTCGAGGCAGAACTGCTCGTTCCCCGCGGTGCAGTTCTTGCACTCCCCGCAGGAGTCGACCATGCAGCCGACGCCGACGCGGTCGCCGACGGCGAACTTCGTGACCTCGGAGCCGACCTCGGCGACGGTGCCGGCGATCTCGTGGCCGACGACGACGGGGTAGGCGGCGGGGCCCCACTCGCTGCGGGCGGTGTGGATGTCGGAGTGGCAGATGCCGGCGAAGGCGATGTCGATCTTGACGTCCTTGGGGCCGACGTCGCGGCGCTCGACCTCGAAGGGGGTCAGCGGCTCGGTGGCGGACGTGGCGGCGTACGCCTTGACGGTGGTGGGCACGGGGACTCCTGGGCGGTTCGCGGTCGGGGGCACGCGTCGTCGCGCGCTCCGACGGTAACCCCCGCGCGGGGGTGGCGCCCGTCAGGTGGTTGCACCCTCTACCAGACGCGGCCCACCCGTCCCGCCCGCACCATGGGGGGGTGTGCGAGGCGATGCCGGAAGCCGGCCTGGACCTGCCCGCGGACCTGTCCGCGGCGCGTGAGGCCCGGGCGTTCGTGCGGGCGCGCCTGTGTCCCCAGCACGGGGGCGAGCTCCTGGACCGGGCCCTGCTGGTCGTCTCCGAGCTCGCCGTCAACGCCGTCGAGCACGGGGAACCGCCGGTGCGGGCCGGGGTGGAGTGCCGCTCCGGCGTGCTGCACCTGGAGGTCAGCGACGGCAGCGCCGCCCCGCCGCGGGTCTCCGCGCCCGGCCCGGAGGCCGAGTCCGGGCGCGGCGTCAACCTGGTCCAGACGGTGTGCTCGGCGTGGGGGGTGCGGCCGGAGCCGGCGGGCAAGACCGTCTGGTGCGACCTGCCGGTCTGAGGGCCCGGGGGCTGGGGCTTCAGACCTCGACGACGCGGACCGCGACGATGGCGACGTCGTCGTCGCTGCCCTTCGGCAGCATCCGCTCCACCAGCCCGTCGCACAGCGCCTCGACCGGCTGGTTCCCGAGGTCGGCCACGGCCTCGCGCAGCTCGGCGAGGCGGACCTCCATGGACTGGTCGCGCCGCTCCACCAGCCCGTCGGTGTAGAGCAGCAGCGTCGAGCCCAGCGCCAGCCGCGCCTCCTGCTGGACGCGGTCCTGCCCGGCGCCGAGGCCCAGGACGATCCCCTCGCCGGGCAGCAGCCGCACCGAGCCGTCCGGTTCGGCCACCACGGGCGGCAGGTGGCCGGCGGTGCACCAGCGGATCCCGCGGCTGCCGTCCCCGGTGCCGTCGGGCGCGAGGGCGTCCAGCTGCAGCACGATCGCCGTGGCCAGCGTCGTCAGCCCCAGCCCGGCCAGCAGCCGGTCCAGGCGGCGCAGGACCTCGTCCGGCTGCGCGGAGCGGTCGTAGGCCAGCCCGCGCACCAGCGTCCGCAGCTGGCCCATCGCGGCGGCGGCGGACACGTCGTGCCCCATCACGTCGCCGATGACGACGACGGTGCAGCCGTCGGGCTGGGTGAAGGCGTCGTACCAGTCGCCGCCGACCTGCGCGGCCTCGGCGGCGGGGTGGTACCGCGTCGCGATCGAGAGGCCCGCCGACCGCGTCGGCGGGCTCAGCAGGCTGCGCTGCAGCGTCTCCGAGGACTGCCGCTGCTGGGCGTAGAGGCGGGCGTTCTCCAGCGCGACCCCGGCGCGGGCGCCGAGGTCGGTGGCGGTGGCCAGGTCGTCCTCGGTGAAGGGGGGCCGGTCCGGGCCGGAGAGCAGGGTCAGCGAACCCCTCACCTCCCCCCGCGCGCGCAGCGGGACGACGATGGCGCTGCCCAGGCCGAGGCGGCGCAGCAGGGTGGCGGCCTCCGCGGTGGTGACCCCGGTCTCGAGGTGGCGGTCGCGGACGGTCACCAGCGTCGGGCCCAGTCTCCCGCGCAGCACCTGCAGCGAGATCGACTCCTCGCCCAGCGCGGTGTGCAGGTCCTGGAACCGCTCGACGTCGGTGGCCAGCGCCGGGTTCGCGTGCGAGGCCCGGACGTGGCGGGCCCGCCCGTTGCCGTCGAGCAGCGTGGCGAACGCCCACTCCGCGAAGTCGGGGACGACCAGCGAGGGCAGGAGGTCCTGGGCGGTGTCGGGGTCCAGGACCTCGGAGAGCCGGTCGGTGACCGAGGAGAGGAACTCCAGGCGGTGACGGGCGTCGCGGGCGTCGAGGAGGGCCGCGTCGCGCTCGCGCTCGGCCTGCACCCGCAGCGTGACGTCGGACTGCACGCCGACGAAGTGGGTCAGCCGCCCGTCCGCGTCGTGCACGGGGGAGATGACGACCTCGTTCCAGAAGGCCGTGCCGTCCTTGCGGTAGTTGAGCAAGAGCTCGGTGACGGTGTCCCCGGTCTCCAGGGCGCGCCGGATCCGGGCCACGGCCTCGCGGTCGGTGCCGGGGCCCTGCAGGAAGCGGCAGTTCTGGCCCAGGACCTCGCGGCCGTAGCCGGTGACCCGCTCGAAGGCGGGGTTCGTCCAGACCAGGGGGTTGTCGGGCTTGGTGGGGTCGGAGATGGTGAAGGACAGGTCGCTGGCCAGCACGGCGCGGCTGTGCAGGCGCTCGGCGGACTCCTGGGCCTCGCGGACCATCCCCTCCTCGCGCAGCGGCAGCAGCACCACCAGCGCGAGGGAGGACAGTTCGTCGACGGGGGCGTCGTTCATCGGCAGCCCGATGACCCACAGCGCCTCGCGCTCCTCGGACATGTCCGAGGAGCGGGCGGCGGTGACGCGCTCGCCGTGCACGGGCTCGCCGCGGGCGATGCGGGAGAGGGGGGAGGCGGCGTTGGCCGGGTCGGTGATGTCGTCGCCGGCGGTGGACTCCAGGCCCGCCGCGCGCGACCAGTCGTCGACGCTGCAGGGCAGCGCGGTGCGCGGGGCGAGCTGCTCGGCGAGGGGGTTGGCGAAGAGGACCGTCCCCTCGGCGACGTGCACGAGGAGGACTGCCCCCGGCTGCCCCTGCACGACGCGGGGCAGTCCCGCGACGGCGGCTCCGCCGGTGAGGAGGTCGCCGGCGAAGGCGGATCTGGTCCCGTCCATCGGGAGGAGCGTAATCGCGGCTCCGGACACCCGCGACTCCGCGGGTGGGTGACCCGCTCGGCGCGGGGCGGTGGGGAGCGGGGGCGGCGCCGCCACCCGCCCGTCGCGCAACGAGGTCACTCGAACACGCTGCGTCGCAGTGCTGCTCGGGTGGCGGCAGAGTGGCGCTCCGGTGAACGGCGGGAGTGCACACTGACTGCGTGATCGCCACCTATGAAGACTGGTACGACGGTCTCGACGACGACCTCCGCGAGGAGGCCCGGCTCTGCCTGCACACCGGGACCTACTCCCGGCGGCTGCTGAACTCGCTGCGCGCCGCCGCGATCCCCGTCCCCCGGCGCGAGCGCGGGCTCGACGACCCCGGCAAGGCGCAGGCCGGGGACCCCCTCGGCGCCAACGTCCAGACGTTCCTGCGCGAGCGCCTCGTCCTGCCCCGGCGCGAGGTCGCCCTCCTGCGCTGAGCCCGGCGGCTGGACCCGGCGGGCCGCCCGTCCCCGCGCCGCGCGCGGCCCGCCGTCGTACGGTCGCCCCGCGCACCCGACCGCCGGGTCGCGCCGTGCAGGAGGAACCCCCCGTGACCGATGGCTCCCGGCCGACCGTCCCCTTCGTCGTCGAGGCCGAGGGGAGCGGTGTCGCCCAGACCGTCACCGCCCCCGGCGCCCACCCCCACCGCTTCCGCGCCGACACCCTGCCCGCCTTCGGCGGCGCCGACGCCGAGCCCAGCCCGCTGAGCTACGCCCTCGGCGCGCTCACGTCCTGCCACCAGGTGACGGGCAGCCTCGTCGCCCGCGACCTGGGCCTCACCCTGGGGACGTGGCGCCTGCGCGCCCAGGGCGACCTCGACCCGTCGGTCATCTCCACCGGGGCGGAGGGCAACGCGAACTTCGTCGCCGTCACCGTCGAGGTGGACCTCGGGACCGACGCCACCCCGGAGCAGTTCGCGCGGCTGCGCAGCGAGACCGAGCGCCGCTGCCCCGTCACCCAGCTCTTCCAGCGCAGCGGCCTCGCCTTCACCAGCCGCTGGAACGCCCTCCCGCTGGGAGGCTGACCGCTCCGTCCTCGTCTCCGGGCCCCGGGGCGCGTTCAGCGCTCCGGGACCCCGGCGGCGGGGGCGGGCACGTCCAGGACGGACCCGACGACGGTCGTGTCGCGCACCTCCTTGCCCCGGTACAGGGCCCGGTCGGCGGCGGCCATGACCTCCGCGGCCTCCGTCCCCGGCAGCCACTCGCAGATCCCCGCGGTGCAGGTCTGCCCCTCGGGGACGACGGCGCGGATCCGGTCCACCACGTCCACCGCGTCGGCGGCGGTGCAGCCGGGCAGCAGCAGCGCGAACTCCTCGCCCCCCCACCGCGAGAGCGTGTCCAGCTCGCGCAGCTGCGCCCCGGCCGCCAGGGAGAACCCCCGCAGCAGCTCGTCCCCGGCGAGGTGGCCGCGGGTGTCGTTGAAGAGCTTGAAGTGGTCCAGGTCCAGCAGCGCGAACGTCAGCGGCGTCCGGTGGCGCCCCGCCCGGCGGATCTCCCGGCGGGCCAGGGCGTCCCAGCGGCGGCGGTTGACCAGCCCGGTGAGCGCGTCGTGCTGGGCGTCGCGGGCCAGCCGGGCCAGCAGGTCCGCGCGGGCGAAGGCGTGCGCCGCCTCCGCGGCCAGGCCCTGCAGCACCGCGGCCGTCGTGGGCTCCAGCACCGCCACCGGCTCGCGCCAGATGATGCCGAGCACCCCCACGACCTGCCCGCCGGCGTCCACGACGGGCTGCCAGGCCCCCGAGACCGTCCCGCAGACCTCGATGAGGCGGGGGTCGGCCCGCGGGTGCGTCGCGACGTCGGGGACGAACAGCGCCTCCCCGTCCAGGTAGCTGCCGACCACCAGGGTCGTCGGCCCGTCCAGGTCCAGGCTCAGGACGAGGTCCTCGGGCAGCCCGGTCGTCGAGGTCGACACCAGCCGGCCCTGCCCGTCGGGCTGCAGGAGGTAGGCGGCCTCGGCCCCGGCGATCTCCACCGCCGCCGCCACGACCGCCCGCCGCGGGTCCTCCGCGGTCAGGACGGCCCGCGAGGCCGCCGCCAGCCGCTCCACCTGGGCCACGTGCGCGGCCAGGCGCGCGTTCGCCGCGGCCAGGTCCGCCTCCCGGGCCCGGGTGTCGGTGAGGTCGTGCATCGCCACGACCGCCCCCAGGACCTCCCCGTCCGCGCCGACCACGGTCCGCCCGCTGCACACGACGGGGACGGGGGGCCGGCCCGGGCGGGCGATGACCATCTCGGCGGCGCTGACCCGGCCCTCGTGCAGCGTGCGCACCAGGGGGATCTCGGCGTGGGTCAGCGGGGTGGAGCCGTCGGCGGCGAAGAGGTGGTAGGTCCCCGCGTGCTGGACGGGGTCCAGGTCGGCGTCGGCGTCGAGGCCGTGCCAGGCGCGGGCGGTGTCGTTGAACGTGACGAGGCGCCCCTGCGGGTCGGACACGACGATCCCGGTGCCGACACCGGCCAGGACCGCCTCCGCGAACCGCTCCCGGTGCTCGGCCTCCGCGCGCGCGGCCTGGGCCTCGGCGCTCGCGGCGGAGAGCCGCGCCACCAGGGAGGCCCGCTCGTCGCGGCCGACGGCGAGGGCGAGGCCGAGGGCGGCGAGGAAGCCCACGTGGACCTGCACGACGAGGATCCGCGTCAGGTCGTCGGGGACGGCGGCGAACGGCCCGTGCCCGGCGAGGGTGCCCAGCACCGTGGTGGTGGCGACGACGAGACCGGCGACGACGACGATCGTGGTGTCGAAGCGCAGGGCCAGCCAGATCGTGGCCGCCAGCGGCAGGAACGCCAGCGGCAGCCCGTCGACGGCCCAGAACACCCCGACGTAGGCGAGGACGGAGACGGCGAGGGCGGCGGTCAGCTCCGCCGTGGCGGCGGTCCCCACCGGCCACCGGACGGGGACGCGGAGGACCAGCCGCAGCAGGACGGGGGTGACGAGCAGGATCCCGGCCCAGTTGCGGGTGAACCAGATCGCGACCGACGTCCAGTCCGGCGGTGACCCGTCCAGCGCGACGACGACGGTGCCGACGGCGGTGCCGACCGCGCAGGCCGCGGTGGTGGCGGCCAGCAGCACCGCGAGCTGGCGGGTGCCCAGCAGCGCCACGGAGGGGGTGAACCAGCGCCGGCGCAGGGCCGCGAACAGCTCCGCCTGCAGCAGGTTCGCGACGACGAACCCCACGACGAGGACGGCCCCGGCGCCGGTGGCCGCGTTCACCGCGACGGTGACGGCGGTGATGAGGAGCACGTCGAGCCAGCGGTCGGACCAGCGGGTGCTGGTGGCGCGCTGGACGCTGAACCAGGCCGCGGCCACCCCGGCGGCGGGCCACACGACGGCGGGCCCGGCGCCGTCGACGACGCTGAGCCGGCCCAGGTGCACGGCGACGAGGAACAGCGCGGCGAAGAGCACGCTCCGCACCGGCGCGGGCGCGCCGGGCCGGCGGAGGGACCGTGCGTTCACCTCCGGTGCATCGGAACGTCCGGGGCCGATCCGTAGCCCCCGACCCCCGTCCGCTGCGGGCGCGTCAGGTGCGGGTGGGGTCCAGCGCCGACGGGACGGGGTGCGGGGTGGGGCGCGGGACGGGGATCGGCAGGGTCAGGTGCAGCCCGCCCGCGGGGACGGGCCGGCCGTGCAGGGGCCCCCGGGTGAGGTCGCAGCCCATCCCGTGCAGCAGGTCCAGGGTCGTCGCGTCGGCGACCCCGTCGGCGACGACGCGCAGGCCGAGGTGGTGGGCGAACCCGACCGCGGCGGCGACGACGGTCGCGACGCGCGGGTCGAGGAGGAGGCGGGCGGTCAGCGCGGCGTCGACGGTGACCTCCCCGACGGGCAGGGCCGCCAGGTGGGCCAGGGAGGGCCAGCCCGTCCCGAAGTCGTCGATGGACAGGCCGCAGCCGCGGGCGTCGATCTCGCGGCAGGTGCGGGTGGCGCTCTCGGGGTCGTCGGCGAAGACCGCCGCGGTGGTCCCCACCACGAGCAGCCGGGGGTCGGTCCCGGCGGCGACGACGGCGTCCAGCAGGTCCAGCAGCCGCGGGTCGGTGAGCTGGAGGGGGTCGACGGGGAAGGACAGCCGCACGTCGTGGCCGGCGGCCCGCCACCGCGCGAGGTCGGCGCACCCGCGGGTCACCAGGTGCGTCGTCAGCTCCGGCAGCAGCCGCAGCTCCTCGGCGACCCCGAGGAACTCGGGCGGGTCCAGCACCCCCAGCACGGGGTGGGACCACCGCAGCGACGCCCGGACCCCGGCGGTCCAGCCCTCGCGGGTGACCTGCGGCTCGTAGTGGACCTCGAACTCCTCGCGGGTGGTGGCGCCCGCGGCGGGGGAGAAGGTGTCGAGGAGGCCGAGGGCGAGGGCCTCGTGCCGGCGCCACCGCCGCGCGGCGGCGTCGTCGTGGACGCCGACCCCGCCCCCGCCGGCCTTGGCGACGTACATCGCGGCGTCGGCGCGGCGCAGCAGGTCCTCCCCCTGCAGGTGCTGGAGGCCGTCGGTGGTGACGACGCCGACGCTGGCGACGACCTGGTGCACCCCGTCGAGGGGGTCGCGCTCGGCGGCGGTGCCCACGTGGTGGGCGGTCCGCAGGGAGAGGTCCGGGTCGCCGGCGTGGGGGGCGGCGGTGAGCAGGACGGCGAACTCGTCGCCGCCGAGGCGGGCGAGCAGGGCCCCGGCGGGCAGGACGCCGGTGAAGGCGCGGCTGACGTGCTGCAGCAGCCGGTCACCGGTGGCGTGCCCGTAGCGGTCGTTGACCTCCTTGAAGCGGTCGAGGTCGATGAGCAGCACGGTCGCGGGCCGCCGCTCGCGGGTGGCGGTCTCCAGCGCGGCGGTGAAGGCGCGCCGGTTGGGCAGCCCGGTGAGCTCGTCGGTGGCGGCCTCGCGCTGGACGCGGTCGTGGTGGACCAGGCCCCGCACGAGCTGCCGGATCCGGCCGGCCACGGGCAGCACGGCCAGCACGGCCCAGACCACCGACCAGCGCAGCCGCCCGTCGCCCGGTTGCAGGGTGGTGGCGGTGATGACGCCGACCCCGGCGAGCAGGGTGGCGAAGGCGGTGGTGGTCGTGGACAGCGGCGAGGTGGTGAGGGGGCGGGTCGTGTCGTTGCGCCGGCGGACGACGGTGTGGGCGAGGGCGCCGGCGAAGGCGACCCAGGTGAAGGAGAGGCCCGTGCGGGCGAGCGGGCTGACGACGGCCAGGGTCACCCACACGTGGGCCAGCAGCACGCTCAGCAGCGACCCGGTGAGGAGCAGGGTGGTGCGGGCGTCGACGGCCCGGCTGGTGCGCACGACCCGCAGCAGGACCGCGAGCACGACGGTGACGGAGGCGACGGTCAGCAGTCGGTGCTGCAGCGCCGGGCCGGTGAGGGGACTGTGCAGGACGCCGGTCTGCAGCAGGAGGTTCGCGGCGGCGGTGGCCGTGAGCACGCAGCTGAGGGCCACCAGCCAGTCCGCGACCTCTCCGGTGGCGGAGTGGAGGCGGTGGTAGGTGGCCATCCCGCGGTAGACGAGCAGGCAGGCGGGCAGCGTGGTGGCGGAGAAGACGTCCGCCGCCCACTGCGCGGGGAGCCCGACGAGGGTGGGGACGAGGCTCGCGAGCGCCCCCGCGGCGAGGACGCCGACGGCGGCGGCGTGGCTGTTCCAGATGCGGCTCCCGGCCTCCGCGGCGCGCGCCTGCCCGCGCAGGACGTACCAGGCGGCGAGGAGGAGGACGACGCGCAGCACCCCGAGGGCAAGCACGTTTGAGTCTCCCTCCGACCACGGAGCGTCACTGGATGGCGAGAACACTTCCAGAAGACCGGCCCCGGCGCGAGGGGGGTGGTGGCGCGGACGGAACCCCCCGGACCACCCTCGGGCCCTCGCCGGACCGGGGCGGCGGGCGGGCCGGGCGCGGGCCCGGCGCCGGGGGGACGATGGCCCCGGACGACCCGCACGAGGTTCAGGAGAGCCGACCGATGACCGCCCCCACCGCCCCGTCCCCCGCCCCCTCGCACGAGGTCACCTGGTGGCACGCCGACGGCGGGCGCGTCGCGGGCCGGATCACCTGCCGCGCCGAGGCCGGGGCGCCCTGCCGCAGCGTGTGCGCCGTCGACGAGGACCGCGACTGCGACGACCGCGACCACGCCCACGCCGTCGTCGACGCCGGCGGGTGCGCGCTGGTGGCGGCCGCGGCCCGCGAGGGCGTTCAGGCCCTGCACGACGAGCCCGCGGGGACCCCGGTGCGCTCGGGCCCGGTCACCGTCCACCGCGACGCCCACGGGTGGGGCTGGCGCTACGCACCGCCGTCCGGCTGACGCAGCGCCGCCGCCGGGCCGCCGCCGGACCACGGGGGCCGCGGTGGTGGCGCCGGCGCGTCCCGTCCTCGGGGAGGATGTCCCCCGGCCCCTCGCGCGGCGGCGGGCCGTGAGTCGATCGAGAGTGAGTGGTACTGGTGGCTTCGCTGGCCAAGGGCAAGGTCCGGTCGTTCGACGACGGGCGCGGGTTCGGTTTCATCACCAGCCCGGACTGCCCGGAGAACGTCTTCTTCCACGTGAAGGACGTCGTCGACCTGGAGGCCGAGGACCTGGAGGGCGCGTCGGTGCAGTTCACCCTGGACCAGGGTGACCGCGGCTACAAGGCCACCGACGTCCGGCCGCTGGGCTCGGCGGGCCGCGGGCCCAGCCGCGACTCCAGTCGTGATGCAGGCCGTGACTCCAGTCGTGACGCGGGCCGGGACCGGGCCGGTGCGGGCGGGCGTCCCGCCGCGCGCGGCGGGGCCCTGCCGGTGGAGCAGTTCCGCCGCGAGGTCACCGAGCTCCTGCTGAGCGCGGTCGACGACCTCAGCGGCCGGCAGGTCCGGGAGCTGCGCGACGCGCTGACCGACTACGGCTTCGACCGCGGGTTCCTCGTCGACGGACGCTGACCCGGCGGGAGGGGAACGTCCGGCGGCCTCCGGGGCCCGTCGAGCCGCCGGACGTTCCCCTCCGCGACCGGTTTCACTGCAGGGATCGCGTCGCCACCGCGCCGGTGAGGGCGTTGCGCAGCGTCCTGTCGTCGGTGATCAACGTGGCGCCGTGGGCGAGAGCCGTCGCTGCGATGGTCAGATCGGCGATGCGCCGCTCCGGGCTCTGCCCGGCGGCCACGGCGGAGGCGACGATCACCGGGAAGGCCGCCACCACCGCAGCGTCGGTGGGGATGCCGCGGTAGTTCCGGGTCAGCCAGGCCAGCGTCTGCAGCAGGTGCACGTTGCCCGGTCGCAACCCGACGCCGAGCCGCACCTCCAGTTCCGTCACCGTCGAGATGGCCAGCACGTCGCCGTCCTGGATCCCGGCGAAGGTGGTGCCCGGGGGTGCGGCCGCCATCGTGATGACGGCGTTGGTGTCGAGCAGCAGGTTCGTCACCGGCTGCCCGGCTCCTCGTCCTGCCCGAGTTCGGCCTGCTGGGCTTCCCACCGCTCCAGCGGGTCCTCGACCTCGGTGACGAAGTGCTCGTCGAGGTCGCGGCGCAAGGTCTCCGCGAAGTCGTCGGGGAGACCGAGGTGGGCCAGTCCGCCGATGGCCCGGTCGGCGGGGACCCAGGTCTGAGGACCGTCGGGAGCGGTGTAGGGCGTGATGCTCGCGACGGGGCGCCCGTCGCTGGTCACCGTGAAGGTCTCCCCGCCTTCGATCTCGCGCAGGATCCGGGCGTAGTCGTTGCGCAGGTCGCGCCCCCTGATGGTCTTCACGGAACGACGGTAGCCGGATCGGCTACAGCCGGCCGGGTCTCCTCAGCGCACCGCCCCCGGCGACACCGGGTACTCCCGCGCCAGCTCCGCCCCGATCCGGTCAGCGGTGACGGCCGCGGAGTACAGCCAGCCCTGCCCGAGACCGGCCTGGATGGAGCGGCAGATCTCGGCCTCCTCGTCGGTCTCGACGCCCTCGACGACGACGGTGAGCCCGAGGCGGTTGGCGAGGTCGACGACGGCGGTGACGACGGACAGGCCGTTGCCCGCGCCGGTCATGGACTGGGTGAGGGAGCGGTCGACCTTGAGGACGTGCACGGGCAGCCGGTCGAGGTAGCCGAAGGCGGAGTAGCCGGTGCCGAAGTCGTCGATGGCGATCTGGCAGCCGAGGGCGGCGAGCTCGGTGACGACGCGCTCGGCGGGGGAGTCGCTGTCGAGGAACACCGACTCGGTGAGCTCCAGGGTCAGCAGGTGCGGGGGGATCTCGTGCTGGGCGAGGATCTCGCGGACGACGTCGGCGAAGCCGGGCGCCTGCAGCTGCACGACGGACACGTTGACGGCGAGGCGCACGCCCGCGGCGAAGACCCCCGCGGCGTGGGCGCTGGCCACGGCGCGGCGCAGGACGTGCTCGCCGAGGGCGACGACGAGGTTGGACTCCTCGGCGACGGCGATGAACTCGACGGGGGAGATGCGCCCGAGCTGGACGTCGTCCCAGCGGGCGAGGGCCTCGAACTTCTCCACCCGGCCAGTCGTGAAGTTCACGATCGGCTGGTAGTGGACGTCGACGGTCCCCTCGGCGACGGCGAAGGCGAGGCGCTCGCGCAGCAGCAGGCGGCGGGCGTGGGCGCTGGCGACCTCGCCGGAGTAGACGGAGAACCCGGTGGCGCCGAGGCGGGCGTCGCGCAGGGCGAGGTCGGCGTGCAGCAGCGGGGTCATGGCCTCCCGGCCCCCGCCGGTGCTGGGCCCGGAGGCGACGGCGGCGAGACCGGCGACGGCGTCGACGGGGAAGCGTCCCGCGCCGGGGACCTGCAGGGGGGCGGCGCTGACGGCGGCGAACGCGCCGGGCAGGTGCCGGACGGTCTCCTCGGGGGGCCCGGGCAGCAGCACCGCGAACTCGTCGTGGCGGACCCGGTACGTCGTCCCGCCGAGGGCGTGGACGTGCTCGCGCAGGTTCGCGGCGGCGGCGCGCAGGACGTCCTCCCCGACGGTGACGCCGAGGACGTCGGTGACGTCGTCGAGGCCGCCGACCTCGATGAGGGCCAGCGACTGGGTGCGGTCCGGTTCGTGGAGGGCGGACTGGAGGGCGGCGCGGTTGGCGAGCCCGGTCAGGGGGTCGTGCAGGGCCTGGAAGGAGAGGCGGTCGTGGGTGCGGTCGACGGCGCGGGCGGTGGCGGCCTGCCGGAACCCGGCGGCGACGACGACGGCGGCGAAGAAGACGAACATCGCCCCGTCGGCGCGGGGGGCGCCGATGAAGAGCGCGACGTCGACGAGGAGCAGCCCGGCGGGGACGGCGGTGGCGATCCGCAGGCGGCGGGCCCCGGCGGCGGCGGCGGCCCCGCCGTGGCGGACGATCCCGCCGCGCGGCTGGCCCAGTACGAGGACGTAGGCCCCGGCGAGGGCGGCGGCGATCGCCACCAGGGCGACGAGGGGGTGGCGCGCGGAGGTGAGGGCGGCGAGCTCGGTGCCGAGGGCGACGACGGCGAGCCCGGCGCCGGGCACCCGCAGCGCGGGGTGCTCGACGGCGAGGACGACGGTGGCGGCGGTGACGACGCTGGCGACGACGATGACCAGGGCCGCCGAGGGGCCCCACCAGGGGCCGCCGTGGAGGCCGGCGCGCGCGGACCAGTCCCAGCCGAGGGCGGCGAGGACCGCGGCGAGCAGGGCCGTCTCGACGCCCAGGGGGGACTCGTCGCGCCCGTCGCGGGCGTGGTGCAGCTGCTGGAGGGCGATGGCGGCCAGGCCCAGCAGGGAGGCGGCGTGGGCGAGGTGGGGGACGGGGTGGGGGCCGAGCGTGGCGGCGGGCAGGGTGCCGGCGACGACGGTGCCCGCGCCCCAGACCGTCCCGGCGAGCGCGTACCGGGTGAGGCCGGCGGGGGTGGCGGAGCGCACGACGAGCGGGGCCAGGGCGCAGCTCAGCAGCCACGCGAAGCCGATGAGCACGGTGACCGGCGCCGCTCCCGCGGAGCGCGCGGTGGCGAGCAGCGCCAGCGGGGCGGTGGCGGCGAGCACGGTGGCTGTGAGCCCCGCCCGCCAGGCCCGTGGTGCGTCGGTCATGGCAGGGGCATCGGTGCACGGGTGCACGAGCTGGATGGGCCGATCCCGTGACGCCCCCGGTGTGCCAGGGATCCGGCGCGTGATCGTCTTCGTCACAGAGGGCGACGGGAGCTGCGGACGACCGGGGAGGAGGGGTCCGGTCGGAGTCACCCACACGAGTCACACGGGGTCATGGCCCGTGCGTGGGTGGTGACCCCACCTGATGTGACTACTCCGTACGGGTGGTCTGGGGCGGGCGAGACGGGTGAGGCGCTCGTTACTAAACTGTGACTTTTACCTGCCGGACACAAAACCGCAGGTCACAGGCCGTAAGACTGTTGCGACACGCCGTGAGGGCTCTGGATCTTCTGTTACTCCCCGTGTTGCTGGTGTGACTCTCGTGTACGTTCAGTTCCGTCACCGAGTCACTCCGCTGCGTAGCGGTCTGGGGAGGTGGCGAGGCTCGAAATCGAGCCGGCCCCTCGTGGGGGGGAACATCACTTTCACATGCCTTGGAGGCAATCGTGACCGCAGCAACCTCCCGGTTGCGCCGGCGTGGTATCGGGGCCGGCGTCGCGGCTCTGGTTGGTCTGACCGGACTCGGCCTTGCCGCGGTCCCGGCTCAGGCTGCGCCTGGGTTTGACCCTTCTGCTGCTTCTTCCCGCCTCGCCGGTGTCGACCGTTACGACACCGCCGCGAAGGCCGCGCTGGCCGGCTGGACCTCCGCGTCCACCGTCATCGTCGCCAACGGCGAGGTCACCGGCATCGACGCCCTCGCCGCGTCGTACCTGGCTGGCGTCAAGGACGCCCCGATCCTGCTGACCGCGAAGGACTCGGTGCCGGCTCAGACCGCCGCCGCCATCACCTCGCTGAACCCGACGACGGTCATCGTCCTCGGTGACACCAACTCGGTGTCGGCCAGCACCTACTCCGCTCTCGTCGGCACCAAGACCGGCCAGCGCATCGACGGCCCGAACCGCTTCCAGACCGCGGTCGACGTCATGACCGAGGCCGGCGTGACCCCCCCGAAGACGGTCTTCCTGGCCCGTGGCGACCTCTACGGCGCCAACCAGGTCGCCGCTGACGCGCTCGCCGCCGGCCCGGCCGCCTTCAAGAACAAGATCCCGGTCCTGCTGACCAACCAGAACTCGCTGCCCGCCGAGACGCTCGCCGCGCTGAACACCGCCGGCGTCACCAAGGTTTACGTCCTCGGCAACGCGAACGCCATCTCCGACGCGGTCTACACCCAGGTCGACGGCCTCGCCTCCGTCACCGATATCGAGCGCATCCAGGGCTCGGACCGTACCGCCACCGCGGCCGCGATCGCCCTCGAGGCTGACTTCGGCTTCAACAAGACCGGTGCCGCGCTCGCCAACGGTTTCCGCATCGACGCCCTGGCCGCCGGCCCGGTCGCCGGTCGCGCCGGCTCGCCGATCCTGCTGACCGAGGGCACTGTCGGCCTGGGTGTCGGCACGGACGCCTACCTCAAGGCGAACGCCGCCACGCTGACCAAGGCCTGGGTCTTCGGTGACGCTAACAGCGTGCCGACGACGATCACTGATGCCGCTCGGACGTCTGCTGGTGGCAGCTCCAGCGTCCCGGGAGTTGCTGTCAGCCCGGCCACTCCGGTCAGCCTCGTCGTGCCCGCCAGCGACGACACGACTGACGACCGTACGTACTCGGTTGCCGGCCTGACGGCCGGGGCGACGTACCGTGTCACCCTTGTCAACGCAAACAGCATCCGCACGGCTGCTGACGGGTCGGTGACCTTCCTCAGCAGCGCTGACGCAGCGTCCCCCAGCGGCTTCTCGGTCGACCCGGGCTCGCGTCTTGCGACCATCACCGTTGTGAACGGTAGTGCGGTCTCCCAGACCCCCGCTGCTTACACCGCGACTGCGCAGCCGGTCAACGGCAACCTGAGCTTCACCGTGGACGGTGGTGGCACCGAGAACATCGTTCCGGTCGTCTACCTCGACGGCGGCCCGGGCAAGACCGCCGCTCAGGGCGGAACCAGCACGCGCCTCGAAACCAGCGCCACCGCTGCAGGTACCTTCGCCCCTGCGACCGAGCCCTTCGGGCTGGGTGGACAGATCACGTTCCTGCCCACCGAAGCGACCACCGGTGTGGTCTCTGCAGACGCCGCCATCACCAGTGTCGACAAGACGGCCAACGTCGTAGTGACGGCTGGGGCGGTCTACGAGTACCAGTCGAACGACCGGTTCTTCGTTAATGCCAACAACGACACGACGGCTGACGCGACCGAAGAGGTGACCGCCGACGAGTTCGAAGCGCAGCTCTCCGCGGGCGACGCTATTGCGCAGGGGTCTTTCTACAACGCAACTCCTGAGCTGCAGTCGACCTTCCTGCTCGACGACCTCGCCCCTGCGGCCCCGACTGTGGGGACGGTCACCCCGTCTGCGACCGGTGTCAACCTCACCCTGACCGGTCTTGTGGCGGGTGCGACGGTCACGGTCTACGGCGGGCCGGACAACAACAACGCCTTTGATCGCGCGACCGACCTGCAGCGCGGTCAGACGGTGGCCGACCAGGATGCCACTACGGCCGGCTTCCAGATCACGGCCAGCGGTCTGACGGCTTCCACCGCCTATGACCTCTTCGTCACCCAGACTGTGAATGGCGAAGAATCCGCGGTCAGCGGCCGCATCGACACCAGCACCACGGCCGTGGCTGCCCCGGCGAGCCCCTACAGCACCGCGGCCAGCCTCAGCAGCAACGAGACCACGTCTGACAACGTTCTCGACGCGGACGAAAACCTCGTGTTCAACTTCAACAGCGCGATCACGGTCGCGGCTGGGGACACTATCCGGCTCATCGAGACGGATGGGGACGAAGCGACCCTGACCAATGGCGCCAACGCCACGTTCACGGTCAGCGGTGCTCAGAGCACGGTGCTCACGGTCGACATCACTGGCGCGCCGGTGGCCGAGGTCGTGCGCGGTAACGGCGTCATTAACACCGACGCTGCTGTTGTTGCCGTCGTCGAGTCCACCGTTGGTAACGCGGTCGGCGACTGGAACGTGGCCCGCAGCACGGACCGCACCGTTGTCGGTACAACCCTCCCGACTGTACTGACCACCGCGGCGGTTAACGCCAATGCGAGCACCGAAGTTGTGGCTCTCGGTTCGGGCGCAGGGCAGGCGGATGGTGACATCGTGACCGTCTACAACGCCGCCGGCGTTGCCATCGGTACCGGTACCGAAGATGCCACTGGTGGGCTGACGATCACTACGACGGGCTTCAACCCGGGTGACACGCTGTACATCACCTACCGGGACGCCAGCGCAGAATTCGTGCCGAGTGCGACCTTGAGCTACGCGGTGGCTCCGTTCATCACTGCCGGCGCCATCACTGCTGGTGGAACCGCGGGCTTCGGGAACAATGTCGGCGACCAGTTGACGCTTACCTTCTCCTCGGCTCCGACCCTGGCGGCCGGTATCACGGGAGCAGGCGCGGTCAGCGAAGCGGAGATCGAAGCCATTACCGGTCCCAACACCTTTACGGGTGACACCGGTGCATTCACGGCCGCGGTGAATGGCAACACCATCGTCTTCACGACGGCGACGGCTGCTGGCACGGGGGCCCTTGCGGCGGCGACCGCCCTGCCCGGCACTGCCAACAGCACCGTGACGGATGTCGATGGTAGCGGCCAGGTTGCGGCGATCACGCCTCCTGCTGCTAGCTGAGCAATCGTCAGGGCCGGTCTATTGACCGGGTGACGTGAGTTCGAGGCCCCGGCTCTCCTTGGAGGGTCGGGGCCTCTGGCGTATTGATCGGTGTAGGCGGTGAAATACGAGGGGCGGCAGTCCGCCGTGGGCAGTGTGCTGATAATGATGGTATGTAAATATACAGCCATATTGCTAAGACGTGACGGCGGCGGCTTTCAAAATCAGGGGTCGGCGTAGGCCAATTCTGTCGCTAAGGCTCAGTGGAAGCGCTTCACCTTGCTATTGCACCATGGGTGGCAGTGCCGAGTGTCCACCACCAGCGCCGCGGCCGTGCAGTCTGGAACCGCCCCCCGACGTAGACAAGGCCGGGGGCGTAGCGCTGCGGCGCTCAGTGTCCGCCCACGACACCACGAGACCCCACCGGCAGCCGCCGCAGCTCGACTCCCACCAGCCGGCAATCCGCGGGAGCGGTGGTGGCGACGTTCAGCCCCTGCTGCCCGGCGAGGGCCAGGAGCACCAGGCCCGCCGTGACAGCGACGACGCGGGACCCGCGCGATCCGGTGACGAGGCGGTGCAGGGCGACGGCGGCGGCCCCCATAATTAGCGGCGGCACCCATACGTCGTGGTAGTGAGGCAGCTTCAGCGGGGAGGCGACGAGGGCGAGGGTGAACCCGGCTAGGGCGGTTGCCACCACGAGCCCGGCCCGCTGGGCCCGGCGTGTTCGAGCTGCTACTGCACGACCATCCGCACCTCAGCGGGCCTTCCGCCCAGCCGTAGCGCGGTGCCGCCAAAGCAGGGTCAATGCAATGACGGCGACGCTCACTCTCTCAAGGCATCGCTGGCCATACGCGAACAGAGGGTCCAGAGCGTGTCCGACGAGGGTTTTGTGGTCCATTGACTCAATGGCGTATCACCCGCCCGCTCGCCCGGTCCCACGTCAGCGTCCCGCCCTGGAACCGCTGCACCACCCCGGTGGCCGTGGGCAGTTCCGCGGAGACGGGGTAGCCGAGGTTCCCGCGTTCCCAGCCTTGGCCGGCGTAGTACCCCTGGAACGAGCCGGAGACGGGCTGCGCGCCGGTGGCGGGGCTCCAGTAGACGAGGCCGCCGGTGAAGGCCTGGACGCGCCCGACGGTGCCGTCGGCGCTGCGGATGGGGAACTCCTCCCTGGTGGGGAGACCGAGGTGGGAGGTCTCCCAGCCCATGGCGGCCCAGCGGTCGCGGATGGCGCCCTTCACGACCTGCGCGCCGGTGGCGGCGCTCCAGTAGATGGAGCCGCCCTGGAAGTGGCTGGCGGCGCCGCCGCGGATCGGGAACTCGTCGGTGGTGGGGAAGCCCAGCCCGGAACCCTCCCAGCCGAGCTGGCCGAAGCGGCGCGAGATCGCGCCGTGCACCTCGTGGGCGCCGGTGCTGCTGGACCAGTAGACGAGGCCGTCGTTGGCGGCGAACCGCTGGACGCGCCCGTCGGTCCCGGAGGACGCCTTCACGGCGAACTCCTTCCCGCGGGGGGCGCCGAGGACGCCGGTGTCACCGCCCTTGGCGGAGTAGGTCACCCCGATCGCGCCGTGGACGGTGGTGGGCCGCCCGTCGGCGCCGGCGTACTGCTTGGCGCCGCCGCCGAGGTCGACGGGCCGGCCCGGACTCGGGGTGGCCGGCTTCACCGGGCTCGGGGCCGGGGTGGGAACGACCACCGGCGGGGTCGGGGCCGGCGGGACCGCGACGGGGGGCGTCACGACGGGAGGAGCCGGCGCCAGGGGAGCCGGGGCGGGCGGTGCCGCCACGGGCGGCGCCGCGGGCGGGGCGACGACCACCGGCGGGGCCGGGAGCGGCTGGACCACGACCGGCGGGGCGGCGACGGTGAGGGTCACGGTGCCCGTGGCGGTGAGGGAACCGTCGGTCACCGTGTAGGTGAACGCGTCGGAGCCCGTGTAGCCCGCCATGGCCCGGTACTGGACCTTCCCGTCCACGACGGTCGCGGTGCCGTGCGCAGGGGCGCTCACGCCTGCGAGCGTCAGCGGGTTCCCGTCGGGGTCGGTGGCGTGGGCCAGGACGTCGACGGTGACGGACCGGTCGTTGAGCACGTCCTGCGTGACGGCCGACGCGGTGGGCGCGGCGTTCACCCGGGGGAGGGCGGCGCGCGCCGCGGTGACGGCGGTGTCGGAACGCACCAGGCCCGCGCCGAACCGGTCGTCGCGGCCGGCGGTCCCGAGGTCCTCGGCCGAGGACTCCAGGATCGCCTCGACCTGGTCGGGGGTGAAGCCCTTGCTGACGGCCTTGACGGTGGCGGCCACGGCCGCGACGTGCGGGGCGGCCATGGAGGTGCCCTGCATCGTGGCGTAGGCGGTGGTGGAACCGATGTAGGTGGAGACGATCTGCGACCCGGGGGCCGCGACGTCGATCTGGTTGCCGTGCTCGGAGAACGGGGAGAGGGCGGCGGCGGGGTCGATGGAACTGACGCCGATCACGCCCGGCAGGGACGCCGGGAGCATGACGGGGTTCCCGCAGGTGTCGGGGTTCTGGCCGATGCCGCAGGGCGCCCCGTAGTTGCCGGCGGCCGCGACGACCACGACCCCCTTGGCGCGCGCGTAGTCGACCGCGGTCTGGACCACGCCGGCGGTGAGGGTGTTGGAGGCCGGGCCCATGACGAGGCTCAGGTTGACGACGTCCACGCCCTCGTCGGCGGCGCGCTTGATCGCGTCGATGATGTCCTGGGTCGAACCGGCCCCGGAGTCGGGGAAGACGCGGTAGATCCGCAGCTTCACGCCCGGCGCGAACCCGTCCACGCCGGTGTTGCCGGTGGTGGCGGCGATCGTCCCGGCGACGTGGGTGCCGTGGCCGTTGCCGTCGGAGGTGTAGTCCTTCTCCGCGGTGAAGTCGTAGCCGCCCACGACGGTGCCGGGGGCGAAGTCGGCGTGCGGGGCGAGGCCGGTGTCGATCACGCCGACGGTGACGTCGCCGATCTTGTCGGCCAGCCAGGCGTCGTGGACGCCGGCGCCCGTGCGCCGGTAGTCCCACTGCTCGCCGCGGCGGTCGGCGCCCGCGGACGGGGGCAGGACGGCGGGGAAGACCTCCACGTCGGGACCGGCGGCTACCACGGAGGGCTGGTTCACGAGGATCGACGCGGCACGGACCGCGTCGGACTCCGAGCCGCTGGAGACGGTGGTGGTGCGGTACGAGCCGCCGGCGGGGACCACGACGATCACGTCGTGCCCCGAGCCGGCGGTGGCGCTGCCGAACGCGGAGACCTCGCGCGGGGACAGGTCCGAACGCACCGCGGAGGGCAGTTCCGCCAGGTCACCCGTCGTCCCGGTCGCCTGGGCGGGGACCGTCACCCCGCCCAGGGTGGCGGCGGTGATCGTGGTGGCGAGCGCGATGCGCAACGCTGCGCGGCGGGGGCGGCTCGCGGTTCCGCGGACGTCGCCGGTGGCCCGGAAGGCGCTCATGGGGTCATCTCCTCGTTCGGCGGCCCAGGGCGGTGGGATCGACCCGGGCTGCTGGCGCGGACCTCCTCCGCCCGAGGTGTCGGGAGGCGCCGGTTCGCCGTTGATGACCCGATCGGGTGATCGCTCACCCAGCCGCGTCCCGGGCAGCAGGCGCAGGCGAAGGCGCCCCGGGCGCTTGGTCAGCCCCCGGTGCGGGGTGCGGGCGGGGCGGCGAAAGTGCGGGGTGGTGGCCCGCCGCGGCCCCTGTCATACTTTTTTCTTCGATAAAGTATGGCGACTGGCCTTGGGGGTCACCCGTGACACTTTCCTTCGGTCCGGACCCCGTCGGCGAGGAGGTGCGCCGCGTCCTGATGGTCCTGGACTCCGCCACCGGCCCCGTCCGTGGTCTGGAGTCCCTCCACGTCGACCTCAAGGAGGAGGCCGGCCGGCGCAAGGGCCCGACCATCCTCCCCGGTGCCACCGAGAACGACCGGGCGGCCCGCGTCCTGGCCGGGGAAGCGGCCTGCATGGCCAACACCCCGGGAGGTGGCGTCCTCGTCGTCGGGGTCGCCGACGACGGGACGCTCATCGGCACCGAGCTCGACGCCCAGTGGCTGCGTCGGAAGATCTACGACCTGACCGACCGCCGTCTCACCGCGGACGTCACGCCCGTGCTGTGCCGGGGTGTCCGGCTGCTCCTCGTCCGCAGCCCCGAAGCGGTCCACCCGGTCATGTACGACCACAAGTACCACCACCGCGTCGCCGACAGTTGCGTCGAGGTCGACGCGACGACCTGGGAGGAGCAGCGCCGTCGTCGCAGCGGCTGGGACTGGTCCGCGCAGGACTCCGGGCTCGCGCTCGACGCCGCCCGCAGCACGGCGCTGCAACGGGCGCGGGACTTCCTGACCGCGGCGGGGGAGGAGAAGAACCTGGACCTCGCGGCCGCGTCCGACAGCGACCTGCTGCGGCGACTGAACGTGGTCACGCCGGCGGGCACCCTCACCAACGCCGGTGTCATCGCCTTCGTCGGCCGGGACGTCCCCGGCATCGACTACGTCCGGCGCGAGGTCGCCGGTGGGGACAGCCTGCAACGCATCCGGGAAGCGGGACGAGGACTCCTCGAGGAGCTCTACGAGGTGGACCGCGCCATCGAGGCGTCCAACCCGGTCCGCCACCTTCCCCGGGGGCTCGTCAACCGGCAGGTCCGCTCCCTGCCGCCCCGCGCTGCCCGTGAGGCGCTCGTCAACGGCGTCGCCCACCGCGACTGGTCGACCGTCGACCCGGTGCACGTCGAGCACATCGGTTCCCGGCTCGTCGTCACCTCACCCGGGGGGTTCATCGGCGGGATCACCAGCAGAAACATCATCACCCACCCCTCCCAGCCACGGAACCGGGCGCTGGCGGACCTGCTGGCCCGGCTCCGGGTGGCCGAGCTCGAAGGCATCGGCGTCGACCGGATGGTCGGCGACATGATCCGCCTCGGCCACCCCGCGCCCTCCATCGAGGAAGTCCCCGGGCCGCTCGTCCGCGCCGTCCTCATCGGCACCCGCCTGGACGAGGGGTGGATGGCGTTCCTCCACGAACTGGACCCCGCGCGGACCGCGAACGACCTCGACGCGCTGCTCGTCGTCCAGCACCTCGTCAGCCACTGGTGGATCGACGCACGGGTCGCCGCTCCGCTCATCCAGCGGTCCAGCGCGGAAGCGGAGGACGTCCTGCACCGGCTGGAGGACGTCCAAGTCGCGGGAGTCCCCCTCACCGCCGGTGTCGCGGGGTCGCCGGCGAACGAGCCTCCCGCCTGGACCATCACCCCCGCCGCGCTCGCCGTCCTCGCCGACCGCGACGAGCGTCTCGGCGCCCCGCAGCGCCGTCGTCCCAGCCGCTCAGCCATCGCCCGGTCGTGGGCCGAGCACCGCGGTCGCATCAGTTCCAGTGAACTGGCCGGCATCGTGGGCGCTCACCCCACCAACCTGCAGCGGGTGCTGAAGGACCTGGAAGCGGAAGGCGTGCTGGCCCCCGGACGCGAGGTCCGGCGGGGGGCCGGGTTCTTCTACGTCCCCACCGGCGGCCCCCGCCGCACCACCTGACGAACTCACAGCCGGAAGTCCTTCCACGCGTCGGCGAAACCCGCCCCGCCCACGAGGGCCAGGACGAGGGCGAGCACGGTGATGAGGCAGGAGACGAACGTCAGCACGGTGACGGCTCGGGTCAACACCACGTCGACGGCACCCGCCCAGCGAGAACGAACCGGTGGGTGGGGCGGCGTGGTGCGCAGCCGGGACGGGACGGCCCTCGCCGCGACGCGAGTGGCCAACCGGTGGTCGGTGGCGAGGGTGGCGATGACCACCTGCCCGCACAGGGTGCGTGCGGTCACGGCGGCTCCCGCGTCGGTGTGACGCCTGTCGTCCAGCAGGCGCAGTGCCTCGCACGCTTGGTGGAAGGCTTCTGCGTGCCCATCCCGCAGCGACGGGGGAACCCGGCGGAGTTCCCGGCGTTCCCACCGCCACAACGCCGCGGCGGAACTGCGCAGGTCGAGAGGACGCAGGCGCGCGCCCTGCCAGTCGCTCCACGGCTTCCCACAGTCCCGCAGCACCAGGCCGGTGAACGGGGCCAGTGGGTTGAGGACGTGGACGACCTTCCACGCGACGCCACTCACTGAGATCACCGCGATGAGGAGGACCATGATCTCGAGCACGGGATCCGTGTCCGGCACTGTTGCCGTGATCGACGGCAGGTACGACACGAAGCACTGTGCCACGCCCGGCAGGACCGCGCCGCACACGAAGACACCGTGGTTGAGGTGGGGGATGGTCGCCTCCATCAGGTGGCGTCGGGCCCGCCGGTCGTGGGGGGTCGCGGTCACGGGCACCGTGCGGTCCCACCAACGATCGGCGTTGATCAGCGCCCTCCAGGTCAGGGCCGCGTGAGTCGTGGGAACCGCGGTCAGCACCACTGCAGTGATCACCAAGGTGATCCGTCCCGGGGTTCGCGTCGTGGAAGCGGCGTCGAGGGCCGAGCCCACCACCATCGCCTGGAACAGCACCACGCCGGCGATGACGAGGCAACGCGATCCCCTCGCGCGGAACCCGCGCGTTGGCCGCCCGGACGCACGACCGTCCCCCGGTCCCTTCGCCGCCGCCCGGGGACCGGAGCCGATCAACCACCGCTCGACGGACACGAGCAGGACGGCCTGCGCGCTCACGAGCACGGACGTCACCAGCAGGACACGACCGACCGCGCTGAGAGCGTCGAGGAGGTGCATGATCCGCACCCTGTCAGCCCGGACCGACACCGGCCGGTTGCACGGTCCAGCGGGTCAGGACGCCCTTGACGGGATCAGGACCTGCATCCGCTGGAACCCCCTCGGGGACGCCCCGCACTGCGCCGCCCACTCCGCCGCGTCCGCCCCCGGGATGCGGTCCGCGATCGTGGTGTCCACGACCAGCGCCGCGGCCGTGCAGTCCGGAACCGTCCCCCCGATGTAGACGAGATCGGGGGCGTAGCGCTGCAGCGCCCCGGTGTCCGCCCACGACACCACGACCGACCCCGCCGGCAGTCGCCGCAGCTCGGCTCCCACCAGCCGGTAGTCCGCGGGAGCGGTGGTGGCGACGTTCAGTCCCTGCTGTCCGGCGAGGGCCAGGAGCACCAGGCCCGCCGCAGTGGCCACGACACGGGATCCGGACGATCCGGTGACGAGGCGGTGCAGGGCGACGGCGGCCCCCACGACCAGCGGCGGCATCCACACGTCGTGGTACTGCGGCAGCTTCAGCGGGGAGGCGACGAGGGCGAGGGTGAACCCGGCCAGGGCGGTCGCCACCACGAGCCCGGCCCGCCGGGCCGCGACGACGCCCAGCAGGGCCAGCCCCCACAGCGCCACGACCCCCGCCCACGTCAGGTACTGCGCCTGGAACCACCACGCCGACCACCACGGCGGGAACGCGTGGTTGACGCCGGCGACGTGCTGCACGGCGCCGCGCCCGGCGTGGTCGAGCTGCCACTGCACGACCGTCCGCACCGCGTCGGGCCCTTCAGCGCCGAACGGCAGGTAGGTGGCCAGGAACACCGCGACGGCGACGGACCCCGCGAGCACCGCCCCGCCCAGCGCCCGCCCGGGTGTCGCGCGGTGCCGCCACAGCAGGGCCAGGGTGACGACGGCGACGCTCGCACCGGTCAGCTTCGTTGCGGTCGCCGCCCCCACCGCGACCCCCAGCCACGCCCACCGCCACCACGTGGCGCGGTCCAGCAGGGCCTGCGCCGCCCACAGCGCGCAGGCGACGAAGAACAGCAGCGGCATCTCCAGGGTCGCCTGCCGCCCGACGTGGGCCTCGACGACGCCGGGGTGCAGGGGCAGGACGTACCAGAGCAGCGCCGCGAGCAGCCCGGCCCGCGGGCCGGCGATCCGGCGGGTGATCGCGAACAGGACCCCGCCGGTGAGGATCCCGAGGAGCGCGGAGGGCAGGCGGTCGGCGACGAGGGTGCCGCCGAAGGCGAGGTGACCCAGGCCGACGAGGTACTTCGCCAGCGGCGGGTGCTCCAGGTTGTAGGTGAACACCCCGTCGACGTACTGGGCGCCCGCGTCGCGGTAGACGAGCTCGTCCCCGACGGAGCTCTCCACCCCCAGGCGCCAGGTGAAGACGAACACGCCCACCGCGAGGACCACCAGGGCGGTGACCGCGGTGAGCGCCCGGGGGAGCGGCCGGACGGGGGCGGTGGTCGGCCGCTGCGGCCGTCGGGTCGTGAACACGATGCCGTCACGGTAACGGCGGGCCGGGCGCGGGCCGGGGGAGCGCCACGCCCGCCGCGGGTAGGTTCGGCCCACCATGAGCACGCACGTCCTGGACCGCGCCGCCCCCGCCACCCACCGGCCCCGGACCGGGAGCGCCGTCGCCGGGCTGCTGTCGTTCGCCTGGTTCGCGTGGCTCGGCCTGGCCCGGTGGAACGTGGGGCGCTCGGGGGCCTACGACCTCGGGGTGTTCGCGCAGTCGGCGCAGTCGTGGGCGTCGGGACGGCTGCCGTACAGCGCGATCCGCGGGCTGCCGCTGCTGGGGGAGCACTTCAGCCCCGTCACCGCCCTGTGGGGCGCGGCGTGGTGGGTGTGGCCGGACCCGCGCGCGCTCATCGTCGTGCAGGCGGTGCCGCTGGCGCTGGGGGTCGCCGTCGTCCACGCCCTGGCCCGCCGCCACCTCGGTCCCCCCTCGGCCGCTGTCGTCGCCGTCCTCGCCGCGGGGTCCTACGGGGTGGTGAACGTCGCGCGCCTCGACGTCCACGAGGTCGCCTTTGCCGTCCCCCTCATCGCCCTGGCCTGCGCGGCCCTGGTGGAGCGGCGCCTCACCGCGGCCTGCGCGTGGTCGCTGCCGCTGCTGCTGGTGAAGGAGGACCAGGGCCCGACGATCTGCGCGGTCGCCCTCGTCGCGTTCCTCCTCGGCCGGGGCCGCGAACGGCTCGTCGCCGTGGCCACCGTGCTGCTCGCCGCCGCCGGGACCGTCGCCGCGTTCGCCGTCATCGCCTGGCGCAACCCCGACCACGAGGTCCCGCTGTTCGCGATCCGCTTCAGCGGGGAGGCCGCCGCGGCCGCGCCCCTCACCTGGTCCGCCGACGGGGCACCGCGCCTGGAGCTCGTCGTGCTGCTGCTCGTCACCGGCGGGCTGGTGTGGGTGCGCTCACCGGTGGCGTTCGTGGTCGTGCCGACGCTGGCGTGGCGGCTCATCTCGCCCTACGACAGCTACTGGTCCCCGCGCTTCCACTACGACGGGGTCCTGATGCCCGTCGTGTTCGTCGCCCTCGTCGACGTCCTGCGCCGCCTGCGCCGAGCGCGGGCGGCGGCCACGGCCGTGGTGGCGGTGCTGAGCCTGGCCGCGAGCACCGTCACCTACCTGACTGCGAACTACGTCGCGAACCCGTTCAGCCTCGACACCTGGCGCCCCTCCGCCGCCACCCGCGACCTGCTCGCGGTGTCGCGGGACCTGCCCGCCGGCGCGCTCGTCGCCGCCGACAACGGCGCCGGCCCCTACTTCGTGACCCGCCACACCGTGCGGGTGTTCAGCAACGTCGGGGCCGTCGACGCGGACTGGGTCGTCGTCGACCTCCGCATCGACGGGACCAGCGCCACCCGCGAGGGCAAGCTCGCGCTGGTCGCGGAGCTCGGCGCGCGCCCCGACGTGGAGGTGGTGCGGCGCGGGCAGGCCGTGGCGCTGCGGATGCCGTGCCGGGGACCGGTGTGGCTGCCGGAGGCGGCGGGGAACCCGCCGCTGCCGGCGCCGGTGTGGGTGACGGGCTGCTGAACGCCCGGCCCGGTGATCCGCGGACCCTCACCCGACACGACGTGCAGATCAGGAGCCGTCGAGGTGGCGAAGGAGATCATCGGCGCTCCTGAGTCGGGCGGCGGCGTCGAGGCAGCGGGGGTACCCGGCCGCGACGAGGTCGGCGTACACCAGCGGTGCGGGGGCCAGGGGGCGCCGTCGGGCCACGGCCACGTCCAGGCCCAGAGCGCGCAGGGCGTCGAGGACCGCGGGGGCGGGGTCGTCGGCAGCGGGAGGTGTCACCCGGGTCCGTTCATCCTCCGCGGTCGTTCAGAGAAAATGAACACCGGCTCGAACTGAACACTCAACGCCGGTGGGGTTCGCCTGCGTGGTCGACCGGCCCCGGCGCTCCCCGGTCCGCCGCGCCCGAGGCCGGAACTGCGGGAACTACGCTGCCCGGACCGCGGCGGCGCGCACGGCGGCGCCCGACGTCGGGGAGGCCCCGGATGCTCTCGCTGGACCTGCACCCGATCTTCCGCAGCAACCGCGACCTCGACACCGCGCTGCGCACGTTCCTGGTCCGCGCGGCGGCCAGCGGCGAGCAGACCGTCGAGATCGTCCCCGGCAAGGGCAGCGCGGCGCTGCGGCAGCGGGTGCTGACGTTCCTCGCCCAGCCGCACGTGCGGAAGCTGTACCGCTCGGCCGAGGTGGACGCGCGCAACCCCGGCCGGGTGCTCGTCCACCTGCGGTGAGGACCGCCTGACGGGGGCAGGTCCCGAAGCCCCGCGGTGCCGGGCCGCTTTCCGCGGGCCCCCGGCGGGGGAGGCGCCTAGGGTCGGAGCGTGACCCCCAGCCCGCGCAGCGCAGCGCTCGCCCCCGCCGTCCTCGCCCTCGCCGCCGGCCTGCTGGCCGTGCCGGCCCCCGCCGTCGCCGCCCCGACCACTGCCCCGTCCGCGGCGACCACCGCCCTCCCGGCCACGGGTTCCTGGGGCGCCCCGTGGTGCCGCCTGCCCGAGACGGTGCCGCTGCCCACCGGGTCGCTGCCGGAGGGCATCGCCGGTGGGCGGGGCACGACGTTCTACGCCGGTTCCCGCGCCGACGGCAGCGTCGTCGTCGGTGACCTGCGCACCGGCGAGAGCCGCCCGCTCGTCGCCGGGGTCGAGGGGCGCGTCGCGGTGGGGATGACCTACGAGGCGCGCGCGGACCGGCTGTGGGTGGCCGGCGGCGCGACCGGCGCCGTCACCGCCTACGACGGCACCACAGGGGCGGAACTGGGCCGCTGGGTGGTGCCCGGCAGCGGGTTCCTCAACGACGTGGAGGTCACCCGCGACGGCGTGTACGTCACGGACTCCGCCGTCCAGCGCCTCGTCGTGCTGCCGCTGGGCCGGCGGGGGGCGCTGCCGGGTCCCGACGGGGCGACGACGCTGCCGATCACCGGGGACCTGGTCTACGGGGCGGGTTTCAACGCCAACGGGATCCGCGCCTACCGCGACGCCCTCGTCGTGACGCAGAGCAGCACCGGCGACCTGTTCCGGGTGGACCCCCGCACCGGGGTCAGCGACCGCATCGAGGTGAGCGGGCGCGACCTCACCGGCGGCGACGGCCTCGTGCTGCGCGGGCGGACCCTGCACGTCGTGTACGGGTTCTCCACCGACTCCGCCGCGGTGGTGCGCCTCTCGCCCGACGGGCGCAGCGGCGAGGTCGTGGGGGAGGTCGGCGACCCCGACCTCGACCGGCCCACGACCGGGATCCTCGCGGCGGGTGCGCTGTGGCTGGTCAACGGCCGCTTCGCGGTGGCCGAGCCCGCCACCGCCGAGTACCAGGTGGTGCGGGTGGACCTGCGCTGAACCCCTGACGGGCGGGTTCCCGGACGGGGCGGGACGGGTGACCCCGGCGCGCGGGATCACCCCCCTTCTGGTTGAATGTTGTACTACTGGGGTGCGCCGTCCGCGGCGCCGCCTCCGCCGACCAGACGAGGAACGCCATGAGCACCGCCACCACCGGCAGCACGGGCTACGTCAACCCGACCGGCGACTTCCGTCGCGACCAGCGCTACATCGAGACCCGGATCACCGCCGACGGCCGCGACGGCTACCCCGTCGAAGCGGACCGCTACCGCCTGATCGTCTCCCGGGCCTGCCCGTGGGCGAACCGCGCGATCATCGTGCGGCGGCTGCTGGGCCTGGAGCCGGTGCTGTCGATGGGGATCGCCGGCCCCACCCACGACGAGCGCAGCTGGACCTTCGACCTCGACCCCGACGGGCGCGACCCGGTGCTCGGCATCGAGCGGTTGCAGGAGGCGTTCTTCGCCCGCTACCCCGGCTACGACCGCGGCATCACCGTCCCCGCGATCGTCGACGTCCCGACCGGGAAGGTCGTCACCAACGACTTCCCGCAGATCACCGTCGACCTGTCCCTGGAGTGGACGCAGTTCCACCGCGAGGGCGCCCCGCAGCTGTACCCGGAGCACCTGCGCGCGGAGATCGACGCCGTGAACCGCGACGTGTTCCGCGACGTCAACAACGGCGTGTACCGGGCCGGTTTCGCCGGCACCCAGGAGGCGTACCAGCGCGCCCACGACCGCCTGTTCGCCCGCCTGGACGCGCTGTCGGAACGCCTGGAGCACCAGCGGTACCTGGTCGGGGACACCATCACCGAGGCCGACGTGCGGCTGTTCACGACGCTGGCCCGCTTCGACCCCGTCTACCACGGCCACTTCAAGTGCAACCGGCAGAAGCTGTCCGAGATGCCGGTGCTGTCGGCGTACTTCCGCGACCTCTACCAGACCCCCGGGTTCGGCGACACGACCGACGTGCTGCACATCAAGCAGCACTACTACGGCGTCCACCGCGACATCAACCCCACCGGGGTCGTCCCCGCCGGCCCGGACCTCTCCGGCTGGCTGGAACCGCACGGGCGCGAGGCGCTGGGCGGGCGGCCGTTCGGGGACGGGACCCCGCCGCCCCCGCCCGTCGAGGCCGAGGTCGTCCCCGCGGGGCACCGGCCCGTCTGACGAGACCCGTGGCCCGCCGGTCTCACCGGCGGGTCACGGCGTCCAGGCGCCCGGGTCGCGCGGGCACCGTCACCCCGCGGTACCCGGGTGGTGCCGCACGAACGCGCTCACGTCAGCAGGGTGTAGACGCGGCTGATCCGGCCGTCGACGACGAGCGCGACGTCGATCCCGCGCACCACCGGCTCCCCGCCCTCGGGCCCGAAACCCCACGCCAGGTACCCCAGGTCCTGCGCGACCCGCACCGGGCCGTCGGGGGAGAAGACGAACCCCGGGGCGTCGTCGAGCAGGCGCTGGGCCTTGTCCAGCAGGGCCCGCTGCCCCAGGACGGTCTCGTCGGGGTCGGAGAACCTCACGTCGGCGGTGTAGGTCCGCTCCGCGGCCGCGCGCCGCCGCCCGGGGTCCCGCTCCCCGAAGACGTCCAGCAGGTTGGCCCGCATCAGGTCCTCGACGCTCACCCTCGCTCCTCCGTCCGGCCCGGTCGCCGCGCGCCGCGGCCGCCCGGACGCTACCCCGCCGCGCCGGGCCGGGGACAGGGGCGGTGGTGGTGCAGGCCCTACCCCGGGAGGGCAGCCCACGGGATGGGACGGGACGCCCCGCGCGCCCAGGGTGGTGGGGAACCGACCGCCCTGCCGAGGAGCCCCGATGCCGACCACCCACCGCCCCGCCCGCCGCACCGCCGCCCTGGCCGCCGCGCTGCTGAGCACCGCGCTCATCGGCACCGCCGCCTCCGCCGGCGCCGCTCCCCCCGCCGCGACCGGTGCGGCCACCACGACGAGCGCGGCCGCGGGCACCCACCACCGCTCGCCCGCCGTGCAGCACAGCCTCGACGCCCTCGTCCGCGACGACGGCCTGCCCGGGGCGCTGGCCGCGGTCCGCGAGCGCAGCGGCCGCGTCACCGACTACACCGCCGGGGTCCGCGACGTCGTCAGCGGGAAGCCGATCCAGCCCGACAGCCGGATCCGCATCGCGAGCAACACGAAGACCTTCACCGCCACCGTCGTGCTGCAGCTGGTGGGGGAGGGGGAGGTCGTCCTGGACGAACCCGTCGAGACCTACCTGCCGGGGGTCGTGCGCGGCCCGGGCGGGGACGGGCGTTCCATCACCGTCCGCCAGCTGCTGCAGCAGACCAGCGGCCTGCCCGACTACGACACCCTCGTCCTGGGCACCGACCTGGTGTCGGTGCGGCACACCTACTTCGAACCGTCGCAGCTGCTGCAGGCGGCGCTGGATCAGCCCGCCTCCTTCGCCCCCGGCACGAGGTTCGAGTACTCCAACACGAACTACGTCGTCGCCGGGCTGCTGGTGCAGCGGGTCACGGGGCGCCCCATCGGTGAGCAGATCACCGAGCGGATCATCGAGCCGCTGCACCTGCGCGACACCTACTGGCCGACCACCGGGGACCAGGACATCCGCGGCCGGCACCCGCAGGGCTACGACCTGGACACCGCCGCGACACCCGTCGACGTCACCGACACCGACCCCTCGCTGGGCTGGGCGGCGGGGCAGCTGATCTCCACCCCCTCCGACCTCGCGCGGTTCCTCGACGCCCTCGTCGGCGGGGAACTGCTCGCCCCCGCGGAACTCGAGCAGATGCGGACCACCGTCCCCGCACCCGGTTTCGAACCCCAGGGGGAGTGGGCCTACGGCCTGGGCCTGGCCCGGACCACCCTCAGCTGCGGGCTGGAGGCCTGGGGCCACGGCGGGGACATCCAGGGCTTCGAGACCCGCAACCTCGTCACCACCGACGGGCGCGCGGCCGTCGTCGCCGTCACCGCGCTGCCCCGGACGCTGGAGGCGATCGGGCGCGTCGACGCCGCCGTGGACACCGCCCTCTGCTCCTGACCGCCGTGTCCGCACCCCGCGGGGTGCGGACCGGCCGGGGCCGCTCAGGTCCCCGACAGCGCCCCCGCCGGGGCCCCCGCGGGCGGGGTCTCCGCCGACAGCGCCCGCAGCAGGTCCTCCACCGGCAGCGGCCGGTGGAAGAAGTACCCCTGCGCGAGGGGGCAGCCGAGGGCGACCAGCGCCTGCCGCTGCTCGGGCGTCTCCACGCCCTCGGCGATGACGGCCAGCCCCAGCTCCTCCGACATCCGCAGCAGACCGCCCAGCACCGCCCGGCGGCGCCCGCTCGCGGTGAGCTGGGAGGTGAAGTCCTTGTCCAGCTTGAGGAAGTCCGCGGGGATCGCGTCGAGCTGGCTGAACGCGGAGTACCCGGTGCCGAAGTCGTCGATGGCGACCCGCACGCCGATCGCGCGCAGCTCCTCGAGGGTGTCGCGGGCGGCGGCCGAGGCCGCCTCCAGGGTGCTCTCGGTGACCTCCACGACCAGGTCGCGCGCCGCCCAGCCCGTGTCGGCGAGGACCTGCAGGAGGTCCTGCACGAAGTCGGGGTCGACCAGGTGCCGCCCCGAGGCGTTCACGGTGAGCAGCACGTCCCGGCCCAGCGCGCGGCGCAACCGGACGCTGTCCGCGCACGCCAGCCGCGCGACCGCCAGGTCCAGCTCCTTCACCAGGCCGTTCGCCTCCGCCAGCGGGATGAACTCCGCCGGGGACACCGGCCCCCGCTCGGGGTGGTTCCAGCGCGCCAGCGCCTCCACCCCGATCGTCTCGCCCGTGCCGGGGACCACGATCGGCTGCAGCGCCACCTGCAGCCCGCCGTGGTCCAGCGCCGCCCGGAAGTCCTCCAGCAGCCCCGCGTCGCACGTCGCGGCGGTCGCGACCCGGCTGCGGCCGGCGGCCTTGGCCTCGTACAGGGCGGTGTCGGCGCGCCGCAGCAGCGCCCCGGCGTCCTCGCGGGGCGCCAGCTGCGCCACCCCCACGGACAACCCCGTGGGGGCCGCGGCGCGGCGCAACGCCTCCGCCACCGCGACCGCGGCGTCCAGGTCCAGGCCCGGGGTCACCACGGCGAACTCGTCACCGCCCTGACGGGCCAGGACGGTGCTCGAGGGCGCGCACCCGGCCAGGGTCCGGTTCAGGGTCTCGGCCAGGGAGACCAGCAGGGCGTCGCCCGCGGCGTGCCCGCCGGAGTCGTTGACGTCCTTGAAGTGGTCCAGGTCCAGCAGCGCCACCGACAGGTCGCTCCCGCCCCGGTGCGCCGCCGCGACGGCCTCCTCGAAGCGCTCGTCGAAACCCCGGCGGTTCAGCAGCTCGGTGAGGCTGTCGCGGGTGCCGTGCGCGGCGCGCTGCACCAGCCGCCCGATGACCACGACCAGCGCCACCTGCACGAGCATCAGCGCCGCCACCACCCCGGGGTCGATGCCGCGCCAGGCCAGGCTGCCCGCCACCACCGCCAGCAGCAGCGCGGTGTGCAGCACCGCCTCGCGGCGGGCGAAGAAGTACAGGTTGTCCACCGCGCAGAACGCGAAGACCCCCGCCACCCCCAGGGCGGCCGCGTCGTCGGCGCTGAGCACCACCCCGGCCCCGAGCATGAACGTCGCCTGCCCCACCACGACGTGGAAGGCCCAGCGCGGGAACCGGCGGCCCCGCACCAGCAGCAGCGAACCCGCGGCGACGGCCAGCGCCGCCAGCACCAGGATCGCGCTCCCGCGCACTCCCGGGTGGGGCCAGCTGCGGATCGTGGTCAGGGCGGCGGCGGTCCCGCCGGCGACGTAGAACGAGCCCGTCGTGAAGGCCACGAGGCGCGGTGTCGCGACCTCGGGGGCACCTCGGAGCGTGGTCGTCACACCCGGAGACATCGGCGCGGACCGGTGCGGGCTGAAGGTCGGCTCCGGGTCGGCGGGGCGCCTTCAGCGCGCGGCCCACCGTCCGATGGAACGGCGTGACCCCTGACACCAGGCCCACCACCGCCGCGCGCCGCCTCCGCCGCACCGCCACCTGGCTGCTCGCGATGTCCCTGCCCGCGGCGGCCGTGGCGGGAGGGGCCAGCGCCGGGGCGGCCGCCCCGGTGGCGGACTACCACGCGACCCCCCTCGTCACGGCGGGCGAGACGTACGGGGCTCCCGCCGGTGTCGCCGTCGCCGCCGACGGCACCGTGTACTTCTCCGACCCGGGCGACCACACCGTCAAGCGGATCGGGGCCGGCGGCAGCGTCTCCGTCGTCGCCGGGGCGGCCGGCGGGCTGTCCGCGCCCGCGGGCCTCGCGTTCGGGCCCGACGGGGGTCTCTACATCGCCGACCCCGGCGCGGACGTCGTCTTCAAGCTCGTCCTGCCGGGCACGCTGACGCCCGTGGTCGGTTCCGGCGCCCAGGGCCCCGCGAAGATCGGGCCCGCGAAGGACTCCCCGCTGCACGACCCGACCGGCGTGGTCGTCGCCCCCGACGGCACCCTCTACGTCGCCGACTCCGAGAACAACCAGGTGGAGAAGGTCACCGCGTCGGGGGCGCTGACCATCTTCGCCGGCACCGGGTTCGCCGGCTCCCCCCAGGCCGGTGACGCGAACAAGTCCCCGCTGGCGAGCCCCACGGGAGTCGCGCTGGACGCGGCGGGGAACCTCCACGTCGCCGACGCCGACAACCACGTTGTCGAGAAGATCACGCCCACCGGGACGCTCTCCGTCCTCGCCAGCACCGGCAGCACCGGCAGCACCGGCAGGACCCCCACCTCGCTGGCCGTGGACCTCGCCGGGACCGTCTACGCCACCGACCCCGCCGCCGGCACGGTCAAGCGGATCACCAGCGCCGGCAGCGTGTCCACGCTGTCCACCGACGGCACCTACGGCCGCCCCAACGGGGTGACGACCAACCCCTCCGGGACGATCTGGCTCGCCGACGGCGGCAGTTCCCCGCAGGTGTGGGCCCTCACCTCCACCGCCGACCCCGGCGCCCCGCGCGTCACCTCCACGCCCGTCACCACCGCCGCGGTCAAGGTCCCCTGGACGTACCGGGCGACGGCCTCCGGGACGCCGACGCCGACCTGGTCGCTGCTGAGCGACGCGCCGGCGTGGCTGAAGGTGTCCTCCGGCACGGGAGTCTTCTCCGGCACCCCCGACGCCGTCGGACCCATCACCTTCACGTTGCGGGCCACCAACGCCACCGGCCACGACGACCAGGTCGTCACCCTCACCGTCGGCGCCTTGCCCGCCGCCCCCACCGCGCCGACCGCCGTCGCCGGCGACGGCCGCGCCGTCGTCACCTGGACCGCCGCCACGAGCACCCCGGCGGCCCCGCCGGTCACCGGGTACGTGGTCACCCCCCACAAGGACGGCGTGGCGCAGACCCCCGTCACGTTCACCACCGCACAGGCCACCTCCCAGGTCGTGGCCGGGCTGGTGAACGGCGCCAAGTACACGTTCACCGTCGCCGCGACGAACTCCTTCGGCACCGGGACCGCGTCCGCGGCGTCGGCGGCGGTCACGCCGTACGCGACCTCCAAGCGGCCCGTCCTGGACACCGCCGTCAGCCGGCTCTCGGGCACCGACCGGCTGCAGACGGCGGTGAACTCCTCCAAGGCGCTGTTCCCCACGAGCGGTTCCGCGGGCGCGGTCGTAGTCTCGGCGGGCTACAAGTACGCCGACGCCCTCGCCGGGGCGCGGCTGGCGTCGGCGACGTCGGCGCCCCTGCTGCTGACCGCGTCGGACAAGCTGACCGACGCCGTGGGCAAGGAGATCCTCCGCGTCCTGGCCCCCGGCGGCACCGTCTACGTCCTGGGCGGCAGCGGGACGGTCTCCGCCGGGGTGCAGACCGCCCTCGCGGCGCTGTCCCCGAACTTCACCGTGCAGCGCCTCGCCGGCGACGACCGGTTCGAGACCGCGGCCCGCATCGCCGCCGAGGTGGCCGTCCAGGCGCCCGGTACCGCCACCGCGCCGATCTACCTGGCCAGCGGGGTGAACTTCCCCGACGGGCTCGCGGTGTCGGCGCTGGCCGCGCGCACCGGCGGGGTCCTCCTGCTGACCGACGGGCCGGTCCTGCCCGAGGCGACGAAGGCCTACCTCGCCGCCCACGACGCGACCGGGTCGCGGGTCGTGCCCGTCGGCGGTCCCGCCGCCGCGGCGGCGGCCGCGCTGCCCGCCGCCGGGGGCAGCGCCGCGCGCGCCGTCGTGGGCGTGGACCGCTTCGACACCGCCAGGCGGGTCTCGGACCGGTTCGCCGCCGGCACCGCCACCCGGGCCGCCGGGGTCGCCACCGGGGACAACTGGCCGGACGCGCTCGTGGGGTCCGCCGCGATGGGGCTGCTCGGCGGGCCCCTCCTGCTGACCTCCGGGCCGGACCTGTCGAACTCGGCGCGGTCCGCGCTGACGACGCTGAACGCGGCCAAGCCGCTGGCGACGGGCGTGGTGTTCGGCGGGGAACCGTCGGTGCCGGCCAGGGCGGGCACCGCGTTCGGGTCCTACATCGCCCAGGACTGAGGGCCGCCGCCCGCCCCGCGCGCACCGCGGGGCGGGCGCGGCTCAGCGCACCGGCGGCAGGTGGACCACGGCCGTCGCCCCGACCTCGCGCACGGAGACCCCCGGCACCTGCCGGACCTGCGCCAGCCAGGCCCGCGACCGCGCCAGCGGCGTCCCCGGCGAGCTGCGGTCGGTGCTGAGCACCACCCACTCCGGCAGGTCCCGCAGCGGCTGGTCCGCGGACCAGCCGCGCACGTCGTGGTCCCCGCCGGCCGGCCCCAGCAGGTAGGCGGCGGAGGAGTTGTCCGCGGCGACGGCGGCGCCCGCCGGCACGACGGAGGCCGCCGAGCGCAGGTCCGCCACCCGCGGGCCCGTCCGCCAGCCCGCGGCGGACAGCACCGGCGGCAGCGACGACGGGGGCAGCACCACCAGCGTCGTGCCCGCGCAGCACAGGGCGCACCACCACGGCGCCAGGCGGGCCGCGGGGCGCCCGCGGGGCAGGCGCCGCAGCACGTCCACCAGGGCGACCCCGGCGACGGGGGCGAGCACGGCCCCGTAGTGCAGGGAGCTGGAGGTGTAGGTGGGTGTCTCGGAGGCCAGCCGCCACGCCAGCGTCGGCACCGCCAGCAGCGCCACCGGCGAGCGCACCCACAGCACCCCGCCGCCGACGACCACGGCGACGACGAGCAGGACGCGCCGGGTGGCGCTCGTCCCGGCCACCGCGGCGCCGCCGAAGCTGTCCAGCCGGGCCAGGCCGTGCCCGGGGGAGACCAGGGCCATCGTCGTCACCGCCAGCAGCAGCCCGGCCAGGGCCGCGGCGGCCAGCAGCAGACCCAGCCGGCGCCGTCCGCGCGCGAACACGACCGCGGCCACCACCAGCACGGTGGCGCTGAGGTCCTCCTTCACCAGCAGCAGCGGCAGCGCCCACAGCGCCGCCGCGCGGTGGCGGTGCTCCAGCAGCGCCGTCGCGGTGAGGGCCAGGAACGGGACGGCCAGCGCCACCTCGTGCACGTCGAAGCGGGCCGCGGCCAGGGTGCCGTGGGCGAGCAGGGCCCCCGCGGCGACCCCCGCGGCGCCCGCCGGGGGCAGGTGGCGGACGGCGGCGCGGGTGACCAGGGCGGTGCCCAGGCCCAGCAGCACCGCCTGCAGCCAGATCAGGACGCGCGGGTCGGGCCACAGGGCCCAGGCCGCGCCGAACACCGCGGTCAGCGGGGAGAAGTGGTCTCCCAGCAGCGCCTTGCCACCGAGCACCCCCGACGTCGGCAGGTGCCCCGCGGCCCACGACGCCGCGGACTGGCTGAAGATGCCGAGGTCGTAGGCGTGCGCGTCGCCGCGCTGGAACTGCCCGGTGCCCACGGCCGCGCACAGCGCGGTGGACACCAGCCCGGCCGCGGCGGCCGGGCCGCGCGCGCGGTGCGCGCCCGGCGGGTCCGCGGGGGCGTCCCGCCGGTCGACGACGACGGCGGGCGCGTCGCCGCCCGTGCGCGTGCCCATCGGTGCTCCTCCCGGACGTCCCGGCACGTCCGGGGGTTCGACCGCGGGTCACGGTACGGACGCCGGGCCCCGCCCGCCCGTCGTGGCGGGCACCGGACGGGCCCCGGGCGGGCCCCGGGCGGGCGTCGGGTGGGCCCGGCGGGGGTTCCCGACCCGGTCAGCCGCGCGCGCACGGGCGGGGCGACTATCGTGGATCCATGGATCTCCACACCACCTGGACCCATGGGGACGCGCGAGCGGAGGCCGCCGCGTGAGCGAGCAGCAGAGCGACGTCAAGGACCGCGACACCGACTGGGCCGCGGAGTACGCCGAGGCCCGCGAGCGGGTCGCGGAGTTCCACCGCGACGCCCGGGAGGACCCGGCCGCCGCGATCTACCCGCACGCCGACGTCGCCGACGTCGAGCTGCCGCGGCTGCTGGACGGGATCGTCGAGAAGCCGCTGGTCATCACCCGGCAGGGCGCGGAGGCCGCGGTCGTCGTGTCCGTGGACTTCTTCAACCGGGCCCACGCCGCGGTGGAGCTGCTGGAGGACGACGCGACCGTCGGCTCCCCGGACTGACCGGCCCGCGACGGCGTCCCCCGGCCCGGCCGGGGGACGCTCCGCCGCGCCCCGCGCCGGGGCGCGTCAGAGCCTGACGACCATCTTCCCCGTGTTGGCGCCGCGCATCATGGCCAGGAACGCGTCCACGGCGTTCCCGATGCCCTCGAAGACCGTCTCGTCGTAGGCGATCCGCCCGTCGGCGAACCAGCCGGTCATCCGCTCGCGGAACTCCCCGGCGAGCTCGCGGTGGTCACCGACGATGAAGCCCCGCAGCGTCAGCTTGCGGGTGACGAGGTTGCCGAGGTTGTCCGGGCCGGCCACGGGACCGGTCGCGTTGTACTGCGAGATCGCCCCGCAGATCGCGGCGCGGCCGTGGTCGTTGAAGGCGGCGAGCGCGGCTTCGAGGTGGTCCCCGCCGACGTTGTCGAAGAACACGTCGATGCCGTCGGGCGCGGCCTGCGCGAGCTGCTCGCGGATCGGGGCGTCCCGGTAGTTCAGGGCGCGGTCGTAGCCGTACTTGCCCTCCAGCAGCGCCACCTTCTCGGCCGAGCCCGCCGAGCCGATGACGGTGCTCGCGCCGAGGAGGCGGGCGATCTGCCCGACGGCGGTGCCGACGGCCCCCGCGGCGCCGGAGACGAAGACGGTCTCGCCCTCGCGCAGCCCGGCGATCGCCGTGAGGCCGACGTAGGCGGTGAGGCCGGTCATCCCCAGGATCCCCAGGTGCAGGGAGCTGGGGGCGCCGGGGACCTCGGCGACGGCGCGGAAGGCGGCCGCGTCGCCCTGGGCGACGTCGCGCCAGCCCAGGTCGTGGACGACCAGGGTCCCCACGGGCAGGTCGTCGCTGGTGGACTCCTCCACCCGCCCGACGGCGCCGCCGGTCATCGTCTCGCCCACCGCGTACGGCGCGACGTAGCTGCGGGCGGCGCTCATCCGGCCCCGCATGTAGGGGTCGACGGAGAGGAACTCGTTGCGGATCCGGACCTGGCCGGGGGCCAGGGCGGGCAGTTCGACGGAGACGGTGCGGAAGTCCTCCGGCGTGGGCCACCCGCGGGGGCGGCTGACGAGCTGGACCTGGGTGCTGGACGTCACGGGGTGCTCCTTCAGTCGGTGGTGAGGGCCGCGATCAGCAGCAGGCTGCCGAGCAGGGCGGGGACGAGCTGGACGAGGGCGGCGCGGGCCTTCGTGCGGTCGGAGAGGACCAGCACGAGCCCCGCCCCGACCATGGAGAGCGCACCGACCAGGACGAGGGTCGCCCCGACGGCGCGGTGGCCGGTGGCGATCACGACCGTCCCGGCGGCGATCTCCAGCGCCAGGAACAGGTTGTAGAAGCCCTGGTTGAAGGCCAGGGGGGCGGTGGCCCGCGCGGTCGCCGCGTCGAGTCCGAAGACCCGGGCCGCGCGCGGCCCCGTCCACAGCAGGGACTCCAGGACGAAGACGTAGACGTGGACCAGGGCGGCGAGGCCGGTCACGACCAGGGCGGCGGTGGTCACGGGCGCTCCGTTCTGTGGGACGGTCGTTCCACTATAGGCTTCTCCCCGGGAGCGAGGAGCGACGTGGGACGAGTGCAGACGTTCGACACCGACGAGGTCGTGCGCGCGGTGCGCGCCCTCTTCTGGGAGCGCGGCTTCGAGGGGGTGTCCGTCCCCGACCTCGAGACCGCCACCGGCGTCGGGCGCTCCAGCCTCTACCACGCCTTCGGCAGCAAGCGCGGGCTGTTCGACGCCGCCGTGCGCAGCTACCTCGAGGAGGTCGTCCGGCCCCGGCTGCGCCCGCTCACCCTCGACCCCGTCGACCCGGGTGCGCTGCCCGCCTACCTGCACGGGGTGCGGACGGTGCTGGCCGAGGGCCGGGCCCCGGCCCTGCGCAGCGGGTGCCTGCTGCTCAACGCCGCGACCTCACCCATCGGCCGTGACGAGGCCGTCGCCGGGGCCGTCCTCGGCTACCGCGCCGAGCTGCACACCGCCCTCGCGCGCGGTGTCGCGGCCCACCTCCCCGGGCTGCCGGCCGAGGAGGCCGGGCAGCTCGCCACCCTGTGCACCGCGAGCGTCCTCAGCGCGATGGTCCTCGCCCGCGTCGACCCCGCCGAGGCCGCGCGCACCGTCGACGCCGCCCTCGCGCTGCTGCGCGCCCGGCTCAGCCCGGGCGCCGGCTCACGACCATGAGCGTCAGGTCGTCGGTGGGGCCCTCGCCCACGTGGCGGGCCACCGCCGCGAGCACCGCGTCGGCCACGTCGTCGGAGCGCCGCGACGTCAGCCCCGCCACCGCGGCCAGCAGCCCGTCCTCGCCCAGCAACCGGTGCGAGGCGTCGGCGGCCTCGGTCACCCCGTCGGTGTAGAGCAGCAGCGAGCTCCCCGGGGGCAGGTCCACCACCGCGTCGTGCAGCTCGACCTCGGGGAAGGGACCCAGCAGCGTGCCCGGGGTCCCCACGAACCGCGGCTCGCCGTCGGCGGGCAGCAGCAGGAGCTGGGGGTGACCCGCCAGGGCGACCGTCGCCTCCGTCGCGGCCCGCCGCAGCCGCAGCGCCGCGACGGTGGCGAAGCGTTCGTCGAGGGCGTCCTGCACCGCATCGGAGACCAGGCTCAGCAGCGCCGCCGGCTCGCTCGTCGCACCGGCCGCCCCCCGCACCGCCCAGCGCAGCGCCGCCGTCGCCGCCGCCGCCCGCGGCCCGCGGCCGGAGACGTCGCCGATGACGGCCACGACCTCCCCGTCGGGCAGCGTCCGCAGGTCGTAGAAGTCCCCGCTCACCTCGCCCCGGGTCCCGTCCGGGCGGGTCGCGGGCTGGTAGCGGACGGCGACGTCCAGCCACGGCACCTCGGGCAGCCGGTGCGGCACGAGGTGGCGCTGCAGCTCGTCGGCCAGCGCCCGGGCCTCGGCGTGCGCGTTGTCGCGCGCGTTCTGGGCCTCGACGCGCGCGGTGACGTCGCGCTGCACCGCCACGTAGTAGCGCACGCTGCCGTCCGGCTCGGTCAGCGGCGACAGCGACAGCTCGTTGAGGAAGACCGAGCCGTCGCGGCGCCGGTTCGGGATGACGACCGTGCCCGAGCGGCGCTCGCGCAGCAGCGCCCGGATCCGCGCCGCCGGGCGGGTGGTGTCGTGACCCCGCTCGCTCAGGCCGTCCTGCAGGAACCGGCAGTTGCGGCCCACGGCCTCCGCGGCCAGGTAGCCGGTGGTGAGGGTGAACGCGTCGTTCACCCACACCACCGGCTCGTCCGGCAGGGACACGTCCGAGATGCACACGGCCTGCTGCACCGCCCGCAGGGCCCGCAGCAGGACCTCGTCCAGCACCACCCCGGACCCCGCCCCCGTCCCCGTGATCGACACCCCGTCCGCGACGACCGGCGACGGCGGGACCCAAGTCATCGGACCATTGTCCCCGGGGCCGGCGGACGCGGCGCGGCGGGCCGCGTCTGGCAGGCTGCCCCCGTGCGCCTGCTCGTGATCACCGACGGGGTGCCGCCGGAGCACCGGGGCGGCGTGGCCTCCTCCGTCCTCGTCGAGGTCGACGAGCTCGCCCGCCGCGGTCACCGCGTCACCGTCCTCGTCCGCCGCCACGACCGCGCGCAGCCCCTCGCGGAGGACCGCGGGCACTACCGGCTGCTGCGCCACCCCGCCCCCGCGCGCGGCAGCCGCGCCTACTACGCCCACCCCCTGACGACGACCCTCCAGGTCCCGGCCTGGCTGCGCGCCCTCGACGCGCGCGAGGGCTTCGACGCCGTCTACGTCCACTCCACCTTCCACGCCCTGGCCGCCGTCCGGGCCGGGCTGGGGGAGCGCGCCGTGTTCCGCTTCCACGCCCCGTCCTCGCTGGAGGTGCGCCTGGACGCCGCGGGCGGGAAGTACCCGTTCGCGCGCGCCGCGTCCGGGGTCGTCGCCGACCTGACCCGCCGCGCCGAGCTCGCCGCCGTCGACGGCTGCGCGCGGACCCTCGCCACCAGCGGGTACGTCCGGGGGCTGCTGCAGCAGGTGCACCCCGGCGCCCGGGGCCGGGTCGACGTCGTCCCCCTCGCCGTGGACCTGCCCCGGTTCGCCCCCGGCCCCGCCGGCCCGGCCCGGGAGAGGTTCGGGCTGACCGGGTCCCCGGTGCTGCTCACCGTGCGCCGCCTCGTCCGGCGCATGGGCCTGGAGAACCTCCTCGCCGCCGTGCCCGCGCTGCGGGCCGCGCACCCCGGGCTCCAGCTCGTCGTCGGCGGCACCGGCTACCTCGCCGACGACCTGCGCCGGCGCGCCGCGGAGCTCGGCGTCGCCGACGCCGTCGTGTTCCCCGGCTTCGTCGCCGAGGAGGACCTGCCGGAGCTGTACCGGGCGGCGGACCTGTTCGTGCTGCCCACCCTGGAGATGGAGGGCTTCGGCATCGTCACCGTCGAGGCGTTCGCCAGCGGCGTCCCCGTCGTCGCGACCCCCGTCGGGGCGAACCCCGAGGTCGCCGGTTCCCTGGACCCCCGCACCGTCGCGGCGTCCACCGCGCCCGGCGACCTCGCCGCCGCGGTGCTGCGCGGTCTGGACCTGCGCGGGGAGCTCGCCGCGCGGGCCCGGGCCCACGTCGAGCGGCACTACTCGCCCGCCGTCGTCGGCGACCTCGTCGAGGCGGCGCTGGTGGAGGTCAGCGGCAGCCGGACGGCGCGTCCGCGGCGAGGTCCTGGACCGTCCTGAGGTTCTCCGCGTCGCTCGCGCCGGTCCCGGCCGTGGCCGGGTCGGGGACCGCGACCCCGGTCCGGACCAGTTCCGCGTTGACGTCCAGCCCGTCGTCGGTGCGGTACCAGCCGGCCCCGGAGACGTCGACGCCCTGCCCGATCGGCAGGTGCGACAGCAGGTCCCGCACGTAGGCGTCGCGGCAGCCCTCGGCGGGCACGATCCCCGCCAGCGGCGTCCGGACCTCGCCGTCGACGCCCGAGACGACGGGCACCGGGCCCGCGGCCCAGGCGACGACGGTGGCCGAGGCGGCCCGGCGGGTCGTCGCCGTGGCCGACGGCGTCGGCGTCCCCGCGCCGGGGGTGCCGGTGCCGCGGACGCCCTCCTGCAGGGCGCGCTGCACGAGCACCGGGTTCGGCGCGACGGGGCGCCGGGCCTCCCACACGCCCAGGACCGCGACGACGGCCACGACGGCGAGGACGGCGGCGGCGACCCCCCGGCGCGGCAGCGGCCGGGCGGCGTCGGCCACCCCGGGGCTGAGGAACTCGTGCGGGGCGTCCTCGACGGTGTGCTCGGCCTGCCAGGGGGTGTCCCACCGGGCGAGCTCGCCCGCCTCGGCCAGGTCCACGCGCAGGGCGTGCCCGCGCGCGGAGTAGCGGACGTCGACGGCCACGACCCGCCACGGCGGTCCCGCCGAGCGGTGCACGGCCACGACGACGGCCTTCCCGCCGTGGTGGGCGGGGTTCGCCGTGCCCCGCACCTTCACGAAGTCGCCGGGGCGCAGCTCCTCCGACTCGGGTGCGCGCACCTCCCCCCATCGGCCACCGGCCCCGGGGCCTGAGGACCGCCCGGCGGGGCGCGGTCAGTCGGTGCGGGCGTTGTAGACGGTCGCGCCGGTGGCGGCGACGTGGGCGGCGTAGTCGCGGTAGACCGCCAGGGCCTCCTCGCGCAGGACGTCGGAGACCACGGCGATGCCGCGGGCCTCGAACTGCGCGGCCCAGTCCTCGCGGACGGGACCCTCGTCGAAACCGGTGATCTCCTCCAGCTCGGGACCGGACCCGGCGACGACCAGGGTGCGCACCCCCGACCACAGCGTCGCGCCGTAGCACTGGGCGCACGGGCGCCAGTTCACGACGAGCTCGCGGCGGGCGCCGTCGGCGCCGAGGTCCCAGGAGCCGGTGCGGACCTGGGCCAGGCCGAGGGCCGCGACCTCGGCGTGGCCGGAGGAGATGCCGGTGGAGAGGACGACGTTCACGCCCACCGAGACGATCTCGCCGGAACCGCTGTCGGCGACGACGGCGGCGAAGGGGCCGCCGTTGCCCTCGCGGAAGTTGCGGCCGGCGAGGCGGTGGACCAGGGCCATCCGCTCCTCCCGGGTCCGCAGCACGGCCGGCACGTCGGCGAGCTCGTCGTCGACCCAGGCGGGCAGGGCGATGGTGAAGGCGTGGCTGAGCGCCGAGGTGTCCATCGGGGAAGGATGACGGGGGCCGCGGCGCGTCCGTCCGGGTGGTCCCCGGTCCCCCGGCTCCAGCGCCGCGGCCCGCGGGTCGATGCCCCGAGCACGCGGTCACCGTCGGGGCGACCGCCCGCCACCCCGGGGAGACACCCGCATGTCCACGATCGACGAGAACCCGGACACCGCGGTCCGCGGCGCGCAGACCGTCGCGCCCGTGCAGGCGTCCGCCCTGCTCTACGCCGCCTCCATCCTCGGGGAGAGCGGCTACACCCCCGACCAGGAGCTGCGGGGCACCCTGACCGCCCCCGGCCGCGGGCACGAGGAGCCCGTCGCGGCACCCGTCGCGGCACCGGCCCCCGCCCCGGTCCCCGCCCCCGTCCCGGCGCCGGTCCCCGCCCCCGTCGCGGCGCCCGTCGCGGCCCCCGCGCCGGTCGCCGCCCCCGCGCCCGTCGAGGATGCACCGGTCGCGCCGCCCGCGAAGGGCTTCCTCGCCCGGCTGTGGGCCAAGCTGCTGGGCCGCTAGCCGGACCCTAGGGTTGGCGCGACCGCCCGCGCCGACCCGCCAGGAGCAGCCCGATGCCCACCACCCCCGCCGTCTTCGTCGGACCGCAGGAGAACCCGCAGCTGGTCGAGGCCGTGGAGCGCGGCGGGGGGCGGGTCGTCGCGCTGGCCGAGGCCGAGGCCGTGGTGGTCAGCGGCGGGCACGGCGACCTGCCCGAGCTGCCCGCGGCCGTGCGCTGGGTGCAGCTGCCCTCCGCCGGCATCGAGGCCTGGGTCGAGTCCGGGGTCGTGGACTCCTCGCGCACCTGGACCTCGGCGACGGGGGCCTACTCGCACGCCGTCGCCGAGGGGGCCGTGGCGCTGCTGCTGGCCGGGGTCCGCGGCATCGGGCGCGCCGCGCGCCTCACGACCTGGGACCACGCCATCCTCGACGCGGCGCAGACGAGCCTGCGGGGCTCCACGATCGCGGTCGTGGGCGCCGGCGGGATCGGCTCGGCGATGATCCCCGCCTTCGTCGCCCTGGGCGCGGAGGTCCTCGCCGTCACCCGCCGCGGCCTGCCCGTGGAGGGGGCCGCGCGCACCCTGCCCGCCGACCGCGTCGGGGAGGTCTTCGCCGCCGCCGACCACGTCGTGCTCGCCGCGCCCGCCACCGCGCAGACGAAGGCGCTGGTCGGGGCCGAGCAGCTCGCGGCGATCGGCCCGCAGGGCTGGCTGGTCAACATCGCCCGCGGCTCCCTCGTCGACACCGACGCCCTCGTGAGCGCCCTCGCCGAGGGCACCATCGCCGGGGCCGCCCTCGACGTGACCGACCCCGAGCCGCTGCCCGACGGGCACCCGCTGTGGAGCGAGCCGCGCTGCATCATCACCCCGCACTCCACCAACCCGACCCCGCTGCAGGTGGCCGCGCTGGCCGAGCGGGTCGCCGAGAACGTCCGCCGCTTCGCCGCGGGCGAGGAGCTGCTGGGGCTGGTCGACCCCGAGCGCGGGTACTGACCCGAGGTGCGGGGGCGTGCCCCCCGCGCCACGGTGGGTCCGTGCAGACGTTCCTCCCGTACCCCGACTTCGCCCGCTCCGCAGCCGTCCTCGACGGGCCGCGGCTGGGCAAGCAGCGGGTGGAGACCCTGCAGGTGCTGCGGGCGCTGGAGCTGCCCGACTACGGCTGGGTGAACCACCCCGCGGTCCGGATGTGGCGCGGGTGCACCCCGGCGCTGGTGGCCTACGGCCTCGCCGTCGTCGACGCCTGGACGACGACGGGGCGGGCGGACTCGACCCGGCGCCTCATCGCGGAGTTCGCGCCCGAGGTGGTGGGGCGCGCGCAGGCCGAGCTCGCGGACCTGATGCCGCCGTGGCTGGGCGACGAGGCGGTGCACCGCAGCCACCGCTCGGCGCTGCTGCGCAAGGACCCCGCCACCTACCGGCCGCTGTTCGGGGACGCCGAACCCGACGACCTGGACTACGTGTGGCCCGACCCGCCGTCGCTGGAGCCGCCGGTGCGCTCGGCGGGGCGGCTGGTGTGGGTGGTGCGCCCGGCCGGGCCGGCGACCGCGGGGGAGTTCCTCGCCGACGGGGTCGTCGGGCTCGGGGTGGACTCCGGCATCGACGTCGACGTCCGCGGCGCGGCGGAGGGCACGTCGCTGCGGGAGCTGCTGAAGGAGGTCTCGCCCGGCAAGCGGCCCGGCAAGGCGCTGCGGGTGCTGGACACCTTCGTCCACGAGCTGGCGCCCGGGACGGAGGTGGCGCTGCCCATCGAGGGCGAGCAGGCGCTGCTGCTGGGCGAGGTCGTCGGCGAGTACGAGTTCGACGCCCGCAAGGGCGTCTCGGCCCGCCACCGGCGCCGGGTGCGCTGGGGCGGGCGGGCCGCCCGCGCCGACGTCAGGCCGCCGGCGCTGCTGCAGGACCCCCGCCCGCTGTTCTGCGTCGACATCGCCGTCTGAGACGCCGCCTTCAAGGCGGCGCGGGTCAGGGCCGGACGACGGGGACCGGGCGGGCGCTGCGCGCGCCGCGGGTGACGGTGACGGCCGGGGCGGGCGTGGTCGTGGTGGGTGCGGGTGCGGGCGTCGTGGTCGGCGCGGGTGCCGTCGCCGCGGCGGTGGTCCGGGCCTTCGCGACGGCGGCGGCGACGTCGAGCATGCCCGTGCCGTAGCCGGGGCCCCAGGACTGCGGGGTGGTGGTGGAGCGCAGCACGGCCTCGACCTCGGCGACGGTGGCCCGCGGGGCCACCGCGCGCACCAGGGCCGCCGCGGCGGCGACCTGCGGCGCCGAGAACGACGTGCCGGAGACCGGGACGTAGGGGTACCGGCCGGCGCTGCCGGGCTCGCCGGCGGGGATGGCCTCCCCGGGGGCGCTGAGGTCGACGAGGTCGTTGTGCTGGGCCCAGGGCGCGGCGCTCCCGTCGCGGGCGGAGGCCGAGACGGAGACGACGCCGGGGTAGGAGGCGGGGTACTCCAGCGGGTTGCCCTGGTCCCCGGAGTTCCCGGCCGAGGCCACCACGACCACGCCCTTCCCGATGGCGTAGGCGACCGCTGCGGCGGTCGTGCGGTTGTAGGTCTCCCCGCCCAGGGACAGGTTCAGCACGTCGGCGCCGGCGTCGACGGCGGCGGCGATGCCCTCGACGACGGCGTTGCTGGGGCAGCCGAGCGGGGTGCAGACCCGCACGGCGAGGATCTCCACCTCGGGGGCGACTCCGGCTGCGCCGTGGGCGTTGCGGTACGCCCCGGCGACGACGGTGGCGACCTCGGTGCCGTGCTCGCCGATGTCGGTGCCCTCGGCGAAGTTCCCGCCGTCGCGGACGCGGTCGGTGAGGTCGGGCTGGGTCGCGTCGACGCCGGAGTCGAGGACGGCGACGGTGAGGCCGGCACCCCTCGTCGTCGTCCACGCCGGGTAGGCGTGGACGGAGTCCAGGTGGTACGCGTACGACAGGTACGGGTCGCTGGCCAGCAGGGTGCGCTCGGGCAGCGTCCCGGCGCCGACGGGGTCCAGGCGGTAGGTCGTGCGCACCTGGGCGGAGGTCACGTCGGGGTCGGCCTCCAGCTCCCGCACCACCCGCCCGGCGGAGCGGGCGTCGGTGGCCGTGCGGGTCTCCAGTTGCGGTTCCCCGTCCACCCAGCGCAGGGCGTCGACGACGACACCGGTCCCGTCCGCGGGAGGGGCCTCCACGGCGCGGGCCGCGGAGCCGGGCCCCAGGACCAGGGCGAGCAGCGCGAGGGAGACGGCGACGGGACGAGCGGGTCTGGGCACGAGGACTCCCTGCGTCGGGGTGGGACCCCCGGGGCATCGACGGGGCGTCCCCCCAGCTTGAGGCCGGGTCCCCGGACGGCGCAGTCCCGCGCAGGTGCTTGCCCCGGGCGGTGCGGTGGGCTAGTTTCCGATACGCATCGACGAAGCGCATCGACGAGGACGTCGACGTTCGTCCGACGGTGGTGAGGAGGGGGCGACGTGGCCCGGGTCCCGACGAGCAAGGACGTGGCGAAGGTCGCCGGCGTCTCCCAGAGCACCGTGTCGTACGTGATGAGCGGCAAGCGCCCCATCTCGGAGAAGACCCGCCGCCTGGTCGAGGACGCCATGGAGCAGCTGCTCTACCAGCCGCACGCCGGGGCCCGGGCCCTGGCCGGCCAGCGCACGAACATCATCGCCATCGTCCACCCGGTCCTCTCGAACTTCGGGGTCGGCGGGATCATGGCCTTCATCGACGAGATCGCCACCCAGGCCCGGCGCCGGGACTACGACGTCCTGCTCGTCACCGCCGCCGAGGGCGAGAGCAGCCTGCGCCGGGTGGCGGGGCGCGCGCTGTGCGACGCCATGGTCGTCATGGAGGTCAAGGCTGAGGACGACCGGGCCGAGGTCTCGCGCGGGCTGGCCCAGCCCAGCCTGTTCATCGGCTACCCCGACGAGGCTCTGCTGCCGGGCAACACCCTGCGCTGCATCGACTTCGACTTCGGCCGGGGCGCGGAGCTGCTGGTCGGGGAACTCGCCGCCGCCGGGGCCCCGGAGGTCGTGGTGCTGGGGTGGAGCCCGGAGGTGGTGGCCCGCGGGGTGAACTACGTCCCGCGGTTCCGGCGGGCGGCGCAGGCCGCGGCGAGCGCCGTCGGGCTCCCGCTGCGGTGGGTCGAGGCTCCCCGCGACCCGGTGGCCCTCGGGGTGACGCTGGAGGAGGTGCTCTCCGGTCCCGTGCGGCCGGGGCTGGTGCTGACCGACGGCGTCCCGGAGATCGTGAGCGCGCTGCTCGGGCGGGGCACCCGGCCCGGGCGCGACGTCGACGTGGTGGCGCTGTGCACCGACGGCGAGGCGCAGGGGCAGGCGGTCCCGGTCACCAACGTCTCCACCCAGCCCCGGGACGTGTCCCGGCGCGCGGTCGAGTGGCTGTTCGAGCTGCTCGACGATCCGGCCGCACCGGGCGAGATCCGCCTGGTGCCGGCCACCCTGGTCCGACGACGGTCCGTGCGTTCCGCGCACTGACCCCCCTCACGGCCCGCCCGCCCGGGTGGCCCGTACCCATCGTCGATACGCATCGACGACGAACTGCTCACGACCGTGAGCGCAGAGAGGAACGACATGGCTCGACGTGGATCCGTGGGACGTGCCCGCGCCATCGCCGCCCTGGCGGCCCTGCCGCTGGTGCTCGGGGCCTGCGGCGGCGGTGGTGGAGGGGGCTCGGCGAGCTCGGCCTCCGACACGCTGCGGGTCCTGGACTACTACAACTCCGACCCCAACGCCTCGCTGTGGAAGGCCGCGATCGAGGACTGCGGCGCCGACATCGGCATGAAGATCGACCGCGAGGCCGTCCCGGGCGAGACCCTCATCCAGAAGGTGCTCCAGCAGAGCTCCTCCAAGACGCTGCCCGACGTCCTCATGCTCGACAACCCCGACGTCCAGCAGATCGCCGCGTCCGGGGCGCTGGCCCCCCTCGACGACCTGGGCGTCGACTCCTCCGGCGTGGCCGAGGGCGTGCTCAGCGCCTCCACCTACGAGGGGAAGCTCTACGCCCTGCAGCCGGTCACCAACACCATCGCGCTGTTCTACAACGAGAAGATCTTCCAGGCCGCCGGCCTCACCCCGCCCACCACCTGGGACGAGCTCAAGACCACGGCCGCCGCGCTCACCGCCGGCGACCAGTACGGGTTCGCGATGTCCAACATCAACACCTACGAGGGCACCTGGCAGTTCCTGCCCTTCATGTGGTCCAACGGCGGGAACGAGAAGGACATCAACACCCCCGAGACCGCGGCCGCGCTCCAGCTCGTCAAGGACCTGCTGGACCAGGGCTCGCTGTCGCAGTCCACCGTCACCTGGTCCCAGGCCGACGTCGCCGACCAGTTCGCCGCCGGCAACGCCGCCATGATGATCAACGGCCCGTGGAACTTCGGCACCCTCGACGCCGTCGAGGGCCTGGAGTACGGGATCGTGCCGATCCCCGCGCCCACCGCCGGCGGCACCGTCGTCTCGCCCTTCGGCGGCGAGGCGTGGGCGATCCCGCAGACCGGCGACGAGGAGAAGCAGAAGAAGGCCGCCGAGCTCGTCCAGTGCCTCAACTCCGACGAGAACGAGGTGACGATCTCCGTCGGCACCGGGACCGTCCCCACCAAGCCGGAGCTCGCGAGCCAGGTCGTCGCGCAGAACCCGAACCTGGAGGCCTTCGCCTCCCAGGTCCCGGACCTGCGCGCCCGCACCGGTGAGCTCGGGCCGGAGTGGCCGGACGCCGCGACGAAGATCTACACGGCCGTCCAGAACGCGCTCGTCGGGGGCATGACCCCCGAGGAAGCCCTCGCGCAGGCGCAGAATGGCTGACCTCGCCGCCCCCCGGCGCGCGAACTCCTCCCCGTCGGTGCCCGCACCGGCGGGGAAGGGGAGCCCGCGCACGCTGTCGACGCGCCTCGTGCAGATCGCGTTCATCGTCCCGGCCGTGGTCTACCTGCTCCTGTTCTTCGGCTACCCCGTCGTCAAGAACGTCGTCATGGGGTTCCAGGAGTACACGACCAAGACGTTCTTCACCGGTGAGGCCCCGTGGGTGGGGCTGGAGAACTACCGCAACGTCGTCGGTGACGCGATCTTCTCCCGGTCGGTCTGGAACACGGTGCTGTTCACGGCCGGCTCCATCCTGGGCCAGTTCGTCCTCGGCCTGGCGATCGCGCTGTTCTTCCACAAGCGGTTCGCGCTCTCGGGCGTGCTGCGCTCGCTGATCCTGCTGCCGTGGCTCATCCCCATGATCGCCGGGACCGCCGTGTGGCGGTGGATCCTGGACGCCGACAACGGCGCCCTCAACCGGATCCTCTCCGCCGTCCCCGGCCTCGACCTCAGCCCGAACTGGCTCACGTCGACGTCGCTGGCCCTGGTCGCCGTCATCGGGGTCAACATCTGGCTGGGCATCCCCTTCAACATGACGATCCTCTACGGCGGCCTGCAGGAGATCCCCGAGGAGCTCTACGAGGCCGGCGCCCTGGACGGGGCGACGGGGTGGCGGGCGTTCCGCCACATCACCTGGCCGCTGCTGCGCCCGGTCGTGACGGTCGTCCTCGTGCTCGGCGTCGTCTACACCCTCAAGGTCCTCGACGTGATCCTCGGGCTCACCAACGGCGGCCCGGCGAACTCGACGCAGACCATCGCGACGTTCTCCTACGACACCTCGTTCCGCCAGTTCGACTTCGGCGCCGGGGCGGCGCTGGGCAACATCCTGATCGTGATCTCCCTGGTCTTCGCCGTGGTCTACCTGCGGCTCAACCGGAAGGCGGTGGACGAGTGAGCGCGGTGGTCCCCACCCCGACCCGCGCGGCGGAGGTCCGGCCCGCGGGGAAGGAACCCCGCCGGCCCGTCCACACGGTCATCGGCGTCCTCATCGTGGCCTTCATGCTGTTCCCGCTGTACTGGATGGTCAACGTGTCCCTCCAGCCGGCCGGGAACGCCGTCGCGACGCCGTGGCTGCCCTTCGACCTCACGCTGCGCGGCTACACCACGGCCATCTCCGAGCAGGGCCGCAACCTCGTCACGTCGCTGCTCATCAGCCTCGGGTCGGTCGTGTTCAGCCTGGTCATCGCGACGCCCGCGGCCTACGCCATGGCCCACTTCAAGTTCGGGCGGTGGGCGACGGTGATCCTCTTCGGGATCCTCGTCACCCAGATGGTGCCGGGCATCGTCGTCGCCAACGCGCTCTACAGCGCCTACACCGACCTCGGGCTGCTCAACACGATGGGCGGGCTGATCCTCGCCGACTCCGCGGCCGGCATCCCGTTCTCCATCATCCTCATGCGGGCCTTCATGGGCTCCATCCCCGCCTCGGTCGTCGAGGCCGCCTACGTGGACGGCGCCGGGCCCGTCCGGGCGTTCTTCTCCATCGTGCTGCCCATGAGCCGCAACGCCCTCATCACCGCGGGCCTGTTCACGTTCCTCTTCGCCTGGGGCGACTTCCTCTTCGCCCTGACGCTGACGACGACCGCGGACCTGCGCCCCATCACCCTCGGCCTGTACACCTACGTGGGGAGCTTCGTCAGCGACTGGTCCCCGATCATGGCGACCGCCGTACTGTCCTCCCTGCCCGCCATCGCCCTGCTCGTCCTGGCCCAGCGCTACGTCGCCGCCGGGGTCACGGGCGGAGCCGTCAAGTCCTAGGAGTCCTGAGCATGACCAACCCGATCCGCGTGACCGTGTGGGGCGAGAACCGCCACGAGCAGCTCGAGCCCGGGGTGGCGGAGCGCTACCCGAACGGGATGCACGGCGCCATCGCCGAGGGGATCGAGGCCAACCTCGGCGAGGGCGTCGTCGTCCGCACCGCGACCCTCGACGACCCCGAGCACGGCCTGACCGAGGAGGTCCTGCGCGAGACCGACGTCCTCACCTGGTGGGGCCACGCCGCCCACGGCGACGTCTCCGACGAGGTCGTCGAGCGCGTCCACCGCCACGTCCTGGCCGGGATGGGCCTCATCGTCCTGCACTCCGGGCACTGGTCGAAGGTGTTCCAGAAGCTCATGGGCACCTCGTGCACCCTGCGCTGGCGCGCCGAGCACGACCGCGAGCTGGTGTGGACGGTGGACCCGACGCACCCCATCGCGCAGGGGATCCCGCACCCGATGATCATCGACGAGGACGAGATGTACGGGGAGTTCTTCGACATCCCCGCCCCGGACGAGATCGTCTTCATCTCCTCCTTCACCGGCGGGGAGGTGTTCCGCTCCGGCATCACCTTCAAGCGGGGATTCGGGAAGATCTTCTACTTCCGCCCCGGCGACCAGGAGTACCCCACGTACTTCCACGAGGGCGTCCGCAGGGTCGTCTCCAACGCCGTCCAGTGGGCCGTCACCGTCCGCCCGGAACGGACCGAGCCGGTGCTGCTGCGCTACGACACCGAGGACTTCTACAACGGCCACGGCTACCAGGGGGCCCTCGACCCGGAGAAGCAGCAGTGACCGCGGGCACGAGCGGGCCGCTGCGCGTCGTCCTCGTCGGCGCCGGGGGCATGGGCAAGGCGTGGCTGGCGACGATCCTCGCCGACCCGGCCGTCGAGCTGGCCGGGGTCGTCGACCTCGACCTCGCCGCGGCCGAGGCGGCGCTGGTCGCGGCCGGGGTGCCGCACGTCGCGACCGGCCGCGACGCCGTCGAGGTCGCGGTGCGGACGGGCGCGCAGGCGATCGTCAACGTCACCGTCCCCCAGGCCCACCACCCGGTGACGACCGCCGCGCTGTTCGCCGGGTTCCCCGTGCTGGGGGAGAAGCCGGTGGCCTCCACCGTCGCCCAGGGGCTGTCGCTGGCGGCGGCCTCGGAGGTGACCGGGCAGCCGTTCCTCGTCTCCCAGTCGCGCCGCTACAACGTCCACGTCGAGCAGTTCCGCGCCCAGGCCGCGGTGCTGGGGGACCTGGGGTCGCTGTCCACGGAGTTCTTCAAGGCCCCGCGCTTCGGCGGGTTCCGCGAGGAGATGGCCCAGCCGCTGCTGGTGGACATGGCGATCCACCAGTTCGACCTCGCGCGCTACCTGCTCGACGCCGAACCGGTGTCGGTCTACTGCGAGTCCTGGAACCCGTCGTGGTCCTGGTACGGCGGCGACGCCTCCGCGTCGGCGGTCTTCGAGATGTCCTCGGGGGCCCGGTACTCCTTCGTCGGGAGCTGGTGCGCGCCGGGCGCGGAGACGTCGTGGAACGGCGCCTGGCGGCTGTCCGGGGCGGACGGCTCCGCGGTGTGGAACGGCGACGACGCCCCCGTGCTCGACGCCGGGGGCGTCCCCGCCGACGCCGTCGACCCCGGCGAGGGGATCGCGGGTTCCCTCGCGGCGTTCACCGCCTTCCTGCAGGAGGGGCGCCCGTTCTCCGGGGAGGTCCACGACAACGTCCTCAGCCTGGCCATGGTCGAGGCCGCCGTGGAGTCGGCCGCGACCGGGGCCCGGGTCCTGGTCGACGACGTGCTCCAGCGCGCCCACGAGCAGGCGCTGGCCGAGGAGCAACGCGACGACGTCGCGGCCGCGCTGAAGGGCTGGCCCTCGGTGCGCGAGGCCCTGACCCGCTGACCCCACCCCCCGCCGCGGTCCCCCGCCGCGGTCCCCGCCGTGGTCCTCGACGACCACGGCGCGACCGCGGCGGGGAGGGCGGGGGAGGGGCGGGGTGGGCTGTTCCCCCACCCGGGACCGGTTAGTACGATCCGCAGCACAACGAGCCGACGACGCCCCGGAGGAACACCCCGCATGTCCGCTGCACCGAACGAACTGCCTGAGCTCGGGGTCGCCGTCATCGGCCACTCCTTCATGGGCGCGGTCCACTCCCACGCCTGGCGCAGCGTCGACCACGTCGGCACCCCGCGCTTCCGCACCAGGCGCCTGGTGCTGGCCGGGCGCGACCTGGGCCGCGCGCAGGCCGCCGCCACCCAGTTCGGCTGGGACGAGGGCGTCGCGGACTGGCGCGAGGTGATCGCCCGCGACGACGTCCACGTCGTGGACGTCCTCACCCCCGGCGACTCCCACGCCGAGATCGCCATCGCCGCCCTCGAGGCCGGCAAGCACGTCATCTGCGAGAAGCCGCTGGCCAAGACGGTCGAGGAGGCGCAGCGGATGACCGCCGCCGCGCAGGCCGCCGCCGCGAAGGGCGTCCGCTCCATGGTGGCCTTCAACTACCGCCAGGTCCCCGCGATCGGCCTGGCCCGCCAGCTCGTCGAGGCCGGGCGCCTGGGCGAGGTCCGCCAGGTCCGCGCGGTGTACCTGCAGGACTGGATCGTCGACCCCGAGTTCCCGCTGACCTGGCGGCTGCAGAAGGACCGCTCCGGCGCCGGCGCGCTGGGCGACATCGGCTCCCACATCATCGACGCCGCGCAGTTCATCACCGGCCAGCGCCTGCTGGGGGTGTCCGGCACCGTCGAGACCTTCGTCAAGACCCGCCCGCTGGAGGCCGCCCGCACCGGCTCCAACACAGGCCTGGGTGCGGAGGCCTCCACCGAGCGCGGCGAGGTCACCGTCGACGACGCGGCGGTGTTCTTCGGCCGCGGCGACGGCGGCGCGCTGATGACCTTCGAGGCGAGCCGGATGGCGCTGGGCCGCAAGAACGGGATGCGCATCGAGGTCAACGGGTCCAAGGGGTCGATCGCGTTCGACTTCGAGTCCATGAACGAGCTGCACTTCTTCGACGGCACCCTGCCCGACGCGGAGAACGGTTTCCGCCGCATCCTCGCCACCGAGCCCGAGCACCCCGGGGTGTCGAACTGGTGGCCGGCCGGGCACGGGCTGGGCTACGACCACCCCTTCGTCCACGAGCTGCAGGAGTTCCTGGGCGCGATCGCCGACGAGCGCGACCCCAGCCCGAGCTTCGCCGACGGCCTGCAGGTCCAGCAGGTGCTGGACGCCGTGCAGCGCAGCGCCGAGAACGACTCCGCCTACACCACGATCTGAGGAGAGAACCGATGGCCACGACTCCCCGCCCGGTGACGCTCTTCACCGGCCAGTGGGCCGACCTGCCCTTCGAGGAGGTCTGCCGCCTCGCCTCCGAGTGGGGCTACGACGGCCTCGAGATCGCCACCTGGGGCGACCACCTCGACGCCACCCGCGGCGCGCGCGACGACGACTACATCGCCGAGAAGAAGGCGACGCTGGAGAAGCACGGCCTGCAGGTGTGGACGATCTCCGCGCACCTGACCGGTCAGGCCGTCTGCGACCTCATCGACGCCCGCCACCAGGACATCGTGTCCGAGCAGGTGTGGGGCGACGGCGACCCCGAGGGCGTCCGGCAGCGCGCCGCCGAGTACGTGAAGGACGCCGCCCGCACCGCCGCGCGCCTGGGCGTGAAGACCGTCACCGGCTTCACCGGCTCCTCGATCTGGCACACCGTCGCGATGTTCCCCCCCACCCCCGACTCCATGGTCGAGGCCGGGTACCAGGACTTCGCCGACCGGTGGAACCCGATCCTCGACGTCTTCGACGAGGTCGGGGTGAGGTTCGCCCACGAGGTCCACCCCTCCGAGATCGCCTACGACTACTGGACGACGAAGCGCGCCATGGAGGCCATCGGCCACCGCGAGGCGTTCGGGCTGAACTTCGACCCGTCGCACTTCGTCTGGCAGGACCTCGACCCGATCGGCTTCCTGCGCGACTTCGCCGACCGGATCTACCACGTGCACTGCAAGGACTCCCGCAAGCAGCTCGACGGCCGCGCCGGCCGCCTCGGCTCGCACCTGCCGTGGGCGGACTCCCGCCGCGGCTGGGACTTCACCTCCGTCGGGCACGGCGACGTGCCGTGGGAGCTGATCTTCCGCGAGCTGAACAACATCGGCTACACCGGCCCGACCAGCGTGGAGTGGGAGGACGCCGGCGTGGACCGCCTGCGCGGGGCCCCCGACGCGCTGCGGTTCATCCGCGGCCTCGGTGAGCTGTTCCAGCCCCCGGCCGCGGCCTTCGACGCGGCCTTCAGCTCCAGGGGCTGACCCCGAGCGGTCGCCGCCCGTCCGGGCGGCGACCGCTCCACGGCGTCCCGCAGGCCCCCGGACGGCTCAAGGCGCCGCCCCGCCCGGTCGATGACGGGTGAGGTGCTCCGGCCGGGGCGCCGGGGTCGCGGGGCGGAGGTGCGGTGAGCGTGGGCGAGCGCCTGGTCCTCGCGGCCGGGGAACCGACGTGGCTGGCCGGCCCCTGGCGCCGCCGGTGCGTCCTCCTCGTCGTCTTCGTCCTCGCCACCCTCGTGGGGCGCAGCGCCCAGGCCGACGGCGCCCACCTCGCGATCTTCTGGCCCGCCTCGGCCGTGGGGCTGCTGTGGCTGGCCGGGTCCCCCGGGCGCGCGGCCCGCCTGCTCGACGCGCTGCTGCTCGTCGCCGCCACCGTGGTGCTGCGGCTGCTCACCGGGATGCCGGTGGGGGAGGCCACCGCGCTGGCGCTGTCGGCGGCCGTGCAGGCCCTCGCCGGGGCCTGGACCCACCGCTTCCTGCAGCCGGAGGGCTTCCGGCTGGCCACCGTCGCCCACCTGCGCAGCCTGGCCCTGTCCTCGGTCGCGGGGGCCGTCGTCTCCGCGCCGCTCGCCGGGGCCGCCTTCGTCCTCGCCGACGTCGACGCGGGGCTGGCGCTGCTGCAGTGGACGCTGCGCACCAGCGTCTCGACGTTCGTGCTGCTGGCCGTCGTGCTGCGCACCGGCGAGCGGCGGCCCGACGCGCCGGGGCGGTCCGCGCCCCTCCTGGAGCGGGTGGCCCAGGCGGTGGCCTTCGCCGCCGTCTACCTGCTGGTCTTCTGGGTCTACGCCGGGCACGCCATCACCTTCCTCGTCCTGCTCGTCGCCGTGTGGGTCGCGCTGCGGCGCACCACGACGCTGGCCACCGCTCACGTCGGGGTGGTGGCCGCGGTCGTCGTCCTCGCCACCTGGTCCGGCGGCGGGCCGTGGCACGACCTGTCGCCGGACCTGCAGGCCGTGTGCGCGGAGGCCTTCATCGGGACCCTGGGCTTCATCACCCTCGTCCTCGCGCTCTACCGCGACGAGGGCGTCGACCAGGCCGCCCGCGCCGCCGCCGCGCACGCCGAGGCGGCCCGTCAGGCGGACCTGCTCGGGGCGGTCTTCGGCTCGATCTCCGACGCGGTGTGCGTCTTCGACGCCCGCGGCGACTCCCTGCTGCGCAACCCCGCCGCCGAGCGGCTGCTGGGCGGGCACGGCCCCACCGCCCGGTCCGACTGGCGCACCCGGCTGGACTTCCGCCGCCCCGACGGCAGCCCCTTCGCCGACGGGGAGCTGCCCGTGGTGCGGGCGCTGGCGGGGGAGGACGTCGAGCAGGAGGACCTCCTGCTCCTCTCGCCCAGCCACCCCGGCGGGGTCCTGCTCAGCGTCAGCGCCCACCCGCTGCCCCGCGCGGACGGGGCCGTGTGGAGCGGAGGGGCCGTCGCCGCCTTCCACGACGTCTCCGAGGTGCGCGCCGCCGCCGAGGAGGTCGCCCGCGCCCACGACCTGCTCTCCAGCGTGCTGACCGCCGCGACGGAGCACGCGATCATCGCCGTGGACACCGCCGGCACCGTCAACGTCTTCAACGAGGGCGCCGAGCGGATGCTGGGCTGGAGCGCGGCGGAGGTGCTGGGCCTCGACGGCGCGCTGCTCCACGACCCCGCCCAGCTGCGCGAGACCGCCGCCGCGCTCGACGTCGACGTGCGCGACGTCTTCCGCCGGGCCGCCGAGCTCGGGCCCTCCACGAGCCGGATGACGTACGTGCGCAAGGACGGCAGCACCCTGCCCGTCAGCCTGACCACCTCGCCGATGCACGACGGGGAGGGCCGGCTGGTCGGCCTCATCGGCATGGCCACCGACGTCTCCGAGCTGGAGAACTCCGAGGCGCTGCTGCGGGTGGCCGTGGACACCGCCCCGGTGGGGATCGCGCTGGTCGCGGTGGCCGGCCCGGACGCGGGCCGGTTGCTGCGGGTGAACCGGGCGCTGGCCCGCTTCACCGCCCGCGCGGAGGAGGAGCTGCTGGCGGGCGGTTTCGCCGACCTCGTCGCGGACGGGGAGCGGCCCGAGGTGGGCGAGCTGTTCGCCGACGTCCTCGCGGGGGCGGTGGCGGAGCAGACCGTCGAGGTCCGCCTGGCCGCGGCCGACGGGCGCGTGCTGGACGCGGAGGTCTCCGCGGCGCTGGTGCAGCTGCAGGGCGCGGACCCGCTGCTGCTGTGCCTGGTCGAGGACGTCACCGAGCGCCGGGCCGTGCAGGCGGAGCTGCACCACCGCGCGCTGCACGACGCGCTGACGGGGCTGGCGAACCGGACCCTGTTCCTGGACCGGCTGGAGCACGCGGTCGCGGCCTCCTCGCGGGGGCCGGAGGGGGTGGGGGTCCTGTACGTGGACCTCGACGGCTTCAAGGCGGTCAACGACACCGCCGGCCACCAGGCCGGCGACGAGCTGCTCGTGCAGGTCGCGCGGCTGCTGTCCGGCTGCGTGCGCCCGGGCGACACCGTCGCGCGGCTGGGCGGGGACGAGTTCGCCGTGGTGTGCGCGGGGGCGTCGGCGGAGGCGGACCTGGTGGTGATCGGGCAGCGGATCCTGGACGCGCTCGCGGCGCCGCTGCGGGTGCGGGGTCACGACGCGGTCGTGGGCGCGAGCATCGGGGCCCGTTGGTGCCCGGGGGACCCGGCGACCCCGGTGCGCGTCGAGCAGGTCGTGCGCGACGCCGACGAGGCGATGTACGAGGCCAAGCGCGCGGGCAAGGGGCGGGTGGTGGTGCACCGGGGCGACGGGGGAACCGTCGTCAGCGCCGGTGCGTCCCAGGTGAACACGGGATATTGACAGAAAGTATCCGGCAGAACACGCACCGTGTGGTTCATCTCACACGGGACGCCCAGGGAGCGCGCCGACTGGTTGAGTTCGGACCATGACGACGCTCCCCCGGCGCCCCCTCCGCACCCTCTCCCTCACCGCGGCCGCCGCCGCCGCCGCCACCGTGGTCCTGGCCGCCCCGGCCTCGGCCGCGGAGATCGTGCCGCCCCCGCTCGACCCCCACGCCCTGCAGGTCCTCCAGGTCCTCGACGAGACCAACGCCGCCCGCGCCGCCGCCGGCTGCGGCCCGCTGCTGCTGACCCCCGCCCTGACCGCCGCCGCCGACCGGCACACCGACGAGATGGCCGCCACCGGGCTCATGAGCCACACCGGGGCCGACGGCAGCTCCCCGCGCACCCGCCTGGCCGCCCAGGGCGTCCTGCCCCGGCGCACGGCGGAGAACATCGCCCTCGGCTACGCCGCCGCCGACGTCGTCGACGCCTGGCTGGCCAGCCCCGGCCACCGCGCCAACATCCTCGACTGCAGCCTCGGGTTCGTCGGCATCTCCGAGCGCCCCGGCGCCGCCGGGCAGTTCTGGACCCAGGTCCTCGCCAGCGCCTGACCGCGCCCCGCCCCCGCCCGCCGGCCCCCGCGCGACGCGCGCTCGACGCGCCGTCCGCGGGGTGCCGGGGGCATGCTGGGGCACTGCGGAACCCGCCCGCGGACGGCGTCGGCGGGTCCGGACGCCGCCGGGACGGCGTCGGAGCGGGTGCGGAGGTCGCACCCGCAGCGTCGGGAGGTCGTCGTGCCGGGTGCACCGTGGTGGGAGGACTTCCACCCGGACGCGGACCCGGGCACGGGCACCGCGACGAGGACCCCCGGTCCCCCCGCCCCGCCGGCCCCCGACCCGGCCCCGCGCGTGGTCCACACCCCCCGCCTCGTCCGGACCCCCCGCCCGGCGGGGGCACGACCGGGACCGCGGGGGCTGCGGGCGTTGCAGGTCACCGCCCTCGTGCTCGCGGTCGTGCTGCTGGCCATGCTCGGGCTGCTCGCCACCCGCACCCTGGCCGCCCCCGCGGACCGGGCCGCCACCACACCCACCGCCCCCCGGGACCCCGTCGCGCGGGCGTCCGCCCCGCCCTCGCCCTCCGGGGGCACCGCCGCCGCCGACGCCGAGGCCACGGCCGAGCTGGAGGCCCTGCGCCGCAGCGGTCTCGCGACCCACGCCCCGCGCGGGCAGTGGGTGGCGCAGCTCTCGGCCAAGAGCGTCGGCACGACCGACCCGGTGCAGACCGCCTCCAACGGCAGCAGCACCTTCTACCCGGCCGACATCCTCGCCCAGAGCCGCGAGATCGCCTCCGGCGCCGCCGGCGGGGACGTGTTCGTGCTCAAGACCACCGACTTCGGCGAGGGGCTCCTCGACGCCCGCGGCAACCCGTACTGGGTGACCCTGGCCGCCGGGCCCTTCGCCGACGTCGAGGACGTGCGGACCTGGTGCGCCAGCATGTTCGCCGACGTCCCCGCCGAGGTGCGCGGCAACGTGTGCCTGCCCAAGCAGCTCACCCCGCGGGGCTGAGCCGGGGGTGGGACCCGGCCCGTCCCCGGCGGGACGGGCCTCACAGCGACAGGCTGGGGTGCAGCTCCGAGACCGTCCAGGTGCGGCGGCGGTGGCAGGCCAGGACCGTCACCGCCAGCGCCAGGACGCCGAACCCGGCGAGCACGCCCGCGTCGGCCCACACCGGCCCGGCCGCGGCCCCGGCGACGAGGTGGCGCAGCCCGTCGGCGGCGTAGGTCATCGGCAGGTACGGGTGGATGGCCTCGAAGAACGCCGGTGAGGTGCCGACGGGGTAGGTGCCCCCGGCGGAGGTGAGCTGCAGGACGAGCAGGACCAGCGCCACGAGCCGTCCCGCCCCGCCGAGCAGGGCGTTGAGGCACTGGTGGACGGCGGTGAACACCACCGCGACCAGCGCCGCGAAGGCGATCGTGGCGAGCGGGTTCGGCGAGGCGATGCCGACGCCCAGCAGCAGGACGCCCAGCAGCACGACGGCCTGGGCCACGCCGAGCAGCGCGCCCGGCACCCAGCCCGCGACGGCGGCGCGGTACGAGGAGGCCGTGGAGGCCAGCGCCCGCGGGGACACCGCCCGCAGCACCATGTACGTCACCATCCCCCCGACCCACAGCGAGACCGGCACGAACAGCGGCGCGAGGCCGTCGCCGTACGTGGCGACGGCGTGCTCCCGGACGCGCTCGGCGGTGACGGGGGAGGCGACGACGTCGGCGCGCCGGCTCGCGGCGTCGCCGGTGTAGACGGGGACGTCGTCCTGGCCCTCGCGCAGCTGCGTCCGCAGGGTCCCGGCGCCGTCGGCCAGCTGCGCGGTGCCGTCGGCGAGCTGCTGGGCGCCGGAACGGGCCTGCGCGGTGCCGTCCACCAGGGCCGTGGCGCCGTCGTCGACCTGCGCGGCGCCGGAGGCGAGCGAGGCGGCCCCGTCGGCGGCGGAGCGCGAGCCGGTGGCGAGGGTCCGCGTGCCCGCGGCCAGGGCGTCGGCGCCGTCGGCGGCCGCGGCCACGCCCTGCTGCAGGGCCGGGGCGGAGGCGGCGAGCTGCCGGGCGCCGCCGGCGACGGCGTCCGCGCCCTGCGACAGGTCGCGAGCGCCGGTGGCCAGGGCGTCGACCTGGGTGGTGACGGCCTGCCCGACCTGGTCCAGGGACCCGTCGGTGAGGCTGCGCCGGGTCTCCTCCAGGGTGGTGACGGCGGTGGCGAGGGTCTCGTCGTCGGGGTTCGCGGCGGCCAGCGCGCGGGCCTGGGCCAGCAGCTGGTCGACGACGGGGACGAGCCGGCCAGCGTCCTCCAGGGCGGGGGCGAGGCGGTCGGCGGCGGCGGCCACGGCGTCGGCGCCCTGCGCGACCCGGCCCGCACCCTCGGCGACGGCCCCGGCGCCGGTGGACAGCCGGGCGGTCTGCTCCGGCAGGTCCGCGGTGGCGGTCCGCAGCCGGTCCAGGCCGGTGGCCAGCGACCCGGCGCCGGTGGCGGCGCTGCCGGCGCCGGTGGCGAGCTCGGCGGTGCCGGCGGCGAGCTCGTCCGCGCCCGAGCGCAGCGCCCCGGTGCCCTCGACGAGCCGGGCCGCGCCGTCGTCGAGGTCGCCCAGGCCGACGACGAGGGTGTCCGCCCCGTCGTCGGCCGCCCGGGCGCCGTCGGCGAGCTGACCGGCGCCGTCGGCGGCCCGGCCCAGGGAGTCGTGGACCGTGCCGAAGGCGACGTAGACGTTCTCCAGGTAGTCCGCCGTCGCCCCGGCCGCGACGTCGGTGCGGATCGTGGTGGCGACGGTGTTGGCGACCTGCCCGACGATGTAGTTCTCGGCGTCGTCGGTGGTGACGTCGAGCTGGGCGCGCTCGGGGGCGTCGCCGCCGGTGGAGGCCAGCGCCCGCGAGAAACCGGCCGGGATGCGCAGGACGGCGGCGTAGTCCCCCTCGCGCAGCCCCCGGGCCGCCTCGGCCTCGGAGGCGGCCTCCCAGCTGAAGCCCGCGGCGGCGTCGGGACCGGTGAGCTCCTCCACGAGGTCGGACCCCGCGTGGATCGTGCGCGGCTGCCCGTCCACGCCGTCCACGCTCGCCGGGGCGTCGGCGTTCACCACGGCGGCGCGCAGGTTCGACAACCGCGACAGCGGGTCGGAGTTCGACGACAGGTACAGCCCGCCGTAGACCAGCGGGACGACGACGACGGCCAGCAGCGCGAGCCGGGTGATCGCCGCCCGCCGGAACCGGGCCAGCTCGAGGCCGGGCAGGGTGGCGCGGGGGAGGTTCACGGGGTTCCCTGGAGGTCGAGGAGGATGCGGTCGTCGCCGGCGTGCCAGCGGATGTCGGTGGTGTCCGTGCAGCTGGCCAGGACGGTCAGGGGCCGGGAGGAGGTGCGCTGCAGCGCGGCCAGCGCCTCCCAGGCCCGGCGCCGGTCCTCGCCGCTGCGCAGGGCGTCGACGTCGTCGACGACGAGGACGCGGGGACGGCCGATGAGGGCCAGGACGACGCCCAGCGCCATCCGCTCCAGCGGGGCGAGGTCGCTGACGAACTCCCGCGGGCGCAGCGCGGGGACGTCGACGCCGGTCCCGGCGGTGACGTCGAGGGCGCGCTGGGCGCGCTCGACCTGCTCGTCGACCTGGTCCGCGCTCACCCAGGGCCGGTACCAGGGCTGGTGCAGGACGAGGCGCTCGGCGACGTGCTGCTCGACGGTGAGGGCGTCGTCCAGCTCGTTGACCCCGCGCACCTCGGCCAGGGCGACCTCCCGGCGGACGGCGCCGGCGCGGGCGGGCAGCTCCTCGCCCAGCACCCGCAGCCGCCCCCCGGTCGGCTTCATCCGCCCGGCCAGGGTGAGCAGCAGCGAGGTCTTGCCCGTGCTCGCCGCGCCGCGGACGACGACGGTGGACCCGACGGGGGCCTCGACGTCGACGCCGCTGAACACGGTGCGCCCGCGGGCGCGCAGCTCCAGGCCCCGGGCGGTGACGGCGTTGGCGGTGACCGCGGCGGCGGTGCCGGCGGGGGTGGTGGCGCTCACCGGGCGGCCTCGGTGAACGCGGTGAGGACGCCGGTGAGGACGCGGGTCTCGAAGCCCGGCCCCGCGGGGACGTCGCCGAGCAGGGCGGGGGTGACCAGCCCCTCCTGGGCGGTGACGACGGCGCGGGCGAGCTCCTCGGCGGGGACGGTGAGGCGGCGCCCGGCGCGGGTCAGCGCGGCCTCCAGGACCGGGGCCAGCCGGCGGCGCAGCGCGGCCCGCTGGGCGGTGACGGCGCGGGCGGCGTCGGGGTTGCGCAGGGCCTGGGCGGTGAACTCGGTGCGGACGGTGTGCCACTGCCGGTCCACGGGCAGGACGTCGAGGACGTGGGCGACGATCGCGGCGACGTCGGCGGTGTCGGTCCAGGGGGCGTCGGCCAGGCGCTGCTCGACGTGGTCGATGACGTGCCCGGCCTGGGTCTCGTGGAGGGCGGCGACGACGTCGTCCATGGTGGCGAAGTTGGAGTAGAAGGCGCCGCGGGTGAACCCGGCGCGCTCGCAGACGCTCTCGACGCTGGAGCGGGCCAGGCCCTGCTCGCCGAGCACCTCCAGCGCCGCGGCGAGCAGGCGCGAGCGGGTCTCGGCGCGGCGGCGGGTGGTGCGCGCCGGCTCGGTGGTGGTGGTCACGGCTCCCACGGTACGCCACTCCCGATGCACTCTGCATCGGATGCGGAGTGCATCGGGCAGCCCGCCGCGCCCGCGTCGGCGCGGGAACCCCGAACCGCACGTCCGGCCCCCCGGGAACTCCTAGGGTGGGCGCGCGGACGCGGAACGTGATCCGCCCACGGGGGACTCGAGCGGGGGACGAGGGAGTTGCCGAACACCGACCAGCCGGCGCAGCAGGAGACGGGCCGCGGGGGGACCCGGCCGTCGCCGCGGTCCTGGGCGCGGCGACCGCGCACCTGGGTCCTCGCCGGCGCCGTCGTCGTCGTCGCGGGCGGGTACACCGCCGCGGCCCTGGCCCTCGGCGGGCACGCCCCGCGCGGGACGACCGTGCTCGGCGTCGACGTCGGCGGGATGGACCGCGGCGAGGTCGAGCGGGCCGTCGGCGCCGCCGCCGGCGAGCGCGGGACCCGGCCGGTGGCCCTCCAGGTCACCGGGGCCGGCGCCTCCGCCACGGGGGAGGTCGTCCCCGCGCAGGCGGGCCTCTCCGTCGACCCCGCCGGCACCGCCGCGGCGGTCACCGCCCCCGCCTGGACCCCGGCCGCGCTGTGGGAGCACGTCGCCGGCGCCGGGGAGGTCGCGCCCGACGTCGACGTCGACACCGGCGCGCTGCGGGCCGCCCTCCAGCCGCTGGCCGACTCCGTCGCCGTCGCCCCCGTCGAGGGGGCGGTCACCTTCGACGTCCGCCCCGACGGCAGCGTCGAACCCGCCGTCGCCGCCCCCCAGGAGGGCCGTTCCCTCGACGTCACCGCCGCCGCCGGCCGCGTCGCCGGCGCCTGGCTGGAGCCCGGGCCGGTGCGCCTGGAAGCCGCCGTGGAGCGGCCCTCGCTGGACGCCGAGGGCCTCGACGCGGCCGTCGACGCCCTCGCCCGGCCCGCCGTCGCCGCCGACCTCGTCGTCGCCGGCGGGGGCCGCGACGTGACCCTCGCCCCCGCGGCCTTCGCCCCGGCGCTGGCCGTGCGCCCCGTGGACGGCGAGGCCGCCCTCGTCGCCGACGGCGCGAGGCTGCAGGCCGCCCTCGTCGCGGCCGACCCGCAGTTCGAGACCCCGCCGCAGGACGCCCGCATCGCGATCGACGGCGAGGTGCCCCGGGTGGTCCCCGCCGTCACCGGCCGCGCCGCCCCCCCGGAGGACCTCGCGCGCGCCGTGACGACGGCGCTCACCGGCACCACCCCGACCCGCCGGGCCGAGGTGGAGCTCACCGAGTCCCAGCCCGCCCTCACCACCGAGGCGCTGCAGTCGCTGGGCATCGTCGAGCGGATCTCCACGTTCTCGACGAAGCTCACCGCCAACGCCGACCGCACCGACAACATCCGGATCGCCGCCGGGCACGTGGACGGGACGATCCTGCAGCCGGGGCAGGAGTTCTCCCTCAACGACACCGTCGGCGAGCGCACCCCCGAGCGGGGCTTCCACCGCGCCCCCGTCATCTCCGGCGGGCGCCTCGTCGACGACTACGGCGGCGGGGTCTCCCAGCTCTCGACGACCCTGTTCAACGCGGTCTTCTTCGCCGGCCTCGACGAGATCGAGCACAAGCCGCACTCGTTCTACATCTCCCGCTACCCCGAGGGGCGCGAGGCCACGATCGACTGGCGCAGCATCGACAACCGCTTCCGCAACGACTCCGGGCACGGGGTGTACGTCCAGGCCGGGATCGTCGGCGACCAGCTCGTCGTGTCGATGTACGGGACGAGGTTCATGGACGTCACGGCGCAGAAGTCCGCCCGCCGCAACGTCAAGCCCGCCCGCACGATCTACGACACGTCGAGGGGGTGCTCGCCGAGCTCGGCCACCAGCACCGGCTTCACCGTCGACGTCACCCGGGTCATGACCCCCGTCGGGGGCGGGGCGCCGCAGCGCGAGACGTGGACGACGGTCTACAACCCCGAGAACCGGATCGTCTGCGGGCCGGACCCCGCGACGGTGCGGCCCGCGCCGGAGCCCACGCCCGCCGCCCCGGCCCCGCCGGCCGTCCCGGCGCCCGCCGCGCCCGCGCCGACCCCGGCCGGGTAGGGCCTGGCCCCCGGCGGGCCCGGGGGGAGGGGCTAGAGGGCGAGGACCTCGGTGTCGACGCCGCGCACCGGCCACAGGTCCAGGTCGAAGCGGATCCCGGGCAGGGCCCGGGCCAGCGCGGCCTGCAGCCGGAAGCCCTCACCGGCGTAGCGCGTGCAGGACAGCGGGGAGTCCCAGCCGCAGAGGTCGACGGGGTGGTGCTCGTCGAAGAAGGCCTGCCACTGCAGCAGACCCGTGCGCAGCGTCTCGTCCAGGCCCAGGTCGTCCAGGTGCTCGGTGCTCAGGACGAAACCGCCCAGGTCCGCCGGAGCCCACACCGGGGTGGGGGCGAAGTAGTCGCTCATCAAGCGGAGTCGCTCAAAAGGCACCCGACGAGGGTAGGCCCTCCCGGAGCGTGGTGCGGACCGCAGCGTGGCCGCCGCGCGACGGACGGCAACGACGCCGTGTCGTAGGTCCGGGCCCGGGAGCCGGTGGCCCCGCGGGGTGAACCGGGACCGCGCGCGCACCGTGGTCCCGGCAGCAGGGCCCGCCGTCCCCGACCCCCGAAGGTGACCCGCCATGAGCAGCACCCCCACCGCCGAACGCCCCACCGCCGAACGCGGCCGGCGCCGGCGCCGGCGGTGGACCGCCCTGGCGGTGCTCCTCGCCCTGCTCGTCCTCGGCGCGGTCGTGGGGCCCCGCATCTACGCCGCGGTCGAGTCGCGCAAGACCGCCGCCCCCCTCGCCGCCGCGGTGCCCAGCGCCTCGGCCACCCCCACCGCCGCCGCCACCGACCCCGCCCTGGACGGCACCTGGACCGTCGCGCCGGGCGGGACGGCCGGCTACCGCGTCGACGAGGTCCTCAACGGCCAGCGGATCACCGTCACCGGGCGCACCGACCAGGTCACCGGGGACTTCGTCGTCGCCGGGGGGCAGCTCACCGCGGCCACCGTCTCCGTGGACCTGGCCAGCGTGAGCACCGACTCCAGCCAGCGCGACGGCCAGTTCCGCAGCCGCGTCGTGGACGTCGAGCGCTTCCCCACCGCCGACCTCGTCCTCACCCGGCCCGTGCCCCTGGGCGGCCTCGACGTCGGCGCGACCATCCCCGTCACCCTCACCGGCACCCTCGCCCTGCGGGGGACGACCCGCGAGGTGACCTTCCCCGCGACGGTCCAGCGCACCGGCGAGGACGCCGTCACCGTCACCGGGTCGCTGCCGGTGACCTGGTCCGACCACGGCGTCGAGGCCCCCGACCTCGGCTTCGTCTCCGTCGAGGACACCGGCACGATCGAGTTCTCCGTCAGCGCGACCCCCGCCTGAGGCCGCGGGCAAACCCGGGGATCGCCTGCCGAGGACCGTGATCGTCCCTACGCTTGGGCCATGTCGTCCGCGGGAGCGGTGGACCCGCTGCTCCTGCGCGCGTGGCAAGAGGTCTCCGAGGGGATCGTGGTGCTCGACGCCCACGACTGGCGCGTCGTCCACGTCAACCCCTCCGGCGCCGCCCTGCACGGCGCCGTCCCCGGCGACCTCGTCGGCCGGCTGCTCTCCGACGTCTTCCCCGCCGCCGTCGGCAGCGACTTCCACGACCAGCTGCGCCGCACCCGCACCGAACCCGGCCTGGTCACCTGGACCGGGCCCGTCCCGGGCACCGACCGCTGGATCGCCGTCCGCGCCCAGCGCGTCGACGACCACGTGCTGTGCTCCTTCCGCGACGTCACCGCCGAGCACGCCGTCGAGGTCGAGCGCGACGCGCTGACCCGCTCGCTCAGCCGCTCCCTGGAGCACACCAGCCGGCTGCTGCGGATGTCGGAGGCGCTCACCGCGACCCGCACGGTCGCCGACGTGGCCCGGGTCGTCGTCGAGACCGCCCACGAGGGGTTCGGCGCCGCCTACTCCGCCCTGTCCGTCGTCGACCACGAGCGCGGGCTGCTGCGGACCCCCTTCACCGGTGAGCTCGCCGCCGGCGCCGAGCAGGAGTGGCAGGACCTCCCCCTCGACGGCCCCGGGCCGGGCACCCTCGCCCTGCGTCAGGGCAGCCCGCGCTTCGACGACGCCGCCGGGCTGCGCACGGGCTTCCCGGAGCTGATGCACCGGTGGGAGGTGGCCGACGTCCGCTACCTCGCCACCGTCCCCCTCGTCGCCGCCGGCGTCCCCGTGGGCCTGCTCACCATGGTCTGGCACGAGGACCTCGAGCTGTCGGAGAACCAGCGCGCGATGCTCGTCGCGCTGGCCTCCTACACCACCCAGGCCCTGCAGCGGGCCCTGCTGCTGCGCGAGCGCACCGCGACGGCCCGCACGCTGCAGTCCTCGATGCTGACGACCGACCTGCCCCAGCCGGACCACCTGGAGCTGGCCGCCCGCTACGTCACCGCCCACGCCGAGGACCAGGTCGGCGGCGACTGGTACGACGCGCTCGTGCTCCCGGACGGGACGACGCTGCTGGTCATCGGCGACGTCAGCGGCCACGACGTCACCGCCGCCGCCGAGATGGGGCAGCTGCGGATCGCGCTGCGGGCGCTGGCCGTCGACCGCGACGACCCGCCCGCCGAGCTGCTGCGGCGGCTGGAGTCGGTCGTGGACTCCCTGCGCGGGGACACGATCCTGGCCAGCTGCCTCGTCGCCCGCGTCGAGCAGAGCCCCGCCGACCGCGCCCGCGGGGTCCGCACCCTGCGCTGGGCCAACGCCGGGCACCCCCCGCCGGTGCTGGTCGCGGCCGACGGCGGCGCCCGCGTCCTCGACGCCGCCCCGGACCTGCTGGTGGGGGTGGGGGTCACCGAGCGCAGCGACCACGTCGTCGAGGTGCCCGCCGGCTCGACCCTGCTGCTCTACACCGACGGTCTGGTGGAGCGCCGCGACGACGACCTCGACGCCGGCACCGAGCGGCTGCGGGTGGCGGCGCGCGCGCTGGCCGGTCCCGACCCCGGCGCCGGGCTGGACGCCCTGCTGGCCGAGCTCGGCGACGCCGGCGGCGACGACGTCGCCCTCCTCGCGGTCCGGTTCCACGCCCAGGACTGACCTACGATCTCCTCCCGTGAGCGAGGAGCAGGTCGAGAGCGGTCCGGTCGAGCGCGAGCCCGTCGTCTTCGAGGGCCGCACCGGGGTGGTGCACCCGATCACCCGGTACTTCACCCCCGTCCTGCACCGCCCCACGACCCCGGTGACGTCCTTCGACGAGGACCTCGTGCAGCTCGTCGCGGACATGTTCGCCTCGATGGACGCCGCCGACGGGGTGGGGCTGGCCGCCAACCAGATCGGCGTCGACGCCCGCGTCTTCGTCGTCGACTGCCCTGACGACGACACCGAGCGGACCGGGGAGAACGTCGTCGCCCACGTCGTGAACCCCGTCCTGGAGCTGCCCACCGGGCGCCGGCGGCGCCTCGACCTCGACGGCGAGGGCTGCCTGTCGGTGCCCGGGGAGTACGCCGACCTCGCCCGCCCCGACAAGGCCACCGTCACCGGGAAGGACGTCCACGGCAACCCCGTGAAGATCGTCGGGACGGGGCTGCTGGCCCGCTGCCTGCAGCACGAGAGCGACCACCTCGACGGCGTCGTCTACGTCGACCGCCTCCCCGCCGAGCAGCGCGCGGAGATCCTCGCCGCGGCCGGCCTGAGCGCCCCGGCGGGGTCGGCGTGATCGTCCTCGGCGTCGAGTCCAGCTGCGACGAGACCGGCGTCGGGCTCGTCTCCGAGGGGGTCCTGCTCGGCGACGCGCTGGCCTCCAGCATGGACGCCCACGCCCGCTTCGGCGGGGTCGTGCCCGAGGTCGCCGCCCGCGCGCACCTGGAGGCCATCGTCCCGGTGATGCACGAGGCGCTGGGGAAGGCGGGGCTCGACCTCGCGGACGTCGACGCCGTCGCGGTGACCGCCGGGCCGGGGCTGTCCACGGCCGTGCAGGTCGGGCTGGCCAGCGCCAAGGCGCTCGCCTTCGCCCTCGGCAAGCCCCTCTACGGCGTGCACCACCTGGCCGGGCACGCCGCCGTCGACGTCCTCGAGCACGGGCCGCTGCCGCGCAGGTGCGTCGCGCTCGTCGTCTCCGGCGGGCACACGTCGCTGCTGCTGCTGGGGGACCTGGCCCGCGACCCGATCGTGCACCTGGGCGACACCATCGACGACGCCGCGGGGGAGGCCTTCGACAAGGTCGCGCGCGTCCTCGGGCTCGGCTACCCCGGCGGGCCGTCCATCGACCGGGCCGCCCGCGACGGCGACCCGCGCGCGATCGCCTTCCCGCGGGCGCTCTCGCGCGCGCAGGACCCCGCCTACGGGTTCTCCTTCTCCGGGGTGAAGACGGCGGTGGCGCGCTGGGTCGAGGCGCGCCAGGACGCCGGCGGGGAGGTGCCGGTGGCCGACGTCGCGGCCAGCTTCCAGGAGGCCGTCGCCGACGTCCTGACCCGCAAGGCCGTCGCCGCCTGCCGGGAGCACGGCGTCGACGCGCTGCTGCTCGTCGGCGGGGTCGCGGCCAACACCCGCGTCCGGGCCCTGGCCGAGCAGCGCTGCGCCGCAGCGGGTCTGGAGCTGCGGGTGCCGCCGATCCGGTTGTGCACCGACAACGGCGCGATGATCGCCGCGGTGGGGGACCTGCTGGTGCGGGCCGGGGCACCGGCCTCGGGGCTGGACCTGGGGGCGGACCCGTCCGCGCCGCTGACCGGGGCGCTGCTGGCCGGCCCCTGGAGCTGACGGCACCTTCCCGCGCCCTCGTGCGTTCGCGGTGTGGAAGCTCCTCGAACGAAAGGCGTGGGTCCCGTGGCCATCGACTACTCGAAGAAGGCGGACAGCCCCGAGCCCGCGAAGCCGGCGGGCGGCGGCGGGGTGTCCCTGTCGAAGGTGACGCTGACCAAGGCCTCGCCGAAGGTCTCGCTGTCCAAGTCCGGCGCGACCGGCGGCACCCTGCGGGTGCACCTGGCCTGGAACGCGCGCCCGGCGGGGACGGCCCCGGCCTCCGGGGGCGGGTTCTTCGCCAAGCTCAAGGCCGCCGCCGTCCCCCAGGGCGGGATCGACCTCGACCTCGGCGCGCTCTACGAGCTGTCCGACGGGTCCAAGGGCGTCGTGCAGGCCCTGGGCAACGCCTTCCGCGACCGCGGTCCGGGCGAGCCCGTCGTCTGGCTCGACGGCGACGACCGCACCGGCGGCGGCGGGGAGAACCTCTTCGTCGACCTGCGCGACGCCGCGAAGATCAGGCGGATCCTCGTCTTCGCCTTCATCTACGAGGGCGTCCCCAACTGGGCCGCCGCCGACGGGGTCGTGACCCTGCACCCCGTCAGCGGTCCCGAGATCGAGGTCCGCCTCGACGAGCACGACGACCGCTCGCCCATGTGCGCGATCGCCCAGATCGTCTCCGACGGCCGCGAGATCTCCGTGCAGCGCGAGGTGCGCTACGTCCAGGGCGGCCAGCAGGCCCTCGACGAGGCGTACGGCTGGGGCATGCAGTGGCGCACCGGGCGCAAGTGACCCGCTGACCCTCCGCGGCCTTCCGGTCGTGGAGGGTCAGGCCCTCGGCAGGGGGAGGACCAGGACGGTCGCCCCCGCCTCGTCGACGACCTCGAACGCGGTGGCGTCGGCGCGCAGCACCGCGGCCTGCATGTCGCAGGTGAGCTCGCGCGCGCCGACGCCGAGGAACTCCCCGGCCGGCCGGCTGGCGCCGTCGGCGGTGCGCACCCGCGCGCGGTAGGTGCGCCCGTCGGCGAAGCCGGCGGCGGCGAACGTGACCTCCACGCCCCAGGTGTGCGGGACGACGACGGCGGGCCCCTGCGCCCGGACCCCCGCGTCGACCCCCGCGTCGACCACGGTCAGCGGCAGCCGCTCGACGGCGACGGCCGGCGCCGGGGCGGCGTCGGGGCGGGTGAGCTGCCAGGTCGTGCCGGTCGCCACGCCCGCCGCCAGCACGGCCGCGGCGACGGGCACGAGGACCGCCCGGGACCGCGAGCGCCGCACCTGCCGGCGCTCGCGGTGGGTGCGCAGCACCGACTCCTCGCGGACCGCGGCCAGCACCTGCTCGCCCAGGGCGCGCGGGGGCGCGGCCGGGCCGGGCAGCCGGGCGGGGTCGACCAGGCGCAGGTCCGCGGCCAGCGGGGTCAGCTCGGCCAGTTCCGCCCGGCAGGCCGGGCAGCCGTCGAGGTGGGCGCGCACCCGCGGCTCCTCGGCCTCGGGCAGCAAGCCGAGGGCGAGGAACCCCAGCTGCTCGCGCAGCTCGCGGTGCTCACCGGTCCCGCTCACGGTTCCACCCCCATCTCGTCCATCGCCACCCGCAGCGCCTTCAGCCCGTAGAACACCCGGCTGCGCACGGTCCCCACCGGCACGCCCAGCTCCGCGGCGACCTCGCCCGGCGGGCGGTCCTTGAGGTAGGTCTCCACGATCGCGGTGCGGTGCTCCTCGGAGAGCCGGCGCAGCGCCTCCTCCACGACCCACCCCCGCAGCAGCTGCTCCCCGGGGTCGTCGGAGGGCTGTCCCGCCCCGTTCCCGACCGCGTCCGCGACGTCCGCCACGAGCGCACCCTGCCAGGGCCGGACCCCGGCCGCACGCACGTGGTCCACCAGGGTGTTGCGGGCGATGGCGAACAGCCACACCCGCAGGCTCGCCAGGCTCGGGTCGTAGCGGTCCGCGGCGCGCCACGCCCGCAGGAAGGTCTCCTGCACGACGTCCTGCGCGGCGGCGGCGTCCCCCAGCCCGCGCAGCGCGAACCGGTGCAGCTCCGCCCCGTGCGCGGCGTAGGCGCGCGCCACGTCGGCCTCCTCGCGCAGGCCGTCGGGCCGCTCGCCGGGCAGGCCGCCCGGGCCGTCCGGGCCCGCGTGCGGGTGCCCCGTCCGGCCACCCCGTCGGTGCCGCAGTCCCATCGTCCTCCGCCCGCTCCCGTCCCCGTCCCCGTCCCGCCCGCGGCGGTCCGGCAGCCCCCTCCGGCCCCCGGACCGCCCGGAGATCAGGAGAGCTTCAGCGCCAGGTCGGTGACGGCCGCGTCGAGGTGCCCGCGCAGCGTCGCCTTCCCCGTCAGCAGCGACACCTCGTGGACGGTGGAGCGGCCGGCGTCCTTCCCGGTGCCCGGCACGACGGCGTAGCCGGTGGTGCCGGCGATGTCGAAGCCGACGTCGCCGGTGAGGTCGGCGCCGAGCTTGCCGGTGGCGGCCAGGGTGCCCGCGTTGGCCGGGGACTGCACGGCGACCTGGTCGGTGGTGGTGTTCAGCACGAACAGCGTCGTGGCCGTGGCCTCGTCGAGGTCGTTGTTCGTGTAAGCCGCGGCCGTGACCCCGGTGGTGGTGCCGGCGGTGGGCGGGCTGGTCAGCGGGGTGTCGGCGACGGTGGCCGCGCCGGGGGTCGCGAACGGCTGGCGCAGGTTCTGGCCGGTGTCGCTGACCACGCGCAGCGCGTTGGCCGCGGGGTTGAAGTCCACGCCGAAGGCGGTGCCCTCCAGCGGCACGCTCAGCTGCAGCACGCGGGTGGCGGTGGCCCGGTGGACGTCCAGGACGTAGACCCCGCCCCGGTCGCCGACGCCGTAGACCTGCTTGTCCTGCACGCGGGCGTCGATGCCGACGAGCCGGGTGTCGCCCTGCAGGCCCTTCAGCTCGCCCGCGTGCTTGACCTTCCCCGGGCGGTCGGTGGCGAACGTGACGAGGCGGGTGCCGTCGACGAGGCCGACGGCGCGGGGGGACTCCGCCCGGCCGTGGCCGCGGCCGCCGTCGGTGGCGGTCGCGCTGGCGGTGGGGACGAGGACGACGGCTGCTGCGGCGGCGGCGACGATCGCGTTGCGGGTGCGCACGGGGTTCCTCCTGGGGTCCGGGGCCCGGCCGGTGCCGGGTTCGGGGGTGCTTACGCGCCCCGGACCGCCCGCGTTCACCGCCGGCCCGACGAGTTCGGGACGCGCCGGGCCGGTCGTCTCAGGCGGGCCGGCCGCGCACCAGCTCCAGCCCGTCCAGCAGCGTCCCCGCGGGCAGGACCAGGCGCAGGTCGGCGCGCCCGGCCGTGCCCGGGGGCAGGTCCAGGGCGACCTCGACCGGGGCCCAGTCCCCCGGGACCAGCGCCGCGCGCCCGGCCGGCAGCCATGCCCCGGAGACCCCGCGCACCTGCACCACCAGCTCGCCGCCGGCCCGGGCGGCCCGGGCCTGCGCGCGCAGCGCCCCCGCCCCGGCCACCGCGCAGCCGGTGAACTCCAGCCGGGCGCCCCAGCCGGGGATCCCCGCGCGCACCACCGTGGTCCCGGTGCCCTCGCGGGGCACCAGCTCGGCGCCCTCGTGGGCGTCGAACGCGGTGGCGTGCCGCAGCTCCCGCGCCGCGGGCGCCTCCCCGGGCACCGTCAGGGCCAGCTCGGCCCGCACGTCCTCGGCGGAGGAGCCCACGAGCAGGTGGTAGGTGCCGGGCAGCACCCGGGTCTCCCCGCGCGCCACGTCGCGCACCGCCAGGCGCTCCACCGCGACCGGCACCGTCGCGGTGACCGACGAGCCCGCGGGCACCCGCACCCGCCGGTGGGCGACGAGGCGCCGCCGCGGGAACGGCACCGCCAGACCGGGTGCGGTGGCGTAGACCTGGACCAGCTCGGCCACGTCGCGCGCGCCGTCGTTGATCAGCTCCACCGCGACCTGCACCGTCCCGTCCGCGGCGGGGGAGGAGCGGGCGTCCCGGTAGGCCACGGGGCCGTGGCCGAGGCCGTGGCCGAGGGGGAAGAGCACCCCGCTCGCCGCCCACCCGTACCCGGTGCCGGTGGAGAGGACGTCGAGGTCGAGCAGGTCCGGCAGGGCGGCGTCGTCGCGGAACCACGTCTGCGGCAGCCGCCCGGAGGGCTCCGCGGCCCCCAGCAGCACGTCGGCCAGGCCGTGGCCGAGCTCCTGCCCGCCGTGGCTGGACCACAGCACCGTCCCGATCCCGTCGAGCAGGCCGCCCAGCGCGTAGGGGTAGGAGGAGACCAGGACGAGCACGCAGTCGGCAGCCACCTCGTGCACCGCGCGCACCAGCTCCGCGCTCGCGTGCGGCAGGGCCAGCCCGGAGCGGTCCTCGGTCTCGCGGCCGTCGACGTGGGGGTCGTTGCCCACGACCACGACGACGTGGTCGGCGCGCGCGGCGGCCTCGACGGCCGCGGCGGTGCCGCTGCGGTGGGTGCGCAGCACGAACCGGGCGGCGGCGGCGCGGTCGGCGGCCTCGGGGGTCAGCGCCCCCGTGGTGGGGTCCACGACCACCCAGCGGCCGGTGCCCAGGTGCAGCAGGGCGCAGGTGCCGCCCTCGACGTGCAGGCGGAAGGTCTCCTGCACCACCCAGCCCCCGACCCGCTCGGCGGTGGCGCTCAGCCCCGCCCCGCCGCGGGTCACCAGCCGCCCGCTCGCGGCGTGACGCAGCGTGACCACGCCGTCGGCCCACTCGGTGACGTCGAAGCGGGCGTCCTCGCCGGCGGTGTCCGCGTCGGCGAGCAGGGCGCCGTCGGCGGCCACCGCCACGGAGCGGCCGGAGGCGGTGTGGCGCAGGCTGACGCGGTCGCTGCCGTCGGCGACCACGACCTCCGGCCCGCCGGAGCGCTCGCGCAGCGCGGTGGCCAGGCCGGTGGCCGCGGTGGGGGTGCCGCTGTACCAGTCGGTGAGGACGAGGTCGGCCAGCGGACCGACCACGGCGACGGTCCCGGTGGCCGGCAGCGGCAGCCGCCGCCCGCCGGTGCCGTCGCGGTCCTGCAGCACCACCACGCCCGCGGCGGCGGCCTCGCGGGCCAGGGCGACGTGCTCGGGGCGGCCGATGTCCTCCACGCGCACGTCGGCGTGGGCGGGGACCTCGCCGGGCACCGGGTCGTCGAACTCCCCGGTCCGCAGCCGCAGGGTCAGCAGCCGGCGCACGGCGGCGTCGACGTCGGCCCGCTCCAGGCGACCGGCTTCCAGGGCCGAGGTCAGCGCCCGCAGGGTCGGGCCGGGGTCGTCGCCGTCGTCGGTGAAGGAGTCCACGCCCGCGCGCACCGCGGCGGCGTCGGCGGCGGCGAGGTCGGGGGCCCAGCGCTCGGCCCGCACCAGGTTGCCGGGCGCGCCCGCGTCGGTGACGACGGCGAGGTCGTCGGGGTGCTCCACCCAGGTGCGCAGGTGCTCGCGCACCAGCGGGCTGACGTGGGCGGGGACGCCGTTGACGAGGTTGTAGGAGAGCATCACCGCCCCGGCGACACCCGCGGCCAGCGGGCCGCGGAACGCGGGCAGCTCGTGCTCGTGCAGGACCCGTTCGCGCAGCTGCGCGGAGGCGGTCGCGCGCCAGGACTCGGCGCCGTAGGCGAGGAAGTGCTTGAGGGTCGGGACGGTCTGCCAGACCCGCGGGTGGTCCCCGCGCAGCCCGGCGCAGTAGGCGGTGGCGAGTTCAGCGGTCAGGTGGGGGTCCTCGCTGAAACCCTCCTCGTTGCGTCCCCACAGGGGGTGGCGCAGCGGGTTCACCACCGGCGACCAGGCGTTGAGGCTCACGTCGGGGTCGGTGAGCTTGCGGGCGCGCACCTCCCGGCCGACGGCGCGGCCCACCCGCCGCAGCAGGTCCGGGTCCCACGTCGCGGCCAGCCCGACCGGCTGGGGGAACACCGTCGCCGGACCCAGCCAGGCGACGCCGTGGGCGGCCTCGGTGCCGGTGCGGAAGGCGGCCAGGCCGAGGCGGGGCACGGCGGGGGCGTGCTGGTGCAGCATCGCGAGGCGCTCGCCGGGGTCGAGGCGGGCGAGCAGGTCGTCCACGCGCTCGCGCAGCGGCACCGCGGGGTCGCGGAACGGCAGGGTCATCGTCGGTCCCTCCATGTCGAAGCGCTTGAACGCTAGCGGGTGGGTGGAGGCCGCGCCAAGGCCCCAGGAGCCGGTCATCTGACGAATCCGGGCCGGGTTCTTGTCATCGGCGCGACGCTCACCTACGGTGGGTCATCGAATCGCTTCGACCGGCAACGACGCCTGGCGCGATGATGCGGCACCGCCGTCGCGTCGATCGACGTCCGACATGAAGGAGTGTGGACACGATGGAGCAGACCACCCGACCCACGACCCCGTCCCTCCCCGGGCACCGCGGTCCCGCCCGGCGCTCGGTGCTCGGCTCGGTCGCCGCCGGCGCCGCCCTGGTCGCCGTGCCCGGCGCGCTCGGGGCGTGCACCTCGCAGGAGCAGGCCGCCGCCCCGCAGGACGGCCCGCTCTCCGAGGCCGACCTGGCCGCGGTGCTGCCCGCCTACCGGCCGCTGACCCTCGCCGAACCGGACATCCCCGGCGTCGACGGCTCCACCCCCGGCTACACCACCGTGCCCACCACCCTCGTGAAGTCCGTGCCGGAGGTCCCCGGTTCCGGCGGGACCTACACCGCGATGAGCCCCGCCTGGTGGACCACCCCGCCCGGGATCGACAAGAACTCCTACTTCCAGGCCGTCAACGCGGCCCTCGGCGCCACCGTCGAGTTCCAGGTCAGCGACGGCAACACCTACGCCGACAAGCTGCAGGCCGTGCTGGCCTCGCCCAAGAACGTCCCGGACTGGGTCGTCATCCCCACCTGGAACGTCCCCCCGCGCTTCGAGCAGGGCGTCACCGCGCTGTTCGCCGACCTCACCGACCACCTCGCCGGCGACAAGGTGCTGAAGTACCCCAACCTGGCGAACCTGCCCACCGACGCCTGGAAGTACTGCGTCTTCAACGGCCGCCTCTACGGCCTGCCCTACCCCAGCGAGCTCGTCGGCAACGCCCTGTTCTACCGCCGCGACCTCTTCGGCCAGCTCGGCCTCGCCGCCCCCACCAGCGCCGACGAACTGCTGCAGGTCGCCAAGGACGCCACCGACCCCGCCGCCCGCCGCTGGGGCTGCGAGGACATCTGGGACGGCGCGCAGCTGCTCTTCGGCTGCACGGACTGGACGGTGCGCGACGGCAAGCTCCTCAGCCGCTTCGAGAACGAGAACTACCGCGAGGCCATCGAGTTCATGCGCGAGCTCTTCGCCTCCGGGGCCGTGCACCCCGACGCCGTCGCCGGCAACACCCAGCAGGCCAAGGACCGCTTCGAGTCCGGCCAGACCCTCATCTCCGCCGACGGCCTCGGCGGCTGGGCCGAGGCGCTGGCCCGCGTCCTGCCCTCCAACCCCGCCTACGACCAGCAGCCGATGGACTGGTTCGCCCCCGACGGCGGCGCGCCGACCCTCTACAAGAGCCAGCCGGTCAGCATCTTCAGCTTCATCAAGAAGACCGACGACGCCGCGGCCATCGACGAGATGCTCGCGCTGGCGAACTTCATCGCCGCCCCGTTCGGGTCCGAGGAGTTCCAGCTCGTCAACTACGGCACCGAGGGCACCACCTTCGAGCGCGACGCCGCCGGGGCCCCGGCCCTCAACGACCGCGGCACCACCGAGGTCACCTCGACCTACGGGTTCCTCGTCAGCCCGCCCATCGTCAACGCCAAGGTGCAGTTCCCGCAGTACGTGCGCGACTTCTGCGACTGGATGGCGCGCCAGGCCCCGCACGTCACCGAACCGGTCTTCTACGGCCAGCAGATCCAGGACCCCAGCCAGTACAGCTCGCTGGGCAAGCCCTTCGACGACCTCGCCAAGGACATCATCCGCGGCCGCCAGGACGTCTCCGCCCTCGACGCCGCGGTGAAGGAGTGGCGCAACTCCGGCGGCGACGAGCTGCGCGCCTACCGGGAGAAGTTCCTCACCGGCGACGAGGCGAGCTGACCGTGGCGTCCACCCGCGTGGAGCGGACGGGGGAGGAGCAGGTGGGTGCGGTGCCGCCGCACCCGCCCGCCCGTCCGCCCCGCAACCGGCTCGGGCACCTGACGCGGTTGCGCCGGGACCGCTCGCTGCTGCTCATGTGCCTGCCCATGGTGGGCCTGCTGCTGGTCTTCGCCTACGTGCCGATGGCGGGCAACGTCGTCGCCTGGCAGGACTACTCCCCGTTCACCGGCGTCCGCGCCAGCCCGTTCGTGGGCTGGGCGAACTTCGAGCGCGTGTTCGCCGACCCCTCGTTCTGGTCCGCGGTGCGCAACACGCTGACGATCACCGCCTTCCAGCTGGTGTTCTTCTTCCCCGTGCCCATCGCGCTGGCCCTGCTGCTCAACAGCGTGCTCAGCAGCCGGGTCCGGGTCACCGTGCAGTCGATCGTGTACCTGCCGCACTTCTTCTCCTGGGTGCTGGTCGTCTCGATCTTCCAGCAGGTCCTCGGCGGGGCGGGGCTGCTCAACCGCGTCCTGGAGGCCGCGGGGTTCTCCGGCGTCGACATCGTCACCAACCCCGACACGTTCCTGTTCCTCATCACCTCCCAGGCCGTCTGGAAGGACGCCGGCTGGGGGATCATCGTGTTCCTCGCGGCCCTGGCCGCGGTGGACCCCGCCCTCTACGAGGCCGCGGCGATGGACGGCGCGAACCGGTGGCGGCGCATCTGGCACATCACCCTGCCGGCGCTGAAACCCGTCATCGTGCTGCTGCTCATCCTGCGCCTGGGGGACTCCCTCACCGTCGGCTTCGAGCAGCTCATCCTGCAGCGCGACGCCGTCGGGCAGGGCGTGGCGGAGGTCCTGGACACGTTCGTCTACTACCGCGGGGTCCGCAACGGCGACTGGAGCTACGCGGCGGCCGCGGGTCTGGTCAAGGGCGTCGTCAGCCTGTTCCTGGTCCTGGCCGCCAACAAGGTCGCGCACGTGTTCGGCGAGCAGGGGGTGTACTCGAAGCGATGAGCGTCACCGAGGACGTCAACGGGGCCGCACCGATCCCCGAGGAGAGGCTGCGCGCGCGCACCTCCACCCGCCCGCCGTGGGACGAGGAACCCACCGCCGTCGGCCAGGGCCTCAAGGGCCTGGCCCTGGTGCTCATCTGCGCCGCCGTGCTGGTGCCGCTGTACACCGTGCTGCTGACCAGCCTCTCCACCCAGGACACCATCACGAGGGCGGGCGGGCTGGTCCTGGTGCCCGGCGAGATCACGCTGGACGCCTACCGCCAGGTCCTCAGCGGCGGGGTCGTCACCCGCGCCGTCCTGGTCAGCGTCGGCATCACGACGGTGGGCACCGCGGTGAGCATGGTCGTGTCCGTGCTGGGCGCCTACGGGCTCTCCCGCCCGGGGTCCTACGGGCACCGCACGATCCTGTTCACCCTGCTCATCACCATGTTCTTCGGCGCCGGGATGATCCCGACCTACCTGCTGGTCAGCAACCTCGGGCTCATCGACAGCTACTGGTCGCTGATCCTGCCCACGGCGGTGTCGGCGTTCAACGTCCTGCTGCTGCGCGGGTTCTTCACCGGCATCGACGCCTCGCTCATCGACTCCGCGCGCATCGACGGGGCCGGGGACTGGCGCATCCTCACCCGGATCGTGCTGCCGATGTCGAAGGCCGTCACCGCGGTCATCGCGCTGTTCTACGCCGTCGGCTACTGGAACGCGTTCTTCCAGGCGACGCTGTACATCAACGACTCCACCAAGCAGCCGCTGCAGGTGGTCCTGCGCTCCTTCGTGCTGCAGGGCGTGGACGTCCCCGGCGCCCTCGACGTCGGCTCGGGGCAGGTCGCGAGCCTGGCCGTGCAGATGGCCGTCGTGGTCATCGCCATCGTCCCGGTGCTCCTGGTGTACCCGTTCGTGCAGAAGCACTTCAGCTCCGGCGTGATGATCGGCGCCGTCAAGGGCTGAGGCCGCCCCCCCCGCGCACCGGGCCCCCGGGTGCCCGACCCACCCGTCCACGCCCCCCGGGGGGCGCAGCCAGAGGAGACTCGTGACCGACCACGCGGTGCGCCGCCCGCCGACCCTGCGCTTCGGCGGGGACTACAACCCCGAGCAGTGGGACGAGGCGACGTGGCGCGAGGACGTCGACCTCATGCGCCGCGCCGGGGTCGACCTCGTCACCGTCGGGGTGTTCAGCTGGGCGACGCTGGAACCCCGGCCGGGGGAGCGGGACTTCGGCTGGCTCGACACCGTCCTGGACCTCCTCCACGACCACGGCATCGGCGTGGACCTCGCCACCCCCACGGCCTCGCCCCCGCCGTGGCTGGGGCGCCTGCACCCGGCGACCCTGCCCGTGGACGCCTCCGGCACCGTCCTGCACTGGGGCTCGCGCAACCAGTTCTGCCCCTCCGCGCAGGAGTACCGCGACGCCGCCCTGAGCATCACCGGCGACCTCGCCCGCCGCTACGGCCGGCACCCGGCGGTGCAGCTGTGGCACGTGGGCAACGAGCTGGGGCAGTCCTGCTGGTGCGAGCGGACCGCGGTGCGCTTCCGGTCCTGGCTGGCCGCCCGCCACGGCGACCTCGACGGTCTCAACGCCGCCTGGGGCACGGCCTTCTGGAGCCAGCGCTACGGGCGGTGGGAGGAGGTCGTCCCCCCGCGCACCGCGCCGTACCTGCACAACCCCGCCCACCTGCTGGACTTCCAGCGGTTCTGCTCCGACACGCTGCTGGAGCTCTACCGCGCCGAGCGCGACGTCCTGCGCGAGCACTCCGACGCCCCGGTCACCACGAACCTCATGGGGTTCTCGCCCGTGGTGGACGGGCGCGCCGTGGGGGCCGAGGTCGACGTCGTCGCCAACGACCACTACGTCGACCCCGCCGACCCCCGCTCGCACGTGTTCGCCGCCCTGACCCACGACCTCGTGCGGTCCCTGGGCGGCGGGGCCCCGTGGCTGCTCATGGAGCAGGCCACCGGGGCGGTGAACTGGCGCCCGCACAACCCCCCGAAACCCGCGGGGCGGTTGCTGACCGACTCCCTGCAGGCCGTGGCCCGCGGGGCGGACGCGGTCTGCTTCTTCCAGTGGCGGGCCTCGCGCGCGGGCAGCGAGCAGTTCCACTCCGCGATGCTGCCCCACGCCGGGCCCGACACCGCGCGGCACCGGGAGGTCCGCGAGCTCGGGGCCCTGCTGGGGCGGCTGGACGCGGTCGCCGGCACCCCCGTGCCGGCGCGCGCCGCCCTCGTGCACGACTGGAGCAGCTGGTGGGCCTCCCGGGGGCCGGCGCGCCCCACCGACCGCCTGCGCGTCGAGGAGCAGCTGCTGGCCCACTACGAGCCGCTGTTCGCCCGCGGCGTCACCACCGACGTGATCGGCCCGGACGACCCCCTGGAGCCGTACCGGCTCGTCGTGGTGCCGGCTCTGCACCTGCTCGAACCCGCCCCCGCCCGGCGGCTGGCGGAGTGGGTGCGCGCCGGCGGCACGCTCCTGGTCGGTCCCGGCACCGGCCTCGTCGACCGCGACGGCGCCGTCGAACCCGGCCGGTTCCCGGTGCGGCTGCGCGACCTGCTCGGCGCCTCCGGGGAGGAGCACCACCCCCTGGTGGAACCCTCCCCGTGCACGGGGGAGCTGGGGGAGTTCCTCGTCGCCGACTACGCCGAGCGCGTGCGCAGCGACGGCGCCGAGGTGCTCGCCGCCCACGCGGGCGGCGACCTCGACGGGGTGCCGGTCGTCACCCGCCACGCCGTCGGCGCCGGCCGCGCCTGGTACTGCTCGGCGCTGCTGCCGCCGGCCGCCCTGGACGGCGTCCTGGCCCGGTGCCTGGCGGAGACCGGCCTGGCGGGGGAGCTGGACGGTGTCCCCGCCGGCGTGGAGGTCGTGCGCCGCGGCCCGGCCCTGTTCGTCCTCAACCACACCGGGGGGCCGGTGAGCGTCGACCTGGGCGCCACCGCCCGCCGCGACCTCGTCGGCGGGCAGACGCTCGCCGGCCGAACCGTCCTCGCGCCCCGTGCGGGCGCCGTCCTCGTGGAGGAGAGCACGTGAAGTTCACCGACGGGTACTGGATGCTGCGTCCGGGGTTGCAGGCCCTGCGCCCGCGCGCCGTCGACGACGTGGAGGACCTCGGCGACGCGCTGCGCGTGTTCGCCCGGACCCGGCCCGGCGACGGCCGCGGCGACACCCTGAACCAGGCGCTCATCACCGTCACGCTCACCTCCCCCGCGCCCGACGTCATCGGCGTGACGATCGAGCACTTCCGCGGCGGCGTGGAGCGCGGGCCGCGGTTCGCCCTGACGCGCGAACCCGTCGACGTCGTCACCGTCGTCGACGAGCGCGGGGCCAGCCTCACCTCCGGGGGGCTGACGGCGCGGGTTCGCCGGGAGGGGCCCTGGGCGCTGGACTTCCTCGCCGGGGGGCGCCGCCTGACGGGTTCGGCCGACCGCAGCGTCGGCGTCGTCACCGACGCGCAGGGCCGCACGTTCGTGCACGAGCAGCTCGAGCAGGCCGTCGGGGAGCACTCCTTCGGCCTGGGGGAGCGGTTCGGCGCCTTCGTCAAGAACGGCCAGTCCGTCGACGTCTGGAACGCCGACGGCGGCACCAGCAGCGAGCAGGCCTACAAGAACGTGCCGTTCTACCTCACCGACGCCGGCTACGGCGTCTTCGTCGACCACCCCGGCCTGGTGTCGTTCGAGATGGGGTCCGAGGCGGTCTCGCGCAACCAGTTCTCCGTCGAGGGCCAGCGGCTGACGTACTACGTCATCCACGGGCCCAGCCCCAAGGACGTCCTGCGCCGCTACACGGCCCTCACCGGCCGCGCCCCCCGGGTGCCGGCCTGGTCGCTGGGGCTGTGGCTGTCCACGTCGTTCACGACCGACTACGACGAGGCGACCGTCACGTCGTTCGTGCAGGGCATGGCCGAGCGGGACATCCCGCTGTCGGTGTTCCACTTCGACTGCTTCTGGATGCGCGCCTACCACTGGTGCGACTTCGTCTGGGACCCCGCCACCTTCCCCGACCCGGAGGGGATGCTCGCCCGGCTGCGCGAGCGGGGCCTGCGCACCAGCCTGTGGATCAACCCCTACGTCGCCCAGCGCTCGCACCTCTTCGACGAGGGGGCGCGGCTGGGGCACCTCGTGCGCCGCGCCGACGGCAGCGTGTGGCAGTGGGACATGTGGCAGGCGGGCATGGCGCTGGTGGACTTCACCAGCCCCGCCGCGACCGCCTGGTTCCAGTCCAAGCTGCAGGCGCTGCTCGACGCGGGCGTCGACGCGTTCAAGACGGACTTCGGCGAGCGCATCCCCACCGACGTCGTCTGGCACGACGGCTCCGACCCGGAGTTCATGCACAACCAGTACGCCCAGCTCTACAACGCGGCCGTCTTCGAGGTGCTGCGCCGCCACCGCGGGGAGGGCGAGGCCGTGGTGTTCGCCCGTGCCGCCACCGCGGGCGGTCAGCAGTTCCCGGTGCACTGGGGCGGCGACTGCGAGTCCACGTTCCCGGCGATGGCGGAGTCGCTGCGCGGCGGGCTCTCGCTGGCCCTGTCCGGGTTCGCGCACTGGAGCCACGACATCGGCGGTTTCGAGGGGTCCCCGGACCCGGAGGTGTTCAAGCGGTGGGCCGCGTTCGGCCTGCTGTCCTCGCACTCGCGCCTGCACGGTTCCGGTTCCTACCGGGTGCCGTGGCTGATCGACGAGGAGTCGGTGGACGTCGTGCGCACCTTCACCCGCCTGAAGATGCGCCTGGTGCCGTACCTGCTCGCCGCGGCGGAGGAGGCCGCCACCACCGGCGTGCCGATCATGCGCCCGATGGTGCTGGAGTTCCCCGACGATCCCGCGGCCGTGGTGTGCGACCGGCAGTACCTGCTGGGCCCGGACCTGCTCGTGGCCCCGGTGTTCTCCGCCGACGGGGAGGTGAGCTACTACCTGCCCGAGGGGTGGTGGACGGAGTTCGCCACCGGGCGGCGGGTGCGCGGCGGGCGCTGGGTGCGGCGGCGGGTGGCCGTCGACGAGGTGCCGCTGCTGGTGCGCCCGGGGGCCGTCGTGCCCGTCGGGGCGCACGCCGACGGGCCGGAGTACGCCTGGAACGACGGGGTGGAGCTGCGGGTGTTCGCCCCCTCCGAGGGCGACGTGCGCCGCGTCGCGGTGCCCGCCCCCGGCGGCGGGGAGCCCGCCGTGTTCGAGGTCCGCACCCGCGGGGGCCGGACCGCGGCGGAGCTGGTGTCCGGTTCCTCCCGCGACTGGCGCCTGGTCGTCGTGCCCGACCCCGACGCCGCCCCGGACCCCGCCGCGGTCGGGCCGGTGCGCATCGGCGCCCCCCGGCCCGGCACCGACGAGCCCGCCCCCGCCGCGCGGGGCTGACCGGCGCGCGGCGGCGCCCCGCGGGTCACCCCCGGGGCGCCGCCGTGCTGCCGCGGTCCTCCAGGCGGGCGCCCAGCAACCGCGTCTCCGCGGTGCGCTCGCCGCCGATGCGGGCCACCAGCATCTCCACCGCGGTCCGCCCGATCTCCGGGACGGGCACGGTCAGCGAGGTCAGCGGCCGGGGCAGCTCGTCGCCGGCGCTGGCCGCGATGGTGACGATGGAGACGTCGCCGGGCACCGAGAGGCCTTCCTCGGCCAGCAGCGCCAGCAGGGCCGGCAGCGCGGCCTCGTTGTGGACCACCAGCGCGCCCACCCCGGGCAGCCCGGCGCGCACCGCGTCCAGGGCGCGCCGGACCCCGGCCGGCCCCGGTTCGCACGGCTGGTGCACCGCCTCCACCCCCGCCGCGCGCGCCGCGTCGAGGAACCCGTCGCGCACCCGCTCGGCGTAGCCGGCGTGGCGGTCCAGCGCCCGCGGCGGGGAGGCCAGGAACGCGATCCGCCGGTGCCCCAGCGCGCTCAGGTGCGTCACGACCGTGCGCGCGGCGCCGACGAAGTCGAAGTCGACGCAGCTCAGGCCGCGGGGGTCGCGCGGCACCCCGATGAGCACGGTGGGCCGGTCCAGCCCGGTCAGCACCTCGACGCGCGGGTCGTCGGCCTCGATGTCCATGACCAGCAGGCCGTCCACCAGCGACCCGGCGCTGACCCGGCGCAGGCCGGCGTCCTCCTCCTTGGTCAGCAGCAGCACGTCGAGGTCGTGCCCGCGCGCGGTCGTGGTCACCGACCGCACGAACTGCATGATGACGTTGACGTCGACGTCCTCGCGCAGCGGGGCGACGAGACCGATGACGTCGGTGCGGTTGGACGCCAGGGCCCGCGCCCCGGCGTGCGGGCGGTAGCCCAGTTCCGCGATGGCCCGGTGCACGCGCGAGCGCGTGGCCGGTGAGATCGTCCGCTTGCCGCTGAGCACGTACGAGACGGTGCTCGTCGACACGCCCGCCGCTGCGGCGACGTCCACGATGGTGGCCACGACAACTCCTCGTCCACGCCGCGCGGTGCGCGGTCGCTGCACCGTACCGCTGCGCGGGCCCCCCGCGGGAGCCGGTCGCGATCCCCGCGCCCGGGGCCTCCCCGCCGCCGGATCGGGTGCGGCGCACCGCGAGCCCCCGCCCGCCGCCGGTCCGCGGCCGCGTCGCGACGCGGACGGGACGGGAGGTGGCTAGCCTCACCCGCGTACGCAGTGGACGAGCAGTCCGTCGAGGAGGACGAGCGTGAGCACCGACCCGAGCACCCAGCAGGAGCCCACCACCGGCTCCGGGACCTTCGCCCCGGACCCGGAGTTCGCGGCCGGGGCCGTCGCGCGGGCCGACCTGTACGACCGGGCCGCCGCCGACCGGCTCGGGTTCTGGGCGGAGGTGGCCCGTGAGCACGTCACCTGGGACACCGACTTCGACGAGGTCCTGGACTGGTCGAACCCGCCGTTCGCGAAGTGGTTCGTCGGCGGGAAGCTCAACGTCGCGGTGAACTGCGTCGACCGCCACGTCGCCGCCGGGAACGGCGAGCGCGTCGCCCTCCACTTCGAGGGCGAACCCGGCGACACCCGGGCGGTCACCTACGCGCAGCTGCACGAGCAGGTGCAGCGGGCTGCGAACGTGCTGGCCGGGCTGGGGGTGCGCGCCGGGGACCGGGTCGCGATCTACCTGCCGATGCTCGTGGAGTCGGTGGTGGCGATGCTGGCGTGCGCGCGCCTGGGCGCGGCGCACTCGGTGGTGTTCGGCGGGTTCTCCGCCGACGCGCTGCACTCCCGCATCGACGACGCCCAGGCCAAGGTCGTCATCACCTGCGACGGTTCCTACCGCCGCGGCAAGCCCACGACCCTCAAGCCCGCCGTGGACGCGGCGCTGGCCAAGGGCGCCCCGTCGGTGACCGGCGTCCTCGTCGTGAAGCGCAACGGCGAGGCCGTGGACTGGGTCGAGGGCCGCGACGTGTGGTGGGACGAGGCGCTGGCCGCGGCCGCGCCCGTGCACGAGGCGGAGGCCTTCGACGCGGAGAACCCGCTGTTCGTCCTCTACACCTCCGGCACCACGGGCAAGCCCAAGGGCATCCTGCACACCTCCGGGGGCTACCTCGTCCAGACCGCGTACACGACGCGCACCGTCTTCGACGTGCAGCCCGGGCGCGACGTGTACTGGTGCACCGCCGACGTCGGCTGGGTCACCGGGCACAGCTACGTCGTCTACGGCCCGCTGGCCAACGGCCTGACCCAGGTGATCTACGAGGGGACCCCCGACACCCCCGACAAGGACCGCTGGTGGTCGCTGGTGGAGAAGTACGGCGTCACCGTCCTCTACACCGCGCCCACGGCGATCCGGACCTGCATGAAGTGGGGCGAGGAGTACCCCGCCCGCCACGACCTGTCCTCGCTGCGGGTGCTGGGCAGCGTGGGGGAGAACATCAACCCCGAGGCGTGGTCCTGGTACCGCCGCGTCATCGGCGCCGACCGCACCCCGATCGTCGACACCTGGTGGCAGACCGAGACCGGCGCGCAGATGATCGCCCCGCTGCCCGGGGTCACCAGCCTCAAGCCGGGTTCGGCGCAGGTCCCGCTGCCGGGGATCGTCGCCGAGGTCGTCGACGACGCCGGTGAGCCCGTCCCGCACGGGCAGGCCGGGTACCTCGTCCTGAGCGAGCCGTGGCCGGCGATGACGCGCGGCATCTGGGGCGACGAGCAGCGGTTCCGGGACACCTACTGGGCCCGCTTCCCGGGCCGGTACTTCGCCGGCGACGGCGCCAAGCGCGACGAGGACGGCGACATCTGGCTGCTGGGCCGCGTCGACGACGTCATGAACGTCTCCGGGCACCGCCTCTCCACCGCCGAGATCGAGTCGGCCCTGGTCAGCCACCCCGACGTCGCCGAGGCCGCCGTCGTGGGGGCGACCGACGAGACGACCGGGCAGGCCGTCGTGGCCTTCGTCATCCTCCGCGGCGGCCACGAGGAGGGGCCGGGGACCGTCGCGGCCCTGCGCGACCACGTCGCGAAGGAGATCGGCCCCATCGCCAAGCCGAAGTCGATCATGGTGGTGGCGGAGCTGCCGAAGACCCGCTCGGGCAAGATCATGCGCCGCCTGCTGCGCGACGTCGCCGAGCACCGCCCCACCGGCGACGTCACGACCCTGACCGACTCCACGGTCATGGACGCCATCACCGCCGGGATGAACGCCCCCGCCGGGGACTGAGCACCACCCGCACGCGATCTCCACCGCACCCCCGCGCCCCCGCCCTCCCCGGGGGGCGGGGGTGCGGCACGCTCGGGACGTGCAGCGATCCCCGCGACCCCGCCGGCCGGCCGCCCTCGCCGGGACGGTGGTCGCCACCGGCGTCGTCGCCGCCGGGGCGGCGGTCGTGGGTGCCCCGGACCTGTTCGGGCTCGCCGGTTCCCGCCCCTTCGTGTGGAGCGTGCCGTTCCGCCTGGCCACCGCCGCCGGGCTGGGCGGGCTCGCCGCCCTCGTGGGCCTCGCCGGTCTGCGCTGGCGGCGGGTGCTGCCCCCGGCGCTCGCGCTCGCGGTCGTCGCCGCGGGCTCGCTGGCGACCACCGGCGTCCGCGGCCTCTCCGCGGGCGAGCTGCCCCCCGCCCGCGCCGGCGACGTCACCGTCCTCGCCGCCAACGTCCTGCACGGGCAGGCCGACCCGGCCGCCCTGACCCGCCTCGTCGTCGACGGCGGCGCCGACGTCGTCTCGCTGCCGGAGTCCGACCTCGCCCTGGCCGAGGACCTCGCCGCCCGCGTCGAGGCCGCCACCGGCACCCCGGTGCAGGTCTTCCACCTCCGCGACCGCGGCCGCAGCCGGTTCGGGACGGCACTGCTGGTCTCCGCGCGCCTGGGGGAGTACCGCGCGACGGGTGAGCTCACCGACGGGGTGAAGGCCGTGGTGACCGCCGCACCGGTCTCGGGGACGGGTCCGGTGCTGGCCGCCGCGCACACCGCGGCGCCCGTGCCGGACCTGCTGGAGCCCTGGGCGGTGGAGGTGCGGGCCGTCGCGGACTGGTGCGCGGCCACCCCCGGCGCCATCGTCGCCGGGGACCTCAACGCGACGCTGGACCACCCGGGGCTGCGGCTGCGGGGCTCCTGCGTGGACGCCGGGGCGCAGACCGGCACCGGCGCGCGCGGGACGTGGCCGGCGCGGGTCCCGGCGCCGCTGGGCGCGACCATCGACCACGCCCTCGCCGACGGGAACGCCTGGCGCGCGGTGGGTTCGCGGGTCGAGGACGTCCCCGGCAGCGACCACCGGGCCCTGCTCTCGCGCTGGCGGCCCGTCACCTGAGGGTGGCTGCGCGCACCCCCGCCTGCTCCGATCGGGGGAAAGACCGCGCCGGCGCGTTTGACTTCGCGAGAACCCCCGCGCGAGGAGGTTGAGAGTCGTAGTGTCGTCCTGGTCGTCGCTCGTCCCCCTGTACGAGAGCGACCTCGGCGTCGTCGTCGGTCCCCCCGCCGGCGGCGACGCGCTCCCCCTCCCGTGCACGCGCGGGGCCGAACTCCTAGGGTTCACCCCGCGCACCCGTCACCCGCGCGGTGCGCGCAGCCTGGGCCTAGGAGGACTCCATGACCACCCTGAACGACCGTCCCGTCGGTGCGCCCGAACGCACGATCGGTCAGCTCGTGGCCGACGCGACCAAGGACATGAGCGAACTCGTCCGCTACGAGATCGCCCTCGCCAAGGCCGAGATCACCGCCGACGTGAAGAACGGCGCCATCGGCGGCGGCCTCTTCGGCGTCGCGGGCCTCTTCGGCTTCGTCGCCTTCGTCTTCCTCGGCATCACCGTCGCCTTCGCCCTGCACGAGGGGGCGGGCTGGCCGATCTGGCTGAGCTTCCTCGTCGTCGCGGCCGCGATGCTCGTCGTCGCCGGCCTCGCCGCGGCCGTCGGCTTCGGCCGCATCAAGCAGGTCAAGCCGCCGGAGCGCACCATCCGCACCACCAAGGACAGCATCGCCGCGATCAAGGCCGCGGCCACCGGCAAGCCCGTCGCCAAGACCATCGCGGCCGGTCCCTCCGCCGGCCCCGTCGCCGTCGGCCCGGGTTCGCACAGCGTCAAGCACTGAGGACCGGGCGGGGCGCCGACGAGGGGGGACGAGGACGGGCGTGGGCGTTCCCCCGACCGACGTCTCGGCCGTCCTGGTCGAGGGGCCGTGGCGGCACCGGCTGGTCGCCGCCCACGGCGCGCGGTTCCACGTCGCCGAGCTCGGTGAGGGGCCGCTGGTCCTGCTGCTGCACGACTTCCCGCAGTTCTGGTGGGCGTGGCGCGCCCAGGTCGTGGCGCTGGCCGCGGCCGGCTACCGCGCGGTCGCGATGGACCTGCGCGGCTACGGCGCCTCCGACAAGCCCCCCCGCGGCTACGACACCCCCACCTCCGCCGCCGACGTGGCCGCCGTCGTACGCGCCCTCGGGGAGCGCGACGCCGTCGTCGTCGGGCACGGGATCGCCGGCCGCACGGCGTGGGCGCTGCCGTCGCTGCACCCGGAGGAGGTCCGCGGCATCGTCGTCGTGGGCGCGGCGCACCCGCTGCTCTCCCGCCACGTCCTGCGGGAACGGCTCGGGGAGGCCAGCGGGCTGGCCACCACCCGCACCGCCTTCGCCCGCCAGCTGCCCGCCCTGCCCGAGCGCCGGCTGGTGAGCGGGGACGGGGTGGAACGGGTCCTGCGCGAGCGCTCCGGGCCCGGCTGGCCCGCCCCGGCCGACGTGGAGCGCTACCGCGAGGCGATCCGGGTCCCGTTCGTGGCCCACTCGGCGCTGGAGTACCACCGCTGGATCGCGCGCTCGGCCCTGCGCGCCGACGGGCGGCGGTTCGCGGCCGCCCTGCGCGGCGGGGTCGAGGTCCCCGTCCTGCAGGTGCGCGGCGAGCTGGACCCCACCGTCCCGGCCGGGGCGCTGGAGGCGGCCGGGCGCTACGCCCGCGGGCCGCACCGGGTGGTGGAGGTGCCCGGGGTGGGCCACCACGTCCCCGAGGAGGCCCCGGAGCGGATGACGACGACCCTCACGGGGTGGCTCGCCCGCTGGTGAGCCCACCGGTGAGCCCGCGGGGCCCGGTCCCCGCCCCCGGCCGGGTCGTGGCACCCTCGTCCCCCGTGGAGACGGTGCGGGGAGTCAGCGCGTTCGTCGGTCGGTGGTTCGCCCTGATCGTGCTCGCGGCGGGTGCGGTGGCGCTGGCGTTCCCGCCGGCGTTCGCGGGGTGGTCACCGGCCGTCCCGTGGCTGCTGAGCGTGATCATGCTGGGCATGGGGATGACCATGCGCCCCGCGGACTTCGCGATCATCGGCCGGCGCCCCTGGGCGCTGCTGCTCGGCGTCGCGGCGCAGTACACGATCATGCCGCTGCTGGGGTTCGGGGTCGCCCACCTGCTGGGGCTCTCCGCGGTGCTGACGGCCGGGATGATCCTCGTGGGCGCCGCGCCCGGGGGGACCGCCTCCAACGTCATGGTCTACCTGGCCAAGGGCGACACCCCGCTGTCGGTGGCCATGACCTCGGTGTCCACGCTGATCGCCCCCGTCCTCACCCCGCTGCTGGTGCTGGCCCTGGTGGGGGAGTCCCTGCCGGTCGACGGCTGGGCCATGTTCCGCTCCATCCTGCAGATCGTCCTCGTGCCGGTCGTGCTCGGCCTGCTGCTGCGGCTGCTGCTGCCGCGGGTGGTGGAGCGCTGCCTCGACGTCCTGCCCCTGCTCTCCGTGCTCGGCATCACCGCGGTGGTGCTCGCCGTCGTCGCGGGCAGCGCCTCGACGCTGCTGGAGGTCGGCCTCGTCCTCGTCCTGGCCGTCGTCCTGCACAACGTGGGCGGTCTGGCGCTGGGGTACGCGGTGGGCCGCGCGACGCGCATGCCGGTGGCGAGCCGGCGGGCCATCAGCATCGAGGTGGGCATGCAGAACTCCGGGCTGGCCGCCGCGCTGGCCACCGTCTACTTCGCCCCCGCCGCGGCCCTGCCGGCCGCGATCTTCTCCGTGTGGCACAACGTCTCCGGCTCCCTCCTCGCCACCCGCTGGTCGCGCCGGCCCGTCCCGGTCGCCGACGTGAGCGCGCTGGAGGCGCAGGGCGCGGACGGGTCGCGGGCCCGCTGAGCGCACGGCCTCACTCGCCGGTGGTGCAGCCCCCGGTCGGCACCGGCGCGGTGCTGCTCCCGGCCTCGGCGAGCACCCGGTCAAGCTCCCGCGGGGTCAGCGCGTAACCGGTCTCCTCGTCGTCGAGGGACTTCGCGAACACCACCCCGGCGACCTCGCCGTCCTCGGTGAGCAGCGGGCCGCCGGAGTTGCCCGGCTGCACCTGCGCGTACACGGAGTAGACCTCACGCACGACGTCGGTCGTGTCGTAGACGTCGCGGCCCTGCGCGCGCAGCACCTCGCGCACCCGGCCCGGCTGCACCGCGTAGGGGCCGTCCAGGGGGAAGCCCACCACGAGGGCCGCGTCCCCGCGGGCCAGCTCCGCCGCGCGCGGCAGGGGGGCGGCGTCGAGGCCGGGCACGTCGAGCACGGCCAGGTCCAGGCCCGGGTCGTAGGCCACGACCGTCGCCGGGTGCTGCGGCCCCTCCCCGCCGGGCTGCACGAGCGGGTCGGTGACCCCGGCCACGACGTGGGCGTTGGTGACGACCCGCGCGGAGCCCCCGACCCGCCCGGCGACGAAGCCGCTGCCCTCCAGGCCCCGGCGGCAGGAGCGCGCCACCCCGGTGACCTTGACGACGCCGGCGCGCGCCGCGCGCAGCCCCTCGGTCTCGCGCAGCGGGCCGGGCGGGTCGACGGTGGTGATGGGCTCCGCACCCAGGCCGGTGAAGACCCGGGGGAAGCCGTTGGCCCGGGCCGCGGCCCAGAACGTCGAGAGCAGGTCCCCGGCGCCGGGGGGCACGAGGCCGTCGACCGCGCTCACGACCCGGGAGCCGGTGACCGCCTGCACGACCCGCGGCAGCGGGGCGGTGCGCGCCGCGCCCGCGACGACCCACACCACGAGCAGCGTCGCCACCAGCCCCGCGACGGCCCCGAGGACGGCGTCGGCGAGGCGCGCCGGGCGCCAGCGCACGTGCGCGCGCAGCCGCGCCCCGAGGAGGCTCAGCAGCAACCGCCCCAGGACGGCCAGCAGCACGGTCCCCAGGACCACGACGAGGGTCCGCTGGACCCCGGGGGGCCAGTCGTCCACGACCCGGGGCAGCGCGAGGACCCCGGCGGCCGCCCCGCCGACGAGGCCGAGGAGCCCGGCGAGGCCGACGAGGAACCCCTCGCGGTAGCCCGCGACGAGCTGCACGAGCAGCAGGACCGCGAGGAGGACGTCGAGGACGCCGGAGGGGCTCACGCGCCGGCCCCTGCCCAGTCCAGGGCCTGCTCCAGGGACAGCTCCGCGACGGCCGTCGCGGGCGGGGGCGGCCGCAGCCCGCCGAGGTCCAGGACCCGCACCAGGACCTCCGCGGTGAAGCCCCACACCAGCAGCCCGCGCACGGCGAACGCCGGCCCGACGTAGGCCCCGGGCCCGCCGGGGCCGCGGACCCGGCGGACGGCGCCCTCGGCGAAGAGCTCCGCCAGCGGGACCCGCTCCACCCGCGCGACCTCGGAGGGGTCCACGACCCCGACGGGGCAGGGCGCGTGCCAGTGCCCGACGACGCAGGTCACCCGGTGCCCGGAGTGCGCCAGCGCCAGCGGCGGCAGCTGCCCCAGGACGCTCACCCCGCCCGGTTCCAGCCCGGTCTCCTCCTCGGCCTCGCGCAGCGCGGTGGCGGCGGCGTCGGCGTCGCCCGGGTCGCTGCGCCCGCCGGGGAAGGCGACCTGGCCGGAGTGCTGGCGCAGCGTCCCGGCCCGTTCGGTGAGCAGCACCTCGGGACCGCCGGGGCCCTCGGCGAGCAGCACGAGGACGGCGGCAGGACGGCTCGCGGCGGCCGCGGCGGCGGCTGCGGTGCCCGGGTCGGGGGAGCGGTCCGCGCGCCAGCGCAGGTCGGCGGCGGTGACCGTCGGCAGCCGCGCGGCCAGCGGCTGCAGCCACCCCGGGAGCGCGCTCACGCCAGCGCCGCCGCGGGACCCCGCTTGACCAGCGCCGCGGCCCGGACCGGGTCGGTCTCGCCGATCCCCGCCGAGGGGCACAGCCGCGCCACCGGGCAGGCCCCGCAGGCCGGGCGCCGGCTGTGGCAGGTCCGGCGGCCGTGGAAGATCATCCGGTGGTTGAACATGGTCCAGTCCTTGCGCTGGATCAGCCCGGCCAGGTCGCTCTCCACCTTCACCGGGTCGTCGTGGGTGGTGAACCCCAGCCGGCGCGAGAGCCGCCCGACATGGGTGTCGACGGTCAGCCCCGGCACCCCGAACGCGTCGCCGAGGACGACGTTGGCGGTCTTGCGGCCCACCCCGGCCAGCCGCACGAGGTCCGCCTGCCGGCCCGGGACCTGCCCGCCGTGCTCGGCGACCAGCTGCGCGGACATCCTCAGCAGGGAGTCGGCCTTGGCCCGGAAGAACCCCGTCGGCCGGATCAGCGCCTCCAGCTCGTCGCGGTCGGCGCCGGCGAGGTCGGTGGCGGTGGGGTAGCGGGCGAACAGCGCCGGGGTGACCTGGTTGACGCGGGCGTCGGTGCACTGGGCGGAGAGGATCGTCGCGACCAGCAGCTCGAACGGGTCGCGGAAGTCGAGCTCGCAGTGGGCGTCGGGGTAGCGCTCGGCCAGCAGTCGGTGCACCCGCCGGGCGCGACGGGTGCGGGCCAGCTCCGTCTCCACCCCTGGACCCTACGACGGCGCCCCGACGGACCCGACCCGTCACCCCGCGGACCCGTGCACCGCAGCACGGGTGCGGTCGGGTGACGGGGGACGACCGGGAGGGTGACACCGCATCAAGGGCCCTCCGGGCGGCGACGACACCCACGTCATGACCAGGCACGACGCCGATCCCGACGGCGCCTCCGAGACGGACCTCCTCGAGGCGATGCTGACCCCCGTCCTGTCGGAGGTCCTCGAGGACGCCGACGCCCTGCGCTGCGGCAACGCCGTGCGGGTGGAGCTCGCCGAGCTGCCGCTGCCCGCGCTGCGCCGCCGCCGCGGGCTGCTGCAGGACGAGCTGCGCCGCGTGCAGCACTGGACGCGGCTGGTGCGGGCCCGGCTGGACCTCGTGGTCGCCACGGCCTGCGGCCCGGAGGAGCTGCAGGTGCCCGTCGAGGCCGCCTGCCACGGCGGGCCGCTGGACCGGCTGCTCGGCGGCGCGGGACCGGGGGAGGCCCTGCTGCCCGACGCGCTCGTCGAACGCGCCCTCGACCCCGGCCACGGGCTGCGCGGGCTGCTGGTCCTGGAGCGCCCGGCCGGCTCGGCGGACCTGCAGGAGCAGCTGCGGGAGCTCTCCGGCGCCCAGCGCCGGCTGGCGGGGTACGAGGCGGCCCTGCTCGCCGAGCTGGCCGTCGCCACCGACGTCCTCGCCGAGCGCTGCCGGGCCCTGTTCCGGCGCGCGGGCGGCTGAGGCCCGGTCCCGCAGGGCCCGGTGGCGGTTCGTGCGGCACACTGTCGGGACGTGGGTCGGAGTGATGCGCGTCACGACAGCACGGGAGGTCGGTCGGTGGAGCACGGGCAGGTCGAGGGCATCCCGGAGCCGGTGCGTCTCGGTGACCGCCCCGGTGACGTCGTCCGCCGGGCTCCGCTGTTCGCCGCCCTGGACGACGACGCCGCCGGCGAGCTGCTGGAGACGATGGAGTCGGTCCACCTCGGCCGGGGCGAGCAGCTGTTCGCCGAGGGTGAACCCGGCGACCGCGTCTACGTGGTCCGCACCGGCAAGATCAAGCTGGTCCGCAGCTGGCCGGACGGGCGGGAGAACCTCCTCGCCGTCCTCGGCCCCGGCGAGATGTTCGGCGAGCTGTCCCTCTTCGACCCCGGGCCCCGGACGAGCTCCGCGCGCGCCGTCTCCGAGGCCGAGCTCATCGCGCTGGGCCACGACGACATGCTGCGCTGGCTGGCCCGGCGCCCCGAGGTCGCCCGCCACCTGCTGCAGGCGCTGGCCCAGCGGCTGCGCCGCACCAACGTGACCCTGGCCGACCTCGTCTTCACCGACGTCCCCGGCCGCGTCGCCAAGGCCCTGCTCGACCTCGCCCGCCGCTTCGGGCGGCCCATCGCCGACGGTCAGCTCGTGGCCCACGACCTCACCCAGGAGGAGCTCGCGCAGCTCGTCGGGGCCTCGCGCGAGACGGTGAACAAGGCCCTGGCCGACTTCGCCTCCCGCGGGTGGCTGCGCCTGGAGGCGCGCGCCGTCGTCCTGCACGACGTCGAGCGCCTGGCGCGCCGGGCCCGCTAGGGCAGCTCCAGCCCCAGGTGGGCCAGCTGCGCGCGCACCGACAGCGCGGCGGCGCGCGCGAGGGTCCCCTCCAGCGGGCCGTGCACGGCGAGGACGACCGCGTCGACGTCGCGCGCCCCGGCGGCGACGGCGGCGCGCACCTGCTCCAGCCGGTCGAGGCGGTGGGCGAGCTGAGCGGCGAGGGCGGCGCGGACGTCGGTGCGGGCCGGGCCGTGACCGGGCAGCAGGACGCTCGCCCGGCCGACGAGGTCGAGCAGGGTCCGCAGCGAGGCCAGGTAGCGGCCGAGGTCGCCGTCGGCGGCGAGGACGGTGCTGCCGCGCCCGAGCAGGGTGTCGCCGGTGAGCAGCTCGCCGGTGCCCAGCACGACGCTGACGGAGTCCGCGGTGTGCCCGGGGGTGGCGAGGACGTCCAGGACCAGCCCGGCGGCGTGGTGGCGCCCGGGCCGGCGGGCGACGGGGGCGGGGTGTCCGGCGAGGAACGCGTCCAGGCCGCCGACGTGGTCGTGGTGGTGGTGGGTGGCGACGACGAGGGCGACGACGCGCCCGGCCAGCGCGCGCTCGATCGCGGCGCGGTGGGCGGGGTCGTCCTCGCCAGGGTCGACGACCACGGCCGCCGGGGAGCCGGGGGCGCCCAGCAGCCAGGTGTTGGTGCCCTCCAGCGTCATCGGCCCGGGGTTGGGCGCGAGGACGCAGGTGGCCCGGTCGGTGACCGGGCCACCCGTCCAGCGCCGCGGGGCGGCCGCGTCAGGAGCGGACACGCACCACGATCTCGACCTCGACGGGGGAGTCCAGCGGCAGCACGGCGACGCCGACGGCGCTGCGGGCGTGCCGGCCCCCGAAGACCTCCCCGAGCAGGTCGGAGGCGCCGTTGACCACGCCGGGCTGCCCGGTGAAGGACGGGTCGCTGGCCACGAAGCCGGTGACCTTGACGACGCGGGCGATGTCGTCGACGGAGCCGAGCACGCTCGCGGCGGCCGCGATCGCGTTGAGCGCGCACGTCGCGGCGAGGCGCTGGGCGGTCTCGGGGTCGACGAGGCCCTCGCCCGTGCCGACCTTGCCGGTGACGGCGAGCCGGCCGTCGACGAACGGCAGCTGGCCGGAGGTGAGGACGAGGTCGCCGTCGCGCAGCGCGGGCACGTAGGAGGCGACGGGCGCGGCCACGGGCGGCAGGGTCAGCCCGAGCGCGACCAGGCGGGCCGCGGGGCTCTGCGCGTCGCTCACCGCTCGCCGCTCGGGCGCTTGAGGTAGGCGACGAGGCCGTTGCCGTCGGGGCCGGTGAGGACGGTGACGAGCTCCCAGCCGTCGCTGCCCCACTGGTCGAGGATCTGCTTCGTCGCGTGGACGATCAGCGGGACGGTGGCGTACTCCCAGGTGGTCATGGCCGCCACCGTAGTGGCCCCCGGCCGCGGAGGGGCCGGGGGCGGTGCGGGCTCAGACGGCCGCGCGCGCGTCCTCGAGCACGAGGGCGGACACGGCACCGGAGCCGGTGACCTCGGCGGTGGCGCTCCCGAGGTGCGCGTCGCGCGCGGTCTCCAGCAGCCGGCGCCAGGACTGCACGTTCGGGCGGCGCTTGAGCAGCGCCCGCCGTTCCCGCTCGGTCATCCCGCCCCAGACGCCGAACTCGACGCGGCTGTCCAGCGCGTCGGCCAGGCACTCGGTGCGCACGGGGCACCCCCCGCAGATCTGCTTGGCGCGGTTCTGCGCCGAGCCCTGCACGAACAGCTCGTCGGCCTCGGTGGCCTTGCAGGCTCCCCGGCTCGCCCACTCCAACGTCCACGCCATGACGGCCCCTCCCGTCGACGCCTCCCCCGGTCCGGTGCCCTGGGCACCGGTTCCCCCCGGTTCGTGCGATCCCTGTGAATCCCCCTGAGTGCCCCACGTCGAGCACTCCCGCAGCGTATTGTCGGCCGGGACACGGTCCTAGAGCCCCTTGTGACGAACCTGGGTAGTCACTTCGGGCTAACCCACCGTCACCCACACGGGTCGACGCAGCGTTGCGCTCCGGTCACGATCCTGCGGAGCGCTCGCGGAGGACTCGTGCGTTCCCGGGACGCACCCGGCCCGGCGCTTACCCTGTCGTCATGGCTCCTCGCCCCACCTCGCACCCGCGGCGCCCCGTCCTCCGGCTGCTCGCCGCGTTCGCAGCCGTCAGCGCCGCCGGCGGGGTCCTCGGCGCCGGGCTGGTCGTCCCGGCCGTTGCCGCCACCGGCAACCTGACGAGCCAGGGCGTGGACATCTTCAACGAGCTGCCCGGCGACCTGGGCGACAAGTCGCTGTCCGAGGCCTCCACGATCCTCTGGGGCGACGGGACGGTGATGGCGAAGGTCTACGACCAGAACCGCAGCGTCATCACCTTCGACCAGATCGCCCCCGTCATGCGCGACGCGATCGTCTCCATCGAGGACGACCGCTTCTACCAGCACGGGGCGGTGGACCTGAAGGGCATCGCGCGCGCCCTGGTGTCCAACGCCGGGGGCGGCGGCACCCAGGGTGCCTCGACGCTGACCCAGCAGTACGTGAAGAACGTGCTGGTCCAGCAGGCCGTGCAGGAGGGCGACACCCAGGCCGCCGCCGCCGCGGTCGAGCACGAGGGCGTCGACGGCTACGCGCGCAAGCTGCGCGAGATGAAGCTCGCGGTGGGCGTGGAGAAGGAGATGTCGAAGGACGACATCCTCACCGGCTACCTCAACGTCGCGTACTTCCAGAACAACGTCTACGGCATCGAGGCCGCGGCGCAGTACTACTTCTCCAGGGCCGCGATCGACCTCACCCTGCCGGAGTCGGCGCTGCTGGCCGGCATGGTGCAGAACCCGGCCGCGTACAACCCGGTGAAGTACCCCGACGCGGCGGTGAAGCGGCGCAACGTCGTGCTGGACCGGATGCTGGAGGTCGGCAAGATCGACCAGGTCACCCACGACCAGGCCGTGGCGACGCCGCTGGACCTGCGCCGCAACCCCAGCCGGCAGGGCTGCCTGGCCGCCGGGACGGCGGCGTACTTCTGCACCTACGTCGTGCGCGTCGTGGAGACCGACCCGGCCTTCGGCGCCACCGAGGAGGACCGCCGGCGGCTGCTGCGCAGCGGCGGGCTGACGATCAAGACCACGCTGGACCCCACCGTCCAGCAGATCACCCAGGACTCGGTGAACAGGGGCGTCAACCCCGGGCAGCTGGCCCGCGCGGCCGCCTCGGTCGTGCAGCCGGGCACGGGCAGCATCCTGGCGATGGCGCAGAACACCACGTACTCCCCCGACGACGACCAGATCGGGGTGACGACCTACAACTACAACGTCAGCGAGGCCATGGGCGGCACCCAGGGCTTCCAGCAGGGGTCGACGTTCAAGGCGTTCACCCTCGCGACGTGGCTGAAGGCCGGCAAGTCCCTGGACTCCACCGTCGCCGCTCCCAGCCGGGGCGACGACCCGTTCAGCGCCTTCACCAGCTGCGGGCAGAAGATGCGCGGCGGCCGGTACCCCTACAGCAACTCCGAGGGCGGCGGCGGGGGCGTGATGAGCGTCCGCCAGGCCACCGCGAAGTCGGTGAACACCGCCTACGTGTCGATGGAGAAGCAGCTGGACCTCTGCGACATCGGCGCCACCGCCCAGTCCCTGGGGGTCTACAAGGGACGGGTGGGGGAGAACTTCCCCACCGGCCAGACCAACGCCGACCTCGACCTCTACCCGTCGCTGACCCTGGGCACGAACCTCGTCACCCCGCTGGCCGTCGCCGGCGCCTACGCCGCGTTCGCCGCCGAGGGCAACTTCTGCCGCCCCACCGCGATCAGCGAGGTCCTCGACACCGACGGCAAGCCGCTGGCCATCCCGTCCGCGGACTGCAAGCAGGTCCTCGACGTCAACGTCGCCCGCAACGTCACCGAGGCCCTGCAGGGCGGCTGGACCGGCGGCACCGCCGCGTCGGTCGGGGGCAAGTCGCTGCTCAAGGGCCGTCAGGTCGCGAGCAAGACGGGGACGACGAACAAGAGCTTGGACACCTGGTTCGCCGCCTACACCCCGCAGCTGGCCTCGGCGGTGTGGGTGGGCCACGAGACCCCGAAGTCGCCCATCGGGGAGCGGATCAACGGCGTCCGGCGCGGTCGCGTCTTCGGCGCCACGATCGCCGGCCCGATCTGGACCGGCATCGTCGGGCCCGCCTCCGACGCCCTGAACCTGCCCAAGGCGACGTTCACCCCGGGCAGCAACGACGGCCTGAAGACCACCACCAGCGACGGCCGCACGAGGGTCCCCAGCGTCGTGGGGCGCAGCGTCGCCTCCGCGACGAGCGAGCTGCAGGCCGCCGGGTTCAAGGTCAGGGTCGCCGGGGGGACGGTGTCCTCGCAGTCCGTCCCCAAGGGCCGGGTCGCCTCCCAGAGCGCCCGCTCCGCCGCGGCCGGCGCAACGATCACCATCACCCGCAGCTCCGGGCCCGCCCCGGTGCGGACGCAGGAACCGGCGCCCGAGCCGACGCAGCCGGCCGCCGAGAGCCCCGCGGCCCCGCAGCCGCCCGCGGAGCAGCCCCCGGCCCCGGCTCCGGCCCCGGACGCCCAGGGCTGACCCCGCACGACCCCGACGGCGAGCCGGGGAGCCCCTTCGGCTCCCCGCGCTCGCCGTCGTCGTTCCCGGGCGGGGTTCCGGTGCGGGTCCCCGGCCCCTGGCCGCTCGCGGGGGCGTCCTGGCAGGCTGGAGGGGCTCGGACCGCACGCACCGGAGGTTCCCGTGGACGCACCGCTCGTGGACGACGTCACCCTGCTCCTGCTGAACCCGGAGTCGGGGCGGCCGCTGACCGACGCCACCCGCCTCACCGCGGTGCTGCCGGGAGCGGTGCTGATGGACCTGGCGCTGCGCGAGCGCCTGGAGAGCGACCCCAGCCGCTGGGGCGGGGCGAAGCTGCGGGTGCGTGACGCCTCCCCGACGGGCGACGCCGTCCTCGACGACGCGCTGCAGCGGCTGGAGGGGCGCACCACCCACACCCGGACCGCGGTGCAGCGCCTCGGGGGCCGTCGCCTCGCCCGCGCCGTGCGGAACCGGATGGTGGCGCGCGGGGTGCTGCGCCACGAACCGGGCGGCTTCCTGCGCTTCGCCCGCGACCACCCCGACCCCGCCGCGCGCAAGGCGCTGGTGGCGCAGGTGGCGTCCGCCCTGGACGCCGCGGACCCCGCGCAGGTGCCCCCGCGCGCCGCGGCGCTGGTGTCGCTGCTGCACTCCGTGGGTGCCGTGCCCCGCGTCGTCCCCGACCTGGGGTGGTCGCGCCGTCAGGCCACGGACCGGGCGAAGGCCGTCGTGGAGGCCATGGCGCAGGGGGAGTGGGCCGGGGCCGCGGTGTCCGACGCGGTCCGCGCGGCGCAGGCCGCGGTGGTGAGCGCCGTCGTCGCCAGCACCGTCGTCACGACCAGCAGCTGACCCGCTCCGGCCCGCACGGCGGACCGGAGCCGCCGCTCAGGCCTGCAGGCGGGCCCGCACCGCCCCGGAGAGCCGCTTGCCGTCGGCGCGCCCGCCGACCTTCGGCTTCAGCTGCGACATGACGGCACCCATCGCGCCCATGCCGGTCAGGCCCTCGGCGGTGGCGATGAGGACGGCCTCGTCGACGAGGGCGTCGAGCTCCTCGTCGGTCAGCGGGGTCGGCAGGTACGTCTCGATGACGGACAGCTCCGCGGTCTCGCGCTCGCCCTGCTCGGCGCGCCCGGCGCCGGCGAACGCCTCGGCGGCCTCGCGGCGCTTCTTCGCCTCCCGCTGCAGGACGGCGACGACCTCGTCGTCGGACAGGGTGCGCGCGGACTTCCCGGCGACCTCCTCGGCGCGGATCGCCGTGAGGACCATCCGCAGCGTCGCCGACCGCAGCTCGTCGCGGGCCTTCATCGCGGTGGTCAGGTCGGCCTGCAGGGAGTCCTTGAGGGTGTCGCTCACGCCGTCATCCTCCCACCCCCGTCGAGCGGGTTGCCGGGACCGCGCGAGGATGGCGGGATGGCAGGATCGTCGCGCGTGTTGAGGGCCGTCGCCGGGACCGCCGGAGCGGCGGCGCTGGCCGGTGCGGCCGGGGTCGGGTACGCCGCCGGGTACGAGGTGCGGGCCTTCGCACTGCGCCACGCCCTCGTCCCCGTGCTGCCCGTGGGGGCCGCGCCGCTGCGGGTCCTGCACCTGTCCGACCTGCACCTCGTCCCGCGCCAGCACCGCAAGCGCGCCTGGGTCGCGGCGCTCGCCGACCTCGAACCGGACCTCGTCGTCGTCACCGGGGACAACCTCGCCGCCCACGACGCCGTGCCCGCGGTGCTGGAGACGTACGCCGGGCTGCTGACGCGGCCGGGGGTGTTCGTGCTGGGCTCCAACGACTACTGGGCGCCGCGCCCGCGCAACTGGTCGAAGTACCTGCTGGGGCCCTCCTCGCACGCCGTCGGCGAGGAGGCCGTGCCGCTGCCCACCGCCGACCTCGTCCGCGGCTTCACCGACGCCGGCTGGGTGGACCTCGACAACGCCCGCGCGCGCCTGGGCGTCGGGGCCCTGGACGTGGAGTTCGTCGGCGTCGACGACCCGCACCTGGGCTACGACCGCTACGACGACGTCGCCGGCCCCGCCGCCCCCGACGCCGACCTGACCATCGCCGTCACCCACGCCCCCTACCGCCGGACCCTGGACGCCATGACCGCCGACGGCGCCGCCCTCCTCGTCGCCGGCCACACCCACGGCGGGCAGCTCTGCGTGCCCGGCTACGGGGCGCTGGTCACCAACTGCGACCTGCCCCGCGAGCAGGTCTCCGGCCTGTCCCGCTGGTCCGCGGGCGGCCACGACGCCTGGCTGCACGTCTCCGCCGGCCTCGGCACCTCCCCCTACGCCCCCCTCCGCTTCGCCTGCCGCCCCGAGGCGACCCTGCTGGAGCTCGTGCCCCGCCGCTGACCCGGGGCCGGGTGCGGCCGGGTGGGGGAGGGTGGTTCGGAGCGACGCCCGGAGTGGGCTATCCTCGTCGAGGTCGCGCAGTCAGCGACCATCGGGGTGTGGCGCAGCTTGGTAGCGCGCTTCGTTCGGGACGAAGAGGCCGCAGGTTCAAATCCTGTCACCCCGACCAGCAAGACCGCAGGTCAGAGGCCCGGAACCGCGAGAGCGGGACCGGGCCTTCGTCGTCCGCGGACCCTGCCGTTCCCGCCATCGCCGACCCCCGCGAGCCCTACGATGGCGCCCGGGCGCAGGGCCCGGTCTCCTCGAGGAACGGGATGCAGTCGGTGACGGACGTCTCGCGCTTGGACCTGGCCGCCGTGTTCGACGCCGTGCCCACGTCCTACGCCGTGCTCGACACCGACCTGCGGTTCGTGGCCGTGAACCAAGCCTTCCTGGAGTCGTCGGGGCGTTCGCGCGGGGACCTCATCGGCCGGCTGGTCTTCGACGTCTTCCCCGACAACCCGGACGACCCGGAGGCCCACGCGACGGCGAACCTCGAGGCGTCGCTGCGCCGGGTGCTGCGGACGGGCCGGCCGGACACGATGCCGCTGCAGAAGTACGACGTCGCCGGTTCCGACGGGGTGTTCCGTCCCTTCTGGTGGAGCCCGGTGAACGCGCCGGTGCTGGACGAGGACGGGCGGGTGGTGCTGCTGCTGCACCGCGCGGAGGACGTCACCGCCTACGTCACCGAGCGGCAGGCGCAGCGCTTCGACGCCGGCGTCGACCTCTACGACGTCCCCGAGGACCGCCACCGCGCGGAGGCGGACCTCTACGTGCGGGGGCAGGAGCTGCGCGCGGCGCTGACCGCGGAGGCGGTGCTCGCGCAGCGGCTGGCGGGCGTCGTGCAGGTGGCGCTGTCGCTCTCCGCGGCGCAGACCGTCGCGGAGCTGACCGACATCGTCGTCGGGCGCGGTCTGGGGGTGCTGGGCGCGGGCGGCGGGGCCGTGGCCGTGCGGACCGAGGCGGGCGACGCCCTGGAGCTGACCCTGACCGCGTCGCTGGGGGAGCGGGCCCGCGGCGCCTTCGGGCGCGTGCCGCTGGACAGCCCGCTGCCGGTGGCCGTGGCCGCCGCCACCGGGGAGGTCGTGGTGCTGCCCGACCGCGCGGCGGCCCTGGCCTTCACGCCGCACATGGAGGAGGCCGTGACCAGCACCGGCCTCGGCACGTGGGTGTCGCTGCCGCTGCAGGCCGCGGGGCGCTCGCTGGGGGGCCTGACCATCGGATGGCGCGAGCCGCAGGACTTCACCGACCGCGACCTCGAGCTGGTGAGCGCCTTCGCCGCCCAGTGCGCGCAGAGCCTGGCCGCGGTGCAGGCCCACGAGCAGGAGCGCCGGGTGGCGGGGGAGCAGCGTCGCCTGTCGGAGACGTTGCAGCGCAGCCTGTTGACGGCTCCCTTCGAGCCGGACCACCTGCAGATCGCGGTGCGCTACCTGCCGGCCGCGGCCGATGCGAAGATCGGCGGCGACTGGTACGACTGCTTCCTCGCCCCCAGCGGCGTCACCACCCTCGTCGTCGGGGACGTCGCCGGGCACGACCGCGACGCCGCGGCCGCCATGGCGCAGCTCCGCAACCTGCTGCGCGGCGTGTCGATGACCCTCGGTGAGCCGCCCGCGGCGGTGCTGGCGGGGCTGGACCGGGCCGCGCACCACCTCGGGGTCGGCGTCATCGCCACCGCCGTGGTGGCCCAGGTGGAGCAGACCCCCGCCGAGAGGGCCGCCGGGCTGCGGACCCTGCGGTGGTCCAACGCCGGGCACCCCCCGCCCGTCCTCATCGACGCCGACGGCACCGCGCGGCTGCTCCAGACCCCGCCGGACCTGCTGCTGGGCCTGCTGCCCGACGCCGCCCGCACCGACCACACGGTCACCCTGGAACCGGGCGCCACCGTCGTCCTCTACACCGACGGCCTGGTGGAGCGCCGCGGCGCACCGCTGCCGGACGGGCTGGAGTGGCTGCGCACCACCCTGGAGCAGCTGCACCACCTGAGCGCCGAGGAGCTCTGCGACGCGCTGCTGGCCCGGCTCGACGGGGCGGCGGAGGACGACATCGCCCTCCTCGTGCTGCGCGCCCACCCCGAGGACGGGCCCCGCCCCGCCGAAGCCGGACCGCAGGTCCTGCCGCCCACCTCGCCCGGGGCGGCTCCGCCCCTGGCCCAGCCGTAGCGGGACGCCCCGGCGGGCGGTCGCCCCGCCGGTGCGCCGGAGGCCCGGCCCCGCGGGAGCGGTACCGGGTCCCCGGGCTCGTCGGCGACCGACCGTCGGCGACCGACCGTCAGCGGTGCACGGTCGACATGTCCGGGTACCGGTCCCCGGCCGTCACACCCACCGGCAGGACCGCGTCGAGGCGCGCGAGGTCCCCGGCGGTGAGCTCCACGCCCACCGCGTCGAGGTTCTCGGCCAGGTAGGTGCGCCGCTTCGTCCCGGGGATGGGGACGACGTCCTCGCCCTGCGCGAGCAGCCAGGCGAGCGCCACCTGCCCCGCGCTCGCCCCGCGCTCCGCGGCCAGCGAGCGCACCTCGTCGACGAGCTGGAGGTTGCGCTGGAAGTTCTCGCCCTGGAAGCGGGGGTTGGCGCGGCGGAAGTCGTCGGCGGCGAGGTCGTCGACGCTGGTGATGGCCCCGGAGAGGAACCCGCGGCCCAGGGGGGAGTAGGGGACGAACCCGATCCCGAGGTCGCGGACCGTGGCCAGGACGCCGTTCTCCTCCACGTCGCGCGTCCACAGCGACCACTCCGTCTGCACGGCGGTGACGGGGTGGGTGGCGTGGGCGCGGCGGATCGTGTCCGGGGCGGCCTCGCTGATGCCGAGGTGGCGGACCTTGCCGGCGGTGACGAGCTCGGCCATCGCGCCCCAGGTCTCCTCCACGGGGACGGTGGGGTCGACGCGGTGCTGGTAGTAGAGGTCGACGTGGTCGACGCCGAGGCGCTGGAGGCTGGCGTCGCAGGCGGCGCGCACGTAGTCGGGGGTGCCGTTGACGCGGCGGGTGCCGTCGGGGCGGCGCTCGTTGCCGAACTTCGTGGCGAGGACGACGTCGTCGCGGCGGGAGGCGATCGCGCGGCCGACGAGCTGCTCGTTGGTGAAGGGGCCGTACATGTCGGCGGTGTCGAGGAAGGTGCCGCCGGCGTCGAGGAAGGCGGCGATGGTGGCCAGCGACTCCTGCTCGTCGCCGGCGCCGTAGAACTCGCTCATGCCCATGCAGCCGAGGCCGAGGGCGGAGACGGTGAGGGCGGTGCCGTGCTCGGCGCTGCCCAGGACTCGGGTCGGCAGGTGTTCGGTCATGGCGCCGAGCCTGCGCCTTCGAGCGCGCTCGAAGTCAAGCGGGGACGGAGGCCCCCGCCGTCGAGCCCTCGTAGAGCGCGATCTTCCCCTCGATGGCGTCCAGGTGGGCGGCGACCTCGGCGAGCTGGGCGCGCACCTGGTCGCGGTGGGCGTGCAGCAGGGTGAGGCGGGCGTCCTCGTTGCCCGCCCCCGCCCGGCACAGCTCCGCGTAGGCGCGCACCACCCGCACCGGCATGCCGGTGGCCCGCAGCCGCTGCACCATCGTGATCCAGCGCAGGTGGGCGTCGGTGTAGCAGCGGCGGCCCGCGTCGTCGCGCGCGGGCGGGTCCACCAGCAGCCCGGCGGTCTCGTAGTAGCGCAGGGTGTGCGCGCTGATCCCCAGCCGGTGCGCCACGTCGGCGATGCCGACCCCCGTCGCCGGTCGTGCCCCCACCTGCTGCTCGTCCACCCCGGCAGTCTGCCGGACCGGCGCCGCGTCGCTCGCCCGCGCACCCCGGCCCGGTGCCGCGACAGGGCGGCCCGGTTCCGGCATGCTGGCCTCCTGGTCCGCTCGTCCGGTCTGCGCAGCACCGAGGTGGGTCCTTGCCGAAACGTTCCGACGACGGACTGGCCGGACTGCTCGACGCCGTGGAGGCCGCGCCCCCGGTGGCCGCGGTCGACGTGTTCGAGCGGCGGCTGGGCGAGCAGGTCGGGGCCGAGCGGGTCAGCTTCCTCCTCACCGACTTCGCCGGGCAGGCGCTGGTGCGGCTGACCCACCCCGGAGCCGGGGGCCCGGGGACGGAACGGGCCGAGCAGGTGTCCCTGGACGACGAGACCCTCCCCTACGGGCGCACCGTCATCGAGCAGCGGCTGCGGGTCCTGCCCGCCCCCGGGGACGGCCGTCCCGCCGGGGCCGTGCGGGTGCTGGCCCCGGTCACCGCCCGCGGGGACGCGATCGGCCTGCTGGAGCTGCTCCTGCCGCAGCCCCCCGGCGAGGACGCCCTGGCCCTGGTGGCCGCGGCCGCGCACGCCCTGGCCTACGTCGTCACCACCGAGCGCCGGCACACCGACCTCTACGAGTGGAGCCGCCGCGGCGACCCCGTCTCCCTGGCCGGGGAGATCCAGCGGCAGCTGCTGCCGAACGCCTTCACCTGCGAGGCCGGGCAGTTCACCCTCGCGGCCTGGCTGGAACCGGCCAGCACCGTGGGCGGGGACACCTTCGACTACGCCCTGGACGCCGACCGGCTGTACGTGTCGATGACCGACGCGATGGGCCACGACACCGCCGCCGCGCTGCTGGCCACCCTGGCCGTGGGCAGCCTCCGCAACGGCCGCCGCGCCGGCCACGACCTGGGACGGATGGCGGGCGCGGCGAACCGGGCGCTCGTCGAGCACCACGACGGCCTCGGGTTCGTCACGGGTCTGCTGCTGAGCGTGGACCTGGTCACCGGCGGGGTGGACGCCGTCGACGCGGGCCACCCGCCGCCCCTGCTGGTGCGCGACGGGGAGGTGCGCGCGGTGCCGCTCGAACCCGACCTGCCCATGGGGGTGCTGGCCGGCACCGGCTACCGCGTGCAGCGGTTCCGGCTGCGGCCGGGGGACCGCCTGGTGCTGCTGACCGACGGGATGGTGGAGCGCAGCGCCCGCCGGGTCGACCTCCCGGGCCTGCTCGTGCGCCACCGCGACACCCACCCGCGCCAGCTGATGCGGGTCCTCACCGCGGCCGTGCAGGAGGCCGCGGGCGGGGAACCGCTGGCCGACGACGCCACCGCCCTCTGCCTGGACTGGGCGGGTCCCGGCGACGACCGGCGGGCCGAGGCGGGGGCCTCCGTCACCGGCGGCCCCTGAGCGCCGCGGCCCCCGCTCAGGCGCCGAACACCCGCACCCGGTTGCGGCCCGCCGCCTTCGCCGCGTACATCGCGACGTCGGCGTGCTGGAGGACCTGCTCGGCGTCCTCGCCGGGACCGCGGTGCGCCACCCCGACGCTGGCGCCCACCCGCACCGGCCCGCCCGCCACCGGGATCGGCTCGACGACGGCCCCGGCCAGCCGGGCGGTGAGGGCGTCGACGCACTCCCCGCGCAGGTCGCGCAGCAGGACGGCGAACTCGTCCCCGCCCAGGCGCGCGCACAGGTCCTCCTCGCGCACGGCGGCGCGCAGGCGCGCGGCGACGGCGCGCAGCACCTCGTCGCCGGCGGCGTGGCCGCGCCCGTCGTTGACGGCCTTGAAGTCGTCGAGGTCGACGAAGGCGACGCTGAAGCGCGCGGTCGGGTCCCCGGCGGCCCGGTCCAGCGCCTCCCCGAAGGCGGTGCGGTTGGCGAGGCCGGTGAGGGCGTCGGTGCGGGCCTGCCGGCGCAGGGCGAGGTGGGCGTCGCTGGTGACCAGGGCCATCGCCACCTGGGTGAACGCGGTGTGCATCGCGGGCACGGCCTCGGCAGCGGACCGCTCCAGGGCCCCGGTGATCAGCCAGCTGCCCTCGCGGGTCTGGTCCGGGACGGCGACCCAGCGCCCGGGCCGGCCCGCGGCGAGGTCCAGCGAGGCGGACCGCACCGGCTGCGGGTTCCCGCCGGTGGGGGACTGGGCGGGGAGGACGAGGTCGGTGAGCACCGGCGGCGGCGGCTGGTCCCAGGCGCCGAGGGCGAGCCGCACGGCGACGCCGTCGGGGGTGGTGACGACGAGGGCGCTGGCCAGGCCCGGGGTGATCCGGGTGAGGTCGCGGGCGGCGCGCTCACCCAGGTCCATGATCTCCTGCCGGTCGGTGACGGCGAGCAGGGCGCGACCCAGGTCGCTGAGGACGGCGTCGCGCCGCTGGCCCTGCTCGCGGGCGAAGAGGCCGTCGGCGAGGTGGCGGGCGCCGATGGACGTCAGGTACGCCAGGGGCAGGCACCCGAGGATGGAGGCGGCGGCCACCGGCCCGGGGTGGCCCGGCGCCAGCCCCCAGAACGGCAGGCCCCCGGCCAGCCCGAGGGCGACGAGGGTGCAGTGCCGCAGCACCTGGCGGCCGGTGCCGTAGACGGAGCGGAACCACAGCCCGGGGAAGACGAAGCCGAGGGCGAGGGTGGGCGGGGCGCTGAGGGCGACGGCCGCCGCGAGGAGCAGCGCCTCGGTCGTGTCGGCGGTGAGGGTGGCCCGGCGGGTGACGTAGCGGTGGGTCCACACGCACCCCAGCGCCAGCACCACCGCCGTGAACAGCAGCGGGGTGGCGCCGGCGGCGCTGTGGACGATGGCGGGCACCAGCAGCAGCGCCGACAGCAGGGTCAGCAGCCAGAACAGCCACCGCGTCTGCTCCACGAGCCCCGCCGGGCGCGCCCACCAGCGCCGCGCCCGGGGGCCGTCCTCCGTCACCGCCACCGATCCCACCACTCCCGCGGCGGGCAGTTCCGTCGCTGTCCGGGGCACCGGCCGCGCCGGTGAACGTCCCCGCACCGTTCATCGGTGCCGGGGCCCGCCCGCAGGATCGCCCGTCCGGGTGTGAGCGCGCTCTCAGCCGCGGGCCCGCTTCACCCGGCCCTCCGCCAGCCCCAGGACCACGTCGGACCCCTTGCCCAGCAGCGCGAGCAGCAGGATGGCGAGGAGCACCTGGTCGGTGCGCGAGGTGTTCTGCCCGTTGATCATCTGGTAGCCCAGGCCGATGGAGGAGGACAGCAGTTCCGCCGCGACCAGGAACAACCAGCTCTGGGCCAGGCCCAGGCGCAACCCCGACAGCAGCGCGGGGGCGGTGGCGGGCAGCAGGACCTCGGTGAACAGCCCGATCCCGCGGCGGCCGTAGGCGCGGCCCACCTCGACCAGGGCGGGGTCGAGGTGGGACAGCGCGGAGGCGACCGTGGTGTAGACGGGGAAGAACGCCCCGATGGCCACGAGCACGATCTTCGGGGGCTCCCCGATGCCGATCCACAGCCCCAGCAGCGGGACCCACGCCAGCGACGGGACGGCCCGGAACGCGCCCAGGGTGGGGGCGAGCAGGTCGTGCAGGAGCCGGGAGGCGCCGGTCAGCCCGCCCAGCACGAGACCGGCGACGGCCCCGCAGGCGAAACCGATGAGCACGCGCTGGACGCTGATGGCGATGTTCGTCTGCAGCTGGCCGTTGCTCCACAGCTGCTGGGCGGCGTGCCACACGTCGGCCGGCGGCGGGAGCTGGCTCCGGTCGAACACCCCGGCCGCCGTGCTCCACCACCACGCCACCAGCAGCAGCACGGGGACCACCGCCTTCACCCACCAGCGCGATCCTGCCCGCGGCGGCCGCGGGCGGCTCGGGCCGTCCGCCGTCGCCGGCGCGGCGCCGGTGTCCAGCACGCTCACGCCGGGGTGGCCTTCTCGGCGAAGTCCGCCACCAGCAGCCCGTCCAGCGCCTCGGTCGCGGCCTCCGCGGAGGGGATGTCGCCGGTGGAGGCCATCAGCGGGACGATCCCCTCCAGCACGCTGCGCTGGGCCTCACCGGGCACGGAGTCGACGTCGAGGGTGGTGCGCTCCAGCACGCGGGCGGCGACCTCGGGGGTCAGCTGCGCCTGCGCCGCGTAGAGGGTGGCGAGTTCGGCGGGGTTCGCCAGCGCCCAGGCGCGGGCGGTCGCGTAGGCGTCGACGACCTGCTGGACGAGCTCGGGGGAGCTCTCGATGAAGGACTCGCGGGCGTTGAGCAGCCCGTAGGTGCAGAAGTCCACGTTGCGGTACAGCAGCTTCGAGCCGCTCTGCAGCTCGGTGGCGGCCATGTTCGGGTCCAGCCCGGCCCACGCGTCGACGTCGCCGCGCTCGAGGGCGGCGCGCCCGTCGGCGTGCTGCAGGTTGGTGATCTCGACGTCGGTGGCGGACAACCCGGCCTCGGCCAGCGCCTGCTGGAGGAAGAAGTAGGGGTCGGTGCCGGTGGTGGCGGCGATCCTCTTGCCGCGCAACCCGGCGACGTCGGTGACGGTGGAGTCCTTCGCCACGACGAGCGCGGTCCACTCCGGCTGGGAGTACACGTCGACGGTCTTGACGGGGGAGCCGTTGGTCCGGGCCTGCAGGACGGCCGACCCGGCGGTGGAGGCGAGGTCGAGGTTGTCGTTGCGCAGGAACTCGTTGGCCTTGTTGCTGCCGAGGGACTGCTCCCACTGCACGGTGAGCCCGGCGTTCTCCAGGATCTTCTGCTCGCGCACGACGAGGCTCAGGGGGTTGTACAGCGCGTAGTCCAGGCGGACGGTGCCACCGGCACCGCCGGCGCTCCCGGAGGCGCTGGCGCCGGCGGAGCTGCCGGCGGCGGCGCCGGAGGACTCGCCCTTCACGCAGCCGGCGGCGGTCAGGCCGAGGCCGCCGAGGGCGAGGCCGAGGGCGAGGCGACGGGAGTACGAGGGCAGCGTGGACACGGTTCTCCTGGGGTGGGGGGTTCCGGGGGGTGGTGAGGGGGGAGGTCAGGCGGCGCGGGGGACGCCGAGCAGATCGAGCAGCTCGACGCGCAGCTCCGCCGTGGCGGCGTCGCCGCGGTCGCGGGGGCGCGGGGCCGGCACGGCCAGGTCGCGCACGACGGTCGCGCCGGCGCGGTCGACGGCCCGTTCGCCGGTGCCGAGGACCAGCACCCGGTCGGCCAGGTGCAGGGCCTCGTCGACGTCGTGGGTCACGAGGAGGACGGTGGCGCCGGTCTCGCGCTGCACCTCGTCGAGGAGGTCCTGCATCCGCAGGCGGGTGAGGGCGTCCAGGGCCGCGAACGGCTCGTCGAGCAGCAGCACCCCGGGGCGGCGCACCAGGGCGCGGGCCAGCGCGGCGCGCTGGGCCATCCCGCCGGAGACCCGGCGCGGGCGGTGCCCGGCGAAGTCGGCGAGCCCGACGACGTCCAGCCAGCGCAGGACCTCGGCGCGGCCGGCGGCCCGGTCGGTGCCGCGGGGCAGGCCGAAGGCGACGTTGCCGGCGAGGTCGCGCCACGGCAGCAGCCGCGGTTCCTGGAAGACGACGGCGGTGCGGGGGTGGACCCCGGCGACGCGTTCGCCGCCGACCTCGACGGTGCCGGAGGTGGGGGTGTCCAGCCCGGCGACCAGGCGCAGCAGGGTGGACTTCCCGCTGCCGGAGGCCCCGAGCAGGGCGACGGTGCTGCCGGCGGTGATCGAGACGTCGAGGGGGGCCAGCACCTCGTGGGAGCCGAAGGACCGCCCCACGCCGCGCAGCCGCACGTCGGCGGCGTCCACGCGGGTGACGCGGGCGTCGGGCAGGGTGGCGGGTGCGGTCGTCACGGTCGTCCTCCATCGGTCCTGGCGTGAGCACCACACCCCCGAGGGGGCGGTTGCTGCGGCGTCGACGAGCCAGGTCTCTCGGCCGCTCTGGATGGTGGGTCCAGCGTAGGGCAAGTTGCAGGCGCAACCAGCCCGGTCGCCGAACCCGGCCTCCGCGAGCTTCGAGTCAGGGTAGCCTCAGCTTGCTGGCCGACCCGGCTCGCACCACCCCCACCCCAGGAGAACCTCCCCGTGCCCAGAGCCGTCCCGCGCTCCTCCGTCCTGCTCGCCCTCGCCGCCGTGGTGGGGCTCGCCGGGTGCGGGGCCTCCGAACCGGTCGAGGCCGCGGCGTCGACCGCCGCGGCCGGGGACGGGGCGACGCGGTACCCGCTGACCATCGACAACTGCGGGCAGCGCCTCACCGTCGACGCGGCCCCGCAGCGGGTCGTGTCGCTGGACCAGGGCTCCACCGAGATCCTGCTGTCGCTCGGCCTCGGCGACCGGCTGGTCGGCACGGCGTCGTGGACGGACCCGGTGCTGGAGCCGCTGGCCGCGGCCAACGCCTCGGTGCCGCGGCTGGCCGACAACGCCCCCACCTACGAGGTCGTCCTGGGCACCGACCCCGACTTCGTCACCGCCTCCTTCGGGCGGCATTACAAGGTGGGCGGGGTCGCCGAGCGCGCCCGCTTCGCCGAGACCGGGATCGAGTCCTACCTCTCGCCCACCGACTGCGACCACGGGGTCAGCGTCAACGGCGGCGGGAAGCGCACGGAGCCGGTGACGATGGACGCCGTGTACGCCGAGATCCGGGAACTGGCCGAGGTCTTCGACGTCGCCGCGCGCGGGGAGCAGCTCGTCGAGGACCTCCAGGCGCGCCGCGCCGCGGCGCTGGAGGGCGCCGGGGACAGCGGGACCACCGTCGCCTTCTGGTTCGCCGACACCAAGGCCCCCTACGTGGCGGGCGGTCTCGGCTCGGCGAACCTGCTGACCGAGGGCGTCGGCGCCCGCAACGTCTTCGCCGACCTCACCGACCAGGACTGGCCGGCCGTCGGCTGGGAGACCGTCGTCGAGCGCGACCCGCAGTACCTCGTCCTGGGCGACCTCGCCCGCGACCGCTTCCCCGGGGACCGGCTGGCCGACAAGGAGGCGTTCCTCGCCGCCGACCCGCTGACCTCCACGATGACCGCGGTGCGCGAGCGGAACTACGTCGTCCTGCACGGGGCGGAGATGAACCCCTCGATCCGCGCCGTCGACGGTCTGGAGAAGATCGCCGCCGCGCTGCGGGAGGGTTCCGGCGCGTGAGCACCGGCCACGCCGGGCCGGCGGCGGCCACCGCCTCGCCCGCGCTCCGGCGCCGGGGCGCGGCGGGGAGGGTCGTGCCCGCGGTGGCCCTCGTCGTGCTCGCGGTCTCGGTCGTCGCGGCCACCACCCTCGGCCCGGCCGACGTCTCGGCCGTCAACGTCCGCGACGTCCTCACCAACCACCTCGGCCTCACCGCGATCCCCGTCCGGGTCTCCGAGGACGCCATCGTCTGGAGCGAGCGGCTGCCCCGGGCCCTGGTCGCGGCCTGCGTCGGCGCGGGTCTGGGCGTCAGCGGCGCGATCCTGCAGTCGTTGCTGCGCAACCCCCTCGCCGACCCGTTCGTGCTGGGGATCTCCTCCGGCGCCTCCACCGGCGCCGTCCTCGTGGGGTTCCTCGGCCTGGGGGCCGGCGCGCTGGGCCTGTCCGGCGGCGCGTTCGTCGGGGCGCTGGTGGCGTTCGGGCTGGTGCTGCTGCTGGACCGGCTCGTGGGCGGTCACGGCGACCGGGTGATCCTCGCCGGGGTGGCGAGCACCCAGTTGTTCTCCGCCCTCACCTCGCTGGCGATCTTCGCGTTCGCCGACTCCGACGAGACCCGCGGGGTGATGTTCTGGCTGCTGGGTTCCCTGGAGGGGGTCCGCTGGGACGACGTGGCGGTCTGCGCGGTGGCCGTCGTCCTCGGCCTCGCCGCCTGCCTGCTGCGCTCGCGCGACCTCGACGCGTTCGCCTTCGGCGACGACGTCGCCGCGACCCTCGGCATCCCGGTGGCGCGGGTGCGCGCGCTGCTGCTCGTGGTGACCGCGCTCGTGACCGCCGTCCTCGTCAGCGTCTCCGGCGCGGTGGGTTTCGTCGGCCTCGTGCTGCCGCACGCCGCGCGCTTCCTCGTCGGGCCCCTGCACGGGCGGCTGCTGCCCGCGACGGCCCTGCTCGGGGCGGTGTTCATGGTGTGGGTCGACGCCGGTTCCCGCGTCGCCTTCGCCCCCACCCCGCTGCCCGTCGGCGTGGGCACGGCGCTGGTCGGGGTCCCCGCCTTCATCGCCCTGCTGTTCCGCGGCCGGCGGACCCGGTGAGGGGGCGGGCGTGACGCTGCGCGCCGAGGCGGTGAGCTGGGACCGCGGGGGCAACCTCGTGGTGGACGGGGTGAGCCTGGCCCCCGCCCCCGGGCAGACGGTGGCCCTGCTGGGGCCCAACGGGTCCGGCAAGTCCTCCCTGCTGCGCCTGCTCGACGGCGTGGTGCGCCCGACGTCGGGGGTCGTCACCCTCGACGGGGAGGACCTCGCCCGCGTCCCCCGCCGGGAGGCCGCGCGCGCCGTCGCCGTCGTCGGGCAGCAGAGCAGCACCGAGGTCGACCTGACCGTCCGCGACGTCGTGGAACTGGGCCGGCTGCCGCACCGCACGACCTTCGGCGGCGACCGCGCCGCCGACGCCCGGGCCGTGGCGGAGGCGCTGCGCTGCACCGGGTTGACCGACAAGGCCGACCGCCTGTGGCGGAAGCTGTCCGGCGGGGAGCAGCAGCGCGCCCACATCGCGCGGGCGCTGGCCCAGGAACCCCGGGAACTGCTGCTGGACGAACCCACCAACCACCTCGACATCCGCCACCAGCTCGACGTGCTGGCCCTGGTGACCCGGCTGCCGGTGACGACGGTCGTCGCGCTGCACGACCTCAACCTCGCCGCGATGTTCTGCGACGCGGTCCTCGTGCTGCGCGAGGGCCGGGTGGTGGCCGGGGGGACCCCCGCCGACGTCCTCACCCCCGAGCTGATCGCCGAGGTGTACGGGGTGCGGGCCGAGGTGAGCCTGGACCCGCGCGACGGGCGGCCCGCGATCCGGTTCCTGCCCGGCGTCCCGGTCTGAGACCCCGCGGGCCCGCGCTTCGACGAGCGCGGGCGCGTCCGCCCGGACAGGATCCGGGGGTGCCCCCCGCCGCGCCCGACCGCCTCCCCCCGGCCACGGCCACCGCCCTGCGGGGGCCGGTGATGATGCACCAGCACTGGGACGACGTCGCCTTCCTGCACTGGGCCGTCGACCCCGCGCTCGTCGCCCCGCACCTGCCGCCCGGGGTGCGTCCCGACGTCCTCGACGGGGTGACGTACGTGGGCCTCATCCCCTTCACCCTGGCCGGCGCGGGCCCGGGCACCGGCCCCGCCGTGCCGTACTTCGGGACGTTCCTGGAGACCAACGTCCGGCTGTACTCCGTCGACGAGGCGGGCCGGCGCGGGGTCGTGTTCGCGAGCCTGGACACCTCCCGCCTGGCCGTGGTGCTGGGGGCGCAGGTGGCGTTCGGGCTGCCGTACCGGTGGTCGTCGATGCGGCGCGCGGTGCGGGTGCGCGACGGGGCGCGGGAGCTGGCGTGGACGTGCCGGACGCCGTCGGGGGTGCGGTCGCGGATCGCGGTGCGGACCGGCACCGAGCGGCTCGAGGGCGACCTCCCGACCTTCCTGACGGCCCGGTTCGGGCTGCACGTCGCCCACCTGGGCCGCACCTGGTGGGTCGCCAACGAGCACGAGCCGTGGCCGCTGCGCCGCGCGGAGGTCCTGGTCCTCGACGACGGGCTGCGGGCCGCGGCCGGGTTCGACCTCCCCGGCCCCCCCGACCACGTGGCCTTCGCCCGGCGGGTCACGACGCGCTTCGCGCTGCCCGTCCGGCTCTGATGGGAACCCGGCGGCGGCGGCGTCCGTTCAGCCGGGAGCACCCGTCCCCGAGCACAGGAGAGGACCGCCGCCGCCGATGTGCGACGACGACACCGCCGACGACCCTTCAAGTACTGACCCGGACGCCCTCCCGGCCGGCCACGAGGGGGGCGCGCCGTGACGGACGTGCTCACCCTCCTCGCCGGCATCGCGGTGGTCGCCCTCATCACCGCCGCCACGGGCTACTTCGTGGCCCAGGAGTTCGCCTACATGTCGGTGGACCGCTCGGGCCTGGGGGCCCGCGCGGACGCCGGCCACACCGGGGCGGCGCGGGCCCTGGAGGTCACCCGCCGCACCTCGTTCATGCTCTCCGGCGCCCAGCTCGGCATCACCGTCACGGGGCTGCTCGTCGGCTACGTCGCCGAACCCCTCATCGGCGAGTCCCTGGGCGGCCTGCTCGGCGGGGTCGGCATCCCCACCGGGGTCGGCGTCGCACTCGGCGCGGTCGTCGCGCTGGTGTTCTCGACGTTCGTCCAGATGCTCTTCGGCGAGCTGTTCCCGAAGAACCTGGCGATCTCGCGGCCCGAACCCGTCGCGACCTGGCTGGCCGCCTCGACGCTGGCGTACCTGAAGGTGTTCGGCTGGCTCATCTGGTTCTTCGACCAGTCCTCCAACGCGCTGCTGCGCGCCCTGCGGATCGAGCCCGTCCACGACGTCGAGCACGCCGCCACCGCCCGCGACCTCGAGGCCATCGTCGAGGAGTCCCGCGAGAGCGGGGACCTGCCCGAGGACCTCGCCGTCCTGCTGGACCGGATGCTCGACTTCCCCCAGCAGGACGTCGAGCACGCGATGATCCCGCGCTCGCGGGTGGACACCGTCGCCGACACCGACGACCTCGGCCTGGTCCGGGCGCTGATGGCCGTGGGGCACTCCCGCTACCCGGTGCTGGCCGTGGGGACCTCCGACGTCGTCGGGGTCGTGCACCTGTCCGACCTGCTTGCCACCGACCTGCCGGACTCCGCCCGCGTCACCCGGGTCATGCGGGTCCCGCTGGTCGTGTCGACGTTCACGACGCTGCCGGACGTGCTGCGGCAGCTGGGGGAGACGAGGAACCAGCTCGCCTGCGTCGTCGACGAGTACGGCGGTTTCGCCGGCGTCGTCACGGTCGAGGACCTCGCCGAGGAACTCGTCGGCGAGATCACCGACGAGCACGACGAGGAGAACCCCGGCTACGTGCCCGTCCAGGGCGACGGGGTCTGGGAGATGTCCGGGGAGGTGCACGTCGACGAGGTCGAGCGCGCCCTCGGCGTCGACCTGCCCGCGGGCGACTACGAGACGATCGCCGGCCTGGTGATGGCCACCCACGGCGGCCTGCCGGAGGCGGGTACCGAGCTGCGGGTGGAACTGCCCGCCGACCCCGGCGAGGTGAACCCCGTCCCGCGCTCGCTGACCGTGCGGGTGCTGAGCGTCGAACGGCACGTGCCCGCCCGGGTGCGGCTGGAACTGCCCGAGGAGGTGGAGCACGGTGGGTGACAACCCCTTCGTCGTCGTCCCGGTGACCCTGCTCATCGTCGGGCTGAGCGCGTTCTTCGTCGCCGTGGAGTTCGCCCTGCTGGGGGCCAAGCGGCACCGGCTGGAGGACGCCGCGGGCACCGCGGCCGGGCGGGCCGCGCTGCGCAGCTCGCACGAGCTGACGGTGCTGCTGGCCGGTTCCCAGCTGGGCATCACCGCCTGCGTCCTGGCCCTGGGCGCGATCAGCAAACCGGCCGTGCACCACTGGCTCACGCCCGCGTTCGAGGGTCTCGGCGTCCCCGCCGCGGCCGCCGACGTCGCCGGTTTCGTGCTGGCGCTGTTCGTCGTGACGTTCGTGCACCTCGTCGTGGGGGAGATGGCCCCGAAGTCGTGGGCGATCGCCCACCCCGAGCGGTCGGCGCTGCTGCTGGCGGTGCCGATGCGCGGGTTCATGTGGGTGTTCCGCCCGGTGCTGAAGCTGCTGAACGCCTCGGCGAACGCGCTGGTCCGCCGGGTCGGGGTGGAACCGGCCGACGAGATGGCGGCCGCGCACACGCCGGAGACCCTGCGCCACCTGCTGGAGCACTCCACGAACGTCGGGGCCCTCGACGCGCGGTTCTCCGCCCAGCTCTCCGGGGCGCTGGACCTGCAACGGATGACGGTCCGCGACCTGCTGCGCCCCGGGGGCGTCCCGGCCTGCGTGCCCGCCGACGCCACCGTGGGGGACGTGCAGGAGGTGACCCGCCGCACCGGGCACCTGCGGGTCCTGCTCGGGACCCCGCAGGAGATCACCGGCGTGGTGCACGTGCGCGACACCCTCACCGAGCCCGCGGACACCCCGACGGACCCGTTCGCGCGGCCGGTGTTCACCCTGGAGGCGGGCACGACGGTGCACGAGGCGCTGACCCGGATGCGCGAGACCCGCAACCACCTCGCCGTCGTCCTCGACGACGGGCGCGTCGAGGGGGTCGTCACGATGGCCGACGTCCTGCGCCGGCTCTTCCCCCGGCCCGCGGCGGCGTGAGCGGGGTGGCACGATCGGTCGCGTGAGCGAAACCGAGGGTGCGACCGCGACGCCGGTCTGGGAGAAGCGGTTCCGCGCGGGCCGGGTCGGCCTGCCGGAGTGGGCCGAGGAGGCCCCGCAGCGGTGCGTCGTGGAGGCCACCGTCGGCGGCGTGCTGGAGGTGCACTCCTTCGACGCCGCCACCGGGGCCCTGCACCGGCTGACCGACCGGCCCGAGGGCACCTCCAGCGCGACGATCGACCCCGCGGGGGAGTTCGTCTGGTGGTTCGACGACACCGCCGGCGACGAGTACGGCGTGTGGCGGCGCCAGCCCTTCGGCTCCGCACCGGGGGAGGGGGTGGAGGACCCGCTGGGCCTGCCGCCCGCCTACCCGGCCGGGCTGGCGCTGGGGCGCAGCGGCCTGGTCGTCGTGGGCAGCCAGGACGACGAGTACGGCACCCGGATCGACGTGGTCGCCGACGGCGCGACCCGCCGGGTCTACGAGCACCGCGAGGACGCCTGGGCCGGGGACCTCTCCCCCGACGAGCGGTTCCTCGCGATCGCCCACTCCGAGCACGGCGACTCCCGCCACCCCGACCTGCGGGTGCTGGACCTCACCGACGGCTCCGTCGTCGCGGAGCTGTCCGACGGCCCCGGCAAGGGCGTCTCCCCGCTGGGCTTCTCCCCGGTCCGCGGCGACGCCCGCCTGCTCGTGGAGCACGAGCGGGCCGGGCGCCCCGAGCTGCTCGTCCTGGACCTGCTGACCGGGCGCGAGGTGCCGATCGCCCTGGGGGTGCCCGGGGAGGTCGCCGGCGCGGAGTGGCTGCGCGACGCGACCGGCCTGGTCGTCCTCGTCGACCACGAGGCCCGCACCCTGGCCCACCGGGTGGACTTCGCCACCGGCGGGGTGCAGCGGATCGGTCCCGCCACCGGCACCGTCGGCGGCGCCACCACCCGCCCCGACGGCGACGTCTGGCTGAGCTGGTCGTCCTCGGCGCGGCCGTGGGTGGTGGGGAACCTGGCGGGGGAGGTGCTGCTGCGCGCTCCCGGCGAACCCGCCCCGCCCTCCGTCGAGGTCCGCGACGTGTGGGTCGAGGGCGAGGGCGGGCGCGTCCACGCCCTGCTGCGCCTGCCCGCGGACACGACGTCGACGGGCGGGCCGCTGCCGCTGGTCGTGGAGGTCCACGGCGGCCCCACCGCCCACGACGCGGACTCCTTCCGGCCCTACTGCGCGACGTGGGTCGACGAGGGGTTCGCCGTCGTGCAGGTGAACTACCGCGGTTCCACCGGGTACGGGTCGGCGTGGCGGGACGCGATCGAGGCCCGCGTCGGGCACGTCGAGCTCGCCGACGTCGCCGCGGTCGCCGACCACCTCGTCGCGATCGGCGTGGCCGACCCGGCGCGGCTGGTCCTGGCCGGGGCGTCCTGGGGCGGGTTCCTCACCCTCCTGGGGCTGGGCACCCAGCCGGAGCGGTGGGCGCTCGGCCTGGCCGGGGTCCCCGTCGCCGACTACGTCGCCGCCTACGAGGACGAGATGGAGGGGCTGAAGGCGTTCGACCGCTCGCTCTTCGGCGGCTCCCCGGAGCAGGTGCCGGAGAAGTACGCCGACTCCTCGCCGATCACCTACGTCGACGCGGTGCGCGCGCCCGTCCTCGTCCTCGCCGGGCGCAACGACCCGCGGTGCCCGATCCGCCAGATCGACAACTACCTCGGCCGGCTCGACGCCCGCGGGGCGGTGCACGAGGTGTACCGCTACGACGCGGGCCACGGGTCGCTGCTGGACGACGAGCGGGTCCGGCAGATGCGCGTGGAGCTGGACTTCGTCCGCCGCCACCTGCCCTGACCCGCCCCCCATCGACTGGCGGGCTCGGCGCGCGAGCGGTGCACTGGTCCGGTGCGCACCGCGATGACCGCCGGCTGCCTCGCCGTGCTGGGGCTCGCCCTGGTGGGGTGCGGCCAGGAGGACCCGACCCTGGTCGACGCCGGTGCCCCGAGTGCCGGCAGCACGCCGCAGCGGCCCGACGACGCCGAGGGGCGGGCGGGCAGCGGCCAGGGCAACCCGCTCTCCGGGGGGGAGAGCGCCTACGCGCTGGGCATCGCCTGCACGCCCGGCCAGGTCGACCTGCCGGCCACCGGCGGCCACGCCACGGCCCCCGAGGCCATCGACGCCCAGGTGCCGGGCGCGGTGCTCCCGGGCATGGACGAGCACGCCGTGTCGGTGCTGGCCGCTGCCCTGACCGAGGCCCCCGACCCCGCCTCCACCCCCACCGAGACGACCTCCACCCGGGACGGGTACCGGGTGCTGGCCCGGCTGGCCCAGGGCCCGGGGGGCGTGCTCGTGCAGCAGCTGCGGTTGGAGTGTCTCTAGGCGTCGCCGTCCGCGGCGCGGCGAGGGGCGGCCGGAGGTGGGGAGGGCCGGCGCCCGGCGGTCGGGTCAGCCGGTGAACGTCAGCCAGAGCAGGGCGAGGTTCAGGGCCACGACGAGCCCGACCGCGATCGTGGCCGCGACCTGCGTCCCCCGGCGGTTCACGTGCTCGCCCATGAGGGCGCGCGAGCTGGTCAGCCGCACCAGGGGCACCAGCGCGAACGGGATGCCGAAGCTGAGGACGACCTGCGACACGACCAGCGCCCGGGTGGGGTCCACGCCGATCCCCAGGCACACCAGGGCCGGGATGAGCGTCACCACCCGGCGCACCAGCAGCGGGACGTCGATCCGCAGCAGCCCCTGCATGATCACCGCCCCGGCGTAGGCGCCCACCGAGGTCGAGGCGAGCCCGGAGGCCAGCAGGCCGATGGCCAGCAGCAGCGCCGCCCCCGTCCCCAGGTTGGCCTCGACGGCGGCGTGCGCGCCCTCCAGGGTGTCGGTGCCCTCGACCCCGCGCAGGGCGCTCGCGGCGAGCAGCAGCATCGAGATGTTGACCAGCCCGGCCACCACGAGCGCAGCCACGACGTCGACGCGGGTGGCGCCCAGGACGCGGCGGGTCAGCGCGGGGGTGACGGTGCCGTGGTGGTCGCGGGCCATCGCGGAGTGCAGGTACACCGCGTGCGGCATGACCGTGGCGCCGAGCATGCTCGCGGCCAGCAGCACCGTCTCGGAGCCCTCGAAGCGGGGGACGAGCCCCTTCACCGCCTCCCCGGCGTCCGGGGGGGAGAAGACGACCCCGGAGACGAAGCCGACGACGATGACCAGCAGCAGCCCGACGATGACGGCCTCGAAGCGGCGCACGCCGTTGCGCCCGTGCAGGGCGAGCAGGCCCAGCGACACCGCGCCGACGACGATCCCGCCGAGCAGGAGCGGGGTCCCGAAGAGCAGGTGCAGGGCGACGGCGCCGCCGATGACCTCGGCGAGGTCGGTGGCCACGGCGACGAGCTCGGCCTGGGCCCAGTAGGCCAGCCGCGCGGGACGGCTGAGCCGGTCGCGCAGCACCTCCGGCAGGGTGCGGTCGGTGACGACGGAGAGCTTCGCCGAGAGGTACTGCACGAGGACGGCCATCGCGTTGGCCAGCACCAGCACCCACAGCAGCAGGTAGCCGTACCCGGCGCCGGCGGTGAGGTTCGCCGCGACGTTGCCGGGGTCGACGTAGGCGATGGCCGCCACGAAGGCGGGTCCCAGCATCCGCAGCAGCGAGCGCCGGCCGGCGGGGCGGGCGGGCGCGTCGGCGCGTTCGTCCGTCGTCATGGCGGACATCATGCCCGAGAGTTCGGTCTACCGAACTCTGGACTTCGTCCTCAGAGCGACTTGGTGCAGCAGATGCTCAGCGGACTGTCCGCCCACGGGCCGAACGGCGTCGCGGACCGCTCGTAGCCGAGCTTCTCGTACAGCGCCACCGCCTCGGGCTGCTTGGTGCCCGTCTCCAGGCGGACCCGGGTGAAGCCGTCCGCCCGCGCGGCGTCCTCGAAGGCCGCGACCAGGGCGCTGGCCACCCCCAGCCCCCGGAAGCGCTCGTGGACGAACACCCGCTTCATCTCCGCGCAGCCGGACCAGCCGGGTTCGGTCACTGGCTCGCGCGCGATGCAGCCCGCCGGCTCGCCGTCGACGTGGGCGACCAGGCAGACCGCGTCCTCGGCCAGGTCGTACTCGTCGTCGGGCTCCCCCGGCTGGCGGTAGCGGCGGTTGAGCTCCGCGACGGCCGCCGCGACGAGCTGGTCCAGGTCGGGGTCGCCGAGCTTCCGCTCGTGGATCGAGAGGTTCACGCCGCCGGTCACGCCCCCACGGTGCCACGCACCCGGCGACGGCGCTGCGCCGGGACCGCCGCCACCCGCGGGTCCAGCGGGGCGCGGCCGTTCTTGTCCACGCGCGTCGCCTCGGCGAGGATCGCCAGCCCCAGCAGCGCCAGGACCAGCGCCACCACGGCCGTCGCGGCGTAGCCGAACCCGCCGTCGATGACGATCCCGCCGAGGAAGGCGCCCATCGCGTTGCCGATGTTGAACGCGGCCTGCATGGCCGCCGACGCCATCGACGCCCCGCCCCCGGCGGCGGTGATGCCGCGGGTCTGGATCGGCGCGGACATCGTGAAGGCGACGAAGGCGAAGAGGAAGACCCCGACCGCCGCCGCGACCCGGTTCCCGGCGAAGAGGAACAGGCCGGTGAAGACGACCGCCTGGGCGGCGAAGCCGACGGCCAGGGTCCGGTACGGCCGCCAGTCCGCCAGCCGCCCGCCGAGGACGTTGCCCAGCGTCGCCCCGACGCCGAAGAGGACCAGGACCCAGCTCACCGCGCCCTCGGAGAACCCGGCCACCTCGGTCAGCAGCGGCGAGACGTAGCTGAGGACGGTGAACATGCTGGCGAAGCCGACGGTCACGATGAGCAACGTCCACCAGACCTGGCTGCGGCGGAACGCGGCGAACTCCGAGCGCAGCGAGCCGGCGCGGGTCTCGACCTCGGGGACGATCGCCAGGATCGCGGCGATCGTGGCGACCCCGATGAGCCCCACGAGGGCGAAGGTCAGGCGCCACCCCAGCTGCTGCCCGACGTAGGTCCCCGCCGGGACCCCGACGACGTTGGCGACCGTGAGGCCGGTGAAGACCAGGGCCATGGCCTGCCCCTGGCGCCCGGGCGGGGCGATCTTGCGGGCCACGAGCGCGCTCGCGCCGAAGAACGCGCCGTGCCCGAGGCCGGAGAGGAACCGCGCGCCGACGAGGGCGCCGAACGTGGGCGCCAGCGCCGTCGCCGCGTGCCCGACGACGAACAGCGCCATCAGGCCCGTGAGGACCCGCTTGCGGGGCCAGGAGTGCGTGAGCGCCGTCAGCGTCGGCGCGCCCACGACGACGCCGAGGGCGTAGGCGGTGATGAGCCAGCCGGCCGTCGCGATGGAGACGCCGAAGGTGTCGGCCATCTGGGGCAGCAGCCCCATGGCGACGAACTCGGTCGTCCCGATCGCGAAGGCGCCGACGGCGAGGGCCAGGATGGCGAGGGGCACGGGTGTTCATCCTCTGGAGCGGGGTGGCGGGTGCGCCGGCGGGGCGTGCGCGCACGCCGCCGACGCACCGATCATCGCGGTCCCGGCCCGCTCCGTTCCACCCGATCGGCACCTCGTCCCGGAATCGTTGCGGGGCAGGACCTCCCGGGCGCGCCGGAAACACCTCACGGACCCCTCAACCGGGCCCTACCGCGGGCGACGGCCCCGGAGGGGCGGGCTCAGAGCTCGCGGACGCGCCCGTCCTCCACGGCGAAGCGGCGCGTCACGTGCACCGCCTCCAGCAGCCGCCGGTCGTGGCTGACCAGCAGCAGCGTGCCGCCGTAGCTCGCCAGGGCCTGCTCCAGCTGCTCGATGGCCGGCAGGTCGAGGTGGTTGGTGGGCTCGTCGAGGACCAGCAGGTTCACCCCGCGCGCCTGCAGCAGCGCCAGCGCGGCGCGGGTGCGTTCCCCCGGCGAGAGGCTGGCGGCCGTCCGCGCGACGTGGTGGGCGCCGAGCCCGAACTTCGCCAGCAGGGTCCGCACCTCGGCGTCGGGCCACTCCGGGACGGCGTCGGAGAAGGCGCGGGCCAGGGTCTGCTCGCCGACGAACAGCCCGCGGGCCTGGTCGACCTCCCCGACCTGGACACCGGACCCCAGCGCGGTGGAGCCGGAGTCGGGGGCGACCCGGCCCAGCAGCAGGTGCAGCAGCGTCGACTTCCCCGCCCCGTTGGGGCCGGTGACGGCGACCCGGTCGCCGAAGTCCAGCTGCAGCGTCACCGGTCCGAGCGTGAACCCGCCGCGGCGGACGACGGCCTCGCGCGCCGTCGCCACGACCGTCCCCGAGCGGGGGGCGGCCGCGATCTCCATCTGCAGCTGCCACTCCTTGCGGGGCTCCTCGACGACGTCGAGCCGCTCGATCATCCGCTCGGTCTGCTTCGCCTTCGCGGCCTGCTTCTCGCTGCCCTCGCGCATCTTGGCGCGGATGTTCTTGTCCGGGTCGCCCTTGCGGACGGCGTTGCGCACGCCCTGGGCCATCCAGCCGCGCTGCATCCGGGCGCGCGCCTCCAGCCCGGCCTTCGTGTCGGCGAACTCGTCGTAGGCCTCCCGGGCGTGGCGGCGCTGCACCTCCCGCTCGGCGAGGAACGCCTCGTACCCGCCGCCGACGACCCGCACGAGCTGCTGGGCCAGGTCCAGCTCCACGACGCGGTCCACGGTGCGGGCCAGGAACTCCCGGTCGTGGCTGACGACGACGGCGGGGGAGCGCAGCTCGGTCACGAACCGCTCCAGCCGGGCCAGGCCGTCCAGGTCGAGGTCGTTGGTGGGCTCGTCGAGCAGGAACACGTCGTAGCGCGACACCAGCAGCGCGGCCAGCCCCGCGCGGGCGGCCTGCCCGCCCGACAGCGACGTCATCAGCGCGTCCCCGGAGACGCTCAGCCCCAGGTCGGCGAGGACCTCCTCGCGGCGCTCGTCCAGGTCGGCCCCGCCCAGCGCCAGCCAGCGGTCCAGGGCGTCGGCGTAGCGGTCGTCGGCGCCCGGCGCCCCCGTGGCCAGGCCCTCCGCGGCCTCGTCCATCTCCCGCTGCGCCTGCGCGACCCCGGTGCGCCGGCCCAGGAAGCCCGCGACGGTCTCCCCGGGACGGCGCTCGGGCTCCTGGGGCAGGTACCCGACCGTCGCGGTCGGCGGCGAGAGCGAGACGGTGCCCGTCTCGGGGGTCTCCCCGCCCGCGAGCAGGCGCAGCAGCGTGGACTTGCCCGCGCCGTTGGCCCCGACCAGCCCCACCACGTCACCGGGGGCGATCACGAGGTCCAGACCGGAGAACAGCGCCCGCGTCCCGTGGGCGGCGCTGAGGTCCTTGGCGACGAGGGTTGCGCTCACGGGCCCATCCTCCCCCGCCGCGCGACGCGTCCCCGCCCCGCCCGGGGTGGCGCGACCGGCACCGGCACCGTCACGACGGGCGGGTCGGGGGGAGAGGGGGCCCGCCACGGTTTCAGCCCCAGCCCCATCAGGGCGGCGAGGACGGTGGCGGCGCCGACGAGCCCGCCGTAGACCCCCACCAGAACGACGGCTCCAGCGGTGTCGCCACCGACCACACCCGCGTCGGGTGCCGGGGGTCGTAGCGCACCGGCAACCGGGTCCCGACCGGGTGGCGCACCGCCTCGTCCCGGGTGACCGCCTTCGTCCGGGCCCGGACCCGCTCGCCCGTCGCGGTGGTGAACTCCAGCGTCCAGGTGTCGTCGTGACTCTCCGCCGCGGCGCGGAAGCCGACGACCTCGGCGTCGGTGACCACCCCCCGCTGCGCGAGCAGGTGGGCGGTGTGCATCTTGGGGACCAGCAAGAGGCCGGCGCCGACCGCCGTCACGAGGGACAGGACGAAGGTGATCGCCGCCCACGAGCGCCACTGGTGGCGGGGCGGGGGTTTCGACACCCCCCCAGCCTGCGGGGCGCAGGATGGCTCCCGTGGACCTCACCCCGCACGCCCGCTCGTTCGGAGCAGCCGCCGGCGCCTACGCCCGCGCCCGTCCGGGTTACCCCGCCGACGCGGTCGCCTTCCTCGCCGGCTCCGCCCGGCGCGTCCTCGACCTCGGCGCCGGGACGGGCAAGGCCACCGCGGCCCTGCTCGCCGCTGGCCACGAGGTCGTCGCCGTCGAACCCTCCACGAGGATGCTGGCGCAGCTGCGGACGGCGCTGCCCGGCGTCGAGGCGCACGAGGGCTCCGCGGAGGCCACGGGGCTGCCGGACGCGTCGGTGGACGCCGTCGTCGTCGCCCAGGCCTGGCACTGGGTGGACCCGGCCCGCGCGGTGCCCGAGGTCGCGCGGGTGCTGCGCCCCGGCGGCACCCTGGGGCTGGTGTGGAACCTGCGCGACGACACCGTCGACTGGGTGCGGCGGGTGTGGTCGATCGCCCAGCGCGGCACCGAGCAGGAGATGGGCGCCGACGACACGCGCCTCGGCGCGCCCTTCGGCCCCCCGGAGCGGTTCACCACCCGGCACGAGCACGTCCTCGACCGCGCCGGGGTCCTCGACCTCGTCGCCTCCCGCAGCTACGTCATCGTGCGGCCCGAGGCCGAGCGCGTGGAGCTGCTGGCCCGGGTGGGCGAGGTCCTCGACGGCGTGTTCGGCCCGGGGGACCCGGTCGCGGTGCCGTACCTGACGCACTGCACCCGGTTCACCCGCGGCTGACGTCGCGCCCGGGCGGACGGCGCACCCGAGGTGCAGCTGGGTGCGCCGTCCGCCGCGACAGCGCCAGGTCCTACTGCTGGATGAACGCCAGGAGGTCGGGGTTGATCACCTCGGCGTGGGTGGTGAGCATGCCGTGCGGGTAGCCCTCGTAGATCTTGAGGGTGGAGTCGCGGAGGAGCTCGTGCTGCTTCAGAGCTGCGTCCTGGTAGGGCACCACCTGATCGTCGTCACCCTGGATCACGAGGACCGGGACGGAGATCGCCTTGAGGTCGTCCGTCTGGTCGGTCTCCGAGAACGCCTTGATGCCCTCGTAGTGCGCCAACGCGCTACCCGTCATGCCCTGGCGGCGCCAGTTGTCGATGACCGGCTGCGAGGCCTCCACGTCAGGTCGGTTGAAGCCGTAGAACGGGCCCGAGGCCACGGCGTCGTAGAACTCGGCACGGTTGGCCGCGAGGCTGCTGCGGAACCCGTCGAACACCGATAGGGGCGTTCCTTGCGGGTTGGCCTCGGTCTGCAGCATCAGCGGGGGAACGGCTGCCACCAGGACGGCCTTCGCCACGCGGCCCTGCGGCTCGCCGTACTTCGCGACGTAGCGTGCGACCTGACCACCGCCGGTGGAGTGGCCGATGTGGATGACGTCGCGGAGGTCGAGGTGCTCCACCACCGCGTCGACGTCGCTGGCGTAGTGGTCCATGTCGTGGCCGGTGCTCACCTGGGCTGATCTGCCGTGACCGCGACGATCGCTCGCGATGACCCGGTAGCCGTGGGCGTGGAAGAACAGCATCTGCGCGTCCCAGTCGTCCGAGGACAGGGGCCATCCGTGGTGGAAGAAGATGGGCTGGGCATCAGCGTTGCCCCAGTCCTTGAAGTAGATCTCTACGTCATCGCTCGTGGTCACGAACGGCATGGTCGACCTCCAGGTTGAAGTCGGCTCGAGCCCTGCTCGAACCGACGCGCTGAGTGCTGCCTCTCCTCGTCGAGGAGTGGTCGGGGTGGTTCTTCGAGCAGGCGTCGCCCTGCTCAGCGCGGGAACGCACGGTGGTGTGAACACGGTTGAGACCACGTTCACCGGTACCCGGCTGACCGTTCTCGGTGGCGTCGACGAACGCCTGGGCGGGTTCAGAGGGAGGTGTCCTCCGGGTTCCCGGGCACGAGGGGACTCCTCCCGATCGCGGTCGGGGTGATCCTCCCCGATCCCGGACCCCGCTCGCGGCGGTGGACCTGACCCTCTCAGGGCCTGGCTCGTGCCCGCCCGCCCGCCTAACGTCCTCGTCGTGCACGACGCCGGGGACGAGAGCGGGGACCGCCCACCGGCGCCACCCGCCGGCCTCGGTGGACGGGGTCCCGGCCGTCGTGCGCGGCCGCCCCGAGGCCGCCTGACCTCGAACCCGACCACGGCCCCGAACCGGAGGTGCAGCGTGACCGGAACCCCCACCCGCCCCACCGTCGTCCTCGTCCACGTCGCGTTCGGCGAGCCGGCGAGCGCCGCAGGTAGGACGTGGCGGACGTCACCGCCACCGCAGTGGCCGAGACGGCCCGATCCCCGCCCCGGGCACCGGCCCGGGCATCCGCACGACGACTGCATCGCCGGCCGCGGTGGCCCCGAGGCTTGACCACGGGCGGGGACGGGTGGGAGCTTCCGGCTGTGGTGGACCCTGAGGTGGAGCCCGTGGTGGACGAGCGGCGCGCGAGCGGTCGGCCGGTGCTGCTGACGGTGGACGACGACCCCGCGGTGTCGCGCGCGGTGGCCCGCGACCTGCGCCGCCGTTACGGCCAGGAGTACCGCGTCCTGCGCGCGGAGTCCGGCGCGGACGCCCTCACCGCGCTGCGCGAGCTGGCGCTGCGCGGGGAACCCGTCGCGGCCGTCCTCGCCGACTACCGGATGCCGCAGATGGACGGCGTCGAACTGCTCGAGCAGGCGATGGACCTCTTCCCCACCGCGCGCCGGGTCCTGCTGACCGCCTACGCCGACACCTCCGCGGCCATCCGCGCCATCAACGACGTCGACCTCGACCACTACCTCCTCAAGCCGTGGAACCCGCCGGAGGAGAAGCTCTACCCGGTGCTGGACGCCCTGCTGGAGTCCTGGCGCGCGATCCCCGCCCGCCCCGCCGACGAGGTCGCCGTCATCGGCGACCGCTGGTCCGCGCGCTCCTTCGCGGTGCGCGACTTCCTCGCCCGCAACGAGGTCCCCTACCGGTGGCTGCTGGCCGGGCAGCCCGAGGCGGACCGGTTGCTCAGCGCCTCCGGCCACGACGCCGCCACGACGCGGCTGCCCGTCGTGCTGGCCCCCGGTCCCGGCCCGGGGGGACCGCAGGTGCTCGTCGACCCCGACGACACCGCGCTGGCCGACCACGTGGGCCTCTCCACCCGCCCGCAGCGGGAGTTCTACGACCTCGCGATCGTCGGCGGGGGCCCCGCCGGGCTGGGGGCCGCCGTCTACGGCGCCTCGGAGGGGCTGCGGACGGTCCTCGTCGAGGAGCACGCCACCGGCGGGCAGGCCGGGCAGAGCTCCCGGATCGAGAACTACCTCGGCTTCCCCGACGGGCTGTCCGGGGCGCAGCTGGCCGACCGGGCGCGCCGGCAGGTCGCGAAGTTCGGCGCCGAGACCCTCGCCGCGCGCAGCGTCACCGGGCTGGAGAGCGCCGGCGGCGCGCACGTCGTCCGCTTCGCCGACGGCAGCAGCGTCGCCGCGCACACCGTCCTGCTCGCCACCGGCGTCTCCTACCGCACGCTGGAGGGCCCGGGGCTGGAGGAGTTCACCGGCCGCGGGATCTACTACGGCGCCGCGCTCAGCGAGGTCGGGGCCTGTGCCGACGAGGACGTCTTCGTCGTGGGCGCGGCGAACTCCGCCGGGCAGTCCGCGGTGAACCTGGCCCGTTCCGCCCGCAGCGTCACCCTGCTCGTGCGGGGACCGAGCATCGAGGCGTCGATGTCGGCCTACCTCGTCGAGCAGATTCGCGCCCTCGGCAACGTCGCGGTGCGCACCTGCACCGAGGTCGTCTCCGCCCGCGGCGACGAGGACGGCGAGGGCCACCTGCGCTCGATCGTGCTGCGCGACAGGCAGTCCGGGCAGGAGCACGAGGTCCCCGCGACCCACGTGTTCGTGTTCATCGGGGCCGCGCCCCGCACCGCCTGGCTGGAGGGGACGCTGCAGCGCGACGCGCACGGCTTCGTCGTCGCCGGCCCCGACCTGCACCTGGAGGACGGCCGCCCGCCCGGCTGGGCGCTGGAACGGGCCCCCTACCACCTGGAGACCTCCGTCCCCGGGGTGTTCGTCGCCGGGGACGCGCGCGCGGACTCGGTGAAGCGCGTCGCCTCCGCCGTCGGCGAGGGCGCGATGGCCGTCATGCTCGTGCACCGCTACCTGGCGCAGTCGTGAGCACCGCGGCGAAGCTGCCCGTCGAGGAGCTGCGGACGCTGTTCCTCTTCGAGGGGCTCTCCGAGGAGCAGTTGCACCTGCTCTCCACCGCGGGCGACGTCGTCGAGGCCGCCCCCGGCTGGCTGTACCGGGAGGGCGAGGAGGCCACCTGCTTCTACGTCCTGCTCTCCGGGACGCTCGCGCTGTCCCACCGCAGCGGCGGCGACGACCTCGAGATCAGCCGCACCCGCCAGCGCGGGGTGTACTGCGGGGCCTGGGAGGCCTACCTCGGCGACGCCGCGCCGGAGGGGTACAGCTCCTCCGCCCGGGTCCTGGAACCCGCCCGGCTCTTCGCCCTGCCGGCCGCGGAGTTCGGCCGGGTCGTGCGGGAGTGGTTCCCCATGGCCGTGCACCTGCTGGAGGGCCTGCGCGTCGGTCTCGCCGAGGCCCAGGAGCTCACCGCCGCCCGCGAGCGCCTGCTGGCGCTGGGGTCGCTGACCGCCGGGCTCACCCACGAGCTCGGCAACCCGGCCGCCGCGCTGGCCCGCACCCTGGAGCAGCTGCAGGGCGGGCTGGCCGCGCTGGACCGCGCCGTCCCCGGGGCGCCGGCCCTGCCCGCCCCCCGCGCCGCGGCCCCCCTGGACCCGCTGCGCCGCGCCGAGGCCGAGGACGTCCTGCTCGACGTCCTCGACGAGCTGGGGGTGGACGACGCCGACGACCTCGCCCCGGTGCTCGTCGAGCACGGCGTGGGCGCCGGCGACCTGACCGCGCTGGGGGACCGGGCGACCGTCGAGCGGTACGCGCGCAGCCTCGCGGTCCGCTCGCTCCTCGCGGAGGCGTCGGCGGCGTCGGCGCGCATCAGCGACCTGCTGGCCTCCGCGGGCCGCTACGCGCAGCTGGACCGCACCGACAACCGCTGGGTCGACGTGCGCGAGCTGCTCGACGCCGCGATCGCGATGCTCGGGGCGGGGGCCGGGCGGGCCGTGGGCCGCGCCCGGGTCGTGACGGACTACGCCGAGGTCCCGCAGGTGCTCGGGCACGCCGGGGAGCTCACCCAGGTCTGGACGAACCTGCTCGACAACGCCCTCGACGCCGTGGCGGGCGGGCCGGGGGGCGCGGGCACCGTGACGGTGCGGGTGCGTGACGACCCCGACGGGGCGGGGGTCGTCGTCGAGGTCGCCGACGACGGGCCGGGTGTCCCCGCGGACGTGCTGCCGCGCGTCTTCGAGCCGTTCGTCACCACCAAGGACGTCGGGGAGGGGACCGGGCTGGGCCTGGACATCGCCTGGCGGGTCGTGGTGCACCGCCACCACGGGCGCCTCGGCGTGACGAGCGGACCCGGGGACACCGTGTTCCGGGTGTGGTTGCCGACGAACCCCCAGGAGGGACGACCGTGGACCTGATCGACCCCACCGCCGCACCGAGCGGACCCGGCTGCGCGGACTGCGAGGCGGCCGAACCGCGGGGCTGGTGGTTCCACCTGCGCCGCTGCGCGGCGTGCGGGCACGTCGGCTGCTGCGACTCCTCGCCCGCCCAGCACGCCCGCGCCCACGTCGCGGCGTCCGGGCACACCGTCGTGCGCAGCTACGAACCGGGGGAGGAGTGGTTCTACGACTTCGGCAGCGACGAGACCTACGCCTCCGGTCCCGACCTGGCCCCGCCGCTGAACCACCCCGACGACCAGCCGGCCCCCGGCCCGCGCGGGCGGGTGCCGTGGAACTGGACGACGAAGCTGCACTGACCCGCGCGGGCGCCGCGTAGGCTCGCGGCGTGAAGTACCTCCTGGTCGTCCTCGTCCTGGCCGTGGTCGCCTTCCTCGCCTACCGGCGGCTGCGGGGCTCGGGCTCGAACCTGCCCCCGGCCGACCCGCGGCGCCTGCGCGACGAGTTCAAGGACGGGCGCGGACCGGACGACCCCGACCGGCCCTGAGGACGAGCAGGACCAGCGCGACCGCCGACCCGGTCGTGCCCAGCGCCATGTCGCCCAGGGTGTCCTCGTAGGCGGTGGCGATCTCGGTGCCGTGGCGGATGAACGTCCACCACTCCCCGACCTCCCACAGCAGCGCCAGCAGCGCGCCCCCGCCGACGACGGCGACCGCCCGCGCCCACCGCGGGCGCACCGCGGCGACGTCCAGGACGAGGCCCAGGCCCAGGGTGAGCAGGCACCAGTTCAGGAAGTGCAGGGCGTCGTCCCACCAGACGACGGTGTCGTAGAGGTTCAGGGTGTTGCCGCTGACGTCGACGAGGAACGGCAGCATCACCAGGGTGAACCCCGCCCACGGCACCGGGCGGGGCACCGGCCGCGGCGCGCGGTCCCCGCGGCGGTGCCGGACCCGCCACAGCAGCGGGACGAGCAGCATCAGCACCGGGTAGGACACCAGCCGGGCCCCGAACGCCTTCCCCGCGAACTGCGGGAGGTCGCGCGCGAACGTCGCGAGCAGCAGCTGCGCGACGGTCGCGACGAGGACGAGAGCGGCGGCGGTCCACCGGGGCAGGCGCATCCCCTTAGTCTTCCGCGGGGTCCGCACGGGCCGGACCGGAACGAGAGGAACGCGCATGGCGAGGACCGGTTGGCAGTTGCACGGCGACGGGCGGGCGGCGTCCCCGGGGGCGGTCGTGGCGCCCGAGGAGCGGCTCGCGTGGCCGCGGACGGTCGGCATCGGCCTCCAGCACGTCGTGGCGATGTTCGGCTCGACGGTGCTGGTGCCGGCCATCACGGGGTTCCCCGTCGCCACGACGCTCTTCTTCTCCGCGATCGGCACCGCGCTGTTCCTGCTGATCACCCGCAACCGGCTGCCCAGCTACCTCGGTTCCTCCTTCGCCTTCATCGCCCCCGTCCTGGGCAGCGCCGCGGGCTCGGCGACCGGCGGGATCCTCGTCACCGGGCTGCTGCTGGCCGTGGTGGGGCTCGCCGTCCACGTGGCGGGGTCGCGCTGGATCGACGTGGTGATGCCGCCGGTGGTGACCGGCACCATCGTCGCGCTCATCGGGCTGAACCTGGCCCCCGCGGCGTGGGGGACGACGGAGGACTCCGGGTTCCGCGCCGACCCGGTGACGGCCGTCGTCACGCTGCTCGCCATCGCGCTGACCAGCGTGCTGTTCCGCGGGCTGCTGGGCCGGCTCGCGATCCTCGTCGGGGTCGTCGTCGGCTACCTCGTCGCCGCGGTGCGGGGCCTGGTCTCCTGGGAGGCGGTGGGCGCGGCCGACTGGGTCGGGCTGCCGACCTTCACCGCCCCGCGCGTCGACGTCTCCAGCCTCGCGCTGTTCCTGCCCGTGGTGTTCGTGCTCGTCGCCGAGAACGTCGGGCACGTGAAGTCGGTGGCGGCCATGACCGGGCGCGACCTGGACCCCCTCGCCGGGCGGGCGCTGCTCGCCGACGGCCTGGCCACGACGCTGGCCGGTCTCGGCGGCGGTTCGGGGACGACGACGTACGCCGAGAACATCGGGGTGATGGCCGCGACGAAGGTGTACTCCACGGCCGCGTACTGGGTGGCCGCGGCCGCCGCGCTGGTCCTGTCGTTCTCCCCGAAGTTCGGGGCCCTCGTGGGCTCGATCCCCCCGGGCGTCCTGGGCGGGGCCGCGACGCTGCTCTACGGGATGATCGGCGTCCTCGGCGCCCGGATCTGGGTGCAGAACAAGGTCGACTTCTCCGACCCGGTGAACCTCACGACCGCCGCCGTGGCGCTGGTCGTCGGGATCGCGAACTACACCCTCACCACCTCCGGCGGACTGTCCTTCGAGGGCATCGCGCTGGGCACGGTCGCCGCGATCGGGCTGTACCACCTGATGCGGGCCGTGGCCCGGGCGCGCGGCACCGCCACCCCCGCCGCCTGACCCCGGGAACGCGCGGAGGGCCCGCCCGGAGTTCCAGACGGGCCCTCACGTCGTGCGGGGCGGCAGCGCTCAGGCGGTGAGTTCCGCCGCGACGAGCTCGGCGATCTGCGCGGTGTTGAGCGCGGCCCCCTTGCGGAGGTTGTCCCCGCAGACGAACAGGTCGAGGGTGTTGGGGAAGTCCAGCGCCTGCCGGATCCGGCCCACGACCGTCGGGTCCCCGCCGACGGTGGCCGCCGGGGTGGGGAAGACGCCGTTCGCGAGGTCGTCCTGCACCTCGACGCTGGGCGCCGCCTCCAGCGCCGCGGTGGCCTCGGCGACGTCCAGGGGACGGGCGAAGGTCGCGTGCACGGCCAGGGAGTGCGTGGTCTGCACCGGCACCCGCACGCAGGTCGCGGAGACCTTCAGGTCCGGGATCCCCAGGATCTTGCGGGACTCGTTGCGGACCTTCAGCTCCTCGCTCGTCCAGCCGTCGTCCTTCAGGGACCCCGCGACGGGGATGACGTTGAGGGCGAGGTGGGTCTGGAACGGGGAGTCGTCGCCGAGCTTCTCCGAGATCGCCTGCGCGGTGTCCCCGGCCCGCGAACCCAGGGTGCGGTTCCCGGCGACGACCTCGATCTCGTCGTAGAGCCGGTCCACGCCGGGCTGCCCCGCGCCCGAGGCGGCCTGGTAGCTGGCGACGACGAGCTCGGTGAGCTGCCACCGCTCGTGCAGGGCGCCGAGGGCGTCCATCATCGTCAGCGTCGTGCAGTTCGGGTTCGCGATGATGCCCTTGGGGCGGTTGCGCGCCGCGGCCCCGTTGACCTCGGGGACCACGAGGGGGACCTCGTCGTCCATCCGGAACGCGCCGGAGTTGTCCACGGCCACGGCCCCGCGCTCGACGGCGATCGGCGCCCACACCGCGGAGACCTCGTCGGGCACGTCGAACATCGCGACGTCGACGCCGTCGAAGACCTCCGGCGTCAGCTCGCGCACCACGACGTCCTCGCCGCGCACGCGCAGGACCTTGCCCGCCGAGCGCGCGGAGGCCACGAGGCGGATCTCGCCCCACACGTCGGGGCGCTCGGTGAGGATCCCGAGCATCACGGTGCCGACGGCGCCGGTGGCGCCGACGACGGCCAGGGTGGGCTTGCGGTTCTCGCTCATCGTCCGGTCCCTCCGTAGACCACGGCTTCTGCTTCGGTGTCCAGGCCGAACGCGGTGTGGATCGCGCGCACAGCGTCGTCGAGCTGGTCGAGACGGGTGACCACCGAGATGCGGATCTCGGAGGTCGAGATCATCTCCATGTTGATGGCCTTGCTGCCCAGCGCGTCGAAGAACGTCGCCGAGACGCCCGGGTGCGAGCGCATCCCGACGCCGATGAGCGAGACCTTGCCGATCTGGTCGTCGTACTCGACGCGCTCGAAGCCGATCGCGGCCTGCGCCTTGTCCAGCGCCGCGATCGCCGTCGCGCCCTCGGCCTTGGGCAGCGTGAAGGAGATGTCCGTGCGGCCCGAGGCCCCGGCCGCGACGTTCTGCACGATCATGTCGATGTTGATCTCGGCCTCGGCGACGGCCTTGAAGATGGCGGCCGCAGTACCGGGGTTGTCCGGGACCCCCACGACGGTGATCTTGGCTTCGCTGCGGTCGTGCGCGACACCGGAGATGATCGGCTGTTCCACGGGTTCCTCCGGGCTGTGCGAGCTGAGAGCGGCGGGGATGGGGAAGTCGGTGACCCACGTCCCCTCGTGCGGGCTGAACGAGCTGCGCACGTGGATCGGGAGGTCGTAGTTCCGGGCGTACTCGACGCAGCGGAGCATGAGGATCTTGGCGCCGTTGGCGGCCATCTCCAGCATCTCCTCGGTCGCGATCCGGTTGATCTTGCGCGCCGTCGGCACGATCCGCGGGTCGGCGGTGAACACGCCGTCGACGTCGGTGTAGATCTCGCAGACGTCGGCCTTCAAGGCCGCGGCCAGCGCGACGGCGGTGGTGTCCGAGCCGCCGCGGCCCAGGGTGGTGATGTCCTTGGTGTCCTGGCTGACGCCCTGGAACCCGGCGACGATCGCGATCGCGCCCTCGTCCAGCGCCGAGCGGATGCGGCCGGGGGTGACGTCGATGATGCGGGCGCGCCCGTGCGAGGAGTCGGTGATGACCCCGGCCTGGGAGCCGGTGAAGGAGCGCGCCTCCAGCCCGAGGTTCGAGATCGCCATGGCGAGGACGGCCATCGAGATCCGCTCGCCGGAGGTCAGCAGCATGTCCAGCTCGCGCGCGGGCGGCATCGGGCTGACCTGCTCGGCGAGGTCGATGAGCTCGTCGGTGGTGTCGCCCATCGCCGAGACCACGACGACGACCTCGTGACCGGCGCGCTTCGTCGCGGCGATGCGCTTCGCGACGCGCTTGATGCCGTCGGCATCAGCGACCGAGGAACCGCCGAACTTCTGCACCACGAGAGCCACGACGAGCGATTCTACGGAACGGGGGGCCGTGCTCCCGGCCGTGCTCACCCGCCGGCCCGCGGGCTGTGCACGGTGTCCAGTTCCCCCGGCCCCGCCGCCCCCGCCGGGCGGTGCCGGGAGCGGTCAGGGGTGCAGGGCGTCGAACTCGGCGTCCGCGACGACCTCGGCGTCGACGTCGAGGCGCAGGTGGGCCAGCAGCGACTGCAGGACCCGCAGCGCGGCGCTGGCCCGCGACCCCCACGAGGACAGGTACGAGAACTGCCACCACCACAGGGCCTCGGTGACGTCGCCGCGCTCGAAGTGGCGCAGGCCGTGCTCGAGGTCGGCCGCGACGCTGGCCAGGTCGTCCGACAGCGCACCGCGCACCAGCTTCGCGTCGGTGAGGGGGTCCACGACGTCGGCGTAGTCGTCCAGGCCGTCGAGGACGTTGGCCAGCCCGGCGCGCACGGGGTCGACGTCGGGGTCGGGCCCGGCGTCGGGTTCGAAGCGGCGTGCGGGGACGACGTCGGCGACGGCCCCCAGGTGGGCCCCGCTGAGCAGCGCCTGGCTCACCGCGAGCAGCAGGACGGACAGGGCGGTGGAGTCCATCCGCCCGGTCGCGACCTCGGTCACCGTGGACAGGTACGCGCGCGCGCCGGCGGCGGTGCCGGCGGCCAGGGCGGCGAGCTCGGGGCCCACCGGCTCCGCGGCGGCGGGGCCGGGGAGGGGCTGCTCACCCATCGAGGGACCTCCGTCCCGCGAACGCCCGCCCGAGGGTCACCTCGTCGGCGTACTCCAGGTCCCCGCCCACCGGCAGCCCCGACGCGAGCCGGGTGACCCGCAGGCCCATCGGCTTCAGCAGCCGGGCCAGGTACGTCGCGGTCGCCTCGCCCTCGAGGTTGGGGTCGGTCGCGATGATGGCCTCGGTGACCTGCCCGTCGGAGAGGCGGGCGAGCAGCTCGCGCATCCGCAGGTCGTCCGGGCCGATGCCCTCCATGGGGCTGATCGCGCCGCCGAGCACGTGGTAGCGCCCGCGGAACTCCCGCGTCCGCTCGATCGCCACGACGTCCTTGGACTCCTCGACGACGCAGATGACGCTGGCGTCGCGCCGGGGGTCGCGGCAGACCCGGCACAGCCGCTCCTGGGCCACGTTGCCGCAGACCTCGCAGAAGCGGACTTTGCTCTTGACCTCGGTGAGGACGTCGGCGAGGCGCTTGACGTCGACGGCGTCGGCGGCGAGCAGGTGGAACGCGATGCGCTGGGCGCTCTTCGGTCCCACGCCGGGGAGCCGACCGAGCTCGTCGATGAGGTCCTGGACGACTCCTTCGTACACGCGACGAGACTACGTGCCCGCACCGACACCGCCCGCCGCGCGGGCGGCTACGTCTCGTCGGTCGAGATGACCTTCCCGCCGAGGATCTGCTCGACCACCGCGGCGCCGACGAGCTGGGAGTCCTCATCGGCGTCCTCGTCGTCCCGGCTGGGGGTGTCCTCGGCCGGGGGAGGCGGGGTCGGGGCGGGAGCGGGCGCCGGTGCCGCCGGCTGGCGGCGGGGGCGCGAGAGGTGCTCCTCGCCCGGGTCCTCCACGGGCTCGTCCGGCGGGGGGACGTCGTCGTAGTAGGAGTTGCCCGCCCCGGGGGCCGTCGTCCCGGGGGGCGGGGAGACCGGGTCGGGGGTGGCCCGGGCGGCCGGCGGCGGCGCGGCGGGGGCCGCGGGCGCGGGGCGGCGCGCGGGTTCGGCGGGGGCCTGCGGGGCGGGGGTGGACCAGCCGCCGCGGCTCTGCCGCGCCGGCGCGCGCCCACCGCCGGTCTCCCCGCCCGGGGCGCCGGCGGCCTGCACCTTCGCCTCGATGCCGGTGACCTCCAGCAGCGCCTCGCCGACGAACCCGGCGTGGTTGGCGCGGGCGAAGGTCGCGGCCAGCCCGGGGGTCCTGAACTGCAGGGTCAGGACCCCGCCGCGGAAGTCGGCGACGGTGGAGTTCTCGGCCACCAGCGACCACGTCGTGCGCTTGAGGGTGAACAGCTTGGCCAGGACGTCGGTCCACAGCCGGCGGACCGCCTCGACGTCGCCGCCGGGCGCGGGGCCGGCGGGCTGCGGCGCGGGTTCGGGCGCCACCGGGGCCAGGGCCGGCACCGGGGCCGCGCTCGCGGCGGGGGCGGCGCCGGGGGTGCGGGCGGCCGGCCAGGGGTCGGTGGGGACCGGGACGGGAGCCGCGGCGCGACCCGGCGCGGCGGGACGCCCCCCGGCCTCCGCGACCGGCGCGGCGGGCGCCGCCTCGACGACGGGCGCCGGGGCGGGCGGGGCGGGCTCGGGCCGGGGCGCGGGGGCCAGGACGGCGGCCGGGGTCGCCGAGAGCGGCAGCCCGGCGCTCAGGCGCCGTTCGATCCGGTCCACCCGCGGGCCCAGCCCGCCGTCGGCGTCGGCGCCGGGCAGCAGCAGCCGGGCGCAGAGCAGCTCCAGCTGCAGGCGGGGGGAGGTGGCCCCCGTCATCTGCTCCAGGCCGGCGGCGACGACGTCGGCCGCGCGCGAGAGCTCCGCGCGTCCCAGGTGCGAGGCCTGGGCCTGCAGGCGGTCCAGGGCGTCCTCCGGCACGGCGAGCGCGTCGGCGGCGGCGTCCCCGACGGCGGCGACGATCACCAGGTCCCGCAGCCGCTGCAGCAGGTCGTCGGCGAAGCGCCGCGGCTCCTGGCCGGTGTCCACGACCCGCTCGACCGCCCGGAACACCGTCGCCCCGTCCCCGGCCGCGAGGGCCTCCACGACGTCGTCCAGCAGGGAGGCGTGGGTGTAGCCGAGCAGGGAGACCGCGATGTCGTAGGTGACGCCCTCGTCGCCGGCGCCGGCGATGAGCTGGTCCAGGACGGAGAGGGTGTCGCGGACCGAGCCCCCGCCCGCGCGCACCACCAGCGGCAGGACGCCCTTGCCGATGCGCACGCCCTCGCGCTCGGCGAGCTCGGCCAGGTACGCCGTGAGCTGCCCCGGCGGCACCAGCCGGAAGGGGTAGTGGTGGGTGCGGGAGCGGATGGTGGTGAGGACCTTGTCCGGCTCCGTGGTCGCGAAGACGAACTTCACGTGCGGCGGCGGTTCCTCGACGGTCTTCAGCAGGGCGTTGAAGCCCTGGGGCGAGACCATGTGCGCCTCGTCGAGGATGTAGACCTTGAAGCGGTCGCGCGCGGGGGCGAAGGAGACCCGCTCGCGCAGGTCGCGGGCGTCGTCGACGCCGTTGTGGCTGGCCGCGTCGATCTCGACGACGTCGATGCTGCCCGGTCCGCCGTTGGCGAGGTCGACGCAGGAGTCGCACTCCCCGCAGGGCGTCGGCGTGGGTCCCTGGGCGCAGTTCAGGCAGCGGGCCAGGATCCGCGCGCTCGTCGTCTTCCCGCAGCCGCGCGGGCCGGAGAAGAGGTAGGCGTGGGTGACCCGGCCCTTGCTCAGGGCCTGCATGAGGGGCGCGGTGACGTGCTCCTGCCCGATGACCTGCTCGAACGTCTCGGGCCGGTAGCGGCGGTACAGGGCGGTCGTCACGGGGTCGAGGCTAGCCCGCCCCCAGGACAGGGGGGACCGGTCCGGCCGGGGGAACGAGGGACCCCCCGCACACCCGCCAGGGCCCACCTACCCTTGCTGCCTTCCGGCCCTGGGGGGGTTCAGCGGGATGACGCCGCACGAGGGGTCTGAGACCACTGTACGAGACGACGGGGACGGGGTCCAACCGCCCCCCGCACCCACCCCCGGCACCCTCCCGGTCGGAAGCACTCGCCGGGGCACGCTACGCTGGGGGCACTGGAGGATTCGCCTAGTGGCCTATGGCGCACGCTTGGAAAGCGTGTTGGGTTAACGCCCTCAGGGGTTCAAATCCCCTATCCTCCGCCTCACGAGGCCCGTCCCCGCTCACCGGGGGCGGGCCTTCGTCGTCCCCGGGGACACCGGGGCGCACCGCTCGCGGTGCGGCTCCCGGGAGGGGGCCGTGCGGGCCCCTAGAATCCACCACCGTGATCTTCCAGGCCGTCGGCGACGGACGCCCGTACCCCGACCACGGCTACGAGACGACGAGCCACTGGTCCAAGGTCCCTCCCCGGCAGGTCCGGCTGGAGGAGCTCACGACCACCAAGCGCACGCTCGACCTCGACGCCCTGCTGGCGGAGGATTCGACGTTCTTCGGCGACCTGTTCGCGCACGTGGTCTCCTGGCGGGGGCGGCTCTACCTGGAGGACGGCCTGCACCGCGCGGTGCGGGCCGCGCTGCACCAGCGCCAGGTGCTGCACGCCCGGGTGCTGACGCTGCCGGACTGAGGCCGGGGCGCCCCGGTCACGGGGAGCGCGGGGTCGTGGGGCGATCGAGGGGGAACGGTGGCACGACGGTACGAGGACGAGCAGGACGAGCGCACGCGCGAGGAGGGGGTGCTCCCCGAGGTCGAGGACGACCTCGACGAGGAGTCCCACCGCCGGCTGGCGGGGACGCGCCGGGCCCGGCTGGTCCGCCAGCGCGTGGTGTTCGCGGTCGTGGTCCTGGCCGTGCTGGGCGCGGGCGCGGCGGCCGGGCTGATCTACACCGACCGCTGGCAGCCCGGGTCGAGCGCGACCCCCTCGGCGGCGGTCCCCACCCCCGGCTGCGTCCCGCCCGCCGCCCCGCCCCTGCTGGCCCCGGCCGAGGTGACCGTCGACGTCCTCAACGGCACCGGCCGGCGGGGGCTGGCGGCCACGGTCGCCGGTGAGCTGCGCGCGCGGGGGTTCGTCGTCCCCGACGTGGGCAACGCCCCGGCGGCGACCGGGCCGGCCACCGCGGTCGTCACCTACCCCGAGGCGTCGCTGGCCCAGGCCGTGACGGTGGGGGCGCGGTTCCCCGGGGCCCAGCTGGTCGCGGACCCGGCCGCGACGGCCGTGACGCTGAGCCTGGGCGACGGGTACCAGAACCTGCTGGCGGAGGACGCGCTCGTCGCCCCGGCTCCACCGGTGGACCCCGCGGCCGCCTGCTGAGGCGCAGACGGCGAAGGGCCCCGGAACGAGGTTCCGGGGCCCTTCGCGGTGACGGCGGTGACGGTGGGATTTGAACCCACGGAGGAGTTGCCCCCTCACACGCTTTCGAGGCGTGCTCCTTAGGCCGCTCGGACACATCACCCGACACGCACGACACCCGGTGTCCACCCGGTGCCGCGGGTCCACCTTACACGGCCCGCGGGGCGGGTCCCCTCAGGTGCGGCGGGCGGCGAAGAACCCGTCGAGCAGCGCACGGCACTCCGCGCCCCGCACGTCCCCGGCGACCTCGACGACGTGGTTGAGGCGGGCGTCGCGCACCACGTCGCGCAGGGAACCGGCGGCCCCGAACCGCGGGTCCCAGGCGCCCAGCACCAGCCGGTCCACCCGGGCCAGCACGGTCGCCCCCGCGCACATGACGCACGGCTCCAGGGTCACCACGAGCGTGCAGCCGGTCAGCCGCCACTCCCCGCGGGCGCGGGCCGCGGCCCGCAGGGCGAGGACCTCGGCGTGCGCGGTGGGGTCACCGGCCGCCTCGCGCTCGTTGCGCCCCGCGCCCAGGACCGTCCCCGCGGCGTCGACGACGACCGCCCCCACGGGGACGTCCCCCGTCGCCAGGCACGCGCGGGCCTCGTCGAGGGCCAGACCCATCCACCGCGACCAGTCGGGGGGGACGGCGAGCCCGTTCAGCGCAGCGACTCCAGCACGTCCGCGAAGCCGAGGACCTCGCCGATCTCGACGGTGGCCGCCGAGGGGTCCGCACCGGAACCGGCGAGGCGCACGAGGACCTCCGCCGGGCAGCCGAGGTCGGTGAGCAGCTCGGGGTCGCCGGCCCAGACGTCCTCGACCACGGGCGGCTCGGGCCGGGTGGCGGGGACCTCGTCCTCGTCCGGCTCCGACGCGCCCGCTCCGCCCTCCGCCCCGTCCTCGCCGACGACCGCGGCCGCCGGGGGCAGTTCGGCGAAGAGCGGGGCGTAGGCGCTGTCGGCGGCCGCGACGGCGTCGGAGACGAACACCCTCACGTCCACCCCGCCGTCGGTGCGGACGAGGGCGAACCACTCGTCCTCGCGTTCCAGGACGGCGAGCACGGGGACGTCGTCGTCGTCGACGGCCCCGCGCAGGGCGTCGCCGAGCTCGTCGGGGGAGCCGGCTTCCAGGTCGATGTCGACCGAGCGCCAGTCACGGTCGTCGCCGGAGCCTTCGGGGGAGAGCACTGCGGTGAAGTACGCCACGGCACCATCGTGGCAGGAGGGACCCCGCAGCGGCCACCGTTGCCGCGCGCGGGCCGGGACCCCGTACTTTCGACCCCATGCGCCTGTCCGTCATCGACCACCCCCTGGTGGCCCACAAACTCACCGCTCTGCGCGACGCGCGGACCGACTCCCCGACGTTCCGCCGGCTCGCCGACGAACTGGTCACCCTGCTCGCCTACGAGGCCACCCGCGACGTCGCCGTCGAACCGCACCCCGTCACCACCCCCGTCACCGCGACGACCGGGGTCCGCCTCACCTCGCCCAAGCCCATCGTCGTGCCGATCCTGCGGGCCGGTCTCGGCATGCTCGACGGGATGGTGCGGCTGCTGCCGACCGCCGAGGTCGGGTTCCTGGGGATGATCCGGGACGAGACGACGCTGCAGGCGACCACCTACGCCAACCGGCTGCCCGACGACCTCTCGGGCCGGCAGGTCTTCGTGCTGGACCCGATGCTGGCGACGGGGGGGACGCTGGTCGCGGCCATCACCTACCTGCTGGAACGCGGGGCGCGCGACGTCACGGCGCTGTGCCTGCTCGCCGCGCCGGAGGGCCTGGAGGTGGTCCGGACCGCGTTCGACGACCACGCGCAGGTGACCGTCGTGACCGCGGCCGTCGACGAGCGCCTGGACGAGAACGGCTACATCGTCCCCGGTCTGGGGGACGCGGGCGACCGCCTGTACGGCGTGGTCTGAGCACCCCGGAGCGTTCCGGGAACGGCGGGGAGCCCCGCGCCGACGACGTCGCGGCGCGGGGCTTCGTGCTGCGCCCCCCTTTCCGGCAGGATGACCCCCGATCAGCGCATTCGTGTTCACGGTCCGTGATGGGGAACAGGCGTTCGCAGAACGCAGGAAGGGGCCGACCCGGTGAAGTGGCGTCGAGTTCTGTGGTGGGTGCTGGTGGTCTTCGCCGTCTACGCGATCTACCGCGCGCCGGACCAGGCGGCGGACTTCGTCCGCACCGTCGGTGAATCGCTGGGAAGGGTCGTCGCGAGCATCGCGAACTTCTTCGACGGGCTGCTGCGCTGAGCCGCTCCGGGCGGGGCCAGAACCCCGAGCCCCGGGACGAGGCCCGGGAGCTCGTCATGCTGTCCGGCGCCCGGCTGCGCAAGACGGGCCAGGACGGCACCTGGGAGGTCCTCGAGGCCGGGGCCGACCCGGAGCTGCCCGGGGACCCCGACGACGACGGGACGGGCGAGGGCGGGGTCGACGACGACCTGCTCCCCCCGCCGGACCTGCCTCCCGAGCCCGACCCGCTGTGGGAGCGCCCGCCGCGTTCGGTGCACCGCTACCTCCTGGGGACGGAGAAGCGGCTCGTCTGCTTGCGGCGGCACGTCGTCGTGCTCGCGGAACCGCTGCTGACCTGCGCGGTCGCCCTCGTGGGCGTGCTGTGGCTCGTCGAGCGGGTGGCCCACGTCCCGCACCTGCCGGACCTGCTGTTCCTCGCCTGGTTCGTGCTGATGCTCCGGGCCTACTGGAAGTACCTGCAGTGGCGCGGGGAGTGGTTCGTCGCGACCGACCAGCGGCTGCTGCTGGCCTACGGGGTCGTGAAGCGGCGGGTGGCGATGATGCCGCTGTCGAAGGTCACCGACATGAGCTACAACCGGTCCCTGTTCGGGCGGTTGCTGGGCTACGGCGAGCTCGTCATGGAATCCGCCAACCAGGACCGGGCCCTCAGCGACGTGGACCGGCTGCCCATGCCGGACCAGGTGTACGTCCGCATCTGCGAGCAGTTGTTCGGCGAGGTGGAGGCCGCGGACGCGCCCCGCCGCGGACGGACGGGGGTCCGGCGGCTGGCCCGCCGGGCCCTGCCCCCGCGGTTCCGCTGAACCGGGGCCGGACGCACGACAGGGGCGGGATCCCGGAGGATCCCGCCCCTGTCGCGTCCAGGAGTGCGTCAGTTCACTGAGCGGCGCGGAACTGGTCGATGATCGTCGTGGAGATCGGGCCGCGCGGTGCGACGGCGATCCCGTTGGCGGCGGCCCACTCGCGCACGGCGCGGGCGTCGACGGCGGCCGTGGAGGCGGGGGTGGACTTCTTCGCGGCCTTCTTGGCGGTGGCCTTCTTCGCCGGGGTCGCGGCGGGCGTCTCGACGGCGGGGGCCTCCGCGGCGGGGGCCTCCGCGGCGGGCGCGGGGGTTTCCTCGACCGGAGCCGGGGCGGCCTTCTTGCCGGCCGCCTTCTTCGCGGTGGTCTTCTTGGCCGGGGTGGTGGCCTTCTGCGCCGGGGCGGGGCTCGCGGTCTTCTGCGCCGGGGTGGTGGCCTTCTGCGCCGGGGCGGAGCTCGCGGTCTTCTGCGCCGGGGCGGAGGTCTTCTTCGCCGGGGCGGCGGCGGGAGCCGTGGTGCTGGCCAGCGCGGCGGGGAGGTCCTCCCACGTCACGTTGGTGGCGGCCTTCGCGGTCGCCGGGTTCCACGAGACACCGTTCGCGTTCACCGTGAAGGTGCCGATCTTGCGACCGTTCCGCTTGACGGGGATCTCGAGGTCGACGGCACCGACGGGCAGTTCGGTGGCCACCTTCAGTGCAACGTCGTGACTTGCCATGCTGGGCTCCCGGGGAAGTGGTTGATCAATGCTGACGCAATGAAACCACAGTTCCGTGGTAACTCGCGCATCGAAGGAGGATTACCGGAGGAGTTCAGGACTTCTCCCGGAGCGTTCTCGACGTTGTCCGTCGGTGTTGTTGCGGTAAGCGTCTGGAGATGGCCGCAGCCGCGGCGAACGGCCCGGGAGGAGCCGATCCCGGAGGGTTCTCGCGGGTCCTCGGGGGAGGTTCTCGGGAGTTCTCGCGGGTTCCCCTCGCACGGGACCGGGTGCGCCGCGGGCGCCCGCGGTCACCGGGGTGCGGTCGTGGCGGGTTCCTCCGGGGGTTCTTCGCGACGTCGGGTGGTCGACCCGGACGGGTGGCGGTCGGCCCGGACGGGTGGCGGCTGACCCGGACGGGTGGCGGTCGGCCCGGACGGGGGAATGGACGGGTCGGCGGGAACCGGGAACCGGGGACGGCGGAGCGGTGGAACCGGTGACCGAACTCCCGGGGACGGGAGGGGGAACCCGGACCGGGTCGGGCCGCGGTGCGGTGGCCGGTCCTCGGCCGTGGCCGATCCGCCCTCCGTCCCGCGAGGGGCGCTCGCGGGCGGGCGCAGCTCCCAGCCGGGTGGGTCCCGTCTGCGGGCGCGCCGAGGGGCGAGGGGGCGCGGAGGGGCGGCGTCCCCGCGGCGGGCCGGAGCGCACCCGGGGCGCGAAGGGGTGGTGCGAAGCCCCGGCGGGGGACGCCGACGCCGGGCAGGGTCCGGACGAGACGCCGGGCAGGGCCCGGACAGCGAAAAGGGCCCCCGGAGGGGCCCTGCGGTGTTGCGGTGTGCGCCCGAAGGGATTCGAACCCCTAACCTTCTGATCCGTAGTCAGATGCTCTATCCGTTGAGCTACGGGCGCCGGCGGCGCACCGGGGCGCGCCGTCTGGGACTACTGTAGCGGGCTTCGGCCTCCGTCACCAATCGGTTGCCGCGCAGGGGATCTGCGCGCTCCCCGCGGGTGCTGGCGGCGGCGGAGCGGGCGCCGGAGACGGCGAAGGCCCCGGTCGCTCGACGCGACCGGGGCCTTCGACCCGGCGGAGGTGGCGGGATTTGAACCCGCGAGGGGGTTGTAGCCCCCAACCCGCTTAGCAGGCGGGCGCCATAGACCGGACTAGGCGACACCTCCAACGCCCAGCAGGTTAGCAGGAGCGTCCCGTGCGCACCGCGCGAGCGTCGTGCGAGCATCGAAGACGATGACCGAGAACGCCGACGAGCCCCGCCCGTCCTCCACCCCGCCCCCGGCCGCGCCGGCCGCCGCCCCGGCCGCTGACCTGCGCCGCCGCCCCCGGCGGCGCGCCGTCGTCGCCGGCTCCGCCGCCGCCGCGGTCCTCGCCGGCGGTGGGGCGCTGTGGTGGTCGCGCTCGCGCCGGGACCCGGCGGCGGGCGTCGAGGACGCCGCCCGGTCGGTGGCGCAGGCCTGGTCGCAGGGGAGCTTCGGGCAGCTCGACGCCGTCGCCGCCCCGGGCGGGACGCTCCCCGCGGACCTCGGCGCCGAGTACGCCCGCCTCACCGGCCCCCTCTCCGACCCGCCGCCGAGGGTGACCCTCGCCGCGGTGGACACCGCGACCGCGGAGGAGGGGACCGCGACCGCGACGCTGGACGTGTCCTTCGACCTCGCCGCCGGCCACGGCGCCCCCGGGGGGAGCGTCTTCGCCTACCCCACGACCCTGCGCCTCGCCCGCTCCGGGGAGGGCGACGAGGCGACGTGGCGGCCGGTCTGGGAACCCGCCCTCGTCCACCCGCGGCTGGCGTCGGGGGCGACGTTCGCCGTGGAGCGCGAACTGCCCCCGCGCGCCGACGTCCTCGGCCGCGACGGTTCCCCCGTCGTGACCGCGACCCCCGTCGTCCGGGTGGGGGTGCAACCCTCGCGGACGACCGACCCGGCGGCGACGGCCGGCGCCCTCGCCGCGGCCCTCGGCGTCGACGCGGCCGCCCTGACGACCCGGGTCCAGCAGGCCGCGCCCGACGCCTTCGTGGACGTCATCACGTTGCGCCGCAGCGACTACGACGCCCAGCGCGACGTCCTGCGACCCGTGCCCGGTGCGGTGTTCGCGGAGTCGACGCTGCCCCTGGCCCCCACCCGCGGTTTCGCCCGCGCCCTGCTGGGGAGCGTGGGCCCGGCCACCGCGGAGACCATCGAGGCCGCCGGGGGCCGCTACGCCGCGGGGGACCTCGCGGGGCTGTCGGGGGTGCAGGCGGTCCACGACGAACGCCTCGCCGGACGGGCCGGGATCGTGGTGCGCGCCGAGGGCGGCGGCGACGCGACCTCGGCGGAGCTGTTCCGCGTCGACCCCCTCCCGGGACGGCCCGTGCGGACGAGCCTGGTCGAGCACGTGCAGCGGGCCTCCGACGACGCGCTCGCGGCCAGCCCGGCCGACGCGGCCCTCGTCGCCGTCGACGTCGCGACCGGGGACGTGGTGGCGGTGTCGAACTTCCCCGTCGACGGCGGGGACCGGGCCCTGACCGGGCGCTTCCCGCCCGGGTCGACGTTCAAGGTGGTGACCACCCTGGCGCTGCTCGGCGACGGGCTGGACGTCGAGGAGAACGTGCCCTGCGCCCCCACGTACACCGTGGAGGGCCGCACCTTCTCGAACTTCGAGGACGAGGCGTTCGGGGACGTCCCCTTCCGCACCGACTTCGCCCGCTCCTGCAACACGGCGTTCGCGAGCCTGAGCACGCGCCTGGGCGACGACTCGCTGCCGACCGCCGCCGCCCAGCTCGGGATCGGGGCCCCGTGGGCGGCCGGAGTCGACGCCTTCGAGGGGTCCGTGCCCGTCGCGGAGTCCGCGGTCGACCTGGCCGCCGCGAGCTTCGGGCAGGGACGCACCCTGGTCAGCCCGCTGGCGGTGGCGGTGGCCGCGGCCTCCGTCGCCGCGCGCGAGCTGAGGGTCCCCGCCGTCGTCCTGGACCCGGCTCCCGCCGCCCCCTCCGCCCCGGCGAGCGCCGCGGACCCGGCGCTGCTGGGGACCCTGGCCGACCTCATGCGCGACGTCGTGACGGCGGGGACGGCCACCGTGCTCGCGGGGGTGCCGGGCGAGCCGGTGCACGCCAAGACCGGCACGGCCGAGCACGGCACGGCGGTGCCCCCGGCCACGCACGCCTGGACCACCGGTTTCCAGGGCGGGCTGGCCTTCGCGGTGTTCGTCGCGGACGGGGTGAGCGGAGGGGCGGTCGCGGCCCCGCTGGCCGCCGACTTCCTGCGCCGGGTGGCGGCCTCCGGGGGGTTCTGACCCTCCCGGGGAGTTTCGGGAGTCGTTCCTGTGCAGGTCCGGTGAGGACCGGGGCCCTCCGCGACCGGCTCGGGCACGAAATCTTCGCGCAACTCCCCGGATGGAATTGCCAAGGGCCCCCGGCAGGGGTGAGGATGCAGCAGTACGCCCTGTGGGCTACACGCGGCCCGGCTCATCCCCCCCGAGCCGGACCGTCGACGGCCCCCGCTCCCCCCCAGCGGGGGCCGTCTCCACTCCTCCTCCGGTCGCACACCGCCGTGCGGCCGCCGCGGTCTCCACAGGGCCGCGCGGGCCCCGCCCCTCCACACCGCACCGCTCTGCGCGCCGGCCCCGCCCGCCCGCGCCCGCACGGTGGTCCCCCGACCACCGTGAGGAGCAGCCGTGCCCGTCCCCGGACCCCGCAGCCGACCCCCCGGGCGCCCCGCCCGCCCGTCCACCCCCGCCGTCCCGGCCCCCCGCACCGGCGTCCTCCTCACCGGCGACGACGAGCTCGCCGCCGCGGTCGTCAGGTTGGCGGCCGCGGCCGGGTGCGGCCTGGGCCGCGGCTGTGCGCCGGCCGGGGAGACCGCCGGGGCCCTGCTCGTGGGAGCCGACGCGGACCCGGCGGAGGTGGCCGCGCTGCGCCGGCCCGGGGTGCCCGTCGTGGTCGTCGGCACCGCCCCGGCCGGGCCCGCCTGGTGGCGGACGGCCGCGGGGCTGGGCGCCGACCACGCCGTGCTGCTGCCGGAGGCGGAGGACTGGCTGCTGGAGCTGCTCTCCGACGTGGCCACCGGCCCCGGGGGGTCGGGGACGGTGCTCGCGGTCGTCGGCGGGACCGGCGGGGGCGGGGCCAGCGTCCTGGCCGCCGGGTTGTCCCGGGCGCTGGCCGACACCACCGGCGGCTGCCTCCTCGTCGACGCCGACCCCCGCTCCGGCGGGCTGGACCTGCTCCTGGGCGCCGACGCCCTGCCCGGGCTGCGCTGGGGCGACCTCGCCGGCCTCGACGGGCGGATCGGCCCCGACGTGCTGCGCACCAGCGTGCGCCTCGGAGCCGGTCTGCAGGTCCTCGCCACCGACCGGCGCGGGGGCCCCGGCCCGGCCCCGGAGCAGCTGCGGGCCGTGGTCGAGGCCTCCCGCCGGGTGTTCCCGGCGACCGTCCTGGACCTGCCCCGGGCGGGTCTGCGCGACCTGGGCCCGGTGCTGGAGGCGTGCGCCGAGGTCCTCGTCGTCGTGCCCGGGACGACCCGGGCCGCGGCGGCGGCCTGCGTCGTCGTCGACGAGCTGCGGGCGGTGTCGACCGCGCCGGTCCGCCTGGTCGTGCGCGAGGTCGGCGCGGGGGCCGACGCCGAGGACGTCGCCGACGCGGCGGGCGCGCCGCTGGCCGGGGTGGTCCGCCCGGACCGCGACCTCGACGCCGGGCTCGAACGGGGCGAGGGCGTCCCCGGCGGCCGGCGCAGCGGGCTGCGGGCCTTCGCGCTGGCCTGCGCCCGGGACTGGGCCCCGACGGCGTGAGGCTCACCGAGGAGGAGTTCGCCCGCACCGTCGAGCGCGTGCGCGACCGCTTGGCCCGCAACGCCTCCGCCCCCGACCCGCCCGCGGTGGCCGCGGCGGCCCGGGCGGAGGGCGTGGTCCTCGCCGCCGCCGACCTGCTCCGGCTGCTGGACGGGGTGGGGGCCGCGGTCCACGGCGCGGGGCGGTTGCAGCCGCTCCTGGAGACCGACGGCGTCACCGACGTGCTGGTCAACGGCGGCGGCACCGTCTGGGTCGACGACGGCGCCGGGCTGCGCCGGGCGGCGACCACCCTGGACGGGGAGGCCGAGGTCCGTGCCCTGGCCGTGCGGCTAGCCGCCGGCGCGGGCCGGCGCCTGGACGAGGCGAGCCCCTTCGTCGACGCCCGCCTGCCCGACGGCACCCGGCTGCACGCCCTGCTGCCGCCGCTGGCCCCCGACGGCACCCACCTGAGCCTGCGGGTCCCGGCCGTGCGCCGCTTCGGCCTCCCCGACCTGCTGCGCCACGGCGCGGTGCCCGGGGGGTGGGAACCGGTGCTGCGGGCCCTGGTCGAGCGCCGGTGCTCCTTCCTCGTCAGCGGGGGCACGGGCAGCGGGAAGACGACCCTGCTGCAGGCGCTGCTCGGCCTCGTCGCCCCCGGTGAGCGGATCGTGCTGGTGGAGGACTCCGGGGAGCTGCGCCCGGACCACCCCCACGTCGTCCGCCTCGAAGCCCGCCACGGCAACGTCGAGGGCCGCGGCGCCGTCGGCCTCGACGTCCTGGTCCGGCAGGCGCTGCGGATGCGCCCGGACCGCCTCGTGGTCGGGGAGTGCCGGGGCGCGGAGGTCCGCGACCTGCTGGCCGCGCTGAACACCGGGCACGCCGGCGGGGCGGGGACGGTCCACGCCAACACCGCCGCCGACGTCCCGGCCCGGCTGCACGCGCTGGCCTCGACGGCCGGGCTGACCCCCGGCGCGGTCGACGCCCAGGTCCTCGCCGGCATCGACGTCGTCCTGCACGTCGCGCGCCGGGGCGGGCGGCGCGGGCTGGTCGAGGTGGCGGTCGTCGTCGCGGAGGCCGGCCGGGCCGTGGTGGTCCCGGCCCTGGCGGCCGGGGGCGAGCCGCCGGGTGGGCGGGGACCCGCGCCGCGCCCGGCGGGCTGGGACCGGCTGAGCGCGCTGCTCGACCTGCCCGCGGGGGTGGCCGGGTGAGCGGGCTGGTCGTCGCCGGACTGCTCGCGGCCGCCGCGCTGGTCGCTCCCGGTCCGCGCCCGCCGCTGCCGCCGCCCGCCCGGTCCCCGCGCCGCTCGCGCCCGCGGCGGGGCCGCCGGCGGGACGAGGCGCTGGCCGGGGCCCGGCTCGCCGAGCGGGCGGCGGCGCTGCTGCGGGCCGGGGTCGCGCCGGCGGTGGTGTGGCCGCACGCCGGGGGCACCCCGGAGGGACCGGGGCCGGGAGCCCCGGTCGCGGTGCGGGCGGTGTGGCGGCTGGTGACCGCCACGGGCGCCCCGGCGGCGGAGGCGCTGGAGGCCGCCGCCGAGGGCCTGCGCGCCGACGCCGCGGCCCGGGCCGCGGTGCGCACCGCCCTGGCCGGTGCCCGGGTGAGTTCGCGCACGGTCTCCGCGCTGCCGCTGCTGGGCCTGGCCCTGGGGGCGGCGCTCGGCGCGCCGCCGTGGGAGGCGCTGTCGTCCGGGCCGGGCCGGCTGGCGGGTGCCCTGGGGGTCCTGCTGCTCGTGGCGGGCGGCCTGTGGAGCGCGCGCCTGGTCCGGGCCGCCGAGAGCGCCTCGTCGTGACCGGTGTCGCCGGGGCGGTGCTGGTCGCGGTGGTGCTGGCGGCGGCGGTGCTGGTCGCCGGCGGCGGGACAGCTCCGCGCCCCGGTGCCGGTCCGCCCCCGCCGCGGTGGGGACGGGTGCGGAACCGGCTCACCCAGCGGCGGGGCTCCCTGCGGCGCGAACCCCCGGTCGACGTCCCCCTCGTCCTGGACCTGGTGGCGGCCGCGGTCGAGGCGGGGCTGCCCCCGGGGCGGGCGCTGGAGGCCGCCGTGGACGCGCTGGCGGGGACCGGGGCGGAGGAGACGGCCCTGCGCCGGGTCGCCGTCCAGTTGTCGTGGGGGTCCTCCCCCGAGGAGGCCTGGCGGGACCTGACGGGGGAGAGCGAGCGCTGGGACGAGCTCGCCGAGGCGCTGCTGCTCTCGACGCGGACGGGCGCCCCGGCCGCGTCGCTGCTGGCTTCGGCGGCCGCCTCGGCCCGCGCCGCGCGGCGGTGGGAGGCCGAGGCCGCCGCCGCCCGCCTGTCGGCGCTGCTGGTGCTGCCCCTGGGGTTGTGCACCCTGCCCGCGTTCCTGCTGCTGGGGGTGGTTCCCGTCGTGCTCACCCTGGCCGGGGAGGTGCTCGGAGCGGGGTCGTGACGCCGCGGTCTGCACACCCCGGGGTGGGTCGGGTCCCGTCCACGACCGGTGGACGGCCGGACCGGTTCCCGGCGCGGACCGGCGAGAGTCGTTGCGGGCCGGGGGATCCCGGCCCGCAGGGACACCGAGACCCGGGAGGTCGAGTTGCACGGGGGATCGCGCGGGGAACCGCAGCAGGAGCCGCACGGGGAGCCGCAGGAGGAGCCGCGCGCGCAACCGCAGGAGGAGCCGGGCGGAGGGCCGGGCGGGGAGCGGGAGGAGCGGTGGGGACGGGACGAGCGGTGGGGACGGGGCGGCGGGGGAGCGGAGCGGGAACCGCCGGGCGACGCGGGGATGGCCACCGCGGAGTACGCGATGGCCACGCTGGCGGCGTGCGGCTTCGCCGCCCTGCTCATCGCGGTCCTGCGCAGCGACGAGGTGCGGGGGATGCTGCTGGGCATCGTCCGCCAGGCGCTGAGCCTGGGGTGAGGCGCACCCGCGACGACCGCGGTTCGGTCACCGCCGAGTTCGCGCTCGCGCTGCCCGCGGTGCTCCTGCTGCTGGCCCTCGCCCTCGGCACCGCCCGCGTCGTGCTCAGCCAGGTGCAGTGCGCGGACGCGGCCCGTGCCGGGGCCCGGGCGGCCGCCCGCGGGGAGGCGCCCGACGTCGTCCGCGCCGCCGGCGCCGCGGTGGCGCCGGACGGCGCGGCGGTGACGGTGACCCGGGCGGCCGGGGTGGTGGTCGTCGAGGTGGCCGCCGTGCAGCGGCTGGCCGGTCCGCTGGGCGGGTCGGTGCGCACGGGGGCCCGCGCCGTCGCGGCGGTGGAGGGGTGAGCGCCGCGGCCCGGCCGCGGCGGGACACCGGCAGCGGCGGCGTCCTGGTGCTGGGCACCTGCGCCGGGCTGGTGCCGGTGGTCCTCCTGGTGTCGGCGCTGGGCGGTGCGGTGCTGGCCCGGCACCGCGCCGAGACCGCCGCCGACCTCGCGGCGCTCGCGGCGGCCGACGTCGTCGTGGGGCGGGCGGTGGGCGACCCGTGCGAGCGGGCCCGGCGGGTGCTGACCGCGCACGGGGCGGACGACGCGGGGTGCGCGGTGGCCGGGGACGGGTCGGTGCTGGTGGCGGCGACGGTGCGGGCACCGGGTCTGGCCGGCCGGCTGGGGCCGGCCCGGGCGCGGGCCCGGGCGGGTCAGGCGAGCGGGGCGCCGCCCGGGACGGCGTCCCCGTGAGGGGACGGCGCGGGCACCGGGGCGGGGCCCGTCCCGGGGCCTGCGCCGGAGCCCGTCCCCGGCGCCAGGGCGAGCACCAGCACGTCGAGTACCGCGAGGGCGCCGGCCTTGTCCAGGGGCTCGTTGCCGTTGCCGCACTTGGGCGACTGCACGCAGGCGGGGCAGCCGTCGGGGCAGCGGCAGGCCGCGACGGCGTCGCGGGTCGCGGTGAGCCACTCCGCGACCCGGGCGTGCCCGCGGTCGGCGAACCCCGCCCCGCCGGGGACGGCGTCGTGGACGAAGACGGTCGGGTGGCCGGTGTCCTCGTGCAGGGCCGTCGAGAGTCCCCCCAGGTCCCAGCGGTCGCAGGTGGCCAGCAGCGGCAGCAACCCGATCGAGGCGTGCTCGGCGGCGTGCAGGGCGCCCGGCAGCCGCGTCCCGTCGCCCAGCACCCCTTCGGCGACGTCGGCGTCCAGGGTCCACCAGACCGCCCGGGTCCGCAGCCGCCGCCGGGGCAGGTCCAGGGACCGTTCCCCGATCACCGCCCCGGTGCCGACGCGTCGGCGCAGGAACCCCGTGACCTGGCTGGTCACCTCCACGACCCCCGAGGACAGCGTGACGGGCCCGGCCCGGCGGGTGGAGCCGGTGCTGAGGACCCGCACGTCGGAGGAGGAGCGGGCGTGGGTGGTGTAGCCGGGGTCGGGTTCGGGGTGGACGACGGCCAGCTGGTCCTCGAGGTCGAGGTGGTCGACGACGTAGGTCCGGCCCTGGTGCACGTGGACGGCGCCGTCGTGGACCTGGGAGTCCGCCGAGCCCGCCTCGACGGTCCCCAGGACGCGGCCGGTGCCCTCCTCCACGACGCGGACGCTGCCCCCGGCCCCGCGCAGGTCGGTCAGGTCGCAGGCCCGGTCGCGCCGGGTCCAGTACCAGCCGGCCGCCCGGCGACGCAGCAGGCCCCGCCGCACCAGCAGGTCGACGACGTCGCGGGCGGCGGGGGAGAACAGGTCGAGGTCGGCCTCGGTCAGCGGCAGCTCCTGCGCGGCCGCGGCCAGGTGCGGGGCGAGGACGTAGGCGTTGTCCGGGTCCAGGACCGTCGCCTCCACCCCGGCGCCGAAGACGGCCTCCGGGTGGTGGGCCAGGTAGGTGTCCAGCGGGTCGTCGCGGGAGACCAGCACCCCCAGCGCGGGTTCCCCCCGTCGTCCCGCCCGCCCGATCTGCTGCCAGAACGAGGCCCTCGTCCCGGGCCAGCCCGCGACGAGGACGGCGTCCAGCCCGGCCACGTCGACGCCGAGCTCGAGGGCGTTGGTGGTGGCCATGCCCACGACGCGACCGCTGCGCAGACCCTCCTCCAGCGCCCGCCGGTCCTCGGGCAGGTAGCCGCCGCGGTAGGCCGCGACCCGGCCGGCGAGGGCGGGGTCGACCTCCTCCAGCCGGCGGCGGGCGCCGGCGGCCACGGACTCCGCCCCGGCCCGGCTGCGGACGAAGGCCAGGGTCCGGACCCCCTCGGCCACCAGGTCCGCGAGCAGGTCGGCGGTCTCGGCGGTGGCGGTCCGGCGCTCGGGCGTGGCGGGCGGGTGCGCCGGCGCGGCCCCCTCGGCGGCGGGCGGCGCCGGCCGCAGGGGCGGTTCCCACAGCGCCACCGACACCGGCGGGCGGGCGGAGGTGTCCCCGGCGACGACGTGCACGTCCACGCCGGTGAGCCGGCGGGCGGTCGTGGCCGGCTCCGCGACCGTGGCCGAGGCCAGCACGAACACGGGGTCGGACCCGTAGCGGGCCGCGATCCGGCGCAGCCGGCGCAGCACGGCGGCCGCGTGGCCCCCGAACACCCCGCGGTAGGTGTGCAGCTCGTCGACGACCACGAAGCGCAGCCGGCGCAGGAAGCTCGCCCAGCGCTCGTGCCCGGGCAGCACCGAGCGGTGCAGCATGTCGACGTTGGTGAGCACCAGACCCGCGTGGTCGCGGATCCAGCGGCGGACCTCCGGCGGGGTGTCGCCGTCGTAGGTGCTGGTCACCGGCCCCGCGCGGTCGTGCAGGCCCAGCGCCCGCAGCCGGGCGTCCTGGTCGGCGGCCAGCGCCTTCGTGGGGGAGAGGTAGAGCGCGGTCGCGCCCTTGCCGTTGGGCGCGGCCGCGGCCGTCGCGCGCAGCGAGGTCAGCACCGGCAGCTGGAAGGCGAGGGACTTGCCCGAGGCCGTGCCCGCGGACAGCACCGTGGAGCGCCCGGCCCAGACCGCCTCGGCAGCCTCCACCTGGTGGCGCCAGGGCAGGCCGCCGGTGCCGCGCTGCAGGGCGGCCACGACCTCCGGGTCGGCCCAGGCGGGCCAGGGCGAGCGTTCCCCGGCCCGGGCGGGCAGCTCCTCCACGTGCCGGACGCGGTCACTGCGGACACCGGCGTCGAGCAGGTGCTGCCAGCGGGGGTCCACCGCCCCAGTGTCCCCCCCGGGGCGGTCCCCTCCCGCGCCCCCTCCTGCGCCGCGGGCCCACCCGCGCGGGCGCTGCGGGTCCGGCGCGACCCGGGTTGGACAGGCCGCTCACGCAGCGCGATGGTTGAATGCCAGGGAGGGCACGGCAGCACCGCCCTCGAACGCAGCCCACAGCACGCACGTCTGCTCCGCGACCAGCGAGCACTTGACCAGCAGCGAGGAGGGGTCCCAGTGGACCTGTCGGTGACCAGCCGCGAAGAGGGCGGCCGGACCGTCGTCGAGGTGTCCGGCGAGATCGACGTGTACACGGCACCGACCCTGCGCGAGCGGCTGAACGAACTCGTCGGGGCCGGGCACCACCACCTGGTGGTGGACATGGAGGGCGTGGAGTTCCTGGACTCCACCGGTCTGGGCGTCCTCGTGGGCGGGCTGAAGCGCGTCCGCTCCCACGACGGTTCCCTGCACCTGGTGTGCCAGCGCGAGAAGATCCTCAAGGTGTTCCGGATCACCGGGCTCACCAAGGTCTTCCCGATCCACGACACCGTCGCCGACGCGATCGCCGCGTCCGCGGCGGCCGACGAGGCGAACGCCACCTCCTGACCCGCCCCCGGGTCCCCGAGCAGCAGGAGCCGTCGACACCGTGCCCACCGTCACCCTGCGGTTCTCGCCGCTGGCCGAGCACGTGCGCACCGCGCGGCTCGTCGCGGTCTCCGTGGCCCGGCGGGCCGGTTTCGGCGAGGACCAGCTCGACGAGATCCGCATCGCCATCGGCGAGGCCTGCGCGCGGGCCGTCGCCGGTGGCGTGAGCGGCCCGCCGCAGGCGGCCGGGCTGGTCGACATGAAGCTGCGCGATGACCAGGACCGCCTCGACGTCACCGTCGTCCGGTGCGACGAGCACGGGGAGCCGTTGCCCGAGGGCGCGGCGGGGTTCCCCGACGCCGACCCCCTCTCGCTGGCGCTGATGGCCGGGGTGGCCGACACCAGCCGCCGCAGCGCCGGCACCGGCGGTGTCGTCCTGAGCTGGCAGCGCCAGGCCGTCGAGAGCGGCTCCCGCTTCCCGTACTGATCCGCCCCCGTCCCACCGCCCGCGATCACCGTCGATCGCGGGTGTAGCACTCCCGACGTCGCTGGCCTACTGTGCGTATCAAGGTCATCACACGTCGAGGAGGACGGATGCCCCCCACCGTGCCCGAACTGTCCAGTTCCGCGCAGGGCATCGCCCTCGCCGTGGCCGTCACCGCCCTCCTGTCCCTCGTCGCCGCCTGGGTGTTCCGGCGGCAGGTGCTCCAGGCCGGTGAGGGCACCGCCCGCATGCAGGAGATCGCCGGCGCCGTGCAGAACGGGGCCGCGGCCTACCTGCGCCGGCAGTTCCGCACCCTCGCCTGGTTCGCCGTCGCCGTCCTCCTCCTCCTGCTGGCCCTGCCCGCCGATGGCTGGGACCTGCGGATCGCGCGCAGCGCCGCGTTCGTCCTGGGCGCGGTGTTCTCCGCCGCCATCGGCTACCTCGGGATGTCGCTGGCCGTGCGGGCCAACGTCCGGGTCGCCGCCGCCGCCCGCGAGGGCGCCGGGGGCCGGGAGAGGGGGATGCGGATCGCGTTCCGCACCGGCGGCGTCGTCGGCATGACGACCGTCGGCCTGGGGCTGCTGGGCGCCTCCGTCGCCGTCCTCGCCTTCGGCGCCGACGCCCCCACCGTCCTGGAGGGCTTCGGCTTCGGCGCCGCCCTGCTGGCGATGTTCATGCGCGTCGGCGGCGGGATCTTCACCAAGGCCGCCGACGTCGGCGCCGACCTCGTCGGCAAGATCGAGCAGGGCATCCCCGAGGACGACCCCCGCAACCCCGCCACCATCGCCGACAACGTCGGCGACAACGTGGGCGACTGCGCCGGGATGGCCGCCGACCTCTTCGAGTCCTACGCCGTGACCATCGTCGCCGCCGTCATCCTCGGCAGCGCCGCCGTCGGGGAGACCGGGCTGGTCCTGCCGCTGCTCGTGCCCGCCATCGGCGCGATCACCGCCGCGCTGGGGGTGGTGCTGGTCCGGGCCCGGCCCGGGACCAGCGGGCTCACCTCCATCCAGAACGGGTTCTACCTCTCCGCCGCCGTGGCGCTCGCCGGGACCGCGATCGCCTGCTTCGCCTACCTGCCCGCCACCTTCGCCGAGTTCAGCGGCGCCGACGAGTCCGTCGCCGGGCTCAACGGCGACCCCCGGGTCATCGCCTTCGCCGCGGTCCTGCTGGGGATCCTGCTCGCGGTCCTCATCCTCGCCATCACCGGCCACTACACCGGCACCGAGGCGAAGCCGACCCGCGACGTCGCCGACGCCTCCACCACCGGCGCGGCCACCGTCGTGCTCTCCGGCATCGGCCTGGGCCTGGAGTCGGCGGTCTACACCACCCTCGTCATCGCCGGGGCGGTGTTCCTGGCCTTCCTGCTCGCCGGCGGGGTCCTGGCCCTGGCGATGTTCCTCGTCGCGCTCGCCGGGTGCGGGTTGCTGACGACGGTCGGGGTCATCGTCGCGATGGACACCTTCGGTCCCGTCAGCGACAACGCCCAGGGCATCGCCGAGATGAGCGGCGACGTCGACGCGGAGGGCGCGGCGGTCCTCACCGAGCTCGACGCGGTGGGCAACACCACCAAGGCCGTGACCAAGGGCATCGCCATCGCCACCGCGGTGCTCGCCGCGACCGCGCTGTTCGGCTCCTACCAGGAGGCGGTGGTGAACCGCATCAACGAGGTCGCCGTCGCCATCGAGACGCCCTCGCAGTACCTGCAGCGCACCATCGGGGACTTCAGCGTCTCCACCCCCACCACGCTGGTCGGGGTGCTGCTGGGGGCGGCCGCGGTGTTCCTCTTCGCCGGTCTGGCCATCAACGCCGTGGGCCGTTCGGCGGCGGCGGTCGTGCTGGAGGTCCGCCGCCAGTTCGCCGACCACCCCGGGATCATGGACGGGACCGAGCAGCCCGACCACGGCCGCGTCGTCGACCTCTGCACCCGCGACGCGCTGCGCGAGCTCGCCACCCCGGGGCTGCTGGCCGCGTTCGCGCCCATCGCGGTCGGGTTCGGCCTCGGCGTGGCCCCGCTGGCGGGGTTCCTCGGCGGCGCGATCGCGGCGGGGGTCCTCATGGCGGTGTTCCTGTCCAACTCCGGCGGGGCGTGGGACAACGCCAAGAAGCTCGTCGAGGACGGCCTGCACGGGGGCAAGGGCTCCGCGGCGCACGAGGCCACCGTCATCGGCGACACCGTCGGCGACCCGTTCAAGGACACCGCGGGCCCCTCCATCAACCCGCTCATCAAGGTGATGAACCTCGTCGCGCTGCTCATCGCCCCGGCCGTGGTGACGCTGTCCATCGGGGCCGAGGCCAACGCCGCGGCCCGCTACGGCATCGCCGCCGCCGCGACCGTCGTCATCGTCGTGGCCGTCGTGGTGAGCAAGGTCCGGCGGGTGGACATGGCCGCCCCGACCGGCCCGGCGACCGGGGTGGACCTGCGCAGCGGGGACAGCGCGGAGCGGCTGCCGTGACCGCCCGTCCCGGCGCCCGCGCGCGGGTGGGGCAGACTCGCCCCACGTGAGCACCAGCACCAGCGCCCCCAGCGGTCCCCGTGAACTCCTCGCCGCCCTGCGCGAGGACCTGCGCGCCGCGGACTACACGGTGGACGGGGTCGGCCGGCTCGTCGGCGACGTCGCCTCCGCCGCGCTGGACCGCGAGCAGCCGCTGCCGGCGCTGCGGGCCACCGAGGGGTCCGCCGAACCCGCGGCCGTCCTGCTGCGCTGCGCGACCCTGGGGCGCCCGGTGACCCGCGCCGCCCTCGACGCGGCGCTGCCGCGGACCGGGACGGCCGGGGCGGAGCGGCTCGGGCTGGTGCGCGCCGCCGGGCAGGCGCCCGGGGACGAGGTGCGTCCCCTGGTGGACCTGCGCCCCTACTCCGTCGACGACGCCGCGGGGACCGCGCACTGGTGGCTGGTCAGCGACCTCGGCGAGCTCGCGACGGGTTCGGAGCTGTCGGCCGACCACGTCCTCGGGGTCGGCGGGGCGTCGCTGACCCTGGCCTCGGCGACGGTGCGGACCCCCGTCGAGCGCGTCCTGGACATCGGCACCGGCTGCGGGATCCAGGCCCTGCACGCCTCCCGGCACGCCCGGCGGGTCACCGCCACCGACACCTCCGAGCGCGCCCTGGACCTGGCCGCCGTCAACGCCGCGCTCAACGAGGTCGCTCTGGACCTGCGGCAGGGGTCGCTGCTGGAGCCCGTCGAGGCGGGGGAGGAGTTCGGGCTCGTGGTGTCCAACCCGCCGTTCGTCATCACCCCCCGCACCGCCGCGGTGCCGACCTACGAGTACCGCGACGGCGGGATGCCCGGGGACTCCCTGGTCCAGCGCCTCGTCGGCGGGGTGGGGTCGGTGCTGGCTCCCGGCGGGGTGGCGCAGCTGCTGGGCAACTGGGAGCTGCACGAGGGGCAGAGCTGGTCGCAGCGGGTGGAGAGCTGGCTGGAGGGCACCGGGCTGGACGCGTGGGTCGTGCAGCGCGAGGTCGCCGACCCGGCGCTGTACGCGGAGACGTGGATCCGCGACGGGGGGCAGAAGCCCGGTCCCCGCTTCGACGAGCTGTACGCGGCGTGGCTGGACGACTTCGCCGCGCGCGGGGTCACCGGCGTCGGCTTCGGGGTCGTCACCCTGCGCCGGCCGCTGCGCGCGGGGGCCCCGCTGCGCCGCTTCGAGGAGAACCTGGCGGCGCTGAGCGACCCGCTGGGCGAGGTCTTCGCGGCGGGGCTCGCGGTGCACGACCGGATGGCCGGGGTGGAGGACCTGGGCGACCTCACCCTGACCGTGGCCCCCGACGTCACCGACGAGCGCTTCCACACCCCCGGCGACCCCGACCCGCGCATCGTGCTGCTGCGCCAGGGCGGCGGGCTGCGCCGCGTCGCGCAGGTCGACGGGGACCTCGCCGGCCTCGTCGGGGCGTGCGACGGGGAGCTGACGGTGGGGCAGATCACCGCCGGGCTCGCGGTGCTGGGGGAGGAGGAGGTCGGGGCCGTGCGCGCCCGGCTCTACCCCCGGGTGCGCGACTTGGTCGCCGACGGGCTGCTGCTGCTCTGACGCCGGGATCGCCGTCCCCGGCGACGCGCCGGTTGCACGGGGCCGGGCACGGCGTGCGACATTGGCTCCGCGCCCCGTCGATCCACTCGGCGGGGCGGACAGCGATCCGGCAGTGAGAGGCAGGACCAGTGGCGGGCAAGTCCCAGGGAACGCGAGCGTCCGGTGACGGACTGCGCCGACTGGTGATCGTCGAGTCCCCGAGCAAGATCGACAAGATCTCGACGTACCTGGGCCCGGGGTACCAGGTGGAGGCCAGCTACGGCCACATCCGCGACCTCCCCCAGCCCTCCCAGCTGCCCGAGGACGTCAAGAAGGGCCCGTACGGGAAGTTCGCGGTCGACGTCGACCACGGCTTCGAGCCGTACTACGTCGTCGACGACGACAAGAAGAAGAAGGTCAACGAGCTCAAGCGCGCCCTCAAGGACGCCGACGAGCTCATCCTCGCCACCGACCGCGACCGCGAGGGCGAGGCCATCGCCTGGCACCTCGTGCAGGCCCTCGAACCGCGCGTGCCCTACCGGCGCATGGTGTTCGGCGAGATCACCCGCGAGGCGATCCAGCAGGCCGTCGGCGAGCTGCGCGACATCGACGACCGCATGGTCGACGCGCAGGAGACCCGGCGCATCCTCGACCGCCTCTACGGCTACGAGCTGTCCCCGGTGCTGTGGCGCAAGGTCCGCGCGGGGTTGTCCGCCGGTCGCGTGCAGTCCGTCGCCACCCGCCTCTGCGTGGAGCGCGAGCGCGAGCGGATGGCCTTCGTCGCCGCCGGCTACGCCGACGTCACCGGCACCTTCACCGCCACCGGCGAGCAGGCCGGTTCCGCCTTCTCCGCCCGCCTGTCCAGCCTCGACGGCAAGCGCGTCGCCACCGGCCGCGACTTCGGCGACGACGGGCGGCTGAAGGCGTCCAGCGCGAACGTCGCCCACCTCGACGTCCCCGCCGCGCAGGCCCTCGTCGACGGGCTGGACGGCGCCTCCTTCGCGGTGCGCGGGGTGGAGGAGAAGCCGTACACCCGCCGCCCGGCGGCGCCGTTCATCACCTCCACGCTGCAGCAGGAGGCCTCCCGCAAGCTGCGCCTGAACGCCCGCCAGGCCATGCGCACCGCGCAGGGCCTCTACGAGCGCGGCTACATCACCTACATGCGCACCGACTCCGTCCAGCTGTCCTCGCAGGCGCTGTCGGCGGCGCGGGCGCAGGCGCGGGAGCTGTACGGGCCGGAGTACGTGCCGGACTCCCCGCGGGCGTACGCGTCGAAGTCGAAGAACGCGCAGGAAGGCCACGAGGCGATCCGCCCGGCGGGGGAGACGTTCCGCACCCCGGCGCAGGTCTCCGGCGAGCTGCGCGGGGACGACTTCCGCATGTACGACCTCATCTGGAAGCGCACCGTCGCCTCGCAGATGCACGACGCCCGCGGGACGACCGCGACGGTGCGCCTCGGCGCGACCACGGACGACGGCCGCGACGCCGAGTTCTCCGCCTCGGGCACGATCATCACCTTCCGCGGGTTCCTCGCCGCCTACGAGGAGGGGCGCGACGCGACCCGCGACGCGGACTCCGAGGGCGCGGGCGACGAGGACCGCCGCCTGCCGCAGGTCGTCGCGGGCGACCCGCTGACCGCCTCCGACCTCGCCACCGCCGGGCACGAGACGTCCCCGCCGGCCCGCTACACCGAGGCCAGCCTGGTGAAGGCGCTGGAGGAGAAGGGGATCGGGCGTCCCTCGACGTTCGCCTCGATCATCTCCACGATCGTCGACCGCGGCTACGTGACGTACAAGGGCTCCGCCCTGGTGCCGTCGTGGCTGGCGTTCGCGGTGACGCGGCTGCTGGAGGAGCACTTCCCCAAGCTCGTCGACTACGACTTCACCGCCGGGATGGAGAACGACCTCGACGCGATCTCGCGCGGGGAGGCCGAGCGCGTGGACTGGCTGACGCGGTTCTACTTCGGGGCCGCCGGCCCGACGGCCGGGGCCGTGGTCGCGGACGGGCCGGACGGCTCCGGCGGCGGGGCGGCGCTGGACGGCATCAAGGGCCTGGCCGACGACCTCGGTTCCATCGACGCCCGCGAGATCTCCACCATCCCCATCGGGGAGGGCATCGTCCTGCGGGTGGGCCGCTACGGCCCCTACCTGGAGGGTCCCGACGTCGAGACCGGTGAGCTGCTGAAGGCGTCGGTTCCCGAGGACATCGCGCCCGACGAGATGACCGTGGACAAGGCGCGGGAGCTGCTGACCTCGCAGTCCGACGGCGACAACGTCCTGGGCCAGGACCCGGAGTCGGGGCGGACGATCGTGGCGCGGGTGGGCCGCTACGGGCCCTACGTCACCGAGCTCGTCGAGGACGACGCCCCGGCGCCCGCGCCGGAGGAGCCCGCCGAGGGGGCGCCGAAGAAGCGCGCGGCCAAGAAGGCGGCGAAGGTCAAGCCGCGCACCGGGTCGCTGTTCAAGGACATGTCGGTGGACTCCGTGACGCTGGAGCAGGCCCTGCAGCTGCTGTCGCTGCCGCGCGTGGTCGGGACGGACCCGGAGACCGGTGACGAGATCACCGCGCAGAACGGCCGCTACGGGCCGTACCTGAAGAAGGGCACGGACTCCCGCTCGCTGGAGACCGAGGACCAGATCTTCTCCATCACCCTGCCCGAGGTCCTCGCGATCTACGCCCAGCCCAAGATGCGGCGCGGCCAGGTGGCCAAGCCCCCGCTGAAGGAGCTCGGCGCCGACCCGGAGTCCGGTCAGCCCATCGTCATCAAGGACGGCCGCTTCGGCCCGTACGCGACCGACGGCACGACCAACGCGACGCTGCGCAAGGACGACGACCCCGAGACGGTGACGCTGGAGCGCGCCGCGGAGCTGCTCGCCGAGAAGCGGGCCAAGGGGCCGGCGAAGAAGACCGCGCGCAAGACGGCGACGAAGAAGACGGCGGCGAAGACGACCACCGGGACCGCGACGGTCAAGAAGACCGCCGCGAAGAAGACCGCGGCGAAGAAGACGACGGCCAGGAAGACGGCCGCGGCGGAGTCCTGACCCGCCCCGCCCGCGTGAGGGGACCGACACGCAGCGTCGGCTTCCCCTCGCGGGCGGGTGAAGACGGGCGGAAGCCCCCGGGCGGGGTCCCCCGCCCCGGCAGGGTGCTGACTCGTGCCCCTCCCCGCGATCCCCGCCCGCCCTCCCCGGCTGGCGACGCTGCAGGCCGTCCGCGCCCTGGCCGCGTCGATGGTCGTCGTCGTCCACCTCGCCGGCCCGACGGCCTTCGAGCACAAGGTCTTCGACCGTTCGCTGCTCCAGCCGCTGTGGTACCCCGCCATGACGGGCGTCGACGTCTTCTTCGTCGTCAGCGGGTTCGTCATGGCCGTCACCGCCGGCGGGGCGCTGCTGGAGGGGGCGCCCACCACCTCGCTGGGCCGGTTCGCCTGGCGCCGGGCCAGCCGCGTCTACCCGGTCTACTGGGTCGTGACGCTGGCCGTCCTGGCCGCCGTCGTCGTCGTCCCCGGGCTGCGCGAGGGCGGCCTGGCGGGCACCGACCTGCTCGCCTCCTTCCTCCTGCTGCCCCAGAGCGGGGAACCGCTGCTGCTGGTCGGCTGGACGCTGGTCCACGAGATGGGCTTCTACGCCGTCTTCACCCTCGCCCTGGTCGCCGCCCGCGCCGGGCGGTGGGCCGCCCGCGCCGTGCTGGTGGGCTGGGGGGCGTTCGTCCTCGTCGGCCACCTCGCCCTCCCCGACGCGAGCTCCCCGTGGTGGCGGGTCGCGACCAACCCCGTCAACCTCGAGTTCCTGCTCGGCATCGCCGCCGGCCTCCTCGTCCTGCGCCACCGCGGCCACGGCGGGGCGCTGCTCACCGCCGGGCTGGCGCTGCTGGTGCCCGCCTGGATCGACCTGTCGGTGCACGGGCCGCTGCTGCGCGACGCCACCGCCGGTGCGCTCGTCGTCGGCACCGGTGCCGCCCTCGCGGTCGCCGGCCTGGCCCGGCTGGAGCGCGACGGCCGCCTGCGGGTGCCCGCGCTGCTCGCCCGCCTCGGCGACGCCTCCTACGCCCTGTACCTCGTCCACGTGCCCCTCGTCACGCTGCTCGCCGTCGTCGTCAGCGCGGTGCTGCCCACCCCGGGCGGGGCCGCCGGGGTGGTGCTCCAGCTCGCCGTCGTCCTCCTCGTCCTCGCCGGCTGCCAGGTCGCGGGGCTCGTCGCCCACCGCGTCGTCGAGCAGCCGCTGCTGCGCGGGGCCCGCGCCCTGGAGCGGCGCGCCACCCGCCCCCGCCCGGGCCCGGTCGCGGACCCCGCGCAGCCCGTGGCCGAGCGCGCGGAGCTGTCGGGCACGGCCTCTACCCTGGCGACGTGACCGAACCCGCAGCAACGCCCCACGCCGCGGCCCCGGACCACGACGTGCGGGCGCTGCTGCGGAACCACCCCGACTTCCGCCGCATGTGGCTCTCGCTCACCCTCTCCAGCTTCGGGGACTGGCTGGGCATGCTCGCCAAGCTGGGCACGGCCGCGGGGCTCACCGTGGGGGACGCGACGCAGACCAGCGTGGCCGTCTCCACCGTCTTCATCCTCCAGCTCGCCCCCGCGGCGCTGCTCGGGCCGCTGGCCGGGGCCCTCGCCGACCGCCTCGACCGCCGCCTGACGATGGTCGTGGGGGACGTGCTGCGGTTCGGGCTCTTCCTCTCCATCCCGATCGTCGCCAGCCTCACCTGGCTGTTCGTCGCGACGCTGCTCATCGAGCTGGTGACGCTGTTCTGGGGCCCGGCCAAGGACGCCACCGTGCCCAACCTGGTGCCGGAGGAGCGGCTGGAGGCCGCCAACCGGATCAGCCTCGTCGCCACCTACGGCTCGGCCCCCGTCGCCGGGCTCGCCTTCATCCTGCTGACCCTGCTGACCGGGGTCCTCGACAACGCCCTGCCCTTCCTCGCCGGTCACCAGTCCGACCTCGCGATGTACGTCAACGCCGCCACCTTCCTCGTCGCCGCGCTCGTCATCGCCCGCCTGGACATCCCCCCGCGCACCCCGCGCCCGCGCCGGGGCGGGCTGGCCCCCACCCTGGGGCGCGACATCGTCGAGGGCTGGCGCTTCGTCGGGGGCTCCCCGCTGCTGCGGGGCCTGGTGCTCGGCATGCTCGTCGCCTTCGGCGCCGGCGGGGTCGTCCTCGGGCTCGGGCGGGCCTTCGTCACCGGCCTCGGGGCCGGTGACCCCGGCTACGGCGTCGTCGTCATGGCCGTCTTCGCCGGGGTCGCCCTCGGGGTGTGGCAGGGCCCGCGGTGGCTGTCGGGGCTGAGCCGGCGCCGGACCTTCGGGTTGGCCCTGTCGGCGGCCGGGGTGGCCCTCGTCCTCGTCGCCCTCGTCGGCGACATCGTCGTCGCCGCGCTGTTCGTCGTCGCGCTGGGGCTCTTCACCGGCCTCGCCTACGTCTCCGCCTACACGCTGCTGGGCCTGGAGGTCGACGACGACGTGCGCGGGCGGACGTTCTCCTTCGTCGGCTCCAGCACCCGCGTCGTCATCATCGCCGTCATGCTCGTCGCCCCCTGGGTGGCGCGGTTCCTCGGGGAGCGGACCCTGGCCCCCAGCCCGCACTGGTCGGTCACCTACTCCGGGGCGGCGCTGGCCATGGCGCTCGCGGGCGTGGTCACCGGGGTCGCGGGGGTGCTGGCCCTGCGCCAGATGGACGACCGGCGCGGCACCCCCCTGTGGGCCGACCTGGTCCGGGCCCTGCGCCGGCACGGCCCCGCCGAGGTGGCGCCGGTGCGCGCCCCCCGCCCGGCGGGGGGCTGCTTCGTCGCCCTCGAGGGCGGCGACGGCTCGGGCAAGACGACCCAGGCGACGCTGCTGGCCGAGTGGCTGCGCGAGCGCGGGCACGAGGTCGTCGTCACCCGCGAACCGGGCGGGACCGCCACCGGCCGCGAGCTGCGCGAGGTGCTGCTGAACCACCGCGGCGAGGAGCAGCCGCTGAGCCCGCGCGCCGAGGCGCTGCTGTTCGCCGCCGACCGCGCCCAGCACGTCGCGGAGGTCGTGCGCCCGGGCCTGGACCGGGGCGCGGTCGTCCTCACCGACCGCTACGTCGACTCCTCCCTGGCCTACCAGGGCGCCGGCCGCGACCTGCCCGCCGCGGAGGTCGAGACGCTGTCGACGTGGGCCACGCAGGGGCTGCTGCCGGACCTCACCGTCGTCCTCGACGTCGACCCCGCCACCGCCGCCCGCCGCCGCGCCGGGCGCGCCGCCGACGACCGGATGGAGGCGGAGTCGCAGGCCTTCCACGCCCGGGTCCGCGAGCAGTTCCTGCTGCTCGCCGCCCGCGACCCCGCCCGCTACCTCGTCCTCGACGCCTCCACCTCCCCCGAGGTCGTGCAGCAGAGGCTGCGCGAGCACCTCGCGCCCCGGCTGCCCTCGCCCGTCCCGGCCGGGGCCGGTGCCCGGTGAGCGTCTGGGACGACGTCGTCGGGCAGGGCCCCGCCGTCGAGGTCCTCACCCGCGCCGCCCGCGCGGCCCGGCGCGGGACGGTGGGGATGACCCACGCCTGGCTGCTGACCGGCCCGCCCGGGTCGGGGCGCTCCACCGCCGCGCGCGCCTTCGCCGCCGCCCTGGCCTGCGAGGACCCCGTCGAGATCGGCTGCGGGGCCTGCCCCGGCTGCCGGACCGCGCTCGCCGGCTCGCACGCCGACGTCACGGTCTTCACCACCGAGCACATGCAGATCCGCCGCGAGGACGTCGAGCCGCTCATCGCCACCGCGCAGCGCCGCCCCTCCGTCGCCCGGTGGCGGGTCGTCGTCGTCGAGGACGCGGACCGGCTCAACCCGACCTCCGGCAACGTCCTGCTCAAGACCATCGAGGAGCCGCCCCCGCAGACGGTCTGGCTGCTGTGCGCGCCCGCCGTCGACGACGTCCTGCCCACCATCCGCTCCCGCGCCCGCCACGTCCCGCTGCGCGTCCCGCCCGCCGACGCCGTCGCCGAGCTGCTGGTGCGCCGCGACGGGATCGACCCGGTGATGGCCGCCTTCGCCGCCCGCGCCGCGCAGAGCCACGTCGGCCTCGCCCGCCGCCTCGCCCGCGACGAGGGGGCCCGCATCCGCCGCCGCGAGGTGCTGCGGCTGCCGCAGCGGCTGCGCGGGGTCGGGGAGGCGGTCGTCGCGGCGGGCGAGCTCGTCGAGGTCGCCGCCGAGGAGGCCGGGGCCTCCACCACCGAGCGCGACGCCCGCGAGCGGGCCGAGCTGCTGCGGGCGTTGGGCGCCGACGGCGTCGCGACCGTCCCGCCGGCGGTGCGGGGGCAGGTCCGCCAGCTGGAGGAGGACCAGAAGCGCCGCGCCCGCCGCCACCAGACCGACGTCCTGGACCGCTCCCTCGTCGACCTGCTGGGCCTGCTGCGCGACGTCCTCGTCGTGCAGCTCGGGGCGCCGGTGGAGCTGGTGAACTCCGACATGACCGGCGACGTGCGGGCCATGGCCGCCTCCTCGACGCCCGAGGACGTCCTGCGCCGGGCCGACGCGGTGCAGCTGGCCCGGCAGCGGCTGGCGCAGAACGTCGCGCCGCTGCTGGCCATCGAGGCGCTGGCCCTCACCCTGCGCGCGCCCCACCGGTCACCGGGCGACGTCCCGTAGCCTGGTCGCACCATGCGCACCCGTCGACGACCCGTCCCGCGGCGGTGGGTCGCGGCGCCGCTGGCCGCGCTGGTGCTCTCCGGCTGCTCGGTGTTCGGCGGCTCCAGCCCCGACCCCTCCCCGGTCGGCACCGCCTCCGCCGTCGAGGGCGAGGCCGCGACCGACCCGGCGCTCGCCGCGTTCTACGGCCAGGACCTGCAGTGGGCGGACTGCTCCGGCGGCTTCGAGTGCTCCCGGCTGACCGTCCCCGTCGACTACGCCCGCCCGGCGGGGGAGACGCTCTCGCTGGCCCTGGTGCGGCTGCGGACCTCCGCGACCGGCGACGACCGGCTGGGCTCCCTCGTCCTCAACCCCGGCGGGCCGGGCGCCTCGGGCGTCGAGTACGCCCGGGCGGCCGAGGGCGTCACCTCGCAGACGGTCCGCGACCACTTCGACGTCGTCGGCTTCGACCCCCGGGGCGTGGGCGCCTCCGCGCCCCTGCGGTGCCTGCCCGACGCCGCGGTCGACGAGTTCCTCGCCACCGACCCCACCCCCGACGACGCCGGTGAGGTGCAGGCGCTGGACGAGCGCGTGACCGCCCTCGGCGAGGGGTGCGCGGCCGCGGGCGCGCTCGCGGCCCACGTCGACACCCGCTCCGTCGCGCGGGACGTGGACGTGCTGCGGGCCGCCCTCGGCGACGACAAGCTGAACTACCTCGGGAAGTCCTACGGCACCTACCTCGGCGCCTGGTACGCGGAGCTGTTCCCGCAGCGGGTGGGGCGGTTCGTCCTCGACGGCGTCCTCGACCCCGCGCTGAGCAGCGAGGAGGTCAACGCGGGCCAGGCCGCCGGGTTCGAGGTCGCGTTGCGCTCCTACGTCCAGGGCTGCCTGGGCGACGACGACTGCCCGCTCACCGGCGGCGTCGACGACGGCGTCGCGCAGGTGCGGGCCTTCCTGGCCTCCCTGGACGCGCGGCCGCTGCCGACGAGCACCGGCCGCGACCTCGTGCAGGGCCTCGGCTACCTCGGCCTGGCCTACCCGCTCTACGCGCAGGCGCTGTGGCCGCAGCTGAGCGAGGCCCTCACCAGCGCCTTCGCCGGCGACGGCACGGCGATGCTCGCCCTCGCCGACGCCTACGCCCACCGCGGCGCGGACGGCACCTACCTCGACAACTCCAGCACCGTCATCTACGCCGTGAACTGCCTGGACCGCGACGACGCGGAGACCCTGCCGCAGGTCCAGGACACCGTCGCGCGGTTCGAGGCGGCGTCGCCGACGTTCGGGCCGTTCCTGGCCTGGGGTTCGCTGGCCTGCACGAACTGGCCGGTCCCCCCCGTCGGGGAGGTGCGGGCGGTGCGCGCCGAGGGCGCCGGGCCGATCCTCGTCGTCGGCACGACCCGCGACCCCGCGACGCCCTACCCGTGGGCGGAGAACCTCGCGCGGGAACTCTCCTCGGGGCGGTTGCTGACCTACGACGGCGACGGGCACACCGCCTACGGCACGGGGTCCGGGTGCGTGGACACCGCCGTCGACACGTACCTGGTGGCCGGGGTGGAACCGGACGAGGGCACGACCTGCTAGGTGCCCCGCCCCGGGTCGGGCCCGGTGGACCGACGACGGACCCGGCGGGCGCCGGCCGGGCACCGGCACGGTCGCGAGGAGACCGGCTCGCTGCCGGTCAGGCGCTGGTGCGCCCGCCGTCCACGAACCACTCGGCCCCGTTGACGAACGCAGCGGCGTCCAGGGCCTCGGCGAAGTCGTCCTGCTGGTCCTCGGGGACGATCCCGAGCAGGCCGGGGGTGCGGGTCGGTCCGGGGCTGAGGACGTCGACGCGGAAGCCGTTCTCCTGCGCGTCGAGCGTCCAGCTGCGGGCGAGGTCGCGCACCGCCCCCTGCGCCCCGAACAGCACGCCCTCCACGGACGTGGCGGACGTGGCGTCGAGGTCGCTCAGGTCCCCGACGTCGCAGCGCACCCCGACGGCCTGCGGCCCAGCCCGATCCCGCTCGTGCCGCCGGTGACCACGGTCACCTCGCCGTCCAGGACTCCACCCATCGTCGTGCCTCTTCCCTCGTCACCGCTCGGTCGTGGAACGAACCGTCCCCGAGTTGGAGCTTTCTGGACGACTCCGTCAACAACGGCCTAGGCTGCGCAGGTGGGCAGACCGAGGGAGTTCGACGAGGACGGCGTCCTGACCGCTGCGCGCGAGCAGTTCTGGTCGACCGGTTTCGCCGGCACGAGCATGGAGACGATCGCGGCGGCCACCGGCCTGGGCAAGGGCAGCCTGTACGGGGCGTTCGGCGGCAAGCGCGAGCTCTTCCACCGGGTCTTCGACGACTACTGCACCGCGGCGGTCGGCTCCACGGCGCACCGGCTCGACGGTGACGACGAGCAGGCGTTCGAGCGGCTCACCACCTACTTCCTGGACCACGCGCGGACCAGCGCCGAACCCGGCCACCGCGCCTGCCTGCTGGCCAAGGGGGCGGCGGAACTGGCCGAGCACGACGAGGTGGTCTCGGCTCGTTCGCTGGCGGCCTTCGAGGAGCTGCGCCGGACCTTCACCGCCGTCCTGGAGGCCTGCCAGCGCAACGGCGACGTCGACCCCGGCGCTGATGCCCCGCGGCTCGCCGGCCTGCTGCTGACCGTCCACCGCGGCATCGAGGCCGTCGGTGAGGCGGGAGCCCGCGAGAGCGTCCTGCGGGAGGCCGCGCAGGCGGCCCTGGACGGCCTGCCGCGTCCGCCCGGACGGGCCGCTGGGCCGGCGCGCGGAACCACCCGCTCCGGCGGTGGGACCAGGCCCGGTGGTGGCTCCCGCGGTCGCTGAGGGACCGACGGCCGTGGTCTCGCCGGTGGCCCTGGGCAGCGTGCGCGCGGTGAACCCCCACGACGTCCAGGAGGCCTACTCCTCCCTCGCGCAGCGGTACATCGACCTGCTGGGATCGGTGGAGGTCGTGCACCCCGACGACCTGCGGCTGATCGAGCGGCACCTGGCGCACCTGAGCGGCCCGGTCCTGGACCTGGGCTGCGGTCCGGGGCACCTGACGGGTCACCTGCACGGCGCGGGGTGCGAGGTGACGGGCATCGACCTGGTGCCGGAGTTCGTCGCCCACGCGCGTCGGGCCCACCCGGGCGTGCCCTTCGAGGTGGGGTCGCTGACCGACGTGGACCGTGCGGACGCCTCCGTGGCCGGGGCGCTCGCGTGGTACTCCCTCATCCACGTCGAACCCGGGCGGCTGGACGGCGCCCTGCTCGGCGTCCGCCGGCTCCTGGTACCCGGTGGGACGCTGGTCGTGGGTTTCTTCGAGGGTCCGGTGCGCGAGCCGTTGGAGCACCGGGTCACGACGGCGTACCGGTGGCCGGTGGACGAGATGGCGGGCCGGCTCACCTCGGCGGGTTTCGTGGAGGTCGAACGCTCGCGGCGGCCGCAGGAGGGCGAACGACGTCCCCACGCGGTCCTCGTCGTGCGGGCCGGGCGTCCGTCGCGTTGACCGGGCGCCGGGACGGGACGATCCTGCTCGGGGAGCGAGAACGTCCTGCGACGCCCGAGGGGGCCACCGTGACGCGGCACCGGATCTTCGGCACGAGCTTCGCCAGCATCTACCCGCTCTACGTGGCCAAGGTCCAGCGCAAGGGCCGCGACCCGCAGGACGTGGACCGGGTCATCTGCTGGCTCACCGGCCACGACCCCGCCGGGCTGCAGGAGGCCGTCGCCTCCGGGGTCGACCTGGAGACCTTCTTCGCGCAGGCCCCGGCGCTGAACCCCCGCGCGGCGGAGATCACCGGGGTGATCTGCGGGCACCGGGTGGAGGAGATCGAGGACCCGCTGATGCAGCGGATCCGGTGGATGGACAAGCTCGTCGACGAGGTCGCCCGGGGGAAGAGGATGACGTCCGTCCTGCGCGGGAGCGCGGACGCGGGTCCGCCGGCGGGAGCAGGTACCTGAACCACCGGCGGTGTGCCAGGGTGCCGTGTGATCCGACGGGCTGAGCCGCGCGACCTGCGCCGGTTGCAGGACGTCGAGCGGGCCGCGGGAACCGCCTTCCGCGGCATCGGCATGGCGGTCGTCGCCGACGACGACCCCCCGAGCCTGGGAACCCTGGAGACCTACCGGGCGCGGGGGCGGGCGTGGGTGGCGAGCGACGACGGGGCGGCCGGTGGGGTCGGGGACGACGTCGCGGTGGCCTACCTGCTGGTGGACGTCGTCGACGGGGCCGCCCACGTCGAGCAGGTGTCGGTGGACCCGGCCCACGCCGGCCGGGGGTGGGGCCGGCGGTTGATCGACACCGCGGCCGGCTGGGCGGGCGAGCAGGGGCTGGCGGCGGTGACGCTGACGACCTTCGCGGAGGTGGCGTGGAACGCGCCGTACTACGCCCGTCTCGGTTTCACCGTGGTCCCCGACGCCGAGCTCGGTCCGGGCCTGCTCGCGGTGCGGCGCCACGAGCGGGAACTGGGGCTGGACGCCTGGCCGCGGGTCGTCATGCGCCGCCCCGTGCGGGGATCCGCCAGGATCGGGGGGTGAGCACCGAGGAGCAGCAGCGCGTCCGGGGTCGCGGGTGGGCGGTGACCCTGCTGGTGGTGGGGGCCGTCCTCGTCGTCGCGGGGATCGCCTTCCACGGCGTGGCGGCCGCGCACCGGCCGTCGGGTCCGGGGGGTTCGACCACGTGGGAGGCGCTGCTGGACCACGCGGCGCTGCGGTGGGGGGCCTACGGCGCCGTGGTCGGGGGCGTCTACCTGGTGGTGCGCGGCTGGAACCTGCGGCGTCGGCCCTGACCCGCGGTGGTCTCGTCCTCAACCGCCTCGAAGTGCCCCCGCGCCACCGGTTCCCGTGCCAGGGTGCGGTCCATGGTGATCGACCTCCGCGACGCAGCGACGACGCCCGGCCCGGTGGGGACGCGCGGTGCGGGGGAGTTCCCCGCCGCCGTGGACCTGCGGGCCGACCCGGGGACGCGGAACCCCTTCGCCGGTGGGTTGCTGACGGTGCTGCTGGTGCCGAGCACCGCCTCCCACGAGGAGTGCCTGGCCGCCCTGCGGCGGGCCGGGGTGCAGGCGTGGACGGAGCACCTGCCCGCCCCGGCCGACGAGACGGTCTCGGTGGCGGGGGTGGCGTGCGAGGAGGCGCCGTCGATGGACGCGATCGGGGACGCCGAGCGTCACGTCCTCGCGGTGCTGGAGGCCGCGGGCGTCGAGGTGGAGGTGCGCGGCAGCGGGTACGTCGGCGCGGGGACGGGTCCGCGCGCGAGCGCCCGCCCGGTCAGCTGAGGCCGGGACCCGGTTCCCCCTCCGCGGGAGGGGGAAGGCCGCGGGCGGGCCGGCCGGGCACCGGGTCGGTGCCGCGGCCGGCCGCCGCGCGGCGGGAGGGTCAGCGGATGGAGCGGTCGGCCCGGTCGAGGAGGAGCTGCAGCTCCTCGGGGGTGCGGCGCCGGGGTTCGGCGGGGTCGCCGCTCTCGGTGTAGGCGCCGGCGTAGGCGGGCTGGTCGCGCTGGAAGCGCCAGCTCTCCGCGAGGCTGCCGGTGTCGAAGGTGTCGTAGCCGATGGCGTCGATGAACTCGGCGACGGTCCGCTCCGCCGCCTCGTCGTCGCCGGCGATGGTGAGCGTCGTGCGGTCCGGGGCCCCCGCGGGACGGGGCAGGTCGGCGAGGTTCTGGGCGAAGATGTTGTTGAAGGCCTTCACGACGCGGGCCCCCGCGAAGTGGCGCTGGACGAACTCGGAGGTCGTCAGCTCGTGGCTGTCGAGGGCGGCGATGTCGCCGTCCCGCTCCGGGTAGTAGTTGCAGGTGTCGATGACGACCTTGCCGGCCAGCGGTTCGGCGGGGAGGTCCTCGACGCGGCCCAGCGGGACCGTCACGACGACGAGGTCCCCGGCCGTGGCGGCCTCCGTCGCCGTGCCGGCGCGCGCCCGGGGCCCGAGCCGGTCCACGAGGTCGGTCAGGGACTGGGGGCCGCGGGAGTTGGCGATGACGACGTCGTAGCCGGCGTCCACGGCGAGGCGGGAGAGGACGCTGCCGATGTTGCCGCTGCCGATGATTCCGATGGTGGTCACGACCCCTGCAAGGCCGGGTGCGGCACCCGCATTCCCCGGCGCGGGGGGCCGTTGGGCCGTCCGTGGCGCCGGCGGGGCCCGGCGCCGGCGCCCGGCGGGCGCGGTCTCACAGGACGAGGGCCCCGGCCAGGCCCGCTCCCGCCACCACCGCCCAGGGGGGCGTCCGCCACGAGGAGAGGGCCACGAAGGCGACGGCCGCGACGGCCAGGGTGGCGGGCGAGGTGACGCCGTGGGTGAGCACCGGGTCGTGCAGGGCGGCGCCCAGCACGCCGACGACCGCGGCGCCCGCCCCGGCCAGGGCGCGCTGGGCGCGGGGGGAGCGGCGCAGCCGTTCCCAGAACGGCAGCGTCCCCCCGACCAGCAGCGCCGAGGGCAGGAAGATCGAGACCAGCGCCAGGCCCGCGCCGGCCAGGCCGGTCGGGGCGGCCGTGCGGACGGCCCCCAGGTAGGCGGCGAAGGTGAACAGCGGCCCCGGGACGGCCTGCGCGGCGCCGTAGCCGGCGAGGAAGGCGTCCTCGCCGACCAGGCCGCGCTGGACGGTGTCGGCCTCCAGCAGCGGCAGGACGACGTGGCCGCCGCCGAAGACGAGGGACCCGGTGCGGTAGGAGCTGCTCACCAGGCCCAGGGCCGCGTCGCCGGTCGCCGCCGCGAGGACCGGCAGCAGGAGGAGCAGCGCCGCGAACGCGGCGAGCAGGGCCGCACCCGTCCGCCGCCGGACGGGGGAGGGGGAGTCCGCCGGGTCGGTCTCGCCCACCGGGTGGCGCAGCAGGGTCAGCCCGAGGACGACGCCGATCGCGATGGCGGCCACCTGCCCGGCCGCGGTGGGGACGAGCACGGCGACGACGAGGGCCAGGACGGCGACGGTGGCGCGCGCCCGGTCCGGGGTCAGGGTGCGGGCCATGCCGAGCACGGCGTGGGCCACCACGGCCACGGCCGCGGCGGTCAGGCCCCGCAGCCAGCCCGCGCCGGGGTCGACCCCGGCCGCGCGGGTCCCCAGGGCGAACGCCACGAGCAGCAGCGCCGAGGGCAGGGTGAAGGCGGTCCAGGCGGCCAGCAGGCCCAGGGGGCCGGCCCGCCGCAGGCCGAGGGCCATCCCCACCTGGCTGGACGCCGGGCCGGGCAGGAACTGGCACAGCGCCACCAGGTCGGCGTAGGCGCGTTCGCCGAGCCAGCGGCGCCGGACCACGAAGGCCTCGCGGAAGTACCCCAGGTGCGCGACGGGCCCCCCGAACGACGTCAGGCCCAGCACGAGGAACGCGGAGAAGACCTCTGCGACCGAGCCGTCCCGCGGGGTGCGCGCGGCGCGGCGCGCGGGGCTCACGCCGGTGCGGCGAGGCGGCGCGCGAGGTCCTCGACGCGGGCGGCGATGTCGTCGCGCACCAGGCGCATCCGCTCGGCGCCCTCGATGCCGCGGGTGGAGGGTTCGTCGGTCTCCCACACCTCGACGGGGGTTCCCCCGACCGGCTCGACCCGCGCCTCGGAACCGAGGACGACGACGAGGTCGGCCGCGGCGACCATCTCGTCGGTGAGCTGCTGCGGGTGCCCGCCGGAGATGTCCACCCCCACGTCCCGCAGGCTCTGGACCGACTCGGCGTTGAGGGCGGTTCCCGCCCGCGTCCCGGCGGAGTCCACCTCGACGGCGGGTCCGGCGACGGCGCGCATCAGACCGGCGGCCATCTGGGACTTGCCGCCGTTCTTGACGCAGACGAACAGCACGCGGGGGGTGGTCACGGCAGGGGGCTCCTCGGGTTTCAGGACGCGGGGCGGGCGGGGGTGACGAGGACGGCGGCGAGGGCGTTGAGGGTCTCGGGGACGACGGCGAAGTAGGCCCACACCCCGCGCTTGTCGCGGGTGAGCAGCCCCGCCTCGACCAGGACCTTGAGGTGGTGCGAGACGGTGGGCTGGCTGAGGCCGAGGGGTTCGGTCAGGTCGCAGACGCAGGCCTCGCCGCCCTCGTGGGCCGCGACGAGCGACAGCAGGCGCAGGCGGGCGGGGTCGGCGAGGGCCTTGAGGGTGCGGGCCAGGGCGGCGGCGGTCTCGGCGCTGAGCGGTTCCCCGGTCAGGGGAGCGCAGCAGGCGCCCGCCGTCGCGCCGGCCGTGGCGACGAGCGGCAGGGTGGTGGGCGCGGCAGGCACGGGTCCACTGTGGCACTCGACATTCACGTCTGTCGATATTGACACACGTCGATGCGTGCTGCAGGGTCGGCCATCGACGGACGTCGATGGAAGGACCTGCCCGATGAGCGACGTGGTCGCCGAGAACCCCCGCCCCGGAACCGGACCCGGGACCCCGGTGCTGGCGCGCCTGTCGGTGCTGGACCGCTTCCTGCCGGTGTGGATCGTCGCCGCCATGGCCCTCGGGCTGCTGCTGGGCCGGGTCGTTCCCGGTCTCGACGACGCCCTGAGCGCGGTGGAGGTCGGCTCGGTCAGCCTGCCCATCGCCGTCGGGCTGCTGCTGATGATGTACCCGGTCCTGGCCAAGGTCCGCTACTCCGAGACCTCGCGGGTCACCGCCGACCGCCGGCTGCTCGTGAGTTCCCTGGTGCTGAACTGGCTGGTCGGGCCGGCGCTGATGTTCACCCTGGCCTGGGTGCTGCTGCCCGACCAACCCGAGCACCGCACCGGCCTGGTCATCGTCGGCCTGGCCCGCTGCATCGCCATGGTGCTCATCTGGAACGACCTCTCCTGCGGGGACCGCGAGGCCGCCGCCGTGCTGGTCGCGATCAACTCGGTGTTCCAGATCCTCGCCTTCGCGGCGCTGGGCTGGTTCTACCTCCAGGTCCTGCCCGGCTGGCTCGGCCTGGAGACCACCAGCGCGGAGTTCTCCGTCGGCGCCATCGTCGTCTCGGTGCTGGTGTTCCTGGGCATCCCGCTGCTGGCGGGTTTCCTCACCCGCACCCTGGGGGAGCGGGCCCGGGGTCGCGCCTGGTACGAGGGCACCTTCCTGCCGAGGATCGGTCCCATCGCCCTCTACGGGCTGCTGTTCACCATCGTCGTGCTCTTCGCCCTGCAGGGCGACGCCATCACGTCGCAGCCGGGCGACGTGGCCCGGATCGCGCTGCCGCTGCTGGCCTACTTCGTCATCATGTTCGGGGGTTCCTTCGCCCTGGGGAAGGCCATCGGCCTGAGCTACGCGAAGACCTCCACGCTGTCCTTCACCGCGACCGGCAACAACTTCGAACTCGCCATCGCGGTGGCCATCGGCACCTTCGGCGCCACCTCCGGCCAAGCGCTGGCCGGGGTCGTCGGCCCCCTCATCGAGGTGCCGGTCCTCGTGGCCTTCGTCCACGTCGCGCTGTGGGCCGGGTGGCGGTTCTTCCCCGGTGACTCCACCGTGCCCGCCCGCGCCGGAGGTCCCCGCTGACCGGGGAGGAACTCCCGTGACCATCGACCTGCCCCGTCAGGGCCGCCGGGCCACGACGACGAGGTAGCGGGTGGCGGTGTCCCCGGGGTTGGTGAACGTGCAGTCGGCGGGGGCCCCCAGTTCCAGGCAGTCCCCGGGGCCGAGGCGGTGCGCGTCGGTCCCCTCGAGGAGGTCCAGCGTCCCCTCCAGCACCCACACCTGCTGGTGGAGGTCGGCGTAGGCCTGGGCGGGGTAGGTCACGGCGGCCCCGGCGGGCAGGACGATCTCGGTGAGCTGGGCGGGTCCCGCGGGGGAGGGGGACAGCGAGCGCCGGCGGTGCCCGCTCACCGGGTCCGTCCAGGTCGGGGCCGACGCGGCCCGCACGAGGCGGCCGGTCGCGGTGCGCGCCTCGACCCGGGCGAACAGTTCCGACAGGGTCAGTCCCAGGGGCCCGCAGAGCCGCCCCAGCAGGGCCGCGGAGGGCTGGGAGTCGCCGCGCTCGAGCTTGACGACCGAGCCCCGCGACACCCCGGAGGCCTGCGCCAGCGCCGCGGTGGTGAGGCCGCGGGCCTGGCGGGCGGCGCGCAGCACCTGCGCGAGCCGGGCGGTGAAGGCGGTGTCGTCACTCGTCACGATGAGCACTGTAGTGACGTTCGTGGTTACCGTGGTGCTCATGCCGGACCCCTCGCCCTTCCTCCCCGACCGCGCCCCCACCCCCCTGCGCACCCCGCCCCCCGGAGCCCACGCCCTCGTCGTCGGCGCCACCGGCATCACCGGCAGCGCCCTGGCCGAGCAGCTCGTCGCCTCCGGGTGGCGCACCTCGGGGCTGTCCCGGCGGCCCCCGGCGGTCGAGGGGGTCGAGCACGTCCGCGCCGACCTGCTCTCCCGGGAGAGCCTGGAGGAGAACCTCGCCGGTCTGGCCCCCACGCACGTCTTCGTCACCGCCTGGTCGCGCCGGGACAGCGAGGCGGAGAACGTCCGCGTCAACGGCGGCCTGGTGCGCGACCTGCTGGCCGTCCTGGGCCCGCAGGGCTCCCTGCGCCACGCCGCCCTGGTCACCGGGCTGAAGCACTACCTCGGGCCCTTCGAGGCCTACGGGAAGGGCGACCTGCCCGACACGCCCTTCCTCGAGGACGCCGAGCGGCTGCCGGTGGAGAACTTCTACTACGCCCAGGAGGACGAGCTGTTCGCCGCGGCCGCCCGCCACGGGTTCACCTGGTCGGTGCACCGCGCGCACACCGTGACCGGCTACGCCGTGGGCAACGCGATGAACCTCGTGCCGACCCTCGGCGCCTACGCGGCCGTCGTCGCGGCCACCGGGCGGCCCTTCACCTTCCCCGGCTCGCAGGCGCAGTGGAACGGCGTCGTCGACCTCACCGACGCCGGTCAGCTCGCCGACCACCAGCTGTGGGCGGCGACCACCCCCGCCGCGGCCGACACGGCGTTCAACGTCGTCAACGGCGACGTGGTCCGCTGGCGCAGGCTGTGGCCGCGCCTGGCCGCCCACCTCGGCGTCGAACCCGCCGGGCCCGGTGCCGAGCCCCTGACGCTGGAGGCGCAGATGGCCGGCGCGGAGGCGGTGTGGGCCCGCCTGGTCGAGGAGCACCACCTCGTCGAGCCCGACCTGTCGCGGGTCGCATCCTGGTGGCACAGCGACAGCGACCTGGGCCGCCCGCTGGAGGTCGTGGCCGACATGACCCGCAGCCGGCTCGCGGGGTTCGGCGGCTACGTCAGCACCGAGCGGGCGCTGCTGGCCCTGGTGGACCGCTACCGCGCCGCGCGGGTCCTGCCCCCCGCCTGACGCTCCCCGCCCGACGTCCCCCGCCCGTCGCCCCCGCCCCCGCGCCGGGGCGACGGGAGTCGCTGCCCGGTCGCGACGTTCGGGGCACGACACCCCTCCGGGGGGTGCCTACGGTGGCGGGGTGACCGACCTGAGCGCTGCTGAGCACCCCGGGCGCCCGGGGCGCTGGACCACCGCGCTGCGGGTCGCGGGCGACCTGCTGCTGGTGCTGGTCTGCTGGGGGACCGGGCTGGCCGTCCTCGGGTTCGAGCTCGAGGAGGCGCGGGGGGTGCGGGCCGAGGAGTGGCTCGTCGTGGACGCGCTGCTCGGGGTGGTGGCCGTCCCGCTGCTGTTCCTCCGCCGCCGGTGGCCGGTCGCGGTCGCGGTCGCGCTGGTGGCCGCGTCGCTGCTCTCCGTGGCGGTCGGCTTCGCCTCGGTGGTGGCGGTGTTCTCCGTGGCCGTGCGCCGGCGCTGGCCCGCCGCGGTCGCGGTGGCCGCCGGGGCGGCGGTGACCGGGGTGGCGCAGGCGGTCCTGTGGCCGGACCCGACGGTCACCTGGTGGGTGCTGGCGATCGCGCTGGTCGGGGTGCTGCTGCCGGTGCTCGCCTGGGGGATGTACGTCCGCAGCCGCCGGGAACTGGCGGCGTCCTGGCGCGAGCAGGCCGTGCGGGCCCGGGCCGAGCAGGAGCTGCGGGCCGAGCAGGCCCGGGCGGTGGAGCGCTCCCGCATCGCGCGGGAGATGCACGACGTGCTGGCCCACCGGATCTCGCTGGTCAGCATGCACGCCGGGGCCCTGGAGGTGCGGCTGGAGGGTTCCGCCGACCCCGAGGTCGTCGCCTCGGCGGCGACGATCCGCCGCAGCGCGCACGCCGCCCTGGAGGACCTGCGCGACATCCTCGGCGTCCTGCGCCAGGACGACGCGCCGGCGGAGGTCCCGCGCCCGCAACCGACCCTGGCCGACGTCCCGGGCCTGGTCGCCGAGGTGGTCGCCCTGGGTGCGCCCGTCGACCTGGACGTGCGCCTGGCCGATCCGGGGGAGGTGCCGGAGGCGTTGGGGCGCACCGCGTTCCGGGTCGTCCAGGAGGGCCTGACCAACGTCCGCAAGCACGCCTCGGGCCACCGGGCGCAGGTGCGGGTCGAGGGCCGGCGCGGACGGTTCCTGGAGGTCTCCGTCGTGGACCGGCCGTCCGGGGAGGGGGCGACCCCGGTCCTGGCCGGGGCGGCGCCGGCCTCGGGGTTCGGGCTCGTCGGCCTGGCCGAGCGCGTGGAGCTGGTGGGCGGGCGGTTGCGCGCGGGCCGCCTCGGAGCGGGTTTCGAGGTGTCCGCCCGGCTGCCCTGGCCGCGCTGAGACGAGCCGCGGGGCGGGGTCAGTCGCCGGTGCGCAGGTGGGTGCGCTCCCCGTCGCGGTCGAAGATGGACAGGATCTCCAGGTCCCCCGCGGTGGCGTCGGCGGTGATCCGGTGCGGGGTCATCGTGTCGAATTCCGCGGCCTCGCCGGGGTGCACGAGGAACGTCCGGTCGCCCAGTTCGAGGTGGGCCCGTCCCGACAGCACGGTGAACCACTCCCGCCCGGGGTGGACGCGGGGTTCGCCCTCGGTGCGGTGGTGGTCGTGCCGGTCGGCGCTCAGCCGCGTCTTGGCGACGGTGACCCCGGCGACCGCGCGCTCCCGCGACAGCAGCCAGGTGGTGACCCCCGGCCGGTGCTCGGCCAGCGGGCGGATGACGACGTCGTCCTCGGCGCCGGAGTCGACGAGGTCGTCGAGGGTGGTGTCCAGGGCCCGGGCCAGGGGGACGAGCTGGTCGAGGGCGATGCGCCGGTGACCGGTCTCGATGCGGCTGAGCGTGGAGGGGCTCATGAAGCAGCGGGCGGCAAGGGCGTCCAGCGACCAGCCCTTCGCCAGCCGCAGACCCCGGATGCGCTGACGGATGATCGCGTCGATGTCTTGCTCCATGAGCAAGATGCTATGCGTTGAACGCAGGACGTGCCTACCCTCGAACCATGCACGGACACGACCACGGTCCCCACCACGGTTCCGGGCACGGCCCCGGCCACCGCTCCCGACCCGGGCACGCGATGGGCCACCAGGAGGTGCTGGACCTCGAAGCCCTCGTCTTCGGCCACCAGCTCCACGAGGTCCTCGACCTGCTCCCGCCGGCCGCGCCCCCGCGGCACGTCGTGGACCTCGGCGCCGGCACCGGCGCGGGCACCCGGGTGCTGCGCACCCGGTTCCCCACCGCCCGCACCACCGCCGTCGACCACGACCCCCACATGCTGGAACGCCTGCGGCAGCAGGCCTTCGACGTCCACGACGCCGACCTCGACGAGGGTTTCCCCGACCTCGGGGCCGTCGACCTCGTCTGGGCGTCCTCGTCGCTGCACCACGTGCGCCGGCCCGCCGAACTGCTCGCCGGCGCCCGCGCCGCGCTGGCCCCCGGCGGGGTCGTCCTCGTCGTCGAGCTCGACGGGCTGCCGCGCTTCCTGCCCGCACCGGACTTCGAGGACCGTGCCCACGCCGCGGCGCTCGCCGCGGGCTGGAACTCCCACCCCGACTGGACCCCCGCCCTGCGGCGGGCGGGTCTCACCGTCACCCGCACGTCGCTGACCACCACCGCCCCCGACGGCCCCGACGCCCGCCGCTACGCCCGGGCGTGGTTCGACCGGTTCGCCGCGGGCCTCGGGCTCGTCCCCGACCACCCGCTCCCCGAGGTCCCCGACCTCGCCCCCCGCGTCACCCGGACCGTCTGGGTGGCCACCGCCGACCAGGAGGAACTCCCGTGAACCCCGTGAACCCCCCGGACCTCGAGTGCGACGTCGTCGTCGTCGGCGCCGGCGCGGCCGGAACCGCCGGGGCGATCGCCCTGGCCCGCTCGCTGCGGTCCGTCGTCGTCGTCGACGCCGGCGAACCCCGCAACGCCGTCTCCGACCACGCCCACAACGTCCTGGGGCGGGAGGGGGTCCGGCCGCTGGACCTCCTCGCCGCCGGCCGCGCCGAGGCCGAGGACTACGGCGTCCGGTTCCTCGACGACCGGGCCGTCGTGGCCCGCCGCGCCGGGGACCGCATCGAACTCGTCCTGCTCGGCGGGGCGACCGTCCGGGCCCGGCGGCTGCTGCTCGCCTCGGGGCTGGTCGACGAGCTCCCCGACGTCCCCGGGCTGCGGGAGTTCTGGGGCAGCAGCGTCCTGCACTGCCCCTACTGCCACGGCTGGGAGGTCCGCGGGCAGCGGATCGGGGTCCTGGGCCGCGGGCCGAACAGCCTGCACCAGGTCCTGCTGTTCCGGCAGCTGTCCCCGCACGTGACCCTGTTCCGGCACAGCATGGACGAGCTCCCCGCCGAGGACCGCGCGCAGTTCGACGCCCTCGGCGTCGAGGTCCGGGAGGGCCGGGTCCGGGGGGTCTCCGGCACCGACGGGAACCTCGTCGTCGACCTCGACGGTTCCCCCGTCGGGGTGCAGGCCCTCGTCGTCGCACCCCGGTTCCGCGTCCGCGGCGACCTCTTCGCCCAGCTCGGCGGGGAACTCACCCCGCACCCGCTGGGGGAGTTCGTGGCCACCGGCCCCGGGGGCGCCACCGACGTCCCCGGCGTCTGGGCCGCCGGCAACGTCGCCGACCTCGCCGCCATGGTCTCGGTCGCCTCCGGCGCCGGGGTCCTCGCGGGCGCCTCGATCAACGCCGACCTCGTCGCCGAGGACGCCCGGTGCGCCGTGGCCCTGCCCGTGGCGTGACCCCGCGGGGACCGCGCGGGCACCGCCGGCGGAGGTGGCAGGGTGGGGAGATGGAGCAGACGCGGACGCAGTCGATCGTGGTCGGGGACACCGCCCTGGCCGTGGAGCACCGACCGGGCCCCGGCCCGCTCGTGGTGTTCCTGCACGCCGGGGTGGTGGACCGCCGCTGCTGGGACGCCGCCCTGCCCGAGGGGGTCGCGACCCTGACCTACGACCGCCGGGGCTTCGGGGACACCCCGCTGCGCGGGCACGACTTCACCCACCTCGGCGACCTGTTCCGGGTGCTCGACGAGGTCGCCACCGGTCCCGTCGTCCTGGTCGGGAACTCCATGGGGGGCGCCCTCGCCCTCGACGCCGCCCTCGAGGCGCCCGAGCGGGTCGCCGGGCTGCTGCTGCTCGCCTCCGCGGCCAGCGGGGCGCCCGAACCCGAGGACGACGACCTCGAACCGCGCACGGTGGAGCTGGACGCCGCGATCGACGCCGCCCTGGAGGCCGGCGACGTCGACCGGGCGGCCGAGCTGGACGCCGAGCTGTGGCTCGACGGCCCGCTCGCCGCCCCCGGCCGGGTCGGCGGCGCGGCCCGCGAGCTGTTCCTCGACATGGACCGCACCGTGCTGCGCCACCGGGCCTTCGAGCACGGCGAGGGCGAGGTCGAGGCCTGGTCCCGGCTGGGGGAGCTGGACCTGCCCGTGGTCCTGGCGACCGGCGAGCTGGACGCCGGGTTCCTGCGGGCGCGCACCGCGCAGCTGCTCGAGCGCATCCCCGGGGCCGTCCGGGTGGAGCTGCCCGGCAGCGCCCACCTGCCCTCGCTGGACCACCCCGAGGCGGTCGCGGGCCTGGTGCGCGACCTCGTGCTGCGGGTCGCCCCCCAGCGGTAGGGGCGGGCCGGGCGGGCCCCGCGCGGGGCCCGCCCCCGGGCGCGCGGTCGAGGTGAACAAGGGCCGCGGTGTCCTGTAAGCTCACCAACCGTGTCCGCAAGGGCGCAGCAGGTCCGCCGCCTTAGCTCAGTCGGCCAGAGCGACGCTCTCGTAAAGCGTAGGTCCGGGGTTCGATTCCCCGAGGCGGCTCCACGGAGGCCCGTCCCGCACCAGCGGGGCGGGCCTCTCGCCGTTCCCGGGCCCGCCGCGCCCCTCGCACCGGACGCTCACGAGCGCGCGCCGCGCCCCGCCCCGTCCACCGCGAACGCCGCCGCGGGCAGGTCGTCCGCCGGGACCGGGCGGGCGAAGAGGAACCCCTGGGCGGCGTCGCAGCTCGCGGCCAGCAGCGCGCTGAGCTGGGTGTCCTCCTCGACCCCCTCGGCGACCACGCCCAGGGAGAAGCTGTGGGCGGCGCTGATGAGCAGCCGCACGAGGTCGCCGTTGCCCGCCTCGGGGGAGGACACGAAGCTGCGGTCGATCTTCAGCACGTCCACCGGCAGCCGCGACAGCTGCCCGATCGAGGTGTAGCCGGTGCCGAAGTCGTCGATCGCGACCCGCACCCCGATCTCGCGCAGCGAGCGCAGGTGCTCCAGGGCGAGGGGCTCGTCCACCAGCACCGTCTCGGTGATCTCGACGGTGAGGCGCGAGGCCGCGATCCCGCTGGCCGTCAGCGCGTCGGTGACGTCGTCGAGCAGGTGGGCCTGGGCGAGGTGGCGGCCGGAGATGTTCACCGCCACGTCCAGGCCGGCCCGGTGCCCGCCCTCGGCGTCCCAGCGCACCAGCTGCGCCGTCGCCTCCGCCAGCGCCCAGCGGCCCAGGTCGCACACCAGCGAGGACGCCTCCGCGACCGGGATGAAGGAGTCCGGCGGGACCAGCCCGTGCCCGGGGCGCTGCCAGCGCACCAGCGCCTCGACGCTCCTCGTGCGCCCGGTCTGCAGGTCCAGGACGGGCTGGTAGTGCAGGACGAGCTCGCCCCCGTCGAGGCCGCGGCGCAGGGCGGTCTCCAGCTCCGCGCGCGCCGACAGCTCCGCGCGCAGCTCGTCGTCGAAGACCTCCACGACCCCGCGGCCGGCGCTCTTGGCCCGGTACACGGCCGCGTCGGCGTCGCGGACGAGGCGCTCGGCGTCCAGGGCGCCGGGGGTGCCCACGGCGACCCCGACGCTGGCCCCCACCCGCACGTGCTGGGCCTGCGGGAGCCCGGTCAGGGCGACGGGGGCGCTGACGGCGCGGATGAGCCGCTCACCGAGGTCGACGAGGCCCTTCTCGTCCTCCACGCCCTCGACGAGGACGACGAACTCGTCCCCGCCGAGGCGGCACACCACGTCCCCGCCGCGCACGGTCTCGTGCATCCGGGACGCCACGACGCGCAGCAGCTCGTCCCCGGCGGCGTGGCCGAAGCTGTCGTTGACGGCCTTGAAGTGGTCGAGGTCCACGAACAGCAGGCCGACCCGGCCGTGCTGGCGGGCCGCGCGGTGCAGGGCGCGCTCGGTGAGGACGAGCGTCTGGGCCCGGTTGGGCAGCTCGGTGAGCGCGTCGTGGGCGGCCTGGTGGGCGAGGTCGGCCTGCAGCCGCTCGCGCTCGTGGAAGGCGGTGATCACCTGGGTCACCGAGGCGTGCACGAACGCCCCGAGCGGCCCGGGGACGGGGGTGCGCACGACCTCGCAGTCCAGGTCGCCGGCGGCGATGGCGTCGGCCTGCGCCTGGACCCGGCGCAGGCTGTCGACGGCGGCGGCCAGGCCCTGCGCCACGACCCGGACCTCGGCGGGGCCGTTCTCCTCGACGTCGACGAGCTCCCCGGCCGCCACGGCGCGCGACTGCTCGGCGAGGCGGCCCAGGGGGCGGGCGATGGCCCGGCGCGCGAGGAGGGTGCCGGTCAGCGTCGCGGCCACGACCACCCCGCACAGCACCAGCAGCTGCTGGAGCTGGCGCCGGGCCTCGTCGGCCTGGCGCTGCGCCCGCTCCACGACCGCGCCGGCGGCCCGGGCGAGCACCGCGCGCTGGGCGGCGTTGCGCTCCGGGACCGACGTGGCGAGGACGACGACGTCGCCCAGCGCGGGCTCGCCGTCGCTGCGCGCGGCCGCGGCCAGGACCCCGTCCACCCGCAGCGCGGCCGCGCTGCGGTCGGCGTCCTCCCAGGCTCGCGCCACGGCGGGGTCGTCGTCGGCGTCGCGCACGTCGGCGGCGGCCTGGTGGTAGGCGCCCCAGACGCGCAGGAAGTCCTCGCGGTCCACCGCGCCGGCCCCGGCCGCGACCGCGAGGTGGGAGGCGACCTCCTTGCCGGCCAGGGCGTGCGCCCGCGACACGCGCTGCAGGTCGTTCAGGGCGGCGGAGAGCTCCCCCTCCAGGCCCAGGGTGCGGGCAGCCCGCAGGTGGTCCCCGACGTGGCCGCCGAGGTCGTGCAGCAGGGCGTCGTAGCGCCCGAAGCCGGTGCCGGGGTCGGGGGCGGTGCGGGCCCCGGCCAGGGCCCGCGCGGCGGTGCGGGCCCCTTCGCCGTCGACGGGGGAGGCGGCGGCCACCGCGAGGTCGGTGGCGGCCGTGCTCGCGGCCCGCGCCGCCGTGGCGCCGAGGGCGCGCTCGACCTGCTCGGGGGTGGCGCCGGCGGCCGCGGGGCCGCGGGGCCGGGCCAGGGCCGCCGCGGCCAGGACGGGGACGACTTCCTGGGCGACGGCGTCGCGGACCTCGTCCAGCGCGATCGCGGCGCGCACCTCGGCGAGCGCGGCCTCGGCGTCGCGGGCCCGCTCCAGCCGGTCGTCCACGGCCACCCCGGCGACGGCGGCCAGCCCGACGACGGGCACCAGGACGAGCGCGAGCAGCGTCGACTGGAGCGGGCGGCCGCGTCGCGAGGGGGTCACCCCCGGCGTCTCGGCCGGGCCGCCGACGCACCTGAGCGCCGGCGGCCGCGACCACCCGGATGCGCGCGGGCGTTGCGCCGCCAGGGGACCCCGGGCGCCGGGGTCAGGGCTTGAGCAGGACCTTCAGGGCGCCGGTGCGGGCGGAGAGCACGTCGAGGGCCTGCTGCGCGTCGGCCACGTCGAACTCGTGGGTGATGAGCGGCGAAGGGTCCAGGACGCCGGTGGAGAAGGCCCGCACGGCGTAGGCCCAGGCTCGCGTCGGGGCGCCGAAGACGGTCAGGACGTGCACGTTGCGCGAGACCAGCTCCAGGGAGGAGAGGTCGTCGGCGTCGGTGGCGGGGATGCCGGTCAGCACCACGCGCCCGCCGCGGCGGGCCAGGCCCACGGAGGTGCGGGCGATGCCGGGCACGCCCGCGGCCTCGATCACGGCGTCGAAGGTGGCGTCCAGCGTCGTGACGTCGCCGGTGTAGTGCGCGGCCCCGCAGGTCGCGGCGAGCTCGCGGCGCTCCTCGTTGTGGTGCACGACGGTGACCTCGCAGCCGGCGCCCTTGAGCAGCTGCACGCAGAGCAGCCCCAGCGTGCCGGCGCCGACCACGGCGACCTTCGAGCCGACGGTGACGTCGGCGAGCAGGACGGCCTCGGCGACGCAGGCGGCGGGCTCGATGCCGGCCGCGGCGCGCAGGTCGGCGTCCTCGGGCAGCAGGTGCAGGTAGCGGGCGGGCAGCGTCAGCCACGTGGCCCAGCCGCCGGGGAGGGTGAAGCCGGTCTCCTCGTAGTCCTGCGCCCAGCCCTCGGTGTCGCCGGCGACGGAGGCGGGGGTGCCCTCGGCGGTGCGGATGCCCTGGCCCACGACCCCGCGCCCGACGATGCCCTCGGGCACGCCGGCGCCGACGGCCGCGACGGTGCCGGACCACTCGTGGCCCGGGACGACGGGGTAGCGCACGAACTCCGCGGGGCGGGTGCCGGCGAAGACCTCGCGGTCGGAGCCGCAGATGCCGCAGTAGGCGACCTGGACCAGGGCCTCGCCCGGTCCGGGGTCGGGGACGGCCACGTCGTCGAGGAGCTCGAGGGTGCCGGGTCCGGTGATCCGGACCGCTCGGCCGGTGCGCTGCGTCATGGGCGCAAGCTACCGGGCCGGGCGGTGCCGGCGTCCCGCGCCGGCACCCGGGGGGCTCGGCGCTCCCCGGCCGCCGGGAGGGTTCAGCGACCCTCGGCGCGGTCGATGACCTCGCTCAGCGCGTCGACGAGGCGGCGGGCCTCGGGCAGGGACAGCTGGGCGAGGTCGCCGACGAAGACCCGCGGTCCGAAGCGGCGCAGGACGGTCTGCCCGTGCTCGGCGTAGGCGAGGTCGGTGGACTCCAGGCGCACCGGGCAGGGGCGCTCGGCGCCCTCGTCGCCCTCGAGGGGCACGGTGCGGGCCTCGTAGCTGTGCAGCCAGCCGCCCTCGACCTCCAGCCCGCGCGACGCCCAGGGCGGGGCGTCCCAGCGGACGAGCTGGATCGAGTCGTCGGCCACCCGGGCCGCGCCCTCCCCGGTGGGGGTGCGCTGGTCGTCCATGGACGCTCCACAACTGGCTAGTAGGTGCTCGGAGGAAAGGCGAAGCTGAAAGTGATCGCGCAACCGCGGAGCGTTGCGTGGTCAGACTGCCAGACTCGTGCTGGTTTCGCCGTGTGTTCGCCGGAACACTCTGGGTGGATCATGAGGGGGGTGCGCCGGGCGCCGGGACCGCACCGGCGCGGCGGGGGCGGCGAGGAGTTGCCTCCGGGTTCCCCGCGGCGGCACCATCGGGACGTGCTCCCGCGCCTGGTCGTCCTCGACCCCTTCTGGCCGGGCCGACGTCCGTACCTCTTCGACGGGTGGTGTCGGCGCTCCTGAGAGCGCCCGCACCCACCCCGCCGAACCGGAGGACCCCCGTGAACGACCAGCCCACCCCTGCCGGCGCGCCCGCCGTCGACCCGTCGACCTGGAGCTTCGAGACCCTCCAGATCCACGCCGGCCAGGCGCCCGACCCGGCCACCGGCGCCCGCGCGCTGCCGATCTACCAGACGACCAGCTACGCCTTCCGCGACACCGACCACGCCGCCGCGCTGTTCGGGCTGGCCGAGGCCGGCAACATCTACACGCGGATCATGAACCCGACCCAGGACGCCGTCGAGCAGCGCATCGCCGCGCTCGAGGGCGGGATCGGCGCGCTGCTCGTCGCCTCCGGCCAGGCCGCCGAGACCCTGGCGATCCTCAACATCGCCTCCGTCGGCGACCACGTCGTCTCCAGCCCCCGCCTCTACGGCGGCACCCACAACCTCTTCCACCACACCCTGCCCAAGATGGGCATCTCGGTGACCTTCGTCGAGGACCCCGACGACGCCGCCTCCTGGGCCGCGGCCGTGCGCCCGGAGACGAAGCTGTTCTACGGCGAGACGATCTCCAACCCCGCCGGGGACGTCCTCGACCTCGAGGTCGTCGCGGCCGTCGCCCACGAGCACGGCGTCCCGCTCGTCGTCGACAACACCATCGCCACCCCGTACCTGATCCGCCCCTTCGAGCACGGCGCCGACGTCGTCGTGCACTCGGCGACGAAGTACCTCGGCGGGCACGGCACCAGCGTCGCCGGCGTCGTCGTCGACTCCGGCCGCTTCGACTGGGCCGCCTCCGGCCGCTTCCCCGGCCTCACCACCCCCGACCCCAGCTACCACGGCGTCGTCTTCACCGACGCCGTCGGGCCCGCCGCCTACCTCACCAAGCTGCGCGTGCAGCTGCTGCGCGACCTCGGTCCGGCCGTCGCCCCCTTCAACGCCTTCCTCATCGCCCAGGGCCTGGAGACGCTGTCGCTGCGGATGGAGCGCCACGTGCGGAACGCGCAGGCCGTCGCGGAGTTCCTCGACGCCCGCGACGACGTGCTGTCCGTCAACCACGCCTCGCTGCCGTCCTCGCCCTGGCACGCCCAGCAGCGGAAGTACGCCCCCAAGGGCTCCGGGGCGGTGCTCGCCTTCGAGATCGCCGGCGGGGTCGCGGCCGGGAAGGCGTTCGTCGACGCCCTCGTCCTGCACAGCCACGTCGCGAACATCGGCGACGTCCGCTCCCTCGTCATCCACCCCGCCTCCACCACCCACAGCCAGCTCACCCCGGAGGCGCAGCTCGCCTCGGGGGTCACGCCGGGCCTGGTGCGCCTCGCCGTGGGGCTGGAGGGGATCGAGGACGTCCTCGCCGACCTGCGGGTCGGGTTCGCCGCCGCCGCGGCCGCCGTGGACGCCTCCACCGCCCTCACCGCGGCACCCGCCCTGAACGACACCCCCGCCTGAACCCGCGTCAGGGACACTGGGACCGAGCGGGGAGTCGAGCAGGAGTGGTGGTCGTCGACGTGGGTGCGGGTGCGCGCGAGCTGGCTCCGGACGTCCCGGGGCAGCTGCCCCCGGAGGCGGCCGGCGTGGTGGCGCGCGCCCTCGCGCCCCGGGTGCCCCCCGCCAGCGGGGCCTGGCGCGAGGGCGACCCCGTGGGGCGCAGGCGGTTCGCCGACGTCGGGGACCTCCCGCTGCAGCTGGGCGGGGTCCTGCCGCAGGTGCGGCTGGCCTACGAGACCTGGGGGACGCTGGACGCCGACGCCTCCAACGCCGTCCTCGTCGAGCACGCCCTGACCGGCGACGCCCACGTCAGCGGCGGCGCCGGGCCCGGGCACCCCAGCCCCGGCTGGTGGTCCGCGCTGGTCGGCCCCGGCCGGGCCGTCGACACCGACCGCTGGTTCGTCGTCGCGGCCAACGTCGTCGGCGGCTGCCAGGGCTCCACCGGTCCCGCCTCCACCCGCCCCGGCACCGGCCGGCCGTGGGGCTCGGCGTTCCCACGGATCACCGTCGCCGACCAGGTCGCCGCCGAGGCCCGCCTCGCCGACGTCCTCGGGATCCCCCGGTTCGCGGCCGTCCTCGGCGGTTCCATGGGCGGGATGCGGTCCCTGGAGTGGGCCGCGGCGCAACCGGACCGCGTCGGGGCGGCGCTCGTCCTCGCCACCACCGCGGCCTCGGGCGCGGACCAGATCGGCGCCCAGAGCGCCCAGCTCACCGCGATCCTCTCCGACCCCGGCTGGCACGGCGGGGACTACCACGACCGACCCGACGGGCAGGGCCCGCACACCGGCCTCGGGCTGGCCCGCCGCCTCGCCCACCTGTCCTACCGCAGCGCCGCCGAGCTCGACGCGCGCTTCGGGCGCGCCGCCCAGCTCGGCGAGGACCCCCTCTCGCCCACCGCCCCGGGCCGCTACGCCGTGCAGAGCTACCTCGACCACCACGCCGACAAGCTCGTGCGCCGCTTCGACGCCGGCAGCTACGTCGCCCTCACCGACGCCCTGAACACCTGGGACGTCGGCCTGGGGCGCGGCGGCACCGAGGCCGCGCTCGCCGCCGTCGCGGTGCCGATGGTCGTCGCGGCCGTGGACTCCGACCGCCTCTACCCGGTCGCGGACTCCCAGCGCATCGTCGACGCCGCCCCCGCGGCCGTCGGGGGCCTGCGGGTCGTCACCTCGACCGCGGGTCACGACGGGTTCCTGCTGGAGGCCGAGCAGATCGCGCCGCTGGTCACCGAGGTGCTGGAGCTCGGCTCGCGCTGAACGTCCCGGTCCCGCCCGCACGCAGGACGCCCCGGCCGGAGGACCGGCCGGGGCGCGCGACGTCGGGGGCGGGACGCGGGTCGCCGTCCTCAGGGGACGGGGACGCGGACCTCCGCCGGCGCCGGGGCGTGGTGCGTGGGGTCCATGGAGGTCTCGTCGAACGGGCGGCGCCCGGCCAGCACCTCGGTGAGCTGCTCCCGGTCCAGGGTGCGGCTCCAGGTCGCGATGACCAGGGTGCCCACCGTGTTGCCGATGAAGTTGGTGATCGCGCGGGCCTCGGACATGAAGCGGTCGATGCCGACGATGAGGCCGACGCCGTCCAGCAGCGCGGGCTTGTGCGAGGCGAGGCCACCGGCCAGCGTGGCCAGCCCGGCGCCGGAGACCCCGGCGGCGCCCTTGGAGGCGATGACCATGAACACCAGCAGCGAGATCTGCTCGCCGATCGACAGCGGGGTGCCGAGGGAGTTGGCGATGAACAGCGAGGCCATCGTCAGGTAGATCGCGGTGCCGTCGAGGTTGAAGGAGTAGCCCGTGGGGACGGTGATGCCGACCGTCGACTTGTGGACGCCGGCGTGCTCCATCTTCGCGATGAGGCGCGGCAGCGCCGTCTCGGAGGAGGACGTCGAGACGATGAGCAGCAGCTCGCGGGCCACGTACCGGAGGACCTTGAAGATCGACAGCTTCGCGACGACCCGCAGCAGCAGCCCCAGGACGATGAAGATGAACAGCGCGCAGGTGACGTAGAAGCCGATCATCACCGTCGCCAGCGCCTTGAGGGCGTCGACGCCCGTCTCCCCGACGACGGCCGCGATGGCCCCGAAGGCGCCGATGGGAGCGACCCACATGACCATGGCCAGCACCTTGAAGACGACCTTCTTGATCGTCTCGATCGCCCGCAGCGCGACCTGGCCGGCCTCGCCGAGGGCCTGGATGGCGAAGCCCACCAGCAGGGCCACGAACAGCGCTTGGAGCACCGAACCGGCCGTGAGGGCCGAGAACAGCGTGGTCGGGATGATGCCGAGCAGGAAGTCGGTGGTCCCGCCGCTCTCGTGGGCCTTCTCGGCGAGCTTGGCGCCCTCGCCGCGCAGGTCGTCGGTCAGCTGCAGGTCGGTGACCGGCAGCAGGTTGCCCACCACGAGACCGATGACGAGGGCGAAACCGCTCATCACGAGGAAGTACAGCAGGGCCGTGCCGCCGACCCGGCCGACCTGGGCCGCGGCCCGCACCGACCCGATGCCCAGCACGATGGTGCAGAAGATGATCGGGGCGATCATCATCTTGACCAGGGCGACGAAGCCCGTGCCGAGCGGCTTCAGCTCCTTGCCGACCTCGGGGAAGAGCAGCCCGACCGCGATGCCGAGGGCGACCGCGACGATCACCGCGATGTACAGGAAGTGGGTGCGGTCGCGCTTCTTCACGACGGAGACCGCAGAAGACTGGTTCTGAGCGCCTGTGCTCATGGGACCCTCTCGGTGACGTCCGGGACAGCTGGGGGTGAACGACTGGAGTGATGGTGCTCACACGCCGCCGGCTCGCGCCTCCTTCCGGTCGTTTCGTTCACGTCCGCGCCGGCCGGCGCTGGACCCTCGCCTCCCGCGTCCTCGTCCTGCAGCTGCTCGTCGTCCTCGTCGTCGTCCTCGGAGCGACGGCCGCGCTGGGGTGGCAGCTGCGCGCGGACACCCGCCGCGATGCGAGCGTCGAGGTCACCGACGTCGCCGCCGCCGTCGCCCAGGCCCCGCCGGTGCGCGAGGGCCTCGCCGACCCCCCGGGCGCCGACCGCGTCGCCGTCCGGGACTACGTGGAGTCCGTCCGCGCCGCGACCGGCGTCGACTTCGTCACCGTCATGGACCGCGACGCGATCCGCTGGACCCACCCCGACCCCGCCGAGGTCGGGCGGCCCTTCCTCGGCCACGCCGAGGCCGCCCTCGCCGGGGGCCGCGTCGTGGAGACCTACACCGGAACCCTCGGCCCCTCGGTGCGGGCCGTGCTGCCCGTGCGCGCCGCGGACGGGCGGGTCGTGGGCGCCGTCGCCGTGGGGGTCACGACGCGCTCGGTCACCGCCGACCTCCTCGACCGCCTGCCCGTCCTGCTGCTCGCCCTCGCCCTGGCCCTCGCGCTGTCGGTGGCGGGGTCCTGGGCCCTCTCGCGGTGGGTGCGCCGCGCCACCCACGGCCTCGAACCCGCCGACCTCACCCGGCTGTGGGAGGTCAACGACGCCGTCCTGCACTCCCTGCGCGAGGGGCTCGTCGTGCTCGACCCCGCGGGCCGGGTGCAGGTCGTCAACGACGAGGCCCGCCGGCTGCTGCCCGCCACCGCCGACGGGTCGGTGGACCTGCCCCCCGCCGTGCAGCGGCTGCTGGGCGCCCCCGGCGACGTCGTCGACGACCTGCAGGTCACCGACGACCGCGTCCTCGTCGTCAACCGCCTCGACGCCCGCTGGGAGGGCCGCCGCGTCGGCACCGTCGTGACCCTGCGCGACCACACCGAGCTGCAGGCCCTCACCCGCGACCTCGACGCCGTCCGCGGCCTCGCCGACGCGCTGCGCGCCCAGGCCCACGAGGCCGCCAACCGCCTCCACGTCGTCGTGACCCTCGTCGAGCAGGGCCAGCCCGAACGGGCCGTCGCCTTCGCCACCTCCGAGCTCGCCGCCGCGCAGCAGCTCACCGACCTCGTCGTCGCCGACGTCGCCGACCCCGCGGTGGCGGCGCTGCTCATCGGGAAGTCCGCGCAGGCCGACGAGCGCGGCGTGGAGCTCGAGGTCGAACCCGACACCGCCCTCGCCGACGGGCTGCTGCCCGCCCGCGACCTCGTCACCGTCGTCGGCAACCTCGTCGACAACGCCGTCGAGGCCGCCCTCGACGGGGAGAACCCCCGCTGGGTCCGGGTCCGGATCACCGCCGGCGACGAGGTCGAGGTGCGGGTCACCGACTCCGGGGAGGGGCTGCCCGCGGGCTGGCTGGAGCGGGCGATGCAGCGCGGCTGGTCGCGCAAGGAGCACCGCCTGGCCCCCGAGGGCTCCCACGGCCTCGGGCTGGCCCTCGTCGGGCAGGTCGTGCGCCGCCACGGCGGGACGATCGCCGTGGAGGAACCCGTGACCCTCGACGACGGCGGCGGGACGATCGTGGTCCGCCTGCCCCTCGCCGCGCCGCCCGGGGGCGCCCGGTGATCCGCGTCCTCGTCGTCGAGGACGACCCGCTGCTGGCCGCCGGGCACGCCGAGAAGGTCGCCGCCGTCCCGGGCTTCGAGGTCGTCGCCGCCGTCCACTCCGGGCGCGAGGCGCTCGCCGCCGTCGGGGCCGCCGGGGCCGACACCCCGATCGACCTGGTGCTGCTGGACATGACGCTGCCCGACGTCGACGGGCTGCAGGTGCTGCGCGCGCTGCGGGCGGCGGCCGTGCCCGCCGACGTCATCGCCGTGACCGCCGCCCGCGAACCCGCCACCGTGCGGCAGGCGCTGTCGATGGGCGTCGTGCAGTACCTGCTGAAACCCTTCTCCGCCGCCGCGCTGGAGGAGCGGCTGCGCGCCTACGCCCGGTTCCGCGCCGACGTCGCCGCCGCCTCGGGCGAGCACGGGATCGACCAGCAGGCCATCGACGAGGCGCTGTCCCAGCTGCGCACCGCCGCCCCCGGTCGCGGGGTGGCCGCCCCGACCCTCCAGGCCGTCGTCGCGGCGCTGCGGACCGCCCCGTCGTCGCAGGGGCTGTCCGCGGCGGAGGTGGCCGCGGCGACGGGGTTGTCGCGGGTCAGCGCCCGGCGCTACCTGGAGCACCTCTCGGCGGCGGGCCGGGTCCGGCGCGAACCCCGCTACGGCGGGTCCGGGCGCCCGGAACTGGCCTACCTCCCCACGCCGGCGCTGTGAACCTCGGCCCCGCCGGACCCGGCCGGGGTTTCAGCGCGCGCCGGTGGTTTCCCGGGCTCACCATCGTGCCTCGTGACCAACGACGCAGGAACCCCCCGCGAGGTGACGGCCCTCGGCGGCGTCTCCGACGAGCGGGCCCCCTCCCCGGGAACCGTCCGCACCATCCTGACCGCCATCGGTCTCCTGCTGGCGACGGCGCTGGTGCTGTACATCGTGCTGCAGACCCTGCAGGTGCTCACCTGGATCGTCGTGGCGGCGTTCTTCGCCATCGCCCTCTACCCCGTGGTGGGGTGGGTGGAGCGCCGCCTGCTGGGCGGGAAGCGCCGTTCCCTCGCCACGCTCCTGGTGTTCGTGGTCATCGTCCTGGTGCTCGCCGGGATCGGGACCCTCTTCGTCGTCCCGCTGGCCCAGGAGGGCACGAAGTTCGCCGGGCAGCTGCCCCAGCTCATCGACGACGCCCGGGCGGGTCGCGGTCCCGTCGGCAACCTGCTGGAGCGGACCGGCGCGCTGACCTACGTGCAGGACAACCAGGACCGCATCCGGAGCTTCGCCACCGGCCTGACCACCCCCGCCGCCGGGGTGCTCAGCGGCGTCGCCACGAGTGCGGCCGGCGCCGCGTCGATCTTCGTCCTCGCGTTCCTCATGGTGCTGGAGGGCCCCAAGGTCGTCGACGGCTTCGTCAACCTCTTCCACGCGCCCACGGCCCACCGGCTGCGGAGCGTGGGGGCGGACTGCGCGAAGTCGGTCACCGGGTACCTCTCGGGGAACCTCCTCATCAGCGCCATCTGCGGCGTCCTCACCTACGCCGTGCTGAAGATCGCCGGTGTCCCCTTCGCCGGCCTCATCGCCCTGTTCGTCGCCATCGCCGACCTGATCCCGCTGGTCGGCGCCACCATCGGCGCCGTCGTGGCCGTGGTCGCCGGGCTCGTGCACTCGGTGCCGGCCGGCATCGCGGTGCTGGTGTTCTTCCTCGTCTACCAGCAGCTGGAGAACCACCTGCTGCAGCCGCTGATCTTCTCCCGCACCGTGAAGCTGAACCCGCTGACGGTCATCGTGGCCATCCTGCTGTCCGTCGAGCTGGCCGGGATCCTCGGTGCGCTGCTGGCGATCCCGGTGGCGAGCATCGCCCAGGTCGTCGTCCGCGACGTGTGGGACCACCGCAGGGGACGGCCCAAGGGCGAGGTGACGGTCGGGGAGGACCGCGAACCGGTCGGTTCCGCACCGCGCGAGATCCGGCTGCCCGGCGACGGCGCGCACCAGGCGTGAGCGCCACCCCCGACTACGCCGTCCCCGCGCAGGTGGACTGCCCCACCCCGGGGCAGGTGCCGCCCACCGGCCTGAAGCGCTGGCTCCTGGCCGACCGCGTGCAGCCGCCGGGACCGGTCGCCGCCACCGAGCAGGCCCACCCGCAGGCCTGGTGGAAGGTCATGTGCCTCACGGGGGTGGACTACTTCTCCACCCTCTCCTACCTGCCCGGGATCGCCGCCCTGGCCGCGGGGGCGCTCTCACCGCTGGCCACCCTGCTCATCGTCGCGCTGACCCTGCTGGGGATGCTGCCGATGTACCGCAGGGTGGCGGCGGAGAGCCCGCACGGTCAGGGGTCGGTGGCGATGCTGGAGGACCTCCTGCCGTTCTGGCGGGGCAAGGTGTCCGTGCTCGTCCTCCTCGGGTTCGTCGCCACCTCCTGGATCATCACGATCACCCTCTCCAGCGCCGACGCCTCGGTGCACCTGCTGGAGAACCCCTACCTGCCCGACGCGCTGCACGGGCACGCGGTGCTCATCACCGTGGTCCTGCTGCTCGTCCTGGGCGGGGTCTTCCTCAAGGGGTTCAGCGAGGCCGTCGGCGTCGCCATCCCCCTGGTGGCGGTCTTCCTGCTGCTGAACGCCGCGGTCGTCGTCGTCGGGCTCCTCGACGTCGTCCGCGACCCGGCCGCGCTGCACGGGTGGACCGACCGGCTCACCGCCGGCGGCGGGGGGATCGGCGGGGTCCTGGGCCCGGCGGTGCTGGCCTTCCCCCTGCTCGTGCTGGGCCTGTCCGGTTTCGAGACCGGCGTGTCGATGATGCCGCTCATCGCCGCGGAGGGTTCCACGCCGCAGGAGGTCCTGGCCGCGCGCGTCCGCAACACCCGCAGGCTGCTGACCGCCGCGGCGCTGATCATGAGCGTGTACCTGCTCGCGACCAGCTTCGTCACCACCGTGCTCATCCCCGCCGAGGAGTTCCGCGAGGGCGGGGCGGCCAGCGGCCGGGCGATGGCCTACCTGGCCCACGAGCACCTCGGCAACGGCTTCGGCACCGTCTACGACGTCTCCAGCGTCCTCATCCTGTGGTTCGCCGGCGCCTCCGCCATGGCCGGTCTGATCAACATCGTGCCCCGCTACCTGCCGACGTACGGGATGGCGCCGGAGTGGGGCCGCGCGGTGCGCCCGGTCGTCCTCGTCTACACCGCCATCAGCGTCCTCATCACCGTCGCCTTCCGCGCCGACGTCGACGCGCAGGCCGGCGCCTACGCCACCGGGATCCTCGTGATGATGGTCTCCGGCGCCGTCGCGGTGACCGTCTCCGCGACCCGCAAGCACCGGCGCCGGGCCACCGCGGGTTTCGCCGTCCTCACCGCGGTCCTGCTCTACGCGCTGGTGGAGAACGTCCTGGAGAAGCCGGACGGCATCGCCATCTCGGGCCTCTTCATCGCCGGGATCGTCGTCGTGTCCCTCGTCTCCCGCGTCTCGCGGACCACCGAGCTGCGGGCCGACCGCATCGAGTTCGACGAGACCGCGCGCAGCATCCTCACCGAGTCGCTGGCCTTCGACGGCGCCCTGCACCTCATCGCCAACCGCCCGGGGGTGGGGGACGAGGCCGAGTACGCGGCGAAGGAGGCCCGGGTGCGGGCCATGGACCCGGTGCCCGGCGCGGCCGACGTGGAGTTCCTGGAGGTCGAGGTCGTCGACCCGTCGACGTTCTCGGAGGTCCTCGTGGTGCGCGGCACCCGCGTCGGGCCGTACCGCGTCCTGCGGGTCCAGGCCCCCGCCGCGCCCAACGCCATCGCCGCGATCCTGCTGGCGCTGCGCGACGCGACCGGGGTGCGCCCGCACGCCCACTTCGAGTGGTCCGAGGGGAACCCCCTGGGCCACCTCATGCGCTACCTGATCCTCGGCCGCGGCGACACCGCCCCCGTCGTCCGCGAGATCCTGCGCGGCCTCGAACCGGACCCGGGACGCCGCCCGGGCATCCACGTCGGCGGCTGAACCGGCGGGTTCTCGCGCCCCGGTTCCCGCGCGCCGGTTCCCGCGCCGGGGTCAGTCGCCCCCGCGGGAGGTCTCGCGGGCCCCGCGCAGGTCGATCTCCCGCGGCGTCCCGCCCCCGGCGGGGGGCCGGGGCACCCGGTGGTGCCGGGCGTCGTGGAACTCCGCGAGCCGGCGTGTGGGGGAGAGGGCGTGCACCACCGTCGCCACGCCCCCGAGCACGGCGGCCCCGGCCACGACGACGGACACCACCACCGGGTTCACCTCTCCAGTGTGGTCCCCCGGTTCCCGCCCGGCGACTCGTCGGGCGCCGCGGACGAGGTCGCCCGGACCTCCGGGCGCGGGCGGTGGGGACGGTCCCGCCCCCGACGCGCGGAACCCGCCTCGGCGGTTCCGAGACGGGTTCCGGTGGTGGGTTACGGGCACGGCCCGGGGGTCCGGCGGACCGGGCCCCGGGCCGTGCGGCGGGGTCAGCGGCCGAGGCCGGCGCGGTCGACCTTGCGGTGGAAGCGCATCCCGGCCAGGCCGCCGAGGATCGCGCCGACCAGGGCGACGACCGCGGAGGCCACGACGGCGAGGATCGACCCGGAGGTCAGCGAACCGGAGTCCACCGGGATGCGGGGGAAGGCGTTCAGCCGGCCCAGGACGTCGAACTGGTTCCCCGCGACCGCGGCGAGGACGGCGACGACGACGGCGATGACGACGGCCCACACCCACACCGCGACACCCTGCTTGACCCCGTTGAACCGGGCCATCCGCCCGGCGACGTAGCCGCCGCAGAAGTAGGAGACGAGCAGGACGACGAGCAGGGCGACGGTGCCCGCGACCCCGATCGCGCCGGCGTTGCGCTCGGCGCTGTCCCGCGCGCCCGAGATCGCCCGGTCGAGGCTGTCGCTGCTGGCCAGCCCGACGGCGGTGCCGGTGGCGGCGAGCAGCGCGGTCAGCAGGACGGCGGTGCCGGTGGCGGTGAGCCAGCCGAAGAACGCCGAGCCGACCTTGACGCCGCCGTGGGCGTTCTTCTCCCGCTCCACCACGGACCTGCGGTCCAGCGCGGGCTGGGGGCGCTCCTCGCGGGCGGCCTCGCGGGCGCGGCGGCGGTCCGGTCCGGAGTGGTGGACGAGGCTGGGGGTGTCGTCGCCGGTGGTGGTGCCGGGCTGCGGGCCGGCCGGGGTGTCGCGGCGGGCGGCGTGCGCGCCGTCGCCGGTGGGGGTGCTCACGGGGCTGCTCCTGGGGTCGGGGGGTCGGGGGGTCGGGCGGGGTGGGGCGGCGGGTCAGGCGCGGTCGCGGTCCTCGACCCGGACCCCGGCGTCGGCGTCGAACTCGATGTGCTCCTCGCGGAGCTCCGCGGAGACGGTCTCGGTCCCCGCGACGGTCCGGGTGCCCAGGCGCACGCGCTCCACGGGCACGGTCTCCTTGGCGGCGACGGCGCGCTCCTCGGTCAGCACGATCTCGTGCTCCTCCTCGGTGAGGTCCCCACCGGAGAGGGCGGCGGCGCGGTTGGCGTCGGTGATCGGTTCGCGGGTGACCACGAGCTCGTCGCGGGAGACCGTGACGGTGCGGCTGACGGCCTCGCTGGTGACGTACTTGCGCAGCCGGGCGCGGCCCGCCTCGCGGACCTCGGTGCCCACGCGCAGCTCCTCGCGCGAGCGCGTCATCGCGTCGTCGGTGTCGGGGCCGGAGGTGTCGTGGCCCGCCGCGCGCACGTCGCCCCCGGTGGTCCCGGCGCGGAGGTCCGTGCCGGTGCCCGTCCCGGTGGTGCCGGTGGTGCCCGCGGTGGTGGTCGTGGTGGTGCCCGCGGTGGTGGTCGTGGTCCCGGCGGTGCCGTAGTAGCGGTACAGGTCCGCTTCGTCGGTCGCGCTGAGCTCCACGCCCGGGTCGTGGTGGGGGGCTTCCTTCACCAGGGACTTGTCGAAGGGCACGGTGACGGTGTCGCCGGACACGCTGGCCTCGGCCAGCGGGACGAGGGAGACGTGGCTGCCGAAGAGGCCCGTCTTCACCGACACCCACTCGGGGCGGCCGGTGGCGTTGTCCAGGTAGACCTCGTCGACCTTGCCGATCCGGTCGCCGTCGGGGCCGACGACGACGGTGCCGAACAGGGTCTCGGGGGTGAGGTGGTGGGTCACGGTGGTTCCTCTCGTGGGGGGTTCCCGCGGCGGGCGCGGGGGTGGTGCGGCGCCGGCGGGGGACGCGTCGCGGGCGGTCACCGCCCGCGCGTTTACGGTGTCAACGCCGGGGTCCATGAAGCCAGCGCCCCCGGGTGCCCGCAACCTGAAACCGCCGCGCCGGCGTGGGCGGCGACGGCGCCACGGGCGTCCCGCCCGGTGCGGCGTGGTGGGGCGGGCTGCCCCCCTGCGAGGATGCCCGGGAGGTCCGCGGCCGGGGCCGGACCGGGCCGCGGGACCGTCGGGACCGGTCGAGGGGCAGGGAGCGGGAGGGGGCGGCGTGCCGGCATCGTCGAGACCGCTGGACCACGGCGAGCAGTCCGGGGAGCGGCCCGCGGACGGGCCCCCGCCCCGCGGGCGCGAGCCGGCCCGTCGCCGGCCGACCCTGAGCAAGGGCGTCGTCCTCGAGGCCGCCATCGACCACGTGGACCGCTTCGGCCTCGCCGGGCTCTCCATGCGCAAGCTGGGCGCGTCCCTGGAGGTGGAGGGGATGGCCCTCTACCGCTACGTGCACAGCCGCGACGAGCTGCTGGACGCGATGGTGGACCGGCTGATGGACCGGCTCTACGCCGACCCCGACGTCCTGCTGCGCCCCGAGGACGACTGGCAGCAGTTCCTGCGCCGGGTGGCGGCCGGCGTCCGCCGCCTCGCCCTGGAGCACCCGCAGATCTTCCCGCTCGTCGCCACCCGCCACCGCGCCGCGTCCTGGATCCGCCCGCCGCTGCGCAGCCTGCGCTGGATCGAGGGCTTCCTCTCCGCGCTGCTGGACCGGGGCTTCAGCGAAGAGGCCGCCGTCTACGCCTACCGCGCCTTCGGCAGCTTCCTCGTCGGCCACCTCCTGCTCGAGGTCTCCGCCGACGGCGTCGACCCGCTGACCGCCGCCGTCGACCCCGGGGCCCGCGCCCCCTCCGCACCGGCCCCCTCCCCGGACCTCGGCGACTTCCCGACCCTGACCCGGCTCGCGGACCGGCTGGCCGTCGCCGACCTCGGCGAGGAGTTCGAGCACTCCCTGGGCAACCTCCTCGAACGGCTCCAGGAGGCGCGCGAGCGCCTGTCCTGACCGCCGTGGCGGCCGGTGGTCCCGGTCAGCGCTCGGCGAGGGAGGGCCGGGGCGCGGCGAGGCGGTCCCCGGCCGGTCCCGCACCGGCGGGACCGGCCGCGGCGAGCTCCCCGGGCGGGACGGCGCGCCCGAACAGCCACCCCTGGGCCAGCGGGCACCCCAGCCCGGTGAGCAGGTCGGCCTGCTCGGGGGTCTCCACGCCCTCGGCGACGACCTCCAGGCCCAGGGCGTGGGAGAGGGACAGCAGCGCCTGCAGGACCCCCGCCCGGCGCGGGGAGGTCGTGATCTCGGCGATGAAGCCGGAGTCGAGCTTGAGGTAGTCCGCGGGCAGCGTGTCGAGGCGGCTGAAGGCGGAGTACCCCGTGCCGAAGTCGTCGATGGCCACCGAGACGCCGAAGGCGCGCAGGTCCTCCAGGGCCCGCAGCGCGGTGCCGGTGGACCCGTCGAGGAGGCTCTCGGTGACCTCCACGACCAGCAGGTCCGCCGGCCAGCCCGTCGCGCGCAGGACGTCGTGGACGTGCTCGGCGAACCCGTCGCGGACGAGCTCGCGCCCGGAGACGTTGACGGTGAGCAGGAGGTCGCGCCCCCACGCCTCGCGCAGCGTGCGGGCGCCGCGGCAGGCGTCGGCGAGGATCGCGGCCCCCATCTCGACGATCAGCCCCGTCGTCTCGGCCACGGGCACGAACTCCGCGGGGGGGACCGGCCCGCGGAGCGGGTGCGTCCAGCGGGCCAGCGCCTCCACCCCGACGAGCTCACCGGTGGAGGGGACGACGATGGGCTGGAACCAGGCCCGCACGTCCCCGGCGGCGAGGGCCTCGGACAGGTCGCGGGCCAGTTCCGCGCTGCCGACGTCGTCGAGGCGGGACCGCCCGCGCCCGCTGACCTTCGCCGCGTGCAGCGCCGCGTCGGCCCGGCGCACCAGGTCCGCCCCGGACTCGCCGGGGAACAGGTGCGCCACCCCGGCCGAGAACGCGACCGTGCGGGTGCCGGCGCGCAGCCCCTCCACGAGGTCCAGCGCCTCGCGCCCGCAGCGGCCGGGCAGCAGGACGGCGAACTCGTCGCCGCCGTAGCGGGCGAGGACGGCGTCGCGGGGCAGGGCGGTGGTCAGCTGCGCGGCCAGCTCCCGCAGCAGCCGGTCCCCGGCCCCCTGCCCGTCGCCGTCGTTGACGGCCTTGAAGTGGTCCACGTCCACCAGGGCGGCGGCCAGCGACCCGTCCGGGCCCGCGGCGGCGACGGCCCGGTCGAGGGCCTGGTCGAACCCGCGGCGGTTCAGCAGCCCGGTGAGGCCGTCGTGGTCGGCGCCCGAGGCGGCCCGCGCGAGCAGCCCCACGACCGCGGCGATGACCAGGCACACCAGGGCGAGCGCGAGCAGCACGCCGGGGGTGACCCCCTCGCGGTCGCGCAGGGCCCAGGCGGCCGCGGCGAGGAGCACGACCAGGTGCCCCGCCCCCTGGGCCCAGCCGAAGAAGAACACGACGTCGATGCCCACGAAGGCGTACACCGTGGTGACCGCGAGCGCGCTCGCCGGCGTCGGGCACAGCGGCACGGCGGCGGTGACGAGCAGCGTCCCGAGCAGGACCACCCCGTGGAAGGCGCGGCGGGGCAGGTGCCGGCCCCACCGCAGCAGCGCGACCCCGGTGAGCAGGGCCGCGGCGGCCAGGGCGGCGAGCCCGGCCCGGGCCGGTCCGGACCCGGGGCCGGTGCCCAGGACGACCGCCGCCGCCACCAGCCCGCCCGCGACGTAGAACGCGCCGGCGGTCCCGGCCATCACCCGGGGGGTGGCCAGGAGCGGGGCGGTGGTCGCGGTCACGGTGTGTCGTCGGCGCCGGCCGGGACCGACTGGAGGGGTGTCCACCCGGGTGGGCGAACCGCCGGACTAGGGTCGTCGTCGTGGCAGCAGCGGAGCGGATCACCGACAGGCTCGTGGGGCACGGCGAGGGGCCGTGCTGGTCGCCGACGTGGGGAGGGCTGCGGTTCGTCGACCTCAACGAGGGTGACATCGTCACCCTCGACGCGTCCGGGGCGACCAGCCGGCGCCACTACGGGGACGTGGTGGCGATCACCCGGCCGCGGATCGGCGGGGGAGCGGTCGTGGCGGTGGAGCGCGGGATCGTGCTCGAGGACGCCGACGGCACGCTGAACCCGCTGCCGGAGCTGTGGGGCCCGCGGGTCCGGATGCGGATGAACGAGGGCGGCTGCGACCCCGACGGCCGCTTCTACGCCGGGAACATGGCCTACGACCAGGCCGACGGCAAGGGCGTCGGGCGCGCGGCGGTCTTCCGCCTCGACGCCGACGGCACGACGTCGGTCGTCGTCGAGGAGGCCACGATCTCCAACGGCCTGGGCTGGAGCCCGGACGGGACGCTGGCCTACTACAACGACACCCCCACCGGGCGCACCGACGTCTTCGACTACAGCCGCGAGGGCGGGCTGACGAACCGCCGGCCCTTCGCGCAGGTCAACGACGAGTCCGGGCGCAACAACCCCGACGGCCTGACCGTGGACGCCGAGGGCGGGGTCTGGACGGCGCTCTTCGGCGGCTCGGCGGTGCGCCGCTACGCCCCGGACGGGACGCTGGACGCCGTCGTCGAGGTCGGTGCGCGCCAGGTCACCGCGTGCACCTTCGGCGGGGAGGACTACTCCGAGCTGTTCATCACGACCTCCCGCGAAGGGCTCGACGACGACGACGACCCGGCGGCGGGGAGCATCTTCCGCTTCGTGCCCGGGGTGAAGGGGATGCCGGCGCTGCCCTACGCGGGCTGAGGCCCGCGGTCCGCGGGGACGCCCCGCCCGGTCAGGGGGCGGGCGTCTCGCGGACGGGGGGCTCGGGGGCGGGGGAGCCGCCGTCGGTGCGGCCGTCGGCCTCGTCGCGCAGCCGCTGGGCGAACTCCTCGGCCATCATGAGCCGCTCGCGCAGCTTCTCGACGCGGGCGTCGGCGGCGGCGCGGAAGGTGTCGAGCTTCTCGAACAGCTCCTCGCGCGGGGTCTCGGAGGGGATGCGGCCGTCGAGGGCGTCGAGGACCTGCAGCAGCTCGCGCATCTCCTCGAGGGAGAAGTCCAGCGGCTTCATCCGCTTGAGGACGAGCAGGCGGTAGACGTCCATCTCGGTGTAGAGCCGGAACCCGCCGGGGCTGCGCTGGCTGGGGGTGATGAGGCCCATCTCGTCGTAGTACCGGATGGTGCGGAAGCTGTAGCCGACCCGTTCGACGACCTCGCCGATCTGCATGAGTCGGGACACGGTTCTCCTCGGTAGGCGGGTCGGTGTCGCCGGGACGACGGTCGATCGTAACGGCCGGTCCACCCCGGCAGAGGCGTTCCCGGCCGGTCCACCTCCCCGTCGGCGTCCGACCGGGGACGCGACCGCGCCGGCGCGCCGGGGCCCGCTGGACCCCGGCGCGCCGACCGCGCGCACCTCAGTGGTGGCCGGCGCCGGCCTCGTAGGACGTGCCCGCGGCGCGCTCGTAGGACGCCGCGATCTCCTTCTCGGCCTCCGCGCGACCGGACCAGTTCGCGCCCTCGACGCTCTTGCCGGGCTCGAGGTCCTTGTAGGTCTCGAAGAAGTGCTGGATCTCCAGGCGGTCGAACTCGCTGATGTCGCCGAGGTCCTGGATCTTCTCCCAGCGCGGGTCGCCCGCGGGCACGGCGAGGACCTTGTCGTCGCCACCGGCCTCGTCGCGCATGTGGAACATGCCGATCGCGCGGCAGCTGATCAGGCAGCCGGGGAACGTCGGCTCCTCGAGGATGACGAGGACGTCCAGCGGGTCCCCGTCCTCGCCCAGCGTGCCCTCGATGAACCCGTAGTCGTGCGGGTAGCGCGTCGAGGTGAACAGCATGCGGTCCAGGCGGATGCGCCCGGTCTCGTGGTCGACCTCGTACTTGTTGCGCTGACCCTTCGGGATCTCGATGGTCGCGTCGAAGACGACTGGGGTGCTCACGTGGCTCCTCTCGTCGGGGTGCGCGCGTCGTGCGTCCCCGTCTGCTCTCGCCCGGCGGGCGGGTCTGCTCCGCCGGGGGTGCGCGCTAGTGTCGCGCAGACGGGCGGGAACGGACGAACCCGGGTCGCCCCCGCGGCGGCCGCGAGGCCCCGCCCCCACGACCACCCGGGCGACGGAGCGGAGGACGAGTGCGCAAGGCCGCCACCGCCGTCGCCGCAGCCACCGCGGTCCTCGTGCTCGCGGGCGGCTACGCCGGGCTGGACGCGACCGGGGCCGTGCCCGGCCCGCTGACCACCACCGCCCCGCCCACCGCGGCCCCGCTGCCCACGGCCCCCGGAGCCACCCGTCCGACGCAGGCCGACACCCCGCCGGTGCTGCCCGCGCTCGACCCCGACGCCCCCCGGCCCGACCCCGCCGCCCTCGGCGGCGTCGTGGCGCCGCTGCTCGCCGACCCCGCCCTGGGCGCCTCCGTCTCCACCAGCGTCGTGGACGCGCTGACCGGCGAGACCCTCCTCGCCACCGCCGCCGACGTCCCCCGCACCCCCGCCTCGGTCGCCAAGCTCCTCACCGCCGTCGCCGCGCTGCACACCCTCGGACCCACCTCCCGGGCCACCACCAGCGTCGTCGACGGCGCGACCCCCGACGAGGTCGTCCTCGTCGCCGGCGGGGACGTGCTGCTGGCCGCCGGGGCGGGGGACCCCGACGCCGTCGACGGCCACGCCGGCCTCGACGACCTCGCCGCCGCGACCGCCGCCGAGCTGCTCGCCGCCGGGCGCACCGCCGTCGCCGTCCGCCTCGACGACGCCTCCTTCACCGGGCCCGCGACCTCCCCCGGCTGGGGCAGCGGGGACGTCGCCGCCGGGTTCGTCATGCCCGTCGCCCCGCTCGCCGTGGACGAGGGCCGCCTCGCCGAGGGCGAGACCGCGCCCCGCACGGGCGACCCCGCGCTCGCCGCGGCCCGCACCTTCGCCGCCGCCCTCGCCGCCCACGGCGTCCAGGTCCTCGACCAGGGCGCCGGGCCGGTCGTGCGCGCCGCCGCCGTCCCCGGCGCCGCGACCCTCGCCAGCGTCGAGTCCGCCACGACCGCCGAGCAGGTCGAGCTCATGCTCACCGCCAGCGACAACACCCTCGCCGAGGTCCTGACCCGCCGGGTGGCGCTGGCCGCCGACCGCCCCGCCACCTTCGACGACGCCTCCCGCGCCGTCGTGGACCAGGTCGCCGCCCTCGGCGTCGACGTCACCGGGACGTCGCTGCAGGGCGGCAGCGGCCTGGGCCGCGCCACCCGTGTCCCCGCCCGGGTCGTCACCGACGTCCTCACCCTGGTGGCCGGCGGGGAGCACCCCGAGCTGGGCGCCGCCGCCGCGGGCCTGCCCGTCGCCGGGGTCAGCGGCACCCTGCTCGAGCGCTACGCCGAACCCGGCTCGGCGTCCGCGGCGGGGGTCGTGCGGGCGAAGACGGGCACCCTCACCGGGGTCAGCAGCCTCGCCGGCTACGTGCGCGACGCCGACGGCCGCCTCCTCGCCTTCGCCGTGATGTCCGACGGCGTGGCGCCCGGTGCCTCGCTGGCCGCGCGCCGGGCCCAGGACCGGTTCGCGGCGGCCCTCGCCGGCTGCGGCTGCCGCTGACGCGACCCGTCCGGCGGAGGTCCGGTCACGGTCCGGTGACCCGCCGCGTACGGTGCGGGCATGCGTTCAGAGGGGGACCCCGGAACCGGCGGCGCGGGCGGCGTCACGACCCGCGAGGAGCAGCCGGCGGGGACGGCCGGGCGCGCCGTCGTCGACCTCGTCGACTTCGACCTCGCCGCCCAGGTCGCCGGCCGTCTCGCGCGCCCGGGCCCGAAGCTGGGCCGCGACGAGATCGACGACGTCGTCGCCGAGCTGCGCCTGGCCGCCGCTGAGGCCGCCGGGCCCGTCGCCGACACCGCCCACCTGAGCGCCCCCGAGCCGGTGCCCCCGGCCCTCGTCGTGGACCGCGCCTCCTGGGCCCGCGCCAACGTCGAGGCCTTCCGCTCCCTGCTGGGCCCCGTCGTCGTCCCCCAGCGTCCCGGCGGGGGAGCGGGCGCGGTGGACCGCGCCGCCACCGCCGTCGGGCGCCAGGCCACCGGCGCCGAGCTCGGCAGCCTGCTGTCGTTCCTCTCCAGCCGGGTCCTGGGCCAGTTCGACGTGTTCTCCGGCGTCGACGAGGACCGGCCCGGGCGGCTGCTGCTCGTCGCGCCCAACGTCGTCCAGGTCGAGCGCGACCTGCAGGTCGACCCGCACGACTTCCGGCGCTGGGTCTGCCTGCACGAGGAGGCGCACCGGCTGCAGTTCGGCGCCCACCCCTGGCTGCGGCGCTGGATCACCGCCGAGGCCCGCGAGCTCTCGGTCGACCTGCTCGCCCAGCCCCGCGACCTCGGCGAGCGCCTCGGCGGGGTGGTGCGCTCGCTGCCCGACGTCCTGCGCGGCACGGGCGGGGGCAGCGGGGTCGGCGTCGCGGACCTCCTGCAGACCCCCGGCCAGCGCGAGCGGGTCTCCCGGCTGGTGGCGGTCATGTCGCTGCTGGAGGGGCACGCCGACGTCGTCATGGACGACGTCGGGCCGCGGGTCGTCCCCTCCGTCGCCCGGATCCGGGCCCGCTTCACCCAGCGCCGCAAGGGGCGCGGCTCCCTGGACCAGGTCGTGCGGCGCCTGCTCGGGCTGGACGCCAAGACCCGGCAGTACGCCGACGGGGCCCGGTTCGTCCGCGACGTCGTCGGGCGCGTCGGCTGGGAGGGGCTGAACGTCGTCTGGACCGCCCCCGACCACCTCCCGCTGCCCGCGGAGATCGCCGACCCCGCCGCCTGGGTCGCGCGGGTGCACGGCTGAGCGGGCCCCCCGCCGCGGTCGCGGCCGTGCGGGTCGCGGTGCGCCGCGACCTGCGCGACCTGCGTGAGCTGCCCGGCGCGCACCGGGGCGGGCTCGTCCTGGTCGCCTGCTCCGGCGGCGCGGACTCCCTCGCCCTCGCCGCCGCCACCGCCGTCGAGGCCCCCGCGGCGGGCCTGCGGGCGGGCCTGGTGACCGTCGACCACGGGCTGCACCCCGCCTCCGCGACCGTCGCGGCCACCGTCCTCGAGCAGGGCCGCGGGCTGGGGCTGGACCCCGTGCGCGCCACCCGGGTGGACGTCGGCCGGACGGGTGGACCCGAGGCCGCGGCCCGCACCGCCCGCTACGCCGCCCTGCGCGCCGCCGCGGAGGAGCTGGGGGCGCTGGCGGTGCTGCTGGGGCACACCCTCGACGACCAGGCCGAGACCGTCCTGCTCGGCCTGGCCCGCGGGTCCGGCACCCGCAGCCTGGCCGGGATGCCCGCGGTGCGCGGGCCCTTCCGGCGGCCGCTGCTGGGGGTGGAGCGCGCCGTCGTGCGCGCGGCCTGCGCCGCGGAGGGCCTGGAGCCCTGGGCGGACCCGGCCAACGCCGACCGGGCCCTCGCCCGCGCGCGGGTGCGCCACGACGTGCTGCCGCTGCTGGAGGACCGGCTCGGTCCCGGGGTGGCCCGCGCCCTGGCCCGCACCGCGCGCGCCGCGCGCGACGACGCCGACGCCCTCGACGAGATCGCCGCCGCGAGCGACCCCTTCACCGGCGGCGCCGCCGCCGTGGCGGACCTCCTGCCCGCCCGTCCCGCCCTGCGCCGGCGCTGGCTGCGCGCGGCCGCGCTGGGGGCCGGGTGCCCGGCGGGCGCCCTCACCGCCGCCCACGTCGACGCCCTCGAGGCGCTGCTGCTCGACTGGCGCGGGCAGGGGCCGGTGCACCTGCCGGGGGGTGCGAGCGGGGTCCGGACGTGTGGCAGGCTCGTCCTGTCGCCCGGGGCACCGCCCCGCGGGCGCACCCCCCAGACCTCTTGAGAACACGGGAGAACCGCGTGGACGCAGCGACCGCCGGGACCGACCTCGAGCACGTCCTGCTCAGCCGTGAGCAGGTGGCGGCTCGGATCGCCGAGCTCGCCGCCGAGCTCGACCGCGACTACGCCGACAAGGACGTGCTGCTCGTGGGCGTCCTCAAGGGCGCGGTCATGGTGATGGCCGACCTCTCCCGCGCCATGAGCATCCCGCTGTCGATGGACTTCATGGCCGTCAGCTCCTACGGCTCGGGCACCAAGAGCTCCGGCGTGGTCCGCATCCTCAAGGACCTCGACACCGACATCTCCGGCCGCCACGTCCTCGTGGTGGAGGACATCATCGACTCCGGCCTGACCCTGAGCTGGCTGCTGGCCAACCTCAGCTCCCGCGGTCCCGCGTCGGTGAAGGTGTGCGCGCTGCTGCGCAAGCCCGACGCCGCCAAGGTCGAGGTCGACGTCGCCTACGTGGGCCACGACATCCCCAACGAGTTCGTCGTCGGCTTCGGCCTCGACTTCGCCGACAAGTACCGCAACCTGGACTGCGTCGCGACGCTGGCCCCGCACGTCTACAGCTGAGGTCATCCCCGGCGTCCATGGCATCCTGACGGCAGGGCTCCACGACGTCGGAGGAGGCAGCGGTGAGCACCATCGTCGAACGGTCGGCGTCCCGGACCGTCGTCGCCCACGGTGACGCGCTGGACGGTTGGCTCGCTGAACGGCGCCGGTTGGGTCAGGACGGCCGGGACGAGGTCTGGGACGGGGTCTACCACGTGGTTCCGCACGCGCACAGCAGCCACGGACGGCTGGCGTACCGGCTCGGCATAGCGCTGGCCGGGCGGGCCGCCGACCACGAGCTGTTCCCGATGGGGGAGTTCAACCTCGGGACCGGCGACCGGGACTACCGGGTACCCGACATGGGGTGGACGTCGACTCCCCTGGAGGAGGCCACCCTCTACGTCCCGTCGGTCGAGGTCGTCGTGGAGTTCGAGTCGCCCGGGGACGAGACCTGGGCCAAGGTCCCCTTCTACTTCGAGCGGGGGGTCGACGAGGTGTGGGTCATCACCCCGCAGACCCGGACGGTGCAGGTGCTCACGGGTCCCGACCGTGCAGTGGAGCGCAGTGGGGTGCTCGGTGTGAGCACGGACGAGGTCGCGGCGGCGCTGGGCTGGCGCTGAGGCGCTGTCGGGGCGAGGTACGCAGCGCTGATCCACGTCGGGAGGGATCACTCGATCCGCGCCAGGACCTCCCCGGCCGCGAGGGAGGCCCCCTCGCCGGCGACCCGGCTGAGCGTCCCCGCCCGGTGGGCGGGGACCCGGGACTCCATCTTCATCGCCTCCACGACGGCCACGTCCTGCCCCGCCGTCACCTCCGCGCCGTCCTCGACGAGCCACGCGGTGAGGGTGCCGGGGGTGCGGGCGGTGAGTTCGTGCTCGTCGTCGTCCCGGACCTCCGGGGTCCCGGAGGTCTCGGGGGTCCCCGGCACCGAGCCCAGCGCGGCCAGGAACGCCGCGGGCAGGCCGATGGTCGCCATCCGGCCATCGATCTCGATCGGGAGCCGCTGCAGGACGGGCGTCGTGGCCGGCGCCGGGCGCAGCTGGGGAACGAGTCGCGGCATGAGCTCGGACTCGATCCACTGCGTCCCTACGGCGAATCCCGCGGTGGAGAAGTCGGGTTCGTCGACCACGGCCCGCGAGAACGGCAGCACCGTGGCGATCCCGGTGATCTCGAACTCGGCCAGGGCGCGGCGGGCGCGGGCCAGGGCGGTGTCGCGGTCCCCGGCGTGGACGAGGAGCTTGCCGGCGAGGGAGTCGAACGCGGCCGCGACGGAGTCACCGGCCTCGACGCCGCCGTCCCAGCGCACGCCGGGGCCGGAGGGGACGCGGAGGCGCTCGATCCGCCCGGGGCTGGGCAGGAAACCCCGCCCCGGGTCCTCGGCGTTGACGCGGAACTCGAACGCGTGACCGCGGACCTCGGGCGTCCGCGTGAACGAGGGCCCGTCGCCGGCCGCGATGCGGAACTGCTCGCGCACCAGGTCGACCCCCGTCACCAGCTCGGTGACGGGGTGCTCCACCTGCAGCCGGGTGTTCACCTCGCAGAAGGACAGGGTGCCGTCGGCGCCGAGCAGGAACTCCACGGTGCCGGCGCCGCGGTAGTCCACCGCGGCGCAGATGTCGCGCGCGGCGGTGTGGATGGTCCGCCGCTGCTCGTCCGTGAGCCCCGGGGCGGGCGCCTCCTCGACGAGCTTCTGGTTGCGGCGCTGCAGCGAGCAGTCGCGGTCGCCCACCACCGTGACGCCCCCGGCGCCGTCCCCGAGGACCTGCACCTCCAGGTGCCGGGGGCGTTCGAGGAACTTCTCCACGAAGCACTCCCCGCGCCCGAACGCCGCGACGGCCTCCCGGGTCGCGGACTCGAACGCGTCGGCGACCTCCTCGCGCGTCCGCGCCACCCGCATCCCGCGGCCGCCGCCGCCGTGGGCGGCCTTGACGACGATCGGCAGCCCGAACTCGTCGGCGAACTCCTCGGCCTGCCGCGCGCCGGTCAGCGGGGCGGTGCTGCCGGGCGCCAGGGGGGCGCCGGCGTCGCGGGCGATGGCCCGCGCGGTCACCTTGTCGCCCAGCGCCTCGATCGTCTCGGGGGTCGGCCCGATCCAGGTCAGCCCGGCGGCCTCGACGGCGCGGGCGAACCCGGCGTTCTCGGACAGGAACCCGTACCCGGGGTGCACCGCGTCGGCGCCGGAGGCCTCCGCGGCCGCCAGCAGCGCGTCCACGTCCAGGTACGTCTGCGCGGCGGTGTCGCCGGGCAGCGCCACGGCGGTGTCGGCCAGGCGGACGTGCAGGGCGTCGGCGTCCTGGTCGGCGTAGACGGCGACCGAACGCAACCCGGCCTCGGCGGCGGCGCGGACCACGCGCACGGCGATCTCGCCCCGGTTGGCGATCAAGACGGTCTTCACGGGGTTCCTCACAGGTCGGTGAACGGGGCGCGGGGGTGGAACCGGACGCGGGCGCCGGGGGGCAGTTGCCCGACGAGGTCGAGGTGGGCGTCGACGACGGCCCCGATCACGGGGTACCCGCCGGTCAGCGGGTGGTCGGGCCCGAACAGCACGGGCTGCCCGTCCGGGGGGACCTGGATCGCGCCGGTCACCGCTCCCTCGCTGGGGAGCTCGCCGTCGCGGGACCGTTCCAGCGGGGTCCCGGCCAGCCGGATCCCCACCCGGTCCGAGCGCGGCGTGACCTCCCACTCCCGGGTGGTGAGCGCCTCCAGCGCCGCGGGGGTGAACCAGTCGGTGCGGGGGCCGAGGACGACGTCGAGGTCGACGGTCCGCCCGGCGCGGGGCAGGTCCGCCGCGGCGACCGGGGAGGGGTCGACGGCGTGCGGGGCGGCGGCGGGCCCGTGCAGCGCCAGCCGGTCCCCGGCGCGCAGCGGCGAGGGCCCGACCCCGGACAGGGTGTCGGTGGCCAGCGAGGCCAGCGCGGCCGGGACGTCGAAACCGCCGCGGACCGCCACCACCGTGCGCAGCCCGTCGCTCTGGGCGCCGAACCGGAGTTCGTCACCGTCCTCGACGGCGAACGGGCCGGGGAGGACCGGGAGCCGGCCGCCGCCGGCCGTGCGCAGTTCCGCCGCGACGGACGCCCCGGCCAGCGCGAGCACCCCGGCGCCGGTGAACCGCAGGGCGGCCCCGCCGCCCGCGAGCTCCAGCACCGCCGTGCCCGGGGCGTTCCCCACGGCGCGGTTGGCCGCGCGCAGGGCCGCGCGGTCGGCCGCCCCGGAGGCGGCCACGCCCTCTCCGAGGTGCCCGGGCCGGCCCAGGTCCTGCAGGACGAGCTGGATCCCCGGGCTCACGACCTCGACGGAGGACTGCGACGCCACCGGCGCGGGACGGGGGCCCCGGACGGGGACGAGCTCCCGCTCGACCCGGGTGAAGCGCACCGTGGTGCCCGGGGCGAGCAGGGCCGGCGGGTCCCGGTCGATGTCCCACATCGCGGCGTCGGTGCGGCCGATGAGCTGCCAGCCGCCGGGGCTCTCGCGGGGGTAGACGCCGGAGAACCTCCCGGCCAGCCCGACCGAACCCGCCGGGATCCGGGTCCGCGGCGAGGACCGGCGCGGCACGTCGAACAGCTCGTCGTCGCCGACGAGGTAGCCGAAGCCCGGGGCGTACCCGGTGAACGCCACCGTCCAGGTCGCCGCCTGGTGCCGGCGGACGAGTTCCTCCGCCGAGACCCCCAGGAGGCCGGCGACCTCGGCCAGGTCCTGCCCGTCGTAGCGCACGTCGAGGGTGACGGAGCGGCCCGCGCCGGCCGCCCGCGCCGCGGGCTCGACCGCGCGCAACCGTTCGACGAGCTCCGCCGGGGTCACCCGGCGGGGGTCGAAGACCACGAGGATCGTGCGCGCGGCCGGCACGACCTCCCGGACGCCGGGGAGGTCGGCGGCGGTGAGCGCCGTGAACAACCGGGTGGTCTCGTCCAGGTCGCGCAGCTCGACCATCACCGCGGTGTCGCTGACGGGCAGGAACCTCACGAGACGCCCGTGACGTCGTACTCGGAGTCCAGCACGTCGGTGACGAACATGTGCCCGGGCGCGTGGGTCACCGCGAACGGCGGGCGGGACGCGAACAGCGCCGCCTGCGGGGTCACCCCGCACGCCCAGAACACCGGGACCTCCCCGTCGCGCACGACGGGCGGGTCGCCGAAGTCGGGGGAGTCCAGCGAGGCGATGCCGAGCGCCGCGGGGTCCCCGACGTGCACCGGGGCGCCGTGCACGGCGGGGAACCGGCCGGTGATCGCGACCGCGTCGGCGACCCGGTCGGCCGGGACCGGGCGCATCGAGACGACGAGGTCACCGCGCAGCCGCCCGGCCGGGGCGCAGGGCCGGTCCGTGCGGTACATCGGGACGTTGCGGCCCAGTTCCTGGTGGCGCACCGGGATGCCGGCCGCCAGCAGCGGGGTCTCGAAGGTGAAGCTGCAGCCGATGAGCAGCGTCACCAGGTCGTCCCAGTACCCGGTCGCGTCGGGGACCTCCTCGACCACCACCCCGTCGCGGAAGACCAGGTAGGCGGGCAGGTCGGTGCGGACGTCCGAGCCCGGGGCCAGCGCCGACTCGACCCGCCCCGCCTCCAGGACGTCCAGGACGGGACAGGCCCGCGGGTTGCGCTGGGCGTAGAGCAGCACGTCGAACGCCCAGTCCGCCGGGACGGCCACGAGGTTGGCCTGGGTCATGCCCGGCGCGACGCCGCTGGTGGGTCCGCGGCGCCCGGCCCGGTAGGCGGCCCGGGCGGCCCGGGCCTCGCGGCGCCGCTCCTCCGGGGCCAGGCGCACCATCAGCGGGCCCCCGCGACGAAGGGCGCGATCTCGACCCCGGCCCCGGTCAGCGCGGTCCGGGTCGCCGCGGCCATCCCGACCGCTCCGGGGGAGTCGCCGTGCACGCACAGCGACTCGGCCCGCACCGCCACGTCCGTGCCGTCGATCGCCTCGACCACGCCGTCCTCGACGAGCCGCACCATGCGCCGGGCCACCAGGTCGACGTCGTGCAGCACCGCGCCGGGCTCCTTGCGGGAGACCAGCTGCCCCTGCGGGGTGTAGGCCCGGTCGGCGAACGCCTCGGCCGCCGTGGGCAGCCCGGCCCGGTCGGCGACGTCGAGGGCGACCCCGCCGGCCAGCCCCAGCAGCACCAGGGAGGGGTCCACGGCCTTGACCGCCGCGACCACCACCGAGGCCGTCGCCTCGTCGACGGCCATCGTGTTGTACAGCGCGCCGTGGGGCTTGACGTAGACCACGGCGTCGCCGACCGAGCGCGCCAGCGCCCACACCGCCCCGAGCTGGTACTCGACGTGGGCCTGCAGGGTCGCGGCCGGCAGGTCCAGGCGCTCGCGACCGAAGTTCTCGTAGTCGCGGTAGCCGGGGTGCGCGCCGATGGCCACCCCCGCCCGCGACGCGGCGAGCACCGTGTCGCGGATGCCCTCGGGGCTGCCGGCGTGGAAACCGCAGGAGACGTTGGCGCTGGTGACGATCCGCAGCATCGCCGCGTCGTCGGAGACCGGGCGGTCGGGGGTGTTCTCGCCGAGGTCGGAGTTGAGGTCGATGGTCGCCACGGGAGCCCTCCGGGTCAGGCGGACAGGAAGTCGAAGACGGGGCCGATGGACCGCGAGGCCATGTAGTAGCTGATGGCCAGCGCGATCGTGCCGACGACGAGCAGCCACTTCGGGTAGGCGTACCCGCCCAGGACGTCGCGCTGGCGGAACCAGCCGATGTAGAGGAACACCGTCATCCCGATCGGGAGGATCAGCCCGTTGAACCCGCCGACGAACACGAGCAGCGCGGCCGGCGCGGTGCCGATGGCCAGGTAGACGACCAGCGAGACGACGATGAAGGCGACGGTGGTCAGCTGCAGCGGCCACCCGCCGGCCAGGCGGCGGGAGAACGTCGAGAGGAACGTCGAGGAGGTGTACGCGGCGCCGATGACGGAGGTGATCGACGCGGCCCAGAAGATCGCCCCGAAGATGCGGATGCCGGCGTCACCGAGGACGGCGCCGAAGGCCTGCCCGGCGGGGTTGGCCGCCTGGCCGGACAGGTCGAGCACGACGCCGGAGGCGACGACGCCCAGGACGGCCAGGAACAGGACGTAGCGCATGATCCCGGTGACGAGGATGCCGGTGACCGAGGCGCGGTGGACGTCGCGGACGTGCTCGACCCCGGTCTGCCCGGAGTCCAGGTAGCGGTGGGCCCCGGCGTAGGTGATGTACCCGCCGACGGTGCCGCCGACGATCGTGGTGATGGTCGCGAAGTTGACCGTGTCGGGCACGAAGGTCTGCCGGAAGGCGTCCCCGACGGGCGGGGCGGAGATGACGGCGACGACCACGGTCATGACGATCATGCCGACGCCCAGCACCACCACGACGCGGTCGACGACGGTCCCGGCGCGCTTGAACAGGAAGATCGCGATCGCCAGGACGGCGGTGAGCAGGCCGCCGACCTTGGGGTCCAGGCCGAGCAGGGCGTTCAGGCCCAGGCCGCCGCCGGCGATGTTGCCGATGTTGAAGGCCAGGCCGCCGACGACGATGAGCACGGTCAGGACGTGGCCGCTGAACGGGACGGCGCTGTTGGCGAGGTCACCGGCGCGCTTGCCGGTGACCGTGATGAGCCGCCAGACGTTCATCTGCACGGCGAAGTCGATGAGGATCGAGAGGAGGATCGCGAAGGCGAAGGCCGCGCCGAGGGTGGCGGTGAAGGTCGCGGTCTGGGTGATGAACCCCGGCCCGATGGCCGAGGTCGCCATCAGGAAGATCGCGCCGATGATCGGGCCGCGGCGGGACCGGCGACCCGTGGCGAGGGCGGGGGTCCCGCTCTCCTGCGTGCTGTTGCTGCCGGTCATGGGGCTGCTCCCGGGGATCCGTCGCGACGCTGCCTGGACGGCAGCACTCTGGCACCAGTGGTTGCAGAACACAATGGCGTGGATTGTTGAACAACGGGTTGCTCATTGTTGCGTTCGTGTTACGTCTTGCCGCGGCGCCGGCGGTCCGGCGGCTCCCTCCCCACCTACGATGACCCGGTGAGCGCCGAGCCGATCCCCGACACCGGGCGCGAGGACGGCACGCTGGCCGAGCTGCTCAGCGCCCGGATCGCCGCCGGCGAGTTCCGCCCGGGGCGGCGCCTGTCCGAGGCCGAGCTGGCCGAGCGGTTCTCCGTCTCCCGCAACACCCTGCGCGAGGCCTTCCGGGTGCTGGCCGAGCAGGGCCTGCTCGAGCACGTCCCGCACCGCGGGGTCTCGGTCACCGCCCCGCGGGTCGCCGACGTCCTGGACATCTACCGCGTCCGGCGCCACCTCGAGACGGGCGTGCTGGTCAAGGCCGCCCCGCGGCACCCCGCGACCGCCCGGATGCGCGGAGCGGTCGAGGCCGCCGAGGCCGCCGCGGCCGCGGGGGACTGGGCCGGGGTCGGGACGGCCAACATGGCCTTCCACGCCGCCCTCGTCTCGCTGTCGGACAGCCCGCGCCTGGGGCGGACCTACCGGCAGCTCAGCGCCGAGCTGCGGCTGGCCTTCCTCGTCATCGGCGACCCGCAGGCGCTGCACGGCGCCTTCGTGGAGCGCAACCGCTCCGTGCTGGAGACGTTCGTCGCGGACGGCGGCCCGGCGGCCGCCCGCGAGCTGGAGGACTACCTCACCGAGTCCGAGCGGACGGTGCTCGGGGCGTACGCGCGGCTGGGACTGGGCTGAGCCCCCGCGTCCGCCCACGGCGAACCCGCCGCCGTGGTGCGGAACAGGGGCCCCGTCTCGCCCGTTCGAACAGCGAAGGACCTGCGAGACGGGCTCCGGACGGCGTGTCGCCGGACCGGTGTACCGTCGATCGTCAGGCTAGAACGAGCAGGAGGGACAGGGGGCGACCCCTCCACTGATGCCCAACCAACTGAAGCGCATCGTCCGCGGCCCGTGGCTGTGGATCGTCGTCGCGATCGCCGCGGTGGCGATCGGCGCCTCCTTCTTCGCCTCCAGCGGCACCGCCGAGGTCTCCACGACCCGCGCGATCCAGCTGATCGAGGAGGGGAAGGTCGAGAGCGCCACCCTCACCGACGGCAGCCAGCGCATCGACCTGGAGCTGAAGCCCGGGACGACGGAACAGGGCGCCAGCACCGTCCGCTCCTACTACATCGCCCAGCGCGGCGGCGACGTCGTCGACGCCCTGGACGCGAACCAGCCCCCGAAGGGCGTGACCGACGAGGTCCCCCGCACGGGCATCCTCCAGTCGCTGCTGTTCACGGTCGGGCCGATCCTGCTCCTGGTCCTGCTGTTCTGGTTCCTCATGGGCCAGATGCAGGGCGGCGGCAACCGCGTCATGCAGTTCGGCAAGTCCAAGGCCAAGATGATGACCAAGGACACCCCCAAGACGACGTTCGCCGACGTCGCCGGGGCCGACGAGGCCGTCGAGGAGCTGCACGAGATCAAGGAGTTCCTCCAGGACTCCTCCAAGTTCCTGGCCGTCGGCGCCAAGATCCCCAAGGGCGTCCTGCTCTACGGCCCGCCCGGGACGGGCAAGACGCTGCTCGCGCGCGCCGTCGCCGGCGAGGCCGGGGTGCCGTTCTACTCGATCTCCGGCTCGGACTTCGTCGAGATGTTCGTCGGCGTCGGCGCCAGCCGCGTCCGCGACCTCTTCGAGCAGGCCAAGACCAACGCGCCCGCGATCATCTTCGTCGACGAGATCGACGCCGTGGGCCGCCACCGCGGGGCCGGCATGGGCGGCGGGCACGACGAGCGCGAGCAGACGCTGAACCAGCTCCTCGTCGAGATGGACGGCTTCGACGTCAAGACGAACGTCATCCTCATCGCCGCGACGAACCGCCCCGACATCCTCGACCCGGCGCTGCTGCGCCCGGGCCGCTTCGACCGCCAGATCGCGGTGGAGGCCCCCGACATGGAGGGCCGTCACCAGATCCTCAAGGTCCACGGCAAGGGCAAGCCGCTGTCCCCGGACATCGACCTGCTGGCCGTGGCCCGCCGGACCCCGGGCTTCTCCGGCGCCGACCTCGCCAACGTCCTCAACGAGGCCGCGCTGCTCACCGCGCGCGCCGACGCGAAGGTCATCGACAACTCCGCGCTCGACGAGGCCATCGACCGCGTCATGGCCGGCCCGCAGAAGCGCACCCGCCGGATGAACGAGAAGGAGCTGCGCGTCACCGCGTACCACGAGGGCGGGCACGCCCTGGTGGCGGCGGCGATGGCCAACACCGACCCGGTGACGAAGGTGACGATCCTGCCGCGCGGTCGCGCGCTGGGTTACACGATGGTGCTGCCGACCGAGGACAAGTACTCCACCTCGCGCAACGAGATCCTCGACCAGCTCGCCTACGCCCTCGGTGGTCGCGTCGCGGAGGAGCTCGTCTTCCACGACCCGACCACGGGGGCCAGCAACGACATCGAGAAGGCCACGAGCATGGCCCGCAAGATGGTCACCCAGTACGGGATGAGCGAGCGCGTCGGGGCGATCAAGCTCGGCTCCAGCGGTGGCGAGGTCTTCCTCGGCCGCGACATGGGTCACGAGCGCGACTACTCCGAGGGCGTCGCGGGCATCGTCGACGAGGAGGTCCGCCGCCTCATCGAGTCCGCCCACGACGAGGCCTGGGAGGTCCTCGTCGAGCACCGCCAGGTCCTCGACGACCTCGTCGTCGCCCTGCTGGACAAGGAGACGCTGAACCAGGCCGAGCTGGCCGAGATCTTCAAGCCGGTCGTGAAGCGCCCCCAGCGCCCGGTGTGGCTCTCCTCCGAACGCCGCCACGTCTCCGACATCCCCCCGGTCCCGACCCCGGGGATGAACGGCCGCGGCGGCGGGTTCCAGACGCCGGTGAACGGCTACCAGAACGGGACGCACGAGCAGCCGTGAGCACCAGCGGAGCGCCCGTCCCGGACGCCCGCACGGTCCCGGGGGTCCACGACGGCCCCCGGGCCGAGGCCGCGGTCCGGGAGTTCCTCCTCGCCATCGGGGAGGACCCCGACCGCGAGGGCCTGCGCGAGACCCCGGCCCGCGTCGCGCGCGCGGCGCAGGAGCTGTTCGCCGGTCTGCGCCAGGACCCCGCCGACGTCCTCGCGACCGACTTCGGCCTCGAGCACGACGAGCTGGTCCTGGTGAAGGACATCGAGGTGCAGTCCACCTGCGAGCACCACCTGCTGCCCTTCCACGGCGTCGCCCACGTCGGCTACATCCCCGGGGAGCACGGCCGGGTCACCGGGCTCTCCAAGCTGGCCCGCCTCGTCGACGTCTACGCCCGCCGGCCGCAGCTGCAGGAGCGGCTGACGACCCAGGTCGCCGACGCCCTCGTCGACGGGCTGCACCCGCGCGGGGTCATCGTCGTCGTCGAGGCCGAGCACTCCTGCATGACCTACCGCGGGGTCCGCAAGCCCGGCGCCAAGACCATCACCTCCGCCGTCCGCGGCGCCCTGCGCAACCCGGCCACCCGCGCCGAGGCCATGAGCCTGATCGTGGCCGGGCACCGGTGAGCGCGGCCCCGGTGGACCGGCTGCTCGCGCCCGGCCCGACCCGCGTCGTCGGGATCCTCAACGTCACCCCCGACTCCTTCTCCGACGGCGGTCACCACGTCGCGGACCCCGTGGCGCGCGGGGTGGCCCTGCACGCCGCGGGAGCCGACCTCGTCGACGTCGGGGGCGAGTCCACCCGCCCGGGGGCGGGCCGCGTCGACGCGGGCGAGGAGCTGCGCCGGGTGCTGCCCGTCGTGGAGGGGCTCGTCGCGGCCGGGGTGCCCGTCAGCGTCGACACCATGCGCGCCGCGACGGCCCGCGCGGTCGTGCGGGCGGGTGCGGTCGTGGTCAACGACGTCTCCGGCGGCCTGGCCGACCCGGCGATGGCGGCCACGGTCGCCGGGCTGGACTGCCTCTACGTGCTCTCGCACTGGCGCGGGCCCTCCGACGTCATGAACTCCCTCGCCACCTACGAGCACGTGGTGCGCGAGGTGGGGGCGGAGCTGAGCGGGCGCCTGAGCGCGGTCGTCGCCGCCGGGGTGGCTCGGGAGCGGATCGTGCTCGACCCCGGGCTGGGGTTCGCCAAGACCGCCGAGCACGACTGGTCCCTGCTCGGCGGGCTCGCCGAGCTGGAGCGGCTCGGCCCGCCCCTGCTGGTCGGGGCCTCCCGCAAGCGCTTCCTCGGGTCCCTGCTCGCCGGCCCCGACGGGACGGTCCCGCCCCCGGCCGAGCGCGACGCCGCCACCGCGGCCGTCACCGCGCTCGCGGCCGCCCGCGGGACGTGGGGCGTCCGGGTGCACGACGTGCCCTCGTCGGTGGCGGCGGTGCGGGTCGCCGACGCGTGGCGGCGCGCGACGCCCCCCGCCGTGGCCCCTGCCGTGCCCGCCGCGGCGCCGGCCGGTCTCGCGGCGGCGTCCTCGTGAGCGCCCTGGACGCGGCCGGCCCCGTCCTGGACGCGCAGGGCCGCGTCCTGGACCGGATCGTGCTGCGCGGGGTGCGGGCCGTCGGCCACCACGGCGTCCTGGACGCCGAGCGGGCCCAGGGCCAGCCCTTCGCCCTCGACGTCGCCCTGCACCTGGACACCCGGGAGGCCGCCGCCGGCGACGACCTCACCGCCACCGTCCACTACGGCGAGCTCGCCCAGGACCTCGTGGCCGTCCTCACCGGTGAACCCGTGGCGCTGCTGGAGACCCTCGCCGGGCGCCTGGCCGAGACCGCGCTGGCCCGCTCGCCGCGGATCGCCGCCGTCGACGTCGTGGTCCACAAGCCGCAGGCGCCGATCCCGGTGCTCTTCGACGACGTCGAGCTCGTCATCCGCCGGACCCGGCCGTGAGGGGGGTCCTCGCGCTGGGCGCCAACACCGGCGACCGCGCGGCCAACCTCCACGCGGCCCTGGCGGCGCTGGACGCCCTCGACGGCCTCGACGTCGAGGCCGTGTCCTCGTTCGTCGAGACCGCCCCGGTGGGGGCGGTGCCCGACCAGCCGGACTTCCTCAACGCCGTCGCCCTGGTGCGCACGACGCTGGACCCGCACGCGCTGCTGCGCGCCTGCCACGCCGTGGAGGCTGCGGTCGGCCTGGACCGGGCGAGCAAGGTCCCCGACGGCCCCCGCCCCATCGACGTCGACGTCGTCACCCTCGGCGACGTGGTGCTCGACGAGGACGGCCTCGTCCTGCCGCACCCGCGCGCCCGCGAGCGCGCCTTCGTCCTGGGCCCCTGGCTGGAGCTGGACCCCGACGCGGAGCTGCCCGGCCCGCGCGGCGGGCGGGTCGCGGACCTCCTCGCCCGGGTGGCCCCGTGAGGCCCTCGCGCCCCGGGCTGCTCGCGGGGCTTGCGGTGATCGCCGGGGTCCTGGCCTGGTCGGGCCTGCAGGTGTGGGTCTCCACCGGGCACGGCGAACCGGACCTGCTGTGGCGCACGACGCTGACCATCGCGCTCTGCGTGGCCGTCGTGCTCGGCGTCGGCTGGCCGGTGCGGCAGTGGGTGAACGGCGACAAGGCCCGGCGCATCGACGCCCTGCGGGCCGCGCGCACGGCGGCGCTGGCGAAGGCCGCCTCGGTCGCGGGGGCGCTGCTGGCGGGTCTGTTCACCGGCTGGTTCGTCCACTACCTCCCCACGGCGGGCATCGCCGCGCGGCGTTCGGAACTCGTCGCCGCCGCGGTGGACGTCGTGGTGTCGGTGCTGCTGCTGGCGGTCGGGCTCGTCGTGGAGCGCTGGTGCCGGGTGCCGCCGGACGACGAGGAACCCGGGGGACGGGCCGCCGCCTAGGGCTCGCCCCCGGACCCGCCCGCAGGGTCCCGGCCGCGCGGCGGCCGGTGGTCACGACGGTGACCGGGTTCGCCGACCCCGGGCGCGGCTGGGAGGCTGGAGCGTGGACGTCCCGTCGATGATCATGGGTGCCGCCATCGCCTCCGTGGTGTGGATCGTGCTCTGGCCGCGCCGGAGGGACCGCGACGAGGAGGACCTCCCGCCCCGCGGCTGACCCGCCCGACCCCCCCCGGGCCGGCGGGGGTGGGCGCTCCTCAGCCCGGCCAGGCGAGGTCGGCCACCACGGGGGAGTGCGTGCTGCCCCCCGGGGCGCGTTCGGCGACGGCGACGGGTTCCAGCCCGGCGACCAGGACCACGTCCACCCGCGCGAAACCGGGGGACGCCCCGCGGGTCAGGCCGGGCCGGGTGCCGACGGCGCGGTGGACGTCGACGAGGCCGTGGGAGCGCAGTTCGCGCAGGGGTTCGTTGAACTCCGCGGAGTTCAGGTCCCCGCCCAGGACGACGGCGGCGCCGGAGGCCTGCAGGGACCGGGCGAGGTCGGCGTACCGCCGGGCTTCCGCGACCCGGACCCGCGCCGCGTCGCCGGTGTTCCCGGCGGGGTTGCGGGCGACCTTGTCCGGGCTGCACAGCAGGCACGGGGACGCCAGGTGCACCGAGAGGACCGCGAGGCGGCGGCCCTCGACGTCGAGGGTGACGACGTCGGCGGGGCGGGCGCCCTCGGGCAGCCCGGTCACCGGTTCCACCGACACGATCGGGTACTTCGACCAGACCGCGTCGCCGTCGCCCTCGCGGGAGCCGCCGGTGCTCGTGGAGGTGTAGCTGCGGTAGGGGTACTCGGGGAAGACCCCGGCGTAGTCGCGCTGCTGGGAGGGGACGACCTCCTGGAGGGCCACGACGTCGGGCCGCCCCCGGCGCAGCAGGTCCTCCAGCCCCTCCGCGCCGCGCCAGTTCGTGGTGTTGAACGTCGCGACCCGCAGGTCCGGGGTCTCGTCGGGGGGGTCCAGCCGGTGCAGGACCAGGGGCCCGAACAGCGCCCCGGCCGCGACGGCGGGGGCGAGGACGGCGGCCAGGGTCCGCCAGGAGCGCAGCGCGGCCGCGCAGGGCACGAGCACGAGGGCGGGCGCCAGCCACCAGGCCGCGAAGAGCCCCAGCGCGTAGCTGACGGCGTGGCCGTCGGAGAGGACGAGGACGGCGGCGAGGGCGAGGGTCGCGAGGACGCCGTAGGCGAGCGCGAGGCGTCGGGGCCAGCGGCGCCACCACGGGCGGCGCCGCGTCGGCGTCGGTGGCACACCCCCATCCTGCTACACCCGGTCACCAGAGGGGGCGGGAACAGTCACCTGGAGCGAGCGCGCGGTGGTGCGGGCGGTGCGGCGCAGCGCGTAGAGCTCCTCGAAGCGGGCCAGGGTGCGGCTCTCGTCGTGCTCGGCGGCGAGCTCGAGGCTGCGCGCGCCCATCCGCGCCGCCAGGGCGGGCTCGCCCAGGACCAGGGCCAGGCGCGCGGCCAGGGCGTCGGGCCGGGCGTGGGGGAAGAGGAACCCGTTCTCGCCGTCGCGCACGAGGTGCGGCAGCGCGCAGGCGTCCACCCCCAGCACGGGCAGCCCCGAGGCCATCGCCTCCAGGACGACGAGGCTCTGCAGCTCGGCGGTGCCGGCGTTGGCGAACGCGTCGCAGGCCAGGTAGGCGGCGGGCAGGTCGGCCTCGGGCACGAAACCCGTCGAGACGACGCGGTCGGCGACCCCCAGCTCCGCGGCCCGGCGCAGCAGCCCCGCCCGCTGGGCGCCGTCGCCGACGAGCAGCAGCTGCGCGTCGAGCTCCGGGCGCAGCCGGCGCACCAGGGCGAGGGCCTCGACGAGCTCGGAGACGTTCTTCTCCGGGGCGAGGCGGCCGACGTAGCCGATCGTGGGCCGGTCCGGGATCCCGTGCCGGGCCCGGAACCCCGCGCGCAGCGCCCCGGAGGGGTCGGGGGCGAACCGGTGCAGGTCCATCCCGCAGGAGATGGGCAGCACCGGGCCGGGGATCCCGGCCCGCTCGGCCAGGGCCGCGGCGTAGGGGGTGGGGGCGGTGACGACGTCGGCGCGGGTGAACACCGCGGCCGCGTCCGCCCACGCCCACCCGTGCAGCGCCGCGCGGGCGCGCACCCCCACGGGCACGTGGTGGGTGAGGTTCTCGGGCATGAAGTGGTTCGTCGCGACGACGGGGATCCCGAGGCGGTTCGCCGCGCCCACCAGGGCGCGGCCGACGAGGAAGTGGCTCTGCACGTGCACGACGTCGGGCCGCACCTCGCGCAGGACCCGGGTGGCGGCGCGCGCCAGGCCGACGGGCGGGCAGAACCGCAGCCCCGTCCCGCCGACGACGACGGGCACGGCGCGCAGGCGGTGCTCGACGATCCCGGCGACCGTCGCGCGGGTGCTGCGCGGTCCGCGGGCGGGGGCCACGACGTGGACCTCGTGGCGCGCGGTGAGCCCGGCGGCGAGGCGCTGCGCGAACGTCGAGGCGCCGTTGACGTCGGGGGCGTAGGTGTCGGCTGCGATGAGGATCCTCATGGGGGAACCCAACCGCCGCCGGCCCCTCCCGGTCATCGCCCCGGGGGACCGTTCCCGACCCGACCCCGGTGCCGTCCCGGGTACCTCCCCGGTAGGGGGCCGCGCTCAGGCGGGGGGCAGCCCGCGGCGCAGCGCGGTGTGGACGACGTCGGGGGTGAGGACGCCGAGGAACTCCTCCCCGGCCAGGACGGGCAGGAAGCGCAGTTCCTGGGCGAGCAGGGCGGAGAACGCCGAGCGCAGGTCCTCGTGGGCGCCGATGCGGGTGCCGAACTCCCGGACGTGGTCGCCGACGCGGGCGGCGCGGTTCCCGCGCGCGGCGAGCAGCGCCCCGCGCGGGACCCAGCCCAGCAGCCGTCCCGACCCGTCGAGGACGACGGCCCAGGGACGGCCGTCGAGCTCCAGCGCGGTCGCGGCGTAGGCGGCGCCGTCGCCGGGGGCGAGGACCAGCGGGCGTTCGAGGTCCTCGGCGCGGATCGGCGTGACCGCCAGGCGGCGCAGGCCCCGGTCGGAGCCGACGAAGTCGACGACGAACTCCGAGGCGGGGGCCGACAGCAGCGTCGCGGGGTCGGCGATCTGCTCCAGGACACCGCCGGTGGAGAACACCGCGACGCGGTCCGCGATCCGCACCGCCTCGTCGAGGTCGTGGGTGACGAACAGGACCGTCTTGCGCAGTTCCCGCTGGATGCGGCGGAACTCCCCCTGCAGCCGGTCGCGGACCACGGGGTCCACCGCGCCGAAGGGTTCGTCCATGAGCAGGACGGGCGGGTCGGCGGCCAGGGCGCGGGCGACGCCCACGCGCTGCTGCTGCCCGCCCGAGAGCTGCGCCGGGTAGCGGTCGCCGTGGGCCCACGGGTCCAGCCCGACCAGTTCCAGCAGCTCGTCGCCCCGGCGGCGGGTGAGCGCGGGGTCCCAGCCCAGCAGCTTCGGCACGGTGGCGATGTTCTGGCGCACGGTCCGGTGCGGCATGAGGCCCCCGGCCTGGATGACGTAGCCGATGCCGCGGCGCAGGGCGACGGCGTCGGTGCGGGCGGTGTCGCGGCCGTCGACGACGACCCGCCCTCCGGTGGGTTCGACGAGCCGGTTGACCATCCGCAGGATCGTCGACTTGCCGCAGCCGCTGGGCCCGACGAGGGCGACGAGCTCACCGCGGCGCACGGCCAGGTCCAGGTGGCGCACGGCGGGGGAGTCGTGGCGGCCGTAGCGCTTGCTCACGCCCTCGAAGCGGATGACCTCATCGTCGCCCGGTGCGTCGTCGAGGGGGCCGGGTTCCTCGCTTCCTGCGGTCACCGTGGCAGTCTCGCCGACGGCTCCCCGATCGTCGACGCCGGCCGCGCCGATCGGCGGAGGCCGCCCGCGGGCCGGTTCTGGCAAGGTGGGGCCATGGGGGACACCGGGGACACCACGTCGAGCGGGGCGGCGGACGTCGCGCCGGCCGGCGCGGCCACCGCCGCCGGGGACCCCTTCACGCCCGACGGCGTCGCCTGGCAGCGGATCTCCCCGCGCTGGGCCGCCGCCCAGCGGGTGGCGGGGGCGATCGTCTTCGGCGTCGTCGCGGTCGTCGTCGTCGTCCTCGCGCTGCTGCTGACCCCGTGGATCTGGCTGGCGCTGGCCGTCGTGGTGCCGCTGTGGGCCTGGGACTTCGCCTGGTCCGGGCGCCAGGCGCGGGCGTGGGGCTACGCCGAGCGCGACGACGACCTGCTCGTGGTCAAGGGGATCCTCTTCCGCTCCCTGGTCGTGGTCCCCTACGGCCGGTTGCAGTACGTCGACGTGGAGGCCGGGCCGCTGGACCGCCGGTTCGGCCTGGCCAAGGTGCAGCTGCACACCGCCTCCTCCGACAGCGACGCCGCCATCCCGGGTCTGCCGCCGGCGGAGGCCGCGCGGTTGCGCGACCGCCTCGCCGCCCGCGGCGAGGCCCGGCTGGCGGGACTGTGAGCGAGGGGCACCGCACCGACGAGCCCGCGGTCGAGGTCGTCCCCGCGGAGGTCGCGGCCCGCCTCGACGCTCCCACCCGCGCCGTCCTCACCGACCCGGGCTGGCGCCGGCTGCACCCGGTGACCCCGGTCCTGCGGGCCTGGAAGGCCGTCGCCGCGGTCCTGGCCGTGGTCGTGGTGCAGAACGGCGACGACCTGCTCCGCCTGGACCTGCCCGGGTGGGTCCTGACCCTGTCGATCCTCGGCGGGTTGCTGCTGCTGGCCGTCGTGGGCGCGGTCTACAGCGCGCTGGCCTGGCGCCGGACCCGCTACCGGATCGACGCCGAGGCCGTGCACGTCGAGCGCGGGATCCTCTGGCGCCAGCAGCGGCGCGCCCAGCTGGACCGGCTGCAGGCCGTGGACGTCGTGCGCCCGCTGCTGGGGCGGTTGTTCGGGCTGGCCGAGCTGCGCCTGGAGGTCGCCGGCGGCTCGGGCAGCAAGGTCTCGCTGGCCTACCTGCAGGAGGAGGAGGCCCAGCGGGTGCGCAACGCGCTGCTCGCCGCCTCCGCCGGGGTCGTCGTCGCCGAGGGCGAGGACGCCCCCGAGGCCCCGCAGCGCGAGGTCGTCGAGGTCCCCCCGACGCGGCTGATCGTCTCCACCCTGCGCTCCGGGCTCACGATCTGGATGGTCCTGGGGCTGATCGGGATCGGGATCGGCTGCTGGTTCGCGAAGAGCCTCACCCCGCTGTTCGGTTCCCTCGCCGGGGTCCTGGGGCTCGTCTCGGCCGTGTGGCAGCGGTTCTCGACGGGTTTCAACTTCACCGTCGCCGACGCCCCGGACGGGTTGCGGATGTCGCACGGCCTGCTGGAGCAGCGCTCGCAGACGGTGCCGCCGGGGCGGGTGCAGGCGCTGCGGATCACCCAGCCGCTGCTGTGGCGCAGCGCGGGCTGGTGGCGGGTGGACGTCAACGTCGCGGGCTACTCCGGGGAGAGCGGCAAGGCCTCCGAGCAGAGCACGACGCTGCTGCCGGTCGGCACCCTCGACGAGCTCGGCCTCGTCCTGGCGATCGTGCTGCCGGACCTGGGCACGGGGACGGAGTCGCCGCTGGACGTGGTCCGCGCGGGGCTCACCGGCAGCAGCACCGAGGGCGGTTTCACCCCCGCGCCGCGGTCGGCCCGCTGGCTGGACCCGCTGAGCTGGCGCCGGCGCGGCTACCGCGTCACCGAGCACGCGTTCCTGTCCCGCAACGGGCGCTTCGTCCGCGGCCTCGACGTCGTCCCGCACGCCCGCACCCAGAGCCTGGGCGTCTCGCAGGGCCCGGTGCAGCGGCGCCTGGGCCTGGCCAGCGTGGTGCTGCACTCCACCCCGGGGAAGGTGAAGCCCCGCGTGGACCACCTGGACCCGGCGACGGCCGCGCGCCTGCTGGCCGAGCAGACCGCCCGCTCCCGCGCCGCCCGCGCCGGGTCGGGGCCGGAGCGCTGGATGTCGCGCTGAGGGCGCCGGCCCGGCCGGCGTCCCTCAGGAGCGCGGCGGGGCGGTGCTGTCGCGCACGACGAGGGTGGTGGCGAGCTCGACGCGGGGGTTGCGCACCTCCTCGCCGGCGGCCGCCGCGAGCACCGTCCGCGCGGCCAGCGCCCCCATCTCCTCCAGCGGCTGGCGCACGGTGGTCAGCGGCGGGGAGGCCCAGGCCGCGAGGCTGAGGTCGTCGAACCCGACGACGCTGATGTCGTCGGGCACCCGCAGCCCGGCGCGCCGCACCGCCTCGTAGACCCCGAGGGCGATCTGGTCGCTGGCGGCGAACACCGCGGTGGGCGGGTCCGCCAGCGCGAGCAGGGCGGTGCCCTCGCGCAGCCCGGACTCCTGGTAGAAGTCGCCCTCGCGCACGAGGGCGGGGTCGAGGACGAGACCGGCGGACTCCAGGCCGGCGCGGTGGCCGTCCAGGCGCGCGCGGCTGCACAGCAGCCCGGCGGGGCCGCTGACGTGCGCCACCCGCCGGTGGCCCAGCCCCACGAGGTGCTGCGTGGCGCTCAGCCCCCCGGCCCAGTTCGTCGCCCCGATGGAGGGCGCGCCCTCCACGGGCACCCCGGCGGGGTCGACGACCACGGTCGGGACGGCGGACTCCAGCAGTTCCCGCGCGAGGGTCGGGGCGAGGGAGGAGGTGACGAGGACGACCCCGTCGCTGGTGCGGGCGCGCAGGTTCCCCAGCCACTGCCGCGCGGAGGTGGTGCGCCGGTGCACCGCCGAGACGACGGTGCCGACCCCCGCCGCGTGGGCGACGTCCTCCACCCCGCGGATGATCTCCACCGCCCAGGGGGAGTCGAGGTCGTCGAAGACGAGGTCGAGCAGCCCGGCCCGCAGCACCGGGCGGGCGCGCAGCGGGCGCCGGTAGCCGTGCCGGCGCAGCAGCTCCTCGACGCGCTCGCGGGTCGCCGCGGCCACGTCGCCGCGGCCGTTGACGACGCGCGAGACCGTCGGCACGGACACCCCCGCCTCGCGGGCGATCTCGGTGATCGTCACGTTGCGGTTCTCGTCGTCGCCCACGGCACCCCCCTGCTCCGGGTGATCACCCTACGGGGCGGCGGGACCGACCGGGACGCGCCGGCCGGTCCCGCCGTTCGTGGCGCGGTGGGGTCAGCGCCCGCCGCGGCGCGCGTCGCGCAGGGTGGACTGCAGCGCGTAGTACGCGGGCTTGCGCTCGTAGTCGTCGGTCATGACCGTCGCGGAGCCCTCGGCGGCGAAGAAGACCGGGACCCAGGAGTACTTGTCCGTGAACCCCCAGATGGTGAAGGAGTTGCACTCCTCCACCGCGAGGCAGGCCTGCAGGGTCCGGCGGTAGTAGTCCGCCTGCTGGGCCTGCTGGGCGCTGGTCGGGATCCCGTTCTCCGGCAGCACCATCCGCACGTCGAGCTCGGTGACGGCGGTCTCCAGGCCCAGGGCGTCGAAGCGCTGCAGGTTCGCCTGCAGGTCGCCGGGGAACCCGTACTGGGTGCTGAGGTGGCCCTGGATGGCGAACCCGTCGACGGGCACGCCCTGGGCCTTGAGGTCCTGGACGAGCTCGTAGTAGTAGGTGCTCTTGGCGTTGATCCCCTCGACGCCGTAGTCGTTGAAGAACAGCTTCGCCCGCGGGTCGGCCTCGTGGGCCCAGCGGAACGCGTCGGCGATGATCCCCTCGCCCAGCCGGGTGATCCAGATGTTGCCGCCCTCGCTGGTCGGGCCGACGCGCAGACCGCTGCCGTCGTCGCGGACGATCTCGTTGGCGACGTCCCACTGCTGCACGCGCCCGGCGTAGCGGCCGACGACGGTCTGGATGTGCTCCTTGAGGATGGCGCGCAGCTCCTCGTCGGTGAAGTCGCCCTGCTCCAGCCACTCCGGGTTCTGGCTGTGCCAGAACAGGGTGTGCCCGCGCACGACCTGGCGGTTCTCCTCGGCGAACCGGACGATCGCGTCCATCGGGTAGAAGTTGTAGAAGTCGCGGCGGGGGTGGATGTACTCCCACTTCGCCTGGTTCTCCGGGGACAGGGAGCTGAACTCCGCGGCCATCCGCTCGCGGTACTCGACGTCGTAGGCGAAGGGGTCGGCGTAGTCCTGCTCGGCGTGGTGGCCGCCGCCGGCGACGGCGGTGCCGACGGCGAGGTCGCGCGGGGCGGCGCGGCGCAGGGTGTCCTGGCCGCCGTGGCGCTGCGCGGCCTGCGCCTGGGCCTGCTGGGCGTCGGCGCGGGGGGCGGCCGCGGACGGCGCGGCCGCCGCGAGGGCCAGCATCGTCGGGGCGAGGGCCAGCCCGACGAGGCGCCGGGCGGTGGTGGTGGGGGGAGTTCGGTGCAGACGCATGGTTCGCCTTCCGTCGGCTTCATCGCCAGGGCAGCGGTGTTCCGGAAGACTTCCGGAACCCGTGGGGGGACTGTAGGGAGGCTGTGCGCGCGCGGTCAAGACCCGTGACCCTGCGGTACCCCCCGCGCGTCACGGCGCGGTGGGGGTCCCCGCGGGGAGGGCACCGGTGCGGGCCAGGGCCGCGCTCAGCAGCTCCAGGTCGATGGCGACGTGGGCCCGGGCGATGCGCTCGGCGTCGTCCGCGCGGCGCCCGGCCACGGCGGCCACGAGGTCGCGGTGCTCGCGCAGCGCCCGCGCCTCCATGGCGTGCATGCCCTCCGGCGCGCCCCACAGGTGCGCGGGGGCCCCGATGCTCAGCTGACCCTCGAGGTCGGCCAGCACCCGGCGCAGGGTGTCGTTGTGGGCGGCGTCGATGAGCGCCAGGTGCAGGGCGCTGTCGGCCTGCTGGGAGGCCAGGCCCGAGCCCGCCGCGGCGTAGGCCTCCAGCGCCGCCCCGATCCGCTCCAGGTCGGCCGGGGAGCGGTGCTCGGCCGCGGCCCGGCAGACCGCCCCGTGCAGGCGGGCGATGGCCTCGCACAGGTCGCGCAGCTGCGCGTAGGTCGCGGACAGGGTGCGCCCGACGATCTCGGTGGAGGAGTCCGGCCACTGCTGGAGCACGAAGGAACCGCCGTGGCGGCCGCGGTGGGTCTCGATGAGCCCCCGCCGGGCCAGGTGGGCGAGCGCGGCGCGCACCGTCATCCGCCCCGCGCCCAGCGCCGCGGCGAGGTCGCGCTCGGGGGGCAGGCGGGACCCGGGCAGGTACTGCCCGGTGGCGATGGCCGTGACCAGCCGCTCGGTCACCGCGGCCACGCGGGGGCCGCCCGTCCCGGCCGTCCCGGGCGTCGCGCCCGCCCGCGACCGCGCCGCGTCCGTCTGCGTCATCCCACCGTCCTCGCCTGGCGTTTCGACCAGATTAAATCCCGGGCAATGGTCTTGTGCGAGACCTTTCGGCTGAGCATGCTCTCGCCATGCCCGCCACGACCGTCGAGTCCCGCACCCTGCCCGTCCTGGGCCACGAGACCTGGGTGCAGGTCACCACCCCCACCGACCCCCGCCCCGGGGCGCTGCCGCTCGTCGTCCTGCACGGCGGCCCCGGCATGGCCCACGACTACGTCGCCAACCTCGCCGCCCTCGCCGCCGAGACCGGCCGCACCGTCGTCCACTACGACCAGCTCGGGTGCGGGCGCAGCACCCACCTGCCCGACGCTCCCCCCGGGTACTGGACCCCGCAGCTGTTCGTCGACGAGTTCCACGCCGTCCTCGCCGGCCTGGGGATCGAGCGCTGCCACGTGCTGGGCCAGTCCTGGGGCGGGATGCTCGGCGCCGAGATCGCCGTGCGCGGTCCCGCCTCCCTCGTCTCGCTGGCCATCTGCAACTCCCCGGCCTCGATGTCGCTGTGGGTGGAGGGCGCCGCGCAGCTGCGGGCCGAACTGCCCGCCGACGTCCGCGACGCGCTGGACCGCCACGAGGCCGCCGGCACGACGACCGACCCCGAGTACCTGGCCGCCACGCAGGTCTTCTACGCCCGCCACGTCTGCCGGACCACCCCGGTCCACCCCGACTTCGCGGCGACCGAGGCCCAGCTGGAGGCGGACCCGACCGTCTACCACACCATGAACGGGCCCAACGAGTTCCACGTCGTCGGCACCCTGCGCGACTGGAGCATCGTCGACCGCCTGCCCGCGATCGCCGTCCCCACCCTCGTCGTCGCCGGCGAGTTCGACGAGGCCACCCCCGCGACCTGGGCCCCGTTCGTCGAGCGGATCCCCGACGTCACCAGCCACGTGTTCCCCGGCGCCAGCCACTGCAGCCACCTCGAGCAGCCCGAGGAGTTCCGCGCGGTCGTCGCCGCCTTCCTCGCCCGCCACGACGACACCGCGGGGGAGTCGCGGTGAGCGAGCAGCAGCGCACCCTGGAGTCCTTCGGCTACCGGCAGCAGCTCAAGCGGTCCGTCTCCACCTTCGACCTGCTGGTCTACGGCCTGGTGTTCATGGTCCCGATCGCGCCCTGGGCGATCTTCGGGACCGTCTACGACAGCGCAGGGGGCATGGTCCCCCTCGTCTACCTCATCGGCCTCGTCGCCATGCTCTTCACCGCGCTCGCCTACGGGCAGATGGCGAAGGCGTTCCCGCTGGCGGGGTCGGTGTTCTCCTACGTCGGGCGCGGGGTCCACCCCGCGCTGGGGTTCCTCGCCGGCTGGGTGATGCTGCTGGACTACCTGCTCATCCCGACGCTGCTCTACGTGTTCGCGGCCGAGTCGATGGTCGGCATCTTCCCCGGCAGCCCGCGGTGGGTGTGGGCGCTGGTGTTCGTGGCCGTCAACACCGTGGTGAACCTGCTGGGCATCAGCTCGCTGAAGCTGGCCAACCGGGTGTTCCTCGCGGTCGAGATCGTCTTCGTCGCCGCCTTCGTGGTCATCGCCGCGACCGCCCTCAACGGCGGGACGATCCCCGGCGCGGAGTGGGGGGCGACGCCGTTCTGGGACTCCTCGCAGGTCAGCGGCCCGCTCATCGCCGCGGCGCTGTCCATCGCCGTGCTCAGCTTCCTCGGCTTCGACGGGATCTCCACCCTGGCCGAGGAGACCACCGGCCGCCGGAACCCGGCCGGGCGGGCGATGCTCATCGCGCTGTTCGTCGTCGCGTCCCTCTTCGTCGTCCAGACCTGGCTGGCCAGCCTGCTCGCGGCCGGGCGGGACTCCTTCGGCGAGGCCGCGGCCGGCAACGCGTTCTTCGACCTCGTCGAGGCCGCCTCCAGCCCGGGCTGGAAGACCGCGTTCCTCGTCGTCAACGTCGTGGCCGTCGGCATCGCCAACGCCATGGCCGCGCAGGCCGCCACCTCGCGCCTGCTGTTCTCGATGAGCCGCGACCGCCAGCTGCCCGCGTTCCTGTCCCGCATCAGCGGGCGGCAGGTCCCGGTGGCCGCGATCCTCGTCGTCACCGCCCTGACGCTGGTCCTGGTGCTGTTCTTCGTCGGGCAGATCGCGCTGATCTCCTCGCTGGTGAACTTCGGCGCGCTGTTCGGGTTCTGCCTCCTGCACGTCTCGGTGGTCGTCCACCACCTCGTGCGGGGGCGCTCGCGGAACCTCCTCCTGCACCTGGTCTGCCCCGTGCTGGGGTTCCTGATCATCGGCTACGTGCTGCTCAACGCCGGGGCGCCCGCGCAGATCGGCGGGACCGCCTGGCTCCTCGTCGGGGCCGTGGTGCTCGCGGTCAACCTGCGCTCGGGCCGCGGGGCCCCGAGCCTGCCGGCGGCGGGAGCGGCGGAACCGGCGGAGGCGGCCGGCCGCTCCTGAGGCGCCCTAGGGTGGGTGCGTGAACACGACGTGGTGGCGCACCCACCCGGTGGGCCGCCGGCTCCTGGCCCTGCTGGTCTGCGAGCTCCTGCTGGTGCTCGTCGCGGGGCCCGGGCTCGGGTCGCTGCTGGGGCTGGCCCTGGACGTCTGGCTCGTCCACCTCGTCCGGCGCAGCAGCCGCCTGGCCTGGGCGGTCCTGCTGGGGCTGTCGGTCCTGACCGCCGGCCTCGCGGTGCTCACCCTCGTGGTGGTGGGCCCGGGGGTCGCGGCGGCGGCGACCCTCGCGCTGGAGGCCGCGGTGCTGGCCCTGCTGCTGACCCCCGCCGTGCGCGGCTGGGTCGGGCGCTCGGGGCTGCTGTCGCTGCCCGGCGAGCACTGAGCCCCGCGGGGACGACCACCGCGGGGAGGCCCGCCGCGGGGACGGGGCCTACTCGGCGCTGACCCGCCCGGCCAGCCGGTCGTGCAGCGCGGCCGTCGCGGGGTTCATCCCGACGACCTCGACGTGCTTGCCGTGGTCGGCGTACTTGCGGCCCACGGCGTCGAGGGCGGCGATGGAGCTGGCGTCCCACACGTGCGCGTCGCTGAAGTCGATCGTCACGTCGGCGGGGTCCCCGGCGTAGTCGAACTGCGTCACCAGGTCCCCGGAGGAGGCGAAGAACACCTGGCCGTGCACGGTGTAGCGGCGCCGGCCGTCGGCGTCGGTGCCCGCGCGCACCTCGACGAGGTGCGCGACGCGGCGGGCGAAGAGCACGCAGGCCAGCAGCGTCCCCCCGAGCACGCCGTAGGCGAGGTTGTGGGTCAGCAGCACGATGACGACGGTGAGGGTCATCACCGAGGTCTCGCTGCGCGGCATGGCCCGCAGCGTCGACGGCTTGACGCTGTGCCAGTCGAAGGCGCCGTAGCAGACGAGGAACATCACGGCCACGAGCGCGGCCATCGGGATGCGCGCCACGACGTCGCCGAACCCCACGACGAGGACGAGCAGGAACGCGCCGGCGAGGAACGTGGACAGCCGGGTCCGCGCTCCGGAGACCTTGACGTTGATCATGGTCTGCCCGATGACGGCGCAGCCGCCCATCCCGCCGAACAGTCCCGTGACGATCTGCGAGGTGCCCTGGCCGATGCACTCGCGGGTCTTGGAGGAACGGGTGTCGGTGAGCTCGTCGACGAGCTGGGCGGTCATCAGCGACTCCATCAGCCCCACGAGCGCGACGCCGACGGCGAAGGGGGCGATGGTGCGCAGGGTGTCCAGCGACAGCGGGACGTCGGGCAGGCCGAGCGTGGGCAGCGTGCGCGGCAGGGCGCCGTCGTCGCCGACGGTGCGCACGTCCACGTGCAGCAGGACCGTCGCGACGGTGAGGACGACCACGGTGATCAGCGGCGCGGGCACCGAGCGCACGAACCGGGGCACCAGGACGAGCAGGACCAGGCCCGCGGCGAGGACCCCGTAGCCGGCGACCCCGGCGTCGCGCAGGCTGGGCAGCTGGGCGATGAAGATGGAGATGGCCAGCGCGTTGACGAAACCGGTGGTGACGCTGCGCGGGACGAACCGCATCAACCGCGCGACCCCGAGCAGGCCGAGGACGATCTGCAGGACCCCGGCCAGCAGGATCGCCGCGACGAGGTGACCGACGCCGTGGCTGTGCGAGAGCGGGGCCACCACGAGGGCGACGGCGCCGGTGGCGGCGGAGATCATCGCCGGCCGCCCGCCCACGAACGAGCTGGTCACACCCATGACGAACGACGAGATCAGCCCGACGCGGGGGTCGACCCCGGCCACGATGGAGAACGAGATGGCCTCGGGGACCAGGGCCAGCGCGACGACGAGACCGGCGAGGACCTCGGTGCGCAGCACGCGCGCCGAGGTCAGCCACGGCGGGCGGCTCAGGGCAGCACGGGGCGACGGGACGGTTCGGGGCACCCGGGAACTCTAACCTCGCGTCAGGGTCTCCCGGCGCCCCGTCCGTCACCGGGGGGTGCGGACCACCCGGTCAGCGCGGCGCGCCGCCCCGCCCGCCCTTGCCGCGGAACTGCGACACGGCCTCGGTCAGCTTGCGCCGGGTGGCGGGGTCCTTGGCGGCCCGCTGCACCTGCTGGGTCACGCGCTTGCCCTCGGGGGACTTCAGGAAAGCCCCCACCTTGCTGATCAGCCCGGCCACTGTCGTCTCCCCGCTCTCGTGCGCTCGTCCTGCCCTGCTCGCCCAACGGTGGGGCCTGCGGGGGCGTTCCGCTACTCGTGCTTGCGCAGGACGACGGCCACGTCGGTGACGGTGAAGAGGAAGTGCCCGGCCCGCGCGGCCGCGCGCAGGCCCTCGACCCAGCCCGCGGCCCGCGCGGTCAGGGCGGGGTCGTCCCCGGTCGCGGCGAGGATCCCGGTCGCGACCTTCCAGGCGACGGAGTCCTCGTCGAAGCGGCGGTGCGGGTCGGCCCAGGAGTGCACCGACTCCACCGCGAAGGGGCTGCGCGCGGCGTGGCGCAGCAGCTTGCGGCCGGCGAACCCGTCGCCGCGGGTCCCGCCGCCGGGGACGTGGGCCACGAAGCGGTCGAGCAGCTCGCGGGTGAGGGCGTCGTCGTCGCTGGTGAACAGGGCGGTGTCCCAGTCGGAGTGGGCCAGGACGGCGGTCCCGCCCGGGCGCAGCACGCGGTGGACCTCGGCCAGGTGCGCGCCCACGTCGGCCAGGTGCTCGACGGCGTTGAGGGAGACGGCCGCGTCGACGCTGCCCGTGGCCAGGGGGAGGTCCTCCAGGCCGGTGATGTGGGCGCGGACCCGGGGGTCGAGCAGCAGGTCGTCGTCGAGGGTGGAGCCGACGTCGACGGCGTGCACCAGGCGGGGCCCGCGCTCCAGCAGGGCGCGGGTCGTGCGGCCGCTGCCGCAGGCGAGGTCGAGCACCACGGCCCCCTCGACGGCTCCGGCCAGCGTCGTGACGTTCTCGAAGCGAGACACGCCGCAGAGCCTACGATCCGCCGCCCGGGGCGCGGTGGCCCCCCGATTCGTCACCGCTGGTGAAGGGGTTTCCGCTCTGCGTCACCCCGCTGATCCAGGTGGTCGAGATTCGGTGCAGGAGCACTCTCACGCAACGTCAAAGTCTTGCGGGCTCACCTACAGTCGGGGCAGCACCACGGGTGCGCGCACGGCCGGGGGGCGGTGCGGTCGACGATGGCGGGGGTCCTGGCGGCGCCGAGCGGCACGAGCCGCCGGCGACGTGGCGGGCACCCGCCCGAGGGGGAAGGCGGAGCTGCGCAGTGGTGGACACGACGCACCGGGAGAGCCCCGCGACCGGGGGTTCTCCGGCGCCGCGCGAGCACGGGCGCCGCAAGGTCATCGGAGCCGGCCTCGGGGTCCTGGCGGCCGCCGCCGCCGGGGGCGGGGTGTACTGGGCCACCCGGGGGGGCGACGCGCCGGGCCCGAGCACGCCCGCCCCGCCGTGGACGCCGCCGGCCCACGTCCCGGCCTCGGAGCTGGACACCAAGTGGGTCGGGGTCCAGACCCACGACGTGGCCGTCGCCGAGTCGTTCGGCGCCTGGCTGGGACGCCCCCTCGACGTCGTCGTCGTCTTCAACTCCGACGCGAACTGGGCCGCGCTGTCCGGACCCTGGTTCGCCATGGCCCCGCCCGCGGGCCAGGACTGGGGGCAGTGGGTCCGCGACGACCCCGACACCCGGACGCTGGTCGTCTCCACCGGGCTCGTCCCCGCCGGTCCCCCCGAGGACTGGCGCGCGCGCGGCGCGGCGGGGGAGTACGACGCGCACTGGACGACGTTCGCCGAGAACCTCGTGAGCAAGGGCCTGGGTTCCTCCATCGTCCGGCTGGGCTGGGAGCTCAACGGCGACTGGTACGAGACCCACTACATCGGCAGCACCGAGGCGCAGCGCGAGGCGTGGAAGGCGTACTTCCGCCGCATCGTCCAGATCATCACCGCCGTCGAGGGCGCGGACTTCGAGATCGACTTCAACATCGCCGAGGGCCAGCAGGACTCCGTCACCATCGACGAGATGTACCCCGGCGACGACTGGGTCGACATCATCGGCGTCGACGTCTACGACTCCTACATCTCCCCGATCGACCCCACCGCGCGCTGGGAGGAGAAGGACGCCAAGGTCAACAGCCTCTCCGCCGTCATCGCCTTCGCCGCCGAGCGCGACAAGCCGATCAGCATCCCGGAGTGGGCGATGGTCGCCGCGGGCGACACCCAGGGCGGTGGGGACAGCCCGGAGTTCGTGAACCAGATCGCCGACGCGGTGGTCGGGGCCGAGGTGCGGTACCAGGCGTACTTCAACGTCCCCGAGGGCGGGGTCGGCATGACGCTGGCCGACGCCCCCCGCGGGCGGGCCGCGTTCCTCTCGCGCTTCGGCGCATCGGGTGACGCCGGGCCGGTGGCGGGGTGACGGCCGGTAAGCTGGCGGACGTGCCGGGTGGTGTGAGGGGACGCTTGCGGAGCGCGAAGTCCTCGGGGATGACGCGCGGCCTGTGGAACATCGCCGACCAGGTCGTCTCCAGCGGGAACAACTTCCTCGTCCAGCTCGTCATCGCGCAGTTCGCCAGCAGCGGCGAGTTCGGCGCGTTCGCGATCTCCTTCGCCGTCTTCTCCGTGGCGATCGGCCTGTTCCGCGCCGGCGCCACCAGCCCGGTCGCGATCCGCCTCGCCTCCGCCGGCGACGCCGAGTTCCGGCGCGGCGCGTCCGCGGCCGTGGGCACCACGGTGATCGCCGGCGTCCTCGCCTCGCTGGTCATCGTGGCCGGCGCGCTGGTCCTGCCGCTGAGCCGCACCATCGAGCACAGCCTCCTCGCCCTCGCCGTCGTCCTGCCCGGGCTCCTCGTCCAGGACGCGTGGCGCCAGGTGCTGTTCGCCCGGTTGCGCCCGGCGGCGGCGACGCTGCTCGACGCGGTGTGGGGGCTCCTGCAGGTCGCGGCCGTCGTCGCGCTGCTGCTGGCCGACCAGCACTCCCCGGTCGCCTACATCCTCGGCTGGGGCGGGGCGGCGTTCGCGGCCTCCTTCGTCGGGGTGGCGCTCTCGAAGCACTGGCCCGCACCGCGTCTGGCCTGGAAGTGGCTGCGCGAGCAGTGGTCGCTGACCCGGTACCTCGTCCCCGAGTTCGTGGTGCTGCAGGGCGGGAACCAGTTCGCCACGATCCTCGTCGCGCTCGTCCTCGGCGAGGCCGCGGCCGGTTCCATGCGCGGGGGGAACCTCCTGACCGCGCCCGTGGCGATCCTCGGCGCGGGCATCAGCTCGTTCGCCGTGCCGGAGTTCGCCCGGCGCAAGCACCAGCTCACCTCCCGCCAGTGGTACCTCGGGGCCGCGGGCCTCGGCGGCATCGTCCTGGTGGCGGGCGTCGTGTGGGGCTCGATGTTCCTGCTGCTGCCCGACGCCTTCGGCGAGACCATCCTGCGCGACAGCTGGGCGGGTACGCAGGTGGTCCTCCTGGCCCTCATCGTGGGCCAGGCCGGGACCTCGATGGCCGGCGGTCCCACGACGATGCTGTACGCCATGGGCCGGGCCAAGGACACCCTGCGGGTGCACGTCGTGCTCGCCGCCCTCGTCGTCGTCCTCCCCGTCACCTTCGCCCACCTGTGGGGCCTGCAGGGTGCCGCGTGGGCCATCGCCGTCGCGTTCTGGGCCGTCGTCCCGTTCTGGTGGATCTCGCTGCGCAAGGCCATCGCCGCCCAGGTCGCCGAACGCGACCCCGACGGCGACGTGGCCGTGCCGGTCGCCTGACCGCACGCCGCCGTTCGACACCCTGGGGGAACCGTGAAGGACCAGCTCGTCTACCTCTGCTACGGCAGCGGCCCGATCGTCGCGGAGACGGAGTTCTCCATCGTCTCCGCGTTCCGCCTCGAACCGCAGCCCCGGCACGAGGTGGTGGTCTACACCGACGCGCCCCAGCGGTTCGCCCACCTGCCGGTGCGCACCGTCGTCCTCGACGAGGAACTGCTGGCGCGCTGGAGCGGACCGGACGGCTACACCCACCGGCGCAAGCTGGAGGCGGTCGCCGCGGCGCTGCGGTCCACCACCGGGCGGGTCGTCTTCGTCGACGGCGACACCTGGTTCCACCGCCCGGCGGGGGAGCTGTTCGAGCGCGTCGACGCCCGCCACGGCCTGATGCACGTCGCGGAGAACCACCTCCTGACCTCGGGCCTGGACTACAACCGCGAACTCGCCGAGCACCTGCGCGCGGGCCGGTTCACCGACCGCGCCGGCCGGCCCTACGACTTCTCCGCCGACCCGCGCTCCTGGAACTCCGGCGTCATCGGCCTGACCGGCGAGCACGTCGAGCTCGTCCACGAGGCGCTGCACCTGCTGGACCAGCTCCAGCCCGCCGGCCTGCGCGTGCACACCCTGGAGCAGTTCACCCTCGGGGCCGTCCTGGAGCGTTCCCTGGAGGTCCGGGAGGCCATCGACGTCGTCTACCACTACTGGCGGACCGAGGTCCGCCACCCCGCGCGCGAGGACCTGCTCCGGACGCTGGAGGCCACGCGCGGCCTGGACCTGGCCGAGCGGGCCGAGGCGCTGCACCGGGTCCGCCCCCGCCCCCGGGGTCTGGTGCGGGCCCGCTACGGCCTCAGCCGCGTCCTCGGCGCGACCGGGGTCCGGCGACCGGTCGTGCGCGCCAGCGCCTGAGCCCGCCCCCGCGGACACCCGCACGCGCCCCGCACGCACCGGAGCCCGCCCCCCGACGAGGGGGGCGGGCTCCGTCGCGTGCGGGGCGGTCTCAGACCGCGGGGGCGGTCGCGGTCCCGGCGGCGGCCCGCGCCGCCAGCTCGTCCAGGCGCGGGTCCGACCCGGGCCGGCGCGGTCGCGACGTCGCCGGCGCCCCGGTGGCCACCGAGTCCGCCGGGACGTCGCGGGTGACCACCGCGTTGGCGCCGATGACGGCGCGGTCCCCGACGGTCACCCCGCCCAGCACGCACGCGCCGGCGCCGATGGTGACGTCGTCGCCGATGCGGGGCTGACCCGGCCGGGACCCGTCGCCGAGGGTGACGTTCTGGTAGATGCGCAGGCCGCGGCCGACGACGACGTCGGGTCCCACGACGATCCCGGCGGAGTGCATGACGCACAGCCCCTCGCCGATCGTGGCGAAGGGGCTGATCTCCGCCCCCGACCCGCGCAGGGCCCGGGCCTGCAGCGCGTGGGCCAGCGGGACCGCCCGCGGCGCGACCTGCTGGGCCAGCCGCAGCAGCACCACGGCGCGCACCCGCGGCACCAGCGCGACGCGGGCGGCGACCTCGGGCAGCCACTGCGCGGTCGAGCGGCCCTCGGGGCCGACCATGTGCTCCAGGTCGCGGCGCAGCGCGGACAGCGGGCCGGCGGGGCGGGGTCTGCTCATCGGGTGGCTCCAGTCGGGGAGGTGGGGACGACCGTCCAGGGGATCGACGGCGCGGTGCCGAACCCCGGCCGGTCCGCGGGGGAGGGGGCGGGGACCGCCGCGGTGCGCCCGGCGAAGAGCACCGCCATCGGCAGCACCACGTAGAAGATGTTGGCGGCCAGGAAGCTGGAGGAGGTCACCGCGTTGAGGAACACGGCCGCCAGCGCCACGGCGGGCGCCGGGGAACGGCGGACGACGGCCACGTACAGCAGCGCCCCCACGAGGACGGAGGCGGGCAGGCCGTACTCCAGGACCATCTTCGCCCCGCCGGCGAAGCTGATCGGCAACCCCGACCGCGCGAAGATCGCGTCGGAGATCCGGTCGGCCATGCCCGGCCCGAGCCCGGTCAGCAGCGACCACGGGTCGTCGGACCAGCGCTGGAGCAAGTACTCGTAGGGCTGCACGAAGCGCAGGCTGCCGCTGGAGTTGGACTGCCCGGCCTCACCGGTGCGGCTGAGGAGGATCGGCCCGATGGGGCTCAGCAGCGCCGCGACCACGCCCACCGCGAGGACGACCGCGGCCCGCGCCGCCCACAGCCCGCCGCGGCGGACGGCCAGGACGAGCAGGCCGAAACCCAGGACCATGAAACCGGTGCCCGTCACCGTGCACACCAGGGCGACGCCGAACACCGCGACCCGCCACAGCTGCCGGCCCCGGCTGAGGGTCGAGAGCAGGGCCAGGGCCAGGAACTGCGAGAACACCGACGGTTCCACGAAGACGAACGCGTTCGCCTTGATGACCGGCGAGCCGTACTCGATCGGGTAGGAGGTGTTGTAGCCCTGGAAGACGAGGTCGGGGGGCACGATCTCGCGGACGTAGTCCGTGTAGGACCAGGCACCGCTGAACTGCGCGAGCATCTGCACGATGCCGAGGACGGCGAAGACGAGCATGAAGGTCTCGAACCGCTGCTGGACCCGGGGGAACAGGTGCCGCCGGCGTTCATCCACCCGGAAGCACAACGCGGCCCAGGTGACGACCAGCAGCAGCAGCGAGGTCAGCGAACCCGTTCCGCGCCAGGCGATGTCGACGAGCGCGAACACCGACAGCGTCCCCATCGCCAGCAGGTAGGTGCGGACCGAGGCCCCGTCCTCGCGCAGCAGGCCGTGGTAGGCCAGGTAACCCAGCGCAGCCGCGACGATCGGGATCGTCACCGGCACCGGGGAGCCCAGCGGCAGCGCCAGGCGCTGCACGACGGTGAGGGAGACGATCACGACGGTCATCGCGACCATGACGCGGGCGTCGGCGGTGCTCGTGGTGCGCCGGTGCGCCCGGTCCTCGTGGTGGTCCGGCGTCCCGGGTCCCCCGGCGGGAGCCGCGCCGCGCGGTGCGCCCGTGGCCGCCGGTCGCGGAACCCCCGGCCCGGCCGGTCGCACCGTGGGTGCCGCCGGCCGCAGACCCGTCCTGCGCTGCAGCGCCTCGCTCACGCGTCGTTCCTTCCGTTCGTCCGGCGCGCCCCCCGACGCAGGCCGTCGCGGTCCCCCCGCGGTGCCTCATGCTAGGTGCCGGGAGGGTCGCGAGGAGGCCGCCCGGGTCGGTTCCCGCTCCGGTGGGCGGGCTCTCCGTGACAACTTCACACGTTCGCAGCAGCGCCCTCACCCCCGTTCGGCCGCCTGCGTGACGAGGCCCCACGGGCACCCGTTCGAGGTGCGATAGTGGCGCCGCAGCAGTGGTCGTGCGTTCGATCACACGACGTGAGTGGCGCAGAGCAACGCGTCACGGACGGTGGGGGGGCCGGGGGAACCGGCCCGCTGCGAAGAGGGGGGGCGCAGTCCTTGCGCCACGTCAGGGAAGGGACTGGTAGTCGGTGACAACGAGCTCGCACGTCCGGAACGGTTCTGGTGCGTGGGGCGCCATCAGCCGTCAGCGGTGGAAGATCCTGGCGGTCGCCGTCCTCATGGCGGTCCTGGGCTACGTCCTGCCCTCGCAGCTGCTGACCCCGTCCTACGCGACGACGTCGACCATCACGCTGTCCAAGGACCGCCCCTACGACCCGACGACGTCGAACGCCTCCTCGCTGGGTGACCCCACGAAGTGGGCGACCCTGCAGGCCGCGGTCGCCGGTTCGGAGACCGTCCTGGCCGTCGCGGAGTCCACCCTGCCGGTGGACCTGCGTCCCACGTTCCGCGACGGCCTCGAGATCGTGGCCGTCGACGAGTCGAACCAGATCACCGTCACCGCCGCCGCCGAGGACCCGCAGGACGCGGCCACCATCGCCGACGCCGTCGCCACCGCCTACCAGACGGTGAACACGCAGAAGGTGCAGCAGGCCACCACCGCGGCGCTGGCCGCCGTGGGGTCCGACACCGACCAGCAGCAGACCGTCAACCTCAACGCCAGCGCCTACGGCAACGGCATCTCGGTGCTCGACGCCGCCCCGGTGCCCACCGTCGCGTCCCCGCCCTACGCGTGGCAGATCGCCGTGCTCGCCGGCCTGGTCGGCCTGCTCGCCGCCTCCGGGGCCGTGGCCTGGCGGGCCCACCTGAACCAGCGGGTGGACTCCCCGCCCCTGGAGGACGTCGCCGAGCTCGGCCGGTGGACCTCCGCCCCGCGCGGGCGCGGCATCGGGGACCAGAACTCCGTGGAGTCGCGCAACGCCGGCATCGTCCTCGTCGGCCTCCAGCACCTGGGCCACCTGCGCACCCCGCGGCTGGAGGTCTCCAGCGTGCTGGTGACCGCCGCCACCGGGAACGCGGGGGCGCTCGCGACGGGCCTGGCCGCCGCCGCGGCCCGCTCCGGCCGCCGGGTCGTCCTGGTCGACGCCGACGAGGACGGCAGCCGCCTCGCCGCCTTCGGGGCGCCCGTGGCCGGCGCGGAGCAGCGCATCCTGCCCGAGCGCCGCTGGAGCGAGGAGATCCACCCCTGGGTCATCGGGGGCGGGGCCGTCGTCGGCGTCCTGCCGCTGGAGGCGCGCTCGCTGCAGCCGCACGTCGTGGGCGCCGGCGTCCGCCACCTCGTCGAGGCCGGCTACCTGGTGATCTTCGTCGGCGGGTCCGTCGTGAACTCCCCGGTGGCGTTCGCCGTCGCCGGTGAGGTCGACGCGGTGCTCGTCCAGATCGAGGCCGAGCCGCGCGCGGAGGTCGTCAGCCGGACCCTGGCCCAGCTCTCGATCGCGGCCCCCTCCGTCGTCGCGCAGGTCGTCGTGGGCGACACCAGCAACGGCACCCCCGCCTCCGGGGAGCGCGGCGAGCCGCTGCGCCAGCGCCCCGTCGCCCAGCCGCCCGCCCAGACCCCCGAGGTCTCCGGCCACCGCGGCTGACGCCCCGCGCGCGCCGAGGGCCCGGCCCCACCTCGCGGAGGTGGGACCGGGCCCTCTGCGCGTCGTGCCGCGGTGCCGCTCAGCCGGCGGCCGTGGCGATCTCCTCCCACGGCCCGGGCGCGATCCACCCGAGCTCCATGTGCGTCGCCAGCGCCGGTGCGGCGCCCAGCAGCACCCGGCGGCGGGAGGGCCGGCGCAGGGAGCGCAGGTCCACGGCCGCGCGCATCCCGAACAGGTACCCGCGCCGCAGGGCCGACCTCCAGGCCGCGGTGCCCTCGGGCGGGGCGTGGTGCTCGACGAGCTCGCGCAGCGCGAAGCGGCGCCGGCCCTGCAGCGTCAGGCAGCTCGCGTAGTCGAAGTCCCCGCCCGAGAGGGCGCACAGCACCAGCAGCCGCTCGTCCTCGCGCAGCGCCCCGACCCGGGCCGCGAAGGTGCTGGTCGTGCTCACCACCGGCGACCAGCGGACCGGGGCACCGGTGTCCTCCACCGCCTCCCCGTAGGGGGCGAAGTAGTCGGCCCCGGCGTGGGCGGGGTCCGTCACCGCGTCCACGAGGGCCACCAGGGCCTCGGGCCGCCACAGGTAGTCGTCCTCGGCCAGCAGCAGGACGTCGTCGGCGGCCCAGGAGCGGCGCCGGGGCAGGGCCAGCGCGGCGAGGTAGCTGCGCCGGTTGGAGCCCCCGACGATCCCCACCGGGTCGCCCCAGGCCCGCATGAGCTCCACGCGGTCGGCCGGGATCGGCCCGTCGTTGAGGAAGACCACCTCGACGTCCGCCGCCGGGCGCTGCGAGCGCACCGCGGCCACCGCCCGGCAGAAGGACTCCAGCCCCACCCGCTTGCTGTACCAGGGGGGGCGCCCCTTGCTGTTCTCCCCGCCGTGGGAGCGGTAGACGACGTGAAGTCTCACCCACCGATGGTAGCGATCGGGAGCCTCCGGGCGCGGTTCCCGGCGCCCCGCGATCACGGTGGGGGTGCTCATCGGCACGACGGGTCCCCGGGCTGAGGAGAAAAGACGAGATTCCCCCTCAAGGAGCAGTGGGTAGCTGCCGATGTACGGAGCGTCACCCCAACGGGCCGTACCGGTCCGTCCGCCACCTTCGGCGGACGGTGCCCTGAGCACAGCGAGGTTGATCCACCCCCCATGAGCAAGCTTGCCACCCTTCTCCTGACCAGCACCGCCGCCGCCGCCGTCGCCGGGGCGGTCGTCGTCCCGGTCTCCGCCCAGGCCGCCGACAGCACCCTGCGGTTCGGCACCGCCAAGACCCCCTTCGTCGACCGCACGGGCAACACCTGGTCCGCCGACTCCGGCTTCATCGGCGGCTACCAGGTCACCGCCGACCGGTTCGTCGACATCCGCGGCACCGACAACGACGCCCTGTACCAGTCCGAGCGCTGGGGCATGTCCGGCTGGCGCACCCCGGTGGGCAACGGGACCTACGAGGTCACGCTGAAGCTGGCGGAGACGTTCTTCACCTACCGCAACGCGCGGGTCTTCTCGGTCACCGCCGAGGGCCGGCAGGTCGTCAAGGACCTCGACATCTACGCCACCGCGGGCCCCAACACCCGTCTGGACAAGACGTTCACCGTCTCCGTCGCCGACGGCTCCCTCGACCTCGGCTTCTCCGCCACCCGCAACAACGCCAAGGTCGACGCGATCCAGGTGAGGAAGGTCGACGGCGGATCCCTCGTGACCCCCACCCCGCGCCCGACGAACTCGACGCCCGTCGTGACCGCCCCGCCGACCACGACCCCGCCGACCACGCCCCCGCCGGTGACGACCCCGCCGGTGACGACCCCGCCGGCCACCACCGCGCCGCAGCCGGGCACCCCCAACGCCTCCGGCCACGCGTGGAAGTCCGGTTCCTCCGGCGTCGGGGCGGCCGACGGGCGCTTCGCAGCCTGGCGCGGCAGCAAGCTCGACGTCGTCGCCAGCTGGGCCGGCAACGCGGACAACTCCGCCAACTTCTACACGCTGTGGAACGGCGCCGAGTACGGCAGCTGGAACGGCTCGATGGACATGGCCGTCGGCGGCATCGACGCCGGCGAGACCTGGGCCCAGGCCGCCAGCGGCCGCTACGACGCGCGCTGGCGCCAGTCGCTGACCAAGCTGAAGTCCCTCTGGGGCGACCGCCAGGGCACCATGTACATCCGCTTCGCGCACGAGATGAACGGCTACTGGTTCACCTGGAGCGTGAACAAGGCCAACCACCAGGACTTCATGACGTCCTGGAAGCGCTACCGCGCCCTGCAGCGGGAGATCTTCCCCGAGGCCAAGCTCGTCTTCTCCGTGAACAAGGAGACCAACGGGGCGGGCATGGACTGGCGGCAGTTCTTCCCCGGCAAGCAGCACGTCGACGTCCTCTCCGTCGACTACTACAACAACTGGCCGTACGCGGCGACGCTGGACCAGTTCCGGCAGCAGTCCTGGGAGAAGGACGGCTACGGGGCGCCCAAGGGCATCAACGCCCACCTGGAGTTCGCCCGCAGCCAGGGCCTGCCGCTGTCGGTCTCGGAGTGGTCGGGCAACGCCGACGACGGCGACTCGCCCGCCTTCATCCAGGGCATGCACGAGTTCTTCAAGGCCAACGCCGGGAACGGCGCGGGTCAGCTGGCCTACGAGGTCCAGTTCAACGTCGACATCGACAACCGCCGCTGGCTGCTGGGCGACGGCACCCGCATGTCGAACTCCTCGGCGGTGTACCGGGACCTCTTCTGAGCCGACCGGAGGCAGGACGCAGGGGCGGGGTGCGCACGCACCCCGCCCCTGCGGCGTCGGGCCCGGGGCGCGGACCTACCGGATCCGCTCCATCACGACCCGCCCGGCGACGGTGGCGCGCCCGGTGGTCACGCCCTTGACGTAGGCCCAGTGCTGGGCGGCGCGGTCGGTGCGGCGCAACGCCCTGCACTGCACCGTGCGCACGGCGTACCCGGCGGCGAGGACGCCGCTGATGCCGTGGACGGCGACGGCGCCGTGGTGGCGGGCGAGGTAGCGGCGCATGGCCGCCCCGCGCAGGCGCAGCATCTCCAGCGACGGGGCGCCGGAGCCGCCGGCGGCGTGCGGGACGATGACGTCGGTGCGCAGCTTCTCGCGCAGTCCCGCGGTGCGGGCGCTGCGGCCGAAGGCCATGTCCTCGTTGTAGACGTAGAAGTCCTCGTCGAAGCAGCCCAGGTCGACGAAGGTGCTGCGGCGCACCGCCATGCAGGCGCCCGTCGTCCAGTCGACCTCGAGCGCCTCGCCGGGGGCCGGCTTGGCGTACAGCCCGGCGCGGGGGAACACCTTGTGCAGGCCGGCGGCGTGCACGAGGGCGCGCACCGCGGTCGGTTCCCACCCGCCGACGCCGAGCTCGACCCGGCCGTCGACGCCGGCCATCGTCGCGGCGGAGGCCGCCAGCCCGGGGTCGGCGGCAACGTCGCCCACCAGGGCGAGCAGCTGCGCCAGCTGCGGACGGGAGTCGGGGTTGCCGAAGACCAGGAACTCGCGGGTCGAGGTGCGCGCGCCCGCGTTCGCGGCCCGGGCGAAGCCCTTGCCGCCCCCGGAGTCGACGTAGCGGGTGTTCGGGCGCTGCGCCGGCAGCTGCGACAGCCCGTCCACGTCGGAGGCGTTGTCGACCACCACGACGGGCAGCTCGTCGGGCAGGTTCTCCAGCAGGGCGCGGATCTGGTGCCCGCTGCGGTAGCTGACCAGCACCAGCTCCACGTCGCCGATCGGCACCGCGCCCCCCGCGGCGGCGGCCGCCCCGTCCTGCGCACCACCGGTGGTGCCCCTCAGATCCACGCCCACGTCCGTCCCGTCCCCTCGTCCGTCCCCCCGTCCCGCGCCGTGCTCGGCACCGGGACCCGGTGCATCGTCGCCGAGCGCGGCGCGCGGATCCAGTCCTGACCCCCGCGGGGAGCGCCCGTAGGGGTGACGCCGTGCGCGGACGGGAGCTTCCCGCCCCGGCCCGGACCGCCCCGGAACCCGAAAGGACATGACTCCGCGTTTGTTTCAACTCACGCAGGGTCATATTCCTTGCCCCGCACGAGGCCATTCCGGAGAAACTACGTTCCGTAGCCATTAGAACACGTAACCCGTTGTTGCTGAGGGGGAGTCACCCTTGCAAGAATGCCCCGATCACCTCGCCGTCGACGCGAGGGCACCGGGGTGCGGTGAGGGGGGTTCGACGACCGACCGGTCGCCGGATTTCACCGGCCCCGCAGCTGTTGGGGGTTCAACACGTGGAACTGCGCCGTCCGAGTCCGGCGGTGGGGGCACTCACCGTCATGTCCTTCGCGGGGCACGTCATGTACCCGCTCTACCTGCTGGCCAGCGAACGCCTCGCGCCGCGCAGTCCCTACCGGCCGCGGCCGGGGGAGGCCGACTGGACGTGGGACGACGTCGACGTCCTCATCCCGGCCTTCGGCGAGGCGAGCATCCTCGCCGAGACCGTGCCGCAGCTGCTGGGCGAGGGCGTCCCGCTGGACCGCATCACCGTCGTCGTCGACGAGGACGAGAAGACCCGCGCCGTGGCCGAGGAGCTCGGCTGCCGCGTCGACTGGTCCCCCACCCGGGCGGGCAAGGCCGCCGCGGTCAACCGCGGGGTGGGCAACTCCTCGGCGGACATCGTCGTGCTGCTCGACGCCAACGCCTTCGTGCCGGGCGAGGGCCTGCGCGCCCTCATCGACCGGGTCGCCACCGACCTGCACCTGGCGTCGGGGGTCCGCAAGGAGTCCGGCGCCCAGGACGAGGGCCTGTACTGGCGCTACGAGAACTGGATCAAGCAGACCGAGGCCGGGCGCGGCGGGTCGCTCGCGCTCGTCGGCGAGGCCGTCGCCCTGCGCCGGGAGTCCTTCCGGCCCATCCCGGGCTCGGTCCTCAACGACGACCTCTTCCTGGCCTTCGACTTCGCCCGCCGGGGCCTGGACGTCGGCGTCGTGCCCGAGTGCGTCGCCGTCGAGGACTCCGCCCCGCGCGGTGACCAGCTCGAGCGCCGCGTCCGCATCATGAGCGGGCAGCTGCGGCTGTTCTGGGGCTTCCGCCGGTCCTTCGTGTCCGGGGACGACAAGTTCCTGCACTTCGCGATGCACAAGGGCTGGCGCTCCACGCTCGGGCCCGCCGCCCAGCTCACCCTGACCGCGGCCTGCCTGGCCCGGCCCCGCAGCCGCTTCAGCCAGGCGTTCCTGCTCGCCGAGGCCGTCTCGGTCGCCGCCTACCTCAAGGGCGACAAGCTCCAGGGCCGCGCGGCCGCGCCCCTGCGGGTCCTCGGCCAGGCCGTCGGCATGCCGCCGGTCGTCTTCGCCCTGGCCATCCCGCGGGCGCTGGGCCGTTCCCGCAGCGGGGCGTGGAAGAAGCGCACCAGGTGACCCCGCGCACGGCCTGGGTGATCGCCAAGCAGCTGCCGGCCAGCACGGACTCCGGCGGGCGCCAGCGCATCCGGGCCGTCATCGACGCGTACGCGCAGGTGTTCGACGAGGTCCGCGTCGTGGGCTTCGACACCTGGCCCGGGTGGCGGGAGGTCCTGCCGGGCCACGTGCGGGTGCACGAGGTGGCGGCCCCGCGGCCCACGCCCGCGGCGGTCCTGAGGGCGTCGCTGTTCGCCGGGAAGTGGTTCTCCGCGCAGATCCACGACCTGCTCGCCGCCGGCGTCCGCAGCTCCGACGTCGTCCACGTCGACTTCCCGCAGATGGCGGTCAACGTGCCGCGCGACGTCCGCATCGACGTCCTGGACCTGCACAACGTCGAGTCCGACCTCGTCGCCCGGCGGCTGCGCACCGAGAAGCCGCTGGCGGCCCGGGTGCTGGCTCCCGAGGTCGCCCGCTTCCGGCGCTTCGAGCTCGCCACCGCCCGCCGGGCCCGGCACGTGACGGCCTGCAGCCGCCGCGACCAGGAGGTCCTCCGGGCCGCCGGGGTGGGGAGCACCTTCGTGCCCAACGGGGTGAGCGCGGTCTCGCACGTGCCCACGCCGCCGCCGGGGCGCCGGACGGCGCTCTTCGTCGGCGCCGTCGACTACGGTCCCAACCGGGCCGCGCTGCGCTGGTTCCTCGACGAGGTGTGGCCGCGGGTGCTCACCCGCGTCCCGGACGCGACCTTCCTGGCCGTGGGGCGCGGGCTGTCGGGCGCGCACCCGCGTCCCACGGGCGAGCCGGACGGGGTGGAGTTCCACTCCGACGTCGCCGCGGTGGACCCCTTCTACGCCCGGGCCGACGTGTGCGTGGTCCCGCTGCTGTCCGGCGGGGGCACCAAGATCAAGCTCGTCGAGGCGCTGTCGCGCGGACGGGCGGTCGTGACGACCAGCCTGGGGCTGGAGGGGCTGGAGGAGCACCGCTCGGTGCTGCGCGTGGCCGACGGGGCCGACGCCTTCGCCGCGGCCCTCGCCGAGCTGTTCGAGGACCCGCGGGGGGCGGCGGCGCTCGGGGCGGCCGCGGCCGACGTGGCCCGGTCGTTCTCCTGGGAATCCGCGATGACTCCGCTGCGTGACATGTTGTCCGCGATTCGTGGTGGTAATGGCGCAGAAGTGGGTCATTAGCCCGCTCTGCTGAAGTTCACGCTCCGTGTTCGTGCCGCTGTAGTAGCCTCGCAGCAGCACCTCGACGGGGAAACCGGTGGCTCGGATTCGTGGGGGGTTCGGACCGCCACCGGTGCACGTTCCCGGCGTCCTGAGGGTGCCGTTCCCCCACGTGCGACGCCGGCCCACCGCCAGGTGGGCCGTCGCCGACGAGACGCGACCGATCCGGTTCCGAGTGAGGGAAAGACATGACCGACGTCAGCAATCCGCAAACCCCCGTCTCCGAGATCCCCGTCGTCATCCTCTGCGGAGGCATGGGGACCCGGCTGCGCGAGGCCAGCGAGAAGCTGCCCAAGCCGCTGGTCGACATCGGCGGTCGCCCGATCCTGTGGCACATCATGAAGCTGTACAGCTCCTACGGCTTCCGGAAGTTCGTCCTGTGCCTGGGCTACAAGAGCGACCTCATCAAGCGCTACTTCCTCGACTACCGGATCAACGCCGGCGACTTCACGCTGAACCTGTCCAGCCAGGACAACCCGACCTTCCACACCAACGGGGTGCAGGAGGACTGGGAGATCACGTTCGTCGAGACCGGGCTCACCACCGCGACCGCGGCCCGCATCAAGCGCGTCGAGCAGCACCTGACCGCCGACAAGTTCGTCCTCACCTACGGCGACGGCCTCGGCGACGTCGACATCCTCAAGACGCTGGCCGACCACGAGGCCGGCGGCCGCCTGGCCACCGTGACCGCGGTGCACCCGAGCTCGCGCTACGGCGAGATGCACGTCACCGGCGACACCGTCACCGAGTTCAACGAGAAGCCGACGCTGGCCGACGGCTGGGTCAACGGCGGGTTCTTCGTCTTCGACCGCGCGTTCGCGGACAAGTACCTCGAGGACGACCCGGACATGATGCTCGAGCAGAAGCCGCTGCAGACCGTCGCCCGCGACGGCCAGCTCACGGTCTCCCAGCACGAGGGGTACTGGCTGGGCATGGACACCTTCCGCGAGTGGACCGAGTTCAACAAGCTCTGGGACTCCGGCAAGGCCCCGTGGAAGACCTGGGAAGACTGAGAAACCCCTCTAGAACCGGAGAAGCGCTGTGAAGATCGTCGTCACCGGCACCGAGGGCTACCTCGGCGCCCTGCTCGCCCCCACCCTGCTCGAGTCCGGCCACTCGGTGCTGGGCATCGACACCGGCTACTACAAGCAGGGCTGGCTCTACAACGGCATCACCGCCTCGGTGGAGACCCTGGCCAAGGACATCCGCCACGTCACCGTCGAGGACCTCGCCGGGGCCGACGCCGTCGTGCACATGGCCGAGCTGTCCAACGACCCCCTCGGCGAGCTGATCCCCGACGTCACCTACGTGGTGAACCACAAGGGTTCCGTCCGCCTCGCCGAGACCGCCAAGGCCGCGGGCGTCTCCCGCTTCGTCTACATGTCGAGCTGCTCCGTGTACGGCGTGGCCGAGGACACCGTCGACGAGACCTCCGCGGTGAACCCGCAGACGGCCTACGCCGAGTGCAAGGCCCTCGTCGAGCGCGACGTCGCCCCGCTGGCCGACGACGAGTTCTCGCCGGTGTTCATGCGCAACGCGACCGCCTACGGCGCCTCGCCCCGTCAGCGCTTCGACATCGTGCTGAACAACCTCGCCGGTCTCGCCTACACCACCGGCAAGATCGCCATGACCTCCGACGGCTCGCCCTGGCGCCCGCTGGTCCACGGCCTCGACATCGCCAAGTCGATCCGCGCCGTCCTCGACGCCCCGCGCGAGGCGATCCACAACCAGATCTTCAACGTGGGCGACTCCGAACAGGTCTACCGCGTCCGAGAGATCGCCGAGGCCGTCGGCCGCGCGCTGCCCGAGGCCGAGATCACCTTCGGCGAGAGCAACGGCGACAACCGCTCGTACAAGGTGAACTTCGACAAGATCCACTCCACCCTCGAAGGCTTCCGCTGCGACTGGAACGCCGACAAGGGCGCCCAGCAGCTCGTCGACGTCTTCAAGGCCATCGACCTCGACGAGGCCACGTTCAAGGGCAAGGGGCACACCCGCCTCAAGCAGCTCGAGCACCTCATCCGCACCGAGCAGCTCGACAAGGAACTGTTCTGGCGCGTCCAGCCGACCTCGGGGATCGCTGCGACGGGAACTGCGAAGTGAAGATCAGCCAGACTCACATCGAGGGCGTCGCGATCATCGAGCTCGAGGAGCGCGCCGACGACCGCGGGTTCTTCGCCCGCTCGTTCTGCCGCGAGGAGTTCCTCGAGGCCGGCCTGAACCCGGCCGTCGAGCAGTGCAACCTGTCCTTCAACCACAAGGCCGGGACGCTGCGCGGGATGCACACCCAGGTCGACCCCGCCCCGGAGGCCAAGCTGGTGCGCTGCACCGCCGGCGCCATCCAGGACATCATCGTCGACCTGCGCCCGGACTCCCCGACGCGCTTCCAGCACGTCGCCGTCGAGCTCACCGCGGCCAACCGCCGCGCGCTCTACGTCCCGGAGTACTTCGCCCACGGGTACCTCACCCTCACCGACGGCGCCGAGGTCACCTACCAGGTGTCCCAGAGCTACACCCCGGGCACCGAGCGCGGCCTGCGCTGGGACGACCCCGACCTCGCCCTGCCCTGGGCGCGCGACGTGGCCGTCATCAGCGACAAGGACGCGTCCTGGACGCTGCTGGCCGACGGGGCGGTGCTCTCTTGATCATCGTCGACAAGGCGCTGCAGCAGCGCCAGGCCGACGGCCGCCCCATCCGGGTCGCCCTCGTCGGGGCCGGGTTCATGGGCCGCGGCTTCGTCAACCAGGTCGTGAACTCCGTCCCGGGCATGGAACTCGTCGCCATCGCCAACCGGACGGTGTCCAAGGCCCGTGACGCCTACGAGCAGGCCGGGGTCACCGGCGTGGTCGAGGCCGACGACGCGGCCGCCGTCGACCGCGCCATCTCGCAGGGCCGGCCCGTCGTGTCCGGCTCCTACGAGGCCGTCGTCGACGCGGGCCAGGTCGAGGCCGTCGTCGAGGCGACCGGCAACACCGAGTACGGCGCCCACGTCGTGGTCCGCGCCATTGACGCCGGCAAGCACGTCGTGCTGCTCAACGCCGAGGTCGACGGCACCGCCGGCCTCGCGCTGCGCACCCGCGCCGAGAAGGCCGGCGTCATCTACACCGGCTGCGACGGCGACCAGCCCGGCGTGCAGATGAACCTCATCCGCTTCGTGCGCTCCATCGGCGTCACGCCGCTGGTGTCGGGGAACATCAAGGGCCTGCAGGACGAGTACCGCAACCCCACCACCCAGGAGGGGTTCGCCAAGCAGTGGGGCCAGGACCCCTACATGGTGACGAGCTTCGCCGACGGCACCAAGGTGTCCTTCGAGCAGGCGCTGGTCGCCAACGCGGCGGGGTTCAGCGTGGAGAAGCGCGGCATGCGCGGCGCCGACCACCGCGGGCACGTCGACGAGCTGACCACGCACTACGACGTGGACCAGCTGAAGGAGCTCGGCGGCGTCGTCGACTACGTCGTGGGGTCCAAGCCGGGCCCGGGCGTCTACGTCCTCGGCACCCACGACGACCCCAAGCAGCAGCACTACCTGAACCTGTACAAGCTCGGCACCGGGCCGCTGTACTCGTTCTACACGCCGTACCACCTGTGCCACTTCGAGGTGCCGCTGACCGTGGCCCGCGCGGTGCTGTTCGCCGACGCCGCGATCGTGCCCGGCGACGAGGTGAAGGTCGAGGTCGTCACCACGGCCAAGACCGACCTCGCCGCCGGCAAGGAGATCGACCGCCTCGGCGGCTACGACTCCTACGGCGTGGCCGAGACCTACGCGATCACCAAGGCGCAGAACCTGCTGCCCATGGGCGTCGCCGAGGGCGCGGTCCTCAAGCACGCCGTGAAGAAGGACCAGGTCCTCACCTACGACGACGTGGTCCTGCCGCAGGGGCGGCTCATCGACGCCCTGCGCGCCGAGCAGGCGGCCCTGCTGGCGCACTGACGCCGCACCCGCACCCCGACGGCCCCGGACCCCTGGTCCGGGGCCGTCGGCGTTCCGGGACCCCCGACCGGGTGAGCCGGCCGGGCGAGCGGGTGAACGGCGGGCCAGGACCCTCAACCCCGGTGAACGGGTGCCGAATCCCGACGGGTGGTGAAGGGACCGACTCAGAACTACGGCGACGCCGCCCCCGGGACGCAGTGGCGCTCCCGGCCCGCGCTCGCCCTCCTCGTCCGGGCGACGTCCTCGCTGGGCCCCCTGGTCGTCGCCCTCGTCGTCGGCGCCGGGGCCGCGCAGTGGCTGCCCGCGACGCGGACCGGGCTGCCCTGGCCGGTGTGGCTGCTGCTGGTGGTGGGGACCTCCACCGGCGTCCTCGTCGTCCTCTCCCGCTGGCTGCGCGGGCTGCTGCCGCTGTCGGCGCTGCTGCGCCTCAGCCTGGTGCTGCCCGACCGGGTCCCCAGCCGCTTCGAGGTGGCCCGCCGCACCTGGACGCCCGCGGCGCTGGAGGGCGACGCCGCGCCCGGGGGCGAGGTGGTGGGCGCCGAGGGGGGCGCCGCGCAGCGGCTGCTGGCCCTCGTCGGCACCCTCGCCGGCCACGACGCGCGCACCCGCGCCCACGGGGAACGCGTCCAGGCCTACGCCGCCCTCATCGGGCGCGAGCTCGGTCTGTCCGACGACGACGTCGACCGGCTCAGCTGGGTCGCCCTGCTGCACGACGTGGGCAAGGTCCACGTCCCCGTCGAGATCATCAACAAGGACGGCCGCCCCACCGAGGAGGAGTGGGCCACCCTGCAGCAGCACCCCCACCACGGCGGGGAGCTCGTGCAACCGCTGCGCGGCTGGCTGGGGGACTGGCTGGACGGCGTGGAGCAGCACCACGAGCGCTGGGACGGCGGCGGGTACCCGCGCGGTCTGGCCGGGCAGGACATCTCCCTGGCCGCCCGCGTCATCGCCGTGGCCGACACCTACGACGTCATCACCTCCGCCCGCGCCTACAAGAAGCCGATGCCGGCCGAGCAGGCCCGGGCCGAGATCACCCGCTGCGCGGGGGAGCAGTTCGACCCCGAGGTCGTGCGCGCGTTCCTCAGCGTCGGGATCGGCCGCCTGCGCCGCATCGCCGGCCCCGCGACGCTGCTGGCCGCGCTGCCGGGGGTGGGGGTCGCCCCCGCCCAGGCGCTGTCCACCGCCGCGTCGGTCGCGCAGACCGCCGGCGGGCAGGTGGCGGCCGCGGTGCTGTCCGCGGCCGTCGGGGTCGGCGCCGGGTCCGCCGCGGTCGCCGTCGCCTCCACCCCCGCCGCGGCCGTGGAGGCCGCCCCGGCCTCCACGGCGTCCCCGGCCGAGGTCGCCGCCGGGACCCCCCGGGCGGGCTCCGCGACCCCCGCCCCCCGGACCCCGTCGTCCCCCGGGTCGTCGTCCGAGGGGTCGTCCTCCCCGGGATCCTCCGCCTCGTCGTCCGCGGCCTCCTCGACCCTCCCGGTCTTCCCGGCCGCGGCCGCCCCGAGCCCCTCGGCCTCGTCGATCCCGGTCCTCCCGGGTCCCCTCCCGCTGACCGCGGGTCCCGAGGCGTCCCCGTCCTCCCTCGTCCCGTCCACGACGCCGCCGGCCCGCGGGACGACGGGCCCCCGCCCCGCGGCGACCCCCGGAGCGGCGACGCGTCCCGCTGCACCCGCCAGCCGGACGACGGCCCCCACGGCCGGGGGTGCGTCGGCGGTGAAGCCGTCGACGGGTGCGCCCAAGCCCAAGCCGTCGACGGGTGCGTCGAAGCCCAAGCCGTCGACGGGTGCGTCGAAGCCCAAGCCGTCGACGGGTGCGTCGAAGCCCAAGCCGTCGACGGGTGCGTCGAAGCCCAAGCCGTCGACGGGTGCGTCGAAGCCCAAGCCGTCGACGGGTGCGTCGAAGCCCAAGCCGTCGACCGGTACGCCGAAGCCCAAGCCGTCGACCGGTACGCCGAAGCCGAAGCCGTCCGAGCCGGCGGGTCCGAAGCCCAAGCCGTCCGAGCCGGCGGGTCCGAAGCCGGAACCGTCCGAGCCGGCGGGTCCAAAGCCGGAACCGTCGACCGGTGCACCGAAGCCGGAGCCCTCGACCGGTGCGCCCAAGCCGGGACCGTCGACGGCTGCGCCCGAGCCAACCGGTGCGCCGGAACCGCCGAACCCTCCGGCACCCCCTGTGCCCAACCCGCCGGGGTCCAACCCGCCGGGGTCCAACCCGCCGGGGTCCAACCCGCCCGCCCCCAACCCGCCGGGGTCCAACCCGCCGGGGTCCAACCCGCCCGCCCCCAACCCGCCCGTCCCCAACCCGCCCGGCGGGGCCCCGAGGCCCCCGGCAGCGCCCGCCGGGACGCCGGGTCACCTCGGCGGCTGAAGGCTCCTCCCGACGGCGCCCGGGTGAGCCGCGGGCACGCGGGCTAGGGTGCCGCGGTGGGTTCGCAGGCGGGACGCTTGGACGTCGCGGTGGTCGGCGCCGGCCGGGTGGGGCCGGTGCTCGGGGCGGCGATGCGCGCCGCCGGGCACCGCATCACCGGGGTCGCGGCCCGCACGCGCGGGGCCGCCGAGCGCGTCGAGGCGCTGCTGCCGGACGTGCCGTGGATCGAACCCGCCGAGGCGTTCGCCGCCGACCTCGTCCTGCTCGCCGTGCCCGACGACGTCCTCGGACCGCTCGTCGCCGACCTCGCCCCGCACGTCCGCCCCGGCCAGCTCGTGGTGCACACCTGCGGCCGGCACGGCACCGGCGTCCTGGACCCCGCCGCCGCCCGGGGGGCCCTCCCGCTGGCCCTGCACCCGGCGATGACGTTCACCGGGACCTCCCTGGACCTGCAGCGCCTCCTCGGGGCGGCCGTCGCGGTCACCAGCTCCGCCGTCCTCGCCCCCGTCGCCGACGCCCTGGTGCGGGAGTGGGGCTGCACCCCCGTCGGGGTCGCCGAGGGCGACCGCGCGCTCTACCACGCCTCGCTGGCCCACGGGTCGAACCACCTCGTCACCCTGGTCGCCCAGGCCCTCGACGCGGCGCGCGCCGCCGTCGGCGAGGACGCCGGGCGGGTGCTGCGGCCGCTGCTGCAGGCCGCCCTCGACAACGTCCTGGACCGCGGCGACGACGCCCTCACCGGGCCCGTCGCCCGCGGGGACGCCGGGACGGTCGCGACCCACCTCGGCGTCCTCGCCGCCCACGACCCCGGCACCGCCGCGACCTACGCCCAGCTCGCGGGGGCCGCCGCCGACCGCGCACAGGCGTCGGGCAGGCTGCCCGACGCGCCGGCCGAAGCCGTGCGCGCCGCCATCGAGACCGCCACCAGCACCGCCGCCCGCCCGGCGCCGCCCGCACCTGGAGAACCGTGAGCCTCCCCACCGACCTGACGGTCGCCCGCACCCGCACCGAGCTCGCCGCGGCCCGTGCCGCCCTCGAGGGCCCGGTCGCCGTGGTCATGACGATGGGGGCGCTGCACGCCGGGCACGCCCGGCTCATCGAGGAGGCCCGCCGCCGGGCCCCGTCGGTGCTCGTGACGATCTTCCTCAACCCGTTGCAGTTCGGGGCGGGGGAGGACCTGGCCCGCTACCCGCGCACCCTCGACGACGACCTGCGGCTGGCCGCCGCGGCCGGTGCCGACGTCGTGTTCGCCCCCGCCCCCGACGTCGTCTACCCCGACGGCGACCCCGGCGTGCGGGTCGCGGCCGGACCGCTGGGGACCGTCCTGGAGGGGGCCAGCCGCCCCGGCCACTTCGACGGGGTCCTCACGGTCGTGGCGAAGCTGCTCCACCTGACGCGCGCCGACCTCGCGCTCTTCGGGCAGAAGGACGCCCAGCAGCTGCTGCTGGTGCGCCGGATGGTCCGCGACCTCGACCTCGGGGTCGACGTCGTCGCCGTCCCCACCGTGCGCGAGGACGACGGCCTGGCGATGTCCAGCCGCAACCGCTACCTCACCCCCTTCGACCGCGAGGTCGCCCTGGTGCTGCAGCGGGCGCTGCGGGCGGGGGCGGCGGCCGCGGGCGAGGGGCCCAGCGCCGTGCGCCGCGCCGCGCGCGACGTGCTCCTCGCCGAGCCCGCGGCCCGCGTCGACTACCTGGCCCTGGTCGACCCCCACGACCTCGCCGACGTCCCCGAGCACCACCGCGGGGAGGCGCTGCTGGCCGTCGCGGCCCGGGTGGGCTCGACCCGGCTCATCGACAACGTCCCCCTCGTCGTCGGGCGCCCGCTCGACTGAGCGGAGCCGTCTAACCTTGCGGCGTGAGTGAGACGCAGGTCCCGAGGGAGACGAACGTGGTGGACGGGCCCGACGAGGAGTTCGAGGACGTCCCCGAACAGGTCAGGGTCCGCCGGGAGAAGCGCGACCGGATCCTCGCCGCCGGCGGGGAGGCCTACCCGGTGTCGGTGCCGCGCACCGACTCCCTCGCCGACCTGCGCGAGCGCTACGCCCACCTCGAGGCGGGGGAGGAGACGACCGACCAGGTCGGCGTCACCGGGCGGGTGGTGTTCCTGCGCGGCACCGGGAAATTGGCGTTCGCGACCCTCCAGGAGGGCGACGGCACCCGGTTGCAGGTCATGGTCTCCCGCGACGGGGTCGGCGAGGACGCCCTGGCGGCGTGGAAGTCCGACGTGGACCTGGGCGACATCGTGTTCGTCCACGGGAACGTCATCTCCTCCCGGCGCGGGGAGCTGTCGGTCCTCGCCGACTCCTGGCGGATGGCCTCGAAGTCGTTGCGGCCGCTGCCGGTCCTGCACAAGGAACTGTCCGAGGAGACCCGGGTCCGCCAGCGCTACGTCGACCTCATCGTCCGCGAGGCCGCCCGCACCAACGTCCGCGCCCGCTCCAACGTCGTGCGCGCGCTGCGCCGCACCCTGGAGGACCGCGGATTCCTCGAGGTCGAGACGCCCATGCTGCAGACCCTGCACGGCGGGGCCAGCGCGCGGCCCTTCGTGACGCGCTCGAACGCGTTCGACACCGAGCTCTACCTGCGGATCGCCCCCGAGCTCTTCCTCAAGCGCTGCGTCGTCGGCGGCATCGAGCGCGTCTTCGAGATCAACCGGAACTTCCGCAACGAGGGCGCGGACTCCACCCACTCCCCGGAGTTCGCCATGCTCGAGACCTACCAGGCCTGGGGCGACTACGACTCGATCGGGGAGCTGACCCGGGCCCTGGTCCAGAACGCCGCGACCGAGGCGTTCGGCACCCAGCTCGTGACCCTCGCCGACGGCTCGGAGTACGACCTCGGGGGGGAGTGGACCTCGATCTCGATGTACCCGTCGCTGTCGGCGTCGCTGGGCGAGGAGATCACCCCGGAAACCCCCAGGGAACACCTCATCGGGATCGCGGAACGCCTGGGAATCAGCGTCGACACCGTGCGCTGGACGCACGGAAAGCTCGTCGAAGAGCTCTGGGAACACCGGATCGCCGATTCCCTGCATTCTCCGACGTTCGTGCGCGACTTCCCCGTCGAAACGTCCCCGCTGGTGCGCGGGCACCGGGAGCTGCCCGGGGTCGTGGAGAAGTGGGACCTGTACGTGCGGGGATTCGAGCTCGCCACCGGCTATTCCGAGCTCGTGGACCCCGTCGTGCAGCGCGAGCGCTTCGTCGAGCAGGCCCGCCTCGCCGACCTCGGCGACGACGAGGCCATGCGCATCGACGAGGACTTCCTGCGCGCCCAGGAGCACGGCATGCCCCCCACGGGCGGCATGGGCATGGGCATCGACCGGCTGCTGATGGCGCTGACGGGCCTCGGGATCCGCGAGACCATCACGTTCCCGCTGGTCAAGCCGCGCTGAGCGGATCCCGCGGGGGAGGAGGCCCGGCGGACGTAAGCTGGGGGCGTGGACTACCTCGCCGCTCTGCTGCCGTCCGCCGGGCTCCTGGTCCTCTTCCTGGTCCTGATGCGCTCGATCCTGCACGCCGACCGCCGCGAACGGGCGGCGATCGCGAAGGAGCGGGCCGGGCGGGGAACCGCCCCGGAAAGCGCCGACGGTTCCGGCCCGGCTTCCTGAAGCCTTTTCCGCCTTTCCGCGAGTTGATTTGACCCGGTGCGCCGGAATGCGTCAGAGTGACGTTCGTCCGGTGCACCCCGCGGTCGGACGATGATTCTTCGCGAAAGGTTGCCCGCTCATGGCGCAGAAGGTCCAGGTCCTCCTCGTCGACGACATCGACGCCGGTGAGGCGTCGGAGACGCTGACCTTCTCCCTCGACGGGGTCAACTACGAGATCGACCTCTCCGAGGAGCACGCCGCCGCCCTGCGCGAGGCCTTCGCCCCCTGGGTCGGGCACGCCCGCCGCGTCAGCGGCCGCGCGACCCCGGGCCGCCGCAGCAGCGCTCCCCGCCAGGCCGCGGCGAAGTCCGGCGGCGAGGGCGACAGCGGCCCCCAGCGCGACACCGGCGAGGTCCGCACCTGGGCCCGGGAGAACGGCTACACCGTCTCCGACCGCGGCCGGATCTCCGCGGAGATCCTCCAGGCCTTCGACGACGCGCACTGACCCCCGGCGCCGCCCCCGCGCGGCGCCCCGGTGGACCACGGACGGCCCCGGACGCAGCGACCCCGTCGCCGCGTCCGGGGCCGTCGTTCGTGCGCGCGCCGTTCGTCGTCGCCGCGTCGGCGGGGCATCGGCGGTGCGTCGCGGGTGCGCACCCCCTCCGGTGGCCCCGCCCGCGCCGATCACCACCCTGGGCGGGACACCGGGTGCGCCCATCGGCTGATGTGGGCGCGGTCACACCCCCGCGAGGATGAGGACGTCACCCCGTCCACCACCCGAAGGGTCATCCCATGATCGAGGCGGTCGGCCTGCGCAAGGTCTACGGCAAGAAGGTCGCGGTGCACGACCTCAGCTTCACCGTGCGCCCGGGCATCGTCACCGGGTTCCTCGGACCCAACGGGTCCGGCAAGTCCACCACCATGCGGATGGTCGTGGGGCTGGACCGCCCGACCGCCGGCCAGGTGCTCGTCGACGGCAAGCCCTTCTCCGCGCACCGCGCCCCGCTCTCGTCCGTGGGCGCCCTCCTGGACGCCAAGGCCGTGCACACCGGCCGCTCGGCGTACCGGCACCTGCAGGCGATGGCCGCCACCGCCGGCATCCCGACCTCCCGGGTGGACGAGGTCATCGACCTCGTCGGCCTGGGTGAGGTCGCCCGCAAGCGGGCCGGGGGGTTCTCCCTCGGCATGGGCCAGCGCCTCGGCATCGCCTCGGCGCTGCTGGGCGACCCGAGCACCGTCATGTTCGACGAGCCGGTCAACGGCCTCGACCCCGACGGCATCCTGTGGATCCGCAACCTCATGAAGGACCTGGCCCGCGAGGGCCGGGCCGTGTTCGTGTCCTCCCACCTCATGAGCGAGATGGCGCTGACCGCCGAGCACCTCGTCGTCATCGGCAGGGGCCGGCTCATCGCCGACGAGAGCGTGCGCGACTTCATCGCCCGCGTCCAGCCGCGCGGGGTCACCGTCCGCTCCCCGCAGGCCGAGCAGCTGCGCGAGCTCGTCACCGCGGCGGGCGGCACCCTCACCCCGCTGGAGGACGGCGGCTGGGACGTGCGCGGGCTGTCCGCGGAGGCCATCGGCGACGCCGCGGCCGTCCGCGGGGTCGCCCTGCACGAGCTCACCACCGTCAAGGCCTCCCTCGAGGAGGCGTTCATGGAGCTCACGGCCGGTGCCGTGGAGTACCAGGCCCACCCCACCGGCGGCCCCGGGGAACCGGTCGCCGTCCCCGGTCCCCCCGCCCGTACCCCCCAGGAGGTGTCGCGGTGAGCGCGACCACGGTCCAGGCCCAGCAGTTCGTCCCCGTCGAGCGCCGGGTCACCTTCCCGGGGCTGCTGAGGTCGGAGTGGATCAAGTTCTGGAGCGTCCGCTCCGTCGTGGTGACGATGGCGGTGTCCTTCGTCGCGATCGTGGGGCTCGGCGTCCTCATCTCCTTCGCCACCCGCTCCGCGCTGGGCGACGTCGAGGGGGCGCAGGCGATGGCGGCCAACGGCGTCGACGCGACGGGCGCGAGCATGACCGGCGCGCAGCTGGCCAGCCTCATCGTGGCCGCCGTCGGCGTCATCGTCATCGCCGGGGAGTTCTCCACCGGCATGATCCGCACCTCCTTCGCGGTGGCTCCGGGGCGGATCGGCGTGTACCTGGCCAAGGCGCTGGTGCTGGCGGTGAACGTCGCGGTGCTCATGGGCGTCGCCGTGTTCGCCGCGTTCTTCCTCGGCCAGGCCGTGCTGGAGGCCCGCGGCTTCGGCGCCTCGATCGGTGACGACCACGTCCTGCGGGCCCTGCTGGGCAACGTCGTGCTGCTCGTCGGGGTGGCGCTGGCCGGCCTCGGCGTGGGCGCCCTGCTGCGCAACTCCGCCGGCGCGATCTGCACCGTGCTCGCGGCGATCTTCGTGGTGCCGCTGCTGCTCATGGCCGTCCCGGAGAGCTGGGGCGGGGACACCCTCAGCAAGTACTTCTTCGCCAACACGACGACCAACCTCGCCGCCGTCGTCGAGAACCCGGCGTTCCTCGCCCCGGGCGCGGGGCTGGCCGCGTTCGCGCTCTGGGTCGCGGTCCTCCTCGGCCTCGGGGGGCTGGCGGTGAAGACCCGCGACGTCTGAGCGACGCAGCGCGAGCGGTGCCGAGGGCCCGTGGACCACCCGGGGGGGAGTGGTCCGCGGGCCCTGCCGCGTCCCGGCGCCCGGGTGGTCCCGCCCCGGTCCCGCCCCGGTCCCGCCCCGGTAGCGGGAAGGAGCTTGACACTCGATGAAAACCTTTGCATTGTGAGCAGCAACAACGTCGTCGGGGGGCTCCATGGCTGTGACCATCCACGAGGTGGCCCGCCGGGCCGGCGTGTCCGTCTCCACCGTCTCCCGCGCCCTCGCGGTGCCCGACCTGGTCCGCGCCAGCACCCGCGACCGCGTCCTCGCGGTGGCCGACGAGCTCGGCTACCAGCCCAACCGGGCCGCGCGCGGCCTCATCACCGGCCGCACCGGCAACATCGGCGTCGTCGTCCCCGACGTCGCCAACCCCTTCTTCAGCGCGGTCCTCAAGGGCGCCCACGCCCGCGCCCGCGAGGCCCAGCAGGTCGTCTTCCTCGCCGACGCCGCCGAGGACCCCCGGGTCGAGGCCGAGCTGGTCGCGGCCATGGGCAAGCAGGTCGACGGCATCGTCCTGTGCTCGGCCCGGATGAGCGACGAGGACCTCGAGCGCAGCGCGGGGACGACACCCATGGTGCTGGTCAACCGCCGCAGCCCCGGCCTGCCCAGCGTGCTCATGGACTCCGCCGACGGCATGCGCCAGGCCGTCGAGCACGTCGTCGCCCTCGGCCACCGCCGCATCGCCCACCTCAGCGGACCCGTGCGCTCCTGGTCCACCGCCGAGCGCCTCCGCGGTCTGCGCGCGGCCGCGGCCGCCGCCGGCGTCGACGTCGTCGAGCTCGGGCCCTTCCCGCCCACCTTCGAGGCCGGGCTGCCCGCGGCCGACCTCGTGCTCGCCAGCGGCGCGACCGCCGTGCTCGCCTACAACGACCTCATGGCGCTCGGCGTCCTCAACCGCCTCGCCGTCCGCGGCGTCGTCACCCCCGCCGAGATGAGCGTCGTGGGCTTCGACGGCATCCAGATGTCGGCCATGACCACCCCCGCCCTCACCACCGTGGCGATGCCGACCGAACCCGCCGGGCGGGCCGCGGTCGACCTGCTGCTCGACGTCCTGGCCCACCCCGAGCACCACTCCGGAGCCACGCGGACGCTGCCGTCCCAGCTCGTGGTCCGGTCCACCACCGTCCCGCCGCTGCCGCAGGCCGTGCGCGCCGACGCCCCCGCCCCGCTGGAGGCCCTCTCGTGACGACGTCCACCCCCCTCCCCGCCCGCACCGCGGCCCCGCTGCTGCGGCTGGCCCCGGGCGACACCGTCGCCGTCGCCCGCGAGGCGCTCGCGGCCGGCACCGCCGTCGACCTCGCCGCGCTGGGGGAGGCGGGCGCGCTGACCGTGCGCACCGACGTCCCCGCCGGGCACAAGGTCGCGCTGCGCGACGTCGCGGCCGGGGAGGCGGTGCGCAAGTACGGCCAGCTCATCGGTCTCGCTTCCGCCCCGATCGCCGCGGGCGAGCACGTCCACGTGCACAACCTCGCCTTCACCGCCTCGCAGGCCGGGGCCGGCAGCGCCGACGCCGGGCCGGGCGGCTACGCCGTCGGCGTCGACGCCCGCCCCACCCCGCTCGTGCCGCCGGCCGAGCGCCGCACCTTCGACGGCATCGTGCGCGCCGACGGCCGGGTCGCGACGCGCAACTACATCGGGATCCTCACCTCGGTGAACTGCTCCGCCACCGCGGCCCGGCGCATCGCCGACACCTTCCGCTGGCCCGGGGCGCTGGACGCCTACCCGAACGTCGACGGGGTCGTCGCGCTCACCCACGGCACCGGCTGCGGCATGGACGCCCTCGGCGAGGGGGCGCAGCTGCTGCGGCGCACCATCTCCGGCTACGCGCGCCACCCCAACTTCGCGGCCCTGCTCGTCATCGGCCTCGGCTGCGAGGTGAACCAGGTCGCTGCGCTCACCTCCGGCTTCGACCTGCCCCCGGAGGTCCCCGTCGTCGCCATGACGATCCAGGAGATCGGCGGCACCACCCGCACCGTCGCCGCCGGGGTGGAACGCGTCCGGGAGCTGCTGCCCGTCGTCGACGCCGTCCGCCGCGTCCCGGTCCCGGCCTCCGAGCTCGTCCTCGGCCTCAACTGCGGCGGCAGCGACGCCTGGTCCGGGGTCACCGCCAACCCCGCCCTCGGCGTCGCCTCCGACCTGCTCGTGGCGCAGGGCGGCACCTCGGTGCTCGCCGAGACGCCGGAGGTCTACGGCGCCGAGCACCTGCTGACCCGCCGCGCCCGCGACCCCGAGGTGGCGGCGAAGCTGGTCCGCCGCATCCGCTGGTGGGAGGAGTACACCGCGGCCCACGGCGGCAGCATGGACAACAACCCCTCGCCCGGGAACAAGGCGGGCGGGCTGACGACGATCCTGGAGAAGTCCCTCGGCGCCGTGGCCAAGGGCGGTTCCGCTGCGCTGGAAGCCGTCTACGAGTACGCCGAGCCCATCACGGCCAAGGGGTTCACCTTCATGGACACCCCCGGCTACGACCCCGTCTCCGTCACCGGGCTCGTCGCGGGCGGGGCCAACGTCGTCTGCTTCACCACCGGGCGCGGCTCGGTGTTCGGCTGCAAACCCGCCCCGAGCATCAAGCTCGCCACCAACTCCGAGGTGTACGCCCGGATGGACGAGGACATGGACGTCGACTGCGGGCGCGTCCTCACCGGGGAGCAGACCGTGGAGGAGGCCGGGCGGGAGCTGTTCGAGCTGATCCTCGAGGTCGCCTCCGGGCGGCGCAGCAAGAGCGAGGAGCTCGGCGTCGGCGACGAGGAGTTCCAGCCGTGGCAGCTCGGGGCGGTGATGTGATGAGCACCCCCGCACCGGCGCCGCGCCTCTCGCTGGGCACCCTCGACGCCGTCGAGGCCGGGCACCGCCCGCGCGTGGACCCCCGCGCCCTCGGGGTCGGCGTCGTGCACCTCGGCATCGGCGCCTTCCACCGCGCCCACCAGGCCGTCTACACCGAGGACGCCGTCGCCGCCGCCGGCGGCGACTGGGGCATCTGCGGGGTCACCCAGCGCAGCCGCTCCGTCGTGGAGCAGCTCGGCCCGCAGGACGGGCTGTACACCGTGCTCGCCCACGACGCCGGCGGCAGCTCGGCCCGCGTCGTCGGCGCCGTGCGCGAGCTGCTGTTCGCGGGGGAGGAACCCGGGCGCCTGCGCGCCCTGATCGCCGCGCCCACCACCCGCCTCGTCACGCTGACGGTCACCGAGAAGGGCTACCGCCACGACCCGGCCACCGGGCGGCTGCGGCGCGCGGACCCCGACGTCGCCGCCGACCTCGACGGCTGGTCCACCGCCCGCCCGCCGCGCACCGTCGTGGGGCAGCTCGTCGCGGGCCTGGCCGCCCGCCGGGCCGCCGACGCGGGCCCGGTCACGCTGCTCTCCTGCGACAACCTGCCCGCCAACGGGGCGGTGCTGCGCGGCCTCGTCGGGGACTTCTGCGCCGCCCTGCCCGACGGCGACGGCCTGCGGGAGTGGATCGCGGCGTCGGTGCGCTTCCCCTCCTCCATGGTCGACCGGATCGTGCCCGCCACGACCCCCGCCGACCGCGACCAGGTGCAGCGCCTGCTGGGGCTGCGCGACGAGGGCGTCGTCGTCACCGAGCCGTTCCGCCAGTGGGTCGTCGAGGACGACTTCGCCGCCGGGCGCCCGGCGTGGGAGCGCGCCGGGGCCGTCCTCACCGCCGACGTCGCGCCCTACGAGGCGATGAAGCTGCGGCTGCTCAACGGCAGCCACTCCACGCTGGCCTACCTGGGCCTGCTGGCCGGGCACGAGCACGTCGCCGACGCCGTCGCCGACGACGGGATCGCCGCGCTCGTGGACCGCCTCATGGCGCACGACGTCGTGCCGACCCTGGCCGTGCCGGACGGGTTCGACGTGGCGCGCTACCGGCAGGACCTGCTGGACCGCTTCGCCAACCCCGCGCTGCACCACCGCACCCTGCAGATCGCGATGGACGGCAGCCAGAAGCTCCCGCAGCGCCTGCTGGGGACGATCTCCGACGCGCTGGCCGCCGGGCGCGAACCCCGGGCGGCCTGCCTGGGGGTCGCCGCCTGGATGCGGTACGTCTCCACCGGGCGCTCGGAAGCCGGGGTGGCGCTGCCGGTCGACGACCCGCTGGCCGCGCGCCTGGGCGAGGTCACCGCGGGCGCCGGGTCGCCCGCGGCCGTCGTCGACGCGCTGCTGGGGCTGCCGGAGGTCTTCGGCACGGACCTGCCCGCCGACGCCCGCTTCCGCGCGCTGGTCGAGGAGGCGCTGGAGGTCCTGACCCGGGACGGGGTGGCGGGGGCGGTCCGCGAGAGCGTCGCGAGCTGAGGGTGGAGGACCCCGCCGACGCGCTGGAGGGTTTCGAGGACTGGCCCGCCTTCCTGGGCCGGGAACTGCCCGCGCGCAGCGGCCCGCCCGACCTGGCCGCGGTGCTGGGGCTGCCCCGCCGGCCCCCGCCGCCGCGGGTGCACGAGGAGGGATCGCGCCGGGTCGGCGACGTCGAGGTCAGCGCGCTGTCCTGGGACGTCGGCTTCGGCCCGCGGACCCGGGCCTTCCTGCTGCGTCCCGCGGGCGCGGACGGGGTCCTGCCGGGGGTGCTCGGCCTGCACTGCCACGGCGGGGTGAAGTGGACCGGCGCCGCCAAGCTCGTCGACGACGGCACGCCCCCGCCCGACGCCGCGCCCCGCTTCCCCGGCTACGGCGGGCGCGCCGCGGCCAACGCCCTGGCCCGGCGCGGTTTCGCCGTCCTGGTCCACGACGCGTTCTCCTGGGGCAGCCGCCGGTTCCCGCTGACGCGGCCCTCCCCGAAGTGGGCGCCCTGGCTCGCGGCCCTGGCGGCGGACCGGGCGGCGCGCGGCGTCGAGGACGGCCCGGCGCAGCGCTACGACGCGCACGCCCAGCTGCACGAGGAGACCCTCGCCAAGGCGGCCGGCGTGCTGGGCACGACGTTCACGGGGGCGGTCCTCCACGAGGACCTGGTGGCCCTCGACGTCCTCGCCGCCCGGCCCGGGACCGACCCGCACCGGCTGGGGGCCTTCGGGTTCTCCGGCGGCGGTGGGCGCGCGCTGCTGCTGGCGGCCCTGGACGAACGCGTCCGCGCCCACGTCGTCGCCTGCATGCTCTCCACGACGGACGCGCTGGTGGGCCGGTACCTGGACACCCACTCGTGGCTGCTGCACTCGCCCGGGCTGGCCCGCTTCGCCGACCTGCCCGACCTCACCGCGCGGCGCCCGCTGCTCGTGCAGTACGCGGTGGACGACCCGCTGTTCCCGCCCGGGGGGATGCGCGCCGCCCACGAGCGCCTCCTGGCCCGGCACGCGGCCACCGGCACCTACCGCGGGGAGCAGCACCCCGGCGGCCACCGCTTCGACGTCGCGATGCAGGACCGGGCGTGGGCGTTCCTGGAGCAGCACCTGACGGGCTGACGCGGCGCCGGTGGGGGGCCACCGGCGCCGCGGCCTCACCGCGGCCGGGGGACCGGCGAGAGGTCCGCCGCCTCCAGCTGCGCGCGGATCGCGAGCTCCACCGCCGTGAACGCGTGCTCCTGGGTCATCGCCGTCTCGGTGCGCTGCAGGCAGTCCAGCACGAGCTGGCCGAAGAACGGGTACCCCACCTCCCCGTCGAGGTGGAAGTGCTGCTCGCCCTGCCCGTTGACCAGGAACAGGTGCCCGGGGCCGTCCTGGGTGCCGATGTTCGCGTACTTGCGCTGCTCGATGAACCCCTCGGTGCCCAGGACGAACGAGCGGCCGTCCCCCCAGGTCTGCAGGCCGTCGGGGGTGAACCAGTCGCAGCGGAAGTACCCGGTGGCCCCGGTGTCGGTCACCAGGTTCGCGTCGCCGAAGTCGTCGAAACCCGGGTGCTCCGGGTGCGCGTAGTTCGCGATCTGGCTGTTGACGACCCGGGCGCCGGCGGCGCCGGTGTAGTGCAGGATCTGGTCGACGTTGTGGCTGCCGATGTCGATGAGGATGCCGCCGTGCTGCTCGCGGTCGAAGAACCACCCCGGGCGGGTGGGGGCGCTGAGCCGGTGCGGGCCGAGTCCCACGACCTGCAGCACCTTCCCGATGGCCCCCTGCTCGATGAGCTGCCCGGCGAACACCGCCGTCTCCACGTGGACCCGCTCGGAGTAGTAGACGGCGTACTTGCACCCGGTGCGCGCCACCGCCTCCCGCGCGGCGGCGAGCTGCTCGAGCGTGGTCAGGGGCGCCTTGTCGCTGAAGTAGTCCTTGCCCGCCGCCATCACCCGCAGGCCGAGCGCGCACCGCTGCGCCGGGATCGCCGCCCCCGCCACCAGCCGCACCTCCGGGTCGGCCAGGACCTCCTCCTCCGAGCGCGCGACCCGCACCTGCGGGAAGCGCTCGCGGAACCGCTCCACCTTCACCGGGTCGGGGTCGTGCACCCACTTCAGGGTGGCGCCGGCCCCAATGAGGCCTTCGCACATGCCGTACGCGTGACCGTGCTCCAGGCCGATCGCCGCGACGACGAACTCCCCGGCCTCGACGACGGGCGCGGGCCGGGGGGCGGGGGCGTAGGTGCCGCCGTCGGCGCTCACCGGCCGGCCCCGATCCCCGCGCCCGAGCCCGGCACGCTGATCGACCCCGCGAGGTCGGTGACGGAGGCGGACTTGGCGAAGAACCGCGGGGCCCGCTCGGCCAGCGTCCCGGGCCGCGCGTACGGGTCGTCGCCGCTCAGCGGGAGGTCGACGGTGCGGCGCTCGATGCCCGCCCGGTAGATCGCGGTGATCAGCTCGATGGTGCGGCGGCCGTCGTGGCCGTCGACGGCGGGGCGGCAGCCGGTCTCCAGGGCGGTCAGGACGTCGTCGACCTGTCCCCGGTGACCGGTGTGGGCCAGCGGGCGGTGCGCCGCGGCCAGCGCCCGCAACCGCCCGGCGAGCTCGGTGTCGCCCTCCGGGGCGGGGAACCCGTTGGGCTGGGCGAGCTCGGCGACGACCTCGCCGTCCAGGGCCACGCTCGCGCGGCGGCCCTGCACGACGATGCGCTGCCGCTCGCCGTGGGAGACGACGGAACTGGTGATCGTCGCCAGCGCCCGCTCGTAGGCCAGGACCGCGACCGAGAGGTCCTCGACCTCGGCGTTCTCGTGCGCGGCGTTGGTGAGCGCGGCCGTCACCGACCGCGGGGCGCCCAGCAGCCACAGCAGCAGGTCGACGTGGTGCACGGCGTGGTTGAGGGTGCAGCCGCCGCCCTCCTCCGCCCAGGTGCCGCGCCACCACAGGTCGTAGTAGCCCAGGCCCCGCCACCAGGCGGAGTCCACCTGGACGTGCGAGACGGGACCGGCCAGGCCGGAGTCCAGGGCCGCCTTCAACCGCACCACGTCGTCACGGAACCGGTTCTGCGCCACCGAGGAGAACACCGCGCCGCCCTCGCGCTCGGCGCGCAGGATCGCGTCGCACGCGGCGAGGGAGGGGGCCATGGGCTTCTCGCAGAGCACGTTGACGCCCGCGCGCAGGAGGTCGACGCTCACCTCCTCGTGGGTGGAGGGCGGGCTGCAGACGCTGACGAGGTCGACGTCCCCGCGCTCGAGCAGCTCCCGGTGCGAGGTGTGCACCCCCGCCCCCTCCAGGCCGAACTCCCGACGGCGGGCCTGCGCCCGCTCGGGGAAGACGTCGACGAGGGCGACGACGGTGCAGCGCTGCGGGAAGTCGAGGTAGGCCTGCAGGTGGGAGGCGGAGATGCCCCCGGTGCCGACGACGGCGACTCTGATCACGTGCTCGCTCCTGTGCTGGTGGGGCCGGGGGATCAGGCGCCGCGGGGGGCGTACGCGGTGCGGGGGACGGTGGTGGTGAGGTCCACGGCGGTCTCCACGGCCTCCTCCAGCGAGAGCTGCCCGGAGGCGACGAGGGTGGCGAGGAACCCGCTGTCGACGCGGCGCGACACGTCGTGGCGGGCCGGGATCGAGGCGAAGGCGCGGGTGTCGTCGACGAAGCCGGAGGTGTTGTAGAACCCGGCCGTCTCGGTGACGGCCTCGCGGAAGCGGCGCATGGCCAGGGGGGAGTCCAGGAACCACCACGGCGCCCCCAGGCGCACCGAGGGGTAGGCCCCGGCGAGCGGGGCGAGCTCGCGCGAGAACGTCGTCTCGTCGATGGTGAACAGGACGCAGCGGAACGCCGGGTCGGACCCGAACTCCGACAGCAGCGGGCGCAGGCCGTGGACGAAGTCGACGGCGATCGGGATGTCGAAACCCTTGTCGGAGCCGAACCGCTCGTGGACCGCCGGGTCGTGGTCGCGCAGCACCCCCGGGTGGATCTGCATGACCAGGCCGTCGTCGCGGCTCATGCGGGCCATCTCGAAGAGCATGTGGGCCGCGAACGCCGACGCGTCGGCCGGGCCCACCGCCCCCGCGCGGGCGGCGGCGTAGACGCGCTCGGCGTCGGCGCGCTCCAGCGGGGCGGAGTCCGCGGTGAGGTGGCCGTGGTCGGTGGCCCGCGCGCCCATCGCCGCGAAGTGCGCGCGCCGCTGCCGCAGCGCGGCGAGGAACCCGGCGTAGTCGCCGGTGTCCTCGCCGGAGACCTCCGCGAGCTCCTCCACGTCCCGCTTCCAGCCCGGGCGGCCCAGGTGGACGAGGGCGTCGGGGCGGAAGGTGGGCACGACGGTGCCCGACCAGCCCGAGGCGGCGATGGCGGCGTGGTGCTCCAGCCGGCTGGTGGGAGCGTCGGTCGTGGCCAGCAGCTCCACCCCGAAGGCGTCGAAGAGCGCCCGGGGCCGGAACTCGGGGCTCGCGATGCGCTCGGCGAGCTGGTCGTAGATCTCGTCCGCGGTCTCGGGGGAGGGGTGCACGCGCACCCCGAACACCTCGTGCAGCTCGTGCTCCAGCCAGTACCGGCTGGGGGTGCCGCGGAACAGGTGCCAGCCCGCGCAGAAGCGGCGCCAGATCTCCCGCCCGTCCTGCTCGACGGGCCCGCCGTCGGTGCGGGGCACGCCGAGGTCCTCGGGGCGGGTGCCCTGGGAGACGAGCATGCGGGTCACGTAGTGGTCGGGGACGACGAGCATCCGGGCCGGGTCGTCGAACGGCTCGTCCTCGGCCAGGACCTGCGCCTCGACGTGGCCGTGCATGCTGATGATCGGCAGGTCCCGGACGTGGCCGTAGACCTCCCGGGCCAGCGCGCGCACCCCCGGTTCGGTGGGCAGGAGGCGGTCGTCGTCGAGGGTGAGGGGGCGCACGGGGGTTCTCCGGGGGTTCGCGGGTGGGGTGGGGGCGGTGGCCGCTCAGAGGGCCAGGACGTCGTCCGCGCGCACGGGCAGCCCGGTCTCGAAGGACCGGTTGGCGGCCAGGCCGGTGAGCAGGGACCGCGCCCCGTCGAGCTGGGTGGAGGCCCGGCCCAGCGGGTCCGGCCCCGCGGGGGCGCCGAAGATGTCGGCGAGCATGCGGTCGTCACCGCCGCCGTGCCCGGCGCCGGTGGTGTCGGGCAGCTCCAGCTCCACGGGCCGCTCCCACAGCCGGCGCAGGACCAGACGGGTCCCCGCGCCGGAGTCGGCGTCGGGTCCGTCGACGCCGTGCAGCGCCTCGCCGGGGGCGCGGCCGGCGGTGACCGGGTCGACGAACGCGTTCTCGACGACGTCCAGCTCCAGGCGGCCCCCGCTGCCGTTGAAGACCACGCGGTAGCCCTCCCAGGGGGAGTAGGCGGTGAGGTGGTAGCTCATCGTCGCGCCGCTGCGGTAGCGGACGGCCACGCACATGTCGTCCTCGATGGTCACGCCGGGGGCGAAGACGTTCTGGTCGCGGTGGTAGCCGTCCTCGTGCTCGGCGTCGAGGTAGAGCGCCGTGAGGTTGGGGGAGGAGTCCAGCTGCAGCGCGAAGGGGTCCTCGGCCGCGGCGGGGGCGCCGTGCGCGCGGTCGTAGTCGCGGGCCAGGCCGCGCCGGGCGCCGTTCTCGTCGCCGTAGAAGAACAGCCGGCCCAGGCCGAAGACCGTCTCGGGGGAGGAGGCGATCCACCAGTTGACGAGGTCGAAGTGGTGGGTGGCCTTGTGGACCATGAGCCCGCCGGAGTTGGCCTTGTCGCGGTGCCAGCGCCGGAAGTAGTCGGCCCCGTGGCGGGTGTCGAGCAGCCACTCGAAGTGGACGGAGCCGACCTCGCCGATCGCCCCGGAGGCGATGACCTCGCGGACCTTGGCGTGGGCGGGGTTGTAGCGGTAGTTGAAGGTGACGGTGACCTTGCGCCCGGAGGCCTCCTGGGCGTCGAGGATGCGCCGGCAGCGCTCCGCGTCGATCGTCATGGGCTTCTCGGTGACGACGTCGCACCCCGCCTGCAGCGCGGCGACGATGTAGTGGTCGTGGGTGCTGTCCACCGTCGTGACGACGACCGCGTCGACCCGCTGCTCGGCGAGCATCGTGGTGAAGTCCGCCGCCGCGTAGGTGGGGACGGGGTCGTGGTCGTGGTCGTCGCGCAGCGCCTTGTTGTGGGCGTCCATGCGCGTCTGGTTGACGTCGCAGAACGCCACGAGCTCGCTGCGGTCGGCGTGGGTGCGCGCCAGGGCGCGCACGTACATCTGGGCCCGCCCGCCGAGGCCGACGACGGCGTAGCGGGTGCGGGCGGGGGCCGGGTCGGACGCCGTGGGGACGGTCATGGGGACTCCTCCGCGAGTCGGGGGTGCGGGCCGCCGGAGCGCCTCTGCAAACCTTTGCGGATCAGTCAGCACCCTCCCGGCGGGGCCTGTCAAGCACCGGGCGCGCGTCGGCGCGCGGAGAACGGGACGCGGTGGTCACAGACTGAAAACCTTTGTGGGAACTTGCTGGAAAGCGCTTGACGAGCACGCCCGGCTGTGCCGCAATGGGGCCAGTCACCGGGAACGCAGCGCCGCCGCCGCCGGGCCCGTCACCGATCGAAGGAGATCACGATGACCACCCCCACCGGACGCACCCCGGCCCGCCTCGCCGTCCCCGCGCGCCGCTCCTTCCTCGCCGGCGCCCTCGGCACCTCGGTGCTCGGCCTCGCCGCGTGCGGCGGGAACAGCGACAGCGCCGCCGGCGGCGGCGCGGAAGCGGGCGCCGGCCCCGAGACCACCGAACCCGTCGTCCTCACCGTCGCCTGGTGGGGCGGCCCGGCGCGCGCCGAGAACACCCAGAAGGTGCTCGACCTCTACACCAAGGCCCACCCCAACGTCACGTTCAAGACGCAGTGGCAGGGCTACAGCGGCTACTACGACAAGATCAACACCTCGGCGGCCGGGCGCAACGCGCCGGACATCATCCAGATCGACAACCGCGCCCTGCGCGAGTACGCCAACAAGAGCGTCATCGCCGACCTCACCCCCTGGGTGGGCGGCACCCTGAAGACCGACGCCATCGACCCCAAGCTCATCGACACCGGCGAGGTCGACGGCAAGCTCTACGCGATGCCGCTGGCCTCCAACACCCAGGCCCTGGCCGTCGACGCCACCGTCCTGCAGCCGCTGAACCTGCTGCCCGCGGAGAGCGGCTGGGCCGACTGGGACGAGTTCGCCGCCTGGGCCACGAGCGTCACCACGGCCACCGGCGGCCTGTGGGGGACCCGCGACGAGAGCGCGAACCTCAACTGGCTGGAGTACTGGCTGCGCCAGGGCGGCAAGAACCTCTACGACGGCCAGGCCCTCGGCTTCGGCGAGACCGAGCTCACGGAGTGGTTCACCATGTGGGGCGACCTGCGCGACAGCGGGGGCGCCTCCCCGGCGGAGGTGAGCCAGCCCGCCAACGCCGGCGACATCTCCAAGAACACCGTCGCCACCAAGCAGACGGTCGCCACCTTCTCCTACGACAACCAGCTCACCGAGCTGGCCAAGGCCACCGACCACCAGCTCCAGCTCGTGCCGCTGCCCGGGGACCCCGCCGGCGCCTACGCCCGCCCCTCGCAGTACTTCACCGCCTACGCCCGCGGCAAGAACATCCCCACCGCCGTCGACGTCATCAACTTCTTCGACAACGACCCCGAGGCCGGGGCCGTCCTGGGCACCGAGCGCGGTCTGCCCCCGAACAGCGAGGTCCGCGCGGCCATCGCCCCCGCCTTCAGCGAGCAGCTCAAGTACGTCCTGGAGTTCGACGAGCGGGTCACCGCCACCGCCGGACCCACCCCGCCGGTCCCGGCCCAGGGCGACTCCCAGATCGGCCAGCTGCTCACCTCCGCCGCCGAGAACGTCGCCTTCGGTCGCGCCGAGGCCGGGGCCGCGGCCGCGGAGTTCGTCTCCCAGGCGAACTCGGCCCTGAAGCGCGCCGGCAGCTGAGCCCCCGGGCGACGACATCCCGATGGCACCTCCGACGAAGCACACGGACAGGAGCGTTCCCATGGCCGACACGGCCCACCGCGCGCCGCACGCCGTACCCCGCCGCAGCGCCGGTGCCCAGGTGCGGGGCAGCAGCCCCCGCCGCCGGCGGGAGGCGGTCGCGGGCTACACGTTCCTCATCCCGTGGTTCGTCGGCCTGTTCGGCATCACGCTCTTCCCGATGCTGTACTCGCTCTACCTGAGCTTCACCGACTACGACCTGCTGCAGGCCCCGCAGTGGGTGGGGCTCGAGAACTACGTCCGGATGCTCACCGACGACCCACAGTACTGGAACTCCGTCAAGGCGACGCTGCTGTTCGCGGTCGTCTCGGTGCCGCTGAAGCTCGCCGTCGCCCTCGGGGTCGCCCTGCTGCTCTACCGCGACCGCCGCGGCGTCGGCCTGTACCGGGCGCTGTTCTACGTCCCCTCGCTGCTCGGCGGCAGCGTCGCCATCGCCATCGTGTGGCAGACGCTGTTCGGCGGCCAGGGCGCCATCAACGAGGTCCTCGGCTTCGTCGGGATCGACGGGCGCAGCTGGATCACCAACCCCTCGACGGCGCTGGGCACCCTGGTGCTGCTGGCGGCCTGGCAGTTCGGCGCCCCCATGGTGATCTTCCTGGCCGGCCTCAAGCAGATCCCCACCGAGCTGTTCGAGGCGGGCTCCCTCGACGGCGCCGGCCGGTTCAAGCAGTTCTGGCACATCACCCTGCCGATGCTGTCCCCGGTGCTCTTCTTCAACCTCGTGCTGGAGACCATCGCCGGGTTCCAGGGGTTCACCGCCGCGTTCGTCATCAGCGGCGGCACCGGCGGCCCCGCGGACTCGACGCTGCTCTACACCCTGTACCTGTACCTGCGCGGGTTCGGCGACTTCCAGATGGGCTACGCCTCGGCGATGGCCTGGGGCTTCCTGCTCGTCCTGGGGGTCATCACCGCCATCGTGTTCCGCAGCGGTTCGCTGTGGGTCCACTACGCCGACGAGGGGGAGCACTGATGACCACCGCTCCGAGCACGCTGGCCTCCGCGCCGCTCGCACCGCAGGCCCCCACCGGCGGCCGCCCCGCGCGCGGGCGCGGCGGGATCGTCGCCCACGTCGTCCTGGTGGCCCTGCTGGTCGTCGCGCTGTACCCGATCGTCTACATGATCGGCACGTCGCTGAAGTCCCCGCAGGAGATCTCCAACAACCTCAACGTCCTGCCGGAGTCCTTCACCCCCGGGAACTACGCCGAGGGCTGGTCCGGCATCCCCGGCGTCAGCTTCGCCCGGTTCTTCGCCAACAGCGTCGTCGTCTCCGCCGGCGTGGTCATCGGCAACGTCGTCTCCTGCGCGCTGGCCGCCTACGCCTTCGCCCGGCTGCGCTTCCCGCTGCGGGGGCTGTGGTTCGCGCTGATGATCGGCACGCTGCTGCTGCCGCACCACGTGCTCGTCGTCCCCCAGTACGTCCTGTTCAACGCCCTCGGCTGGGTCAACACCCCGCTGCCGCTCATCGTCCCGAAGTTCCTCGCGACGGACGCGTTCTTCATCTTCCTCATGGTCCAGTTCATGCGCGGCATCCCGCGCACCCTGGACGAGGCCGCCTCCATCGACGGGTGCGGGCCGTTCGCCACGTTCTTCCGGATCGTGCTCCCGCTGAGCAAGCCCGCCCTGGTCACGACGACGGTCTTCTCGTTCATCCAGACCTGGAACGACTTCTTCTCCCAGCTGGTCTACCTCAACGACATCACCCGCTACACGCTGCCCATCGGCCTGCGGCTCTTCCTGGACTCCTCCGGGCAGAACGCCATCGGCCCGATGTTCGCGATGTCCGTCCTCAGCCTGGTCCCGGTGTTCCTCTTCTTCCTCGTCTTCCAGCGGCTCATCGTCGAGGGCATCAACACCAGCGGGATCAAGGGGTGAGCGCCCCCGTGGCGACCGCCCCGCGGGCCCGGCGCCGCCGCGCCCCCGAGGCCACCGGGTCCGGCAGCGGCTGGAAGGAGCAGGTCCGGCGCATCTCCGAGCTGTGCCTGCTCGGGGTCGTCGCGGCCCTGCTCAGCCTCTGCGTGCTGCCCCTGGGCGCCGTCGTCGCGGCCGTGTCGCGGGCGGTGGGGCACTGGGCCGACACCGACGACCTGCCGCCCTGGTCCGAGACCGCCCGCGAGTTCGGCCGCCGCTTCCTGCCCGGCGTCCCCGTCGGCGTCGCCACCCTCCTCGCCGGGTGGCTCGTCGCCGTCGAGCTGGGCCTGCTGCGCTCGGGGACCGTCCCCGGCGGCGACCTCGCCGCCGGCGCGCTGCTCGTCGTCGTCGCCGTCCTGCTGGCCGCCGTCCTGCTCGGGATCCCGCAGCTCGCCGACGGTCCCGCCGGGCGCGGCTGGCGGCCCGCGCTGGCCGGGGGCTGGCTGGCGCTGCGCCGCGTCCCGCTGGCCGGTGCGGCCGCCCTGGCCGTCACGGCCGTGGCCGCGCTGCTCGCCCTCACCCTGCCCGGGGTGTTCCTGGTCCTGCCCGCGCTGTGGGTGCTGTCGCTGCACGCCGTGCACCGCCGGCTGGTGCTCCCGCGCCTCGTCCCCGCCACCGCCGACACCGCCGACGCGGCCGACGCCGGGGGGTCCGGGGCGGGCGGGCCAGGGCGGTGAGCGCGCCGCGCGTCCTGCTCGTGGGCGCCCACGGGCACGGGCGCGGGCACCTGCAGCGGCTGCGCCGCTTCGCCGACGCCGGCCGCCTGGAGCTCGCCGGCGTCTGCGACACCACCGCCCCCGACCCGGAGCTGGCCGCGCTGTCGGGAACGGCCCCCTGGACCGACGACCTCGACGTGGCCCTGCGCCGCGCCCGTCCCGACGTCGTCGTCGTGGTCACCCCCATCCCCACCCACGCCCCCATCGGGCTGGCCGCCCTCGCCGCCGGGGCCGACCTGCTGCTGGAGAAGCCGCCCACGGCCACCTGGGCGGAGTTCCAGCAGCTCCAGCGGGCCGCCGCGGCCGCCGGGCGCAGCGTGCAGGTCGGCTTCCAGAGCCTCGGGTCGCAGGCGCTGCCCGCCGTCGTCGCCGACGTCGCGGCCGGGCGCATCGGCACCCTGCGCGGCATCGGCGCCACCGGCACCTGGCAGCGCGGCAGCGGCTACTGGGACCGCGCCCCCTGGGCGGGACGGCGCACCCTGGACGGCCGCCCCGTCGTCGACGGCGCCCTCACCAACCCCTTCGCGCACGCGGTGGCCACCGCGCTGCGCCTGGACGGCAGCGAGGACGCCGACTCGCTGACCTCCGTGGAGCTGGAGCTGCACCGCGCCAACCCCATCGAGGCGGACGACACCTCCTGCCTGCGGCTGCGGACCGCGCGGGGGACGACGGTCGTCGTCGCCGTCACCCTGTGCGCCGCCACCGCCCGCGAACCCGCTGTCGTCCTGCACGGCAGCCGCGGCACCGCCACGGTGCGCTACACCCGCGACGAGGTGACCTGGTCGACCCCGGAGGGGACGGCGGTGGAGCAGCACACCCGCCGCGACCTGCTGGAGGACCTGCTGGCGCACCGCGAGGACCCGGCCGCGCCGCTGCTGGTGCCGCTGGAGCGCACCGCCGCCTTCGCCACCGTCCTGGAGGCCGTGCGCACCGCGCCCGACCCGCGGCCGGTGCCGCCGGAGCTCGTGGAGGTCCTGGACGAGGAGGACGGCCAGCGCCGCGTCGTGCGCGGGGTCGACGAGCTGGTGGCCGCCGCCGCGCAGCGGCTGGCGACCTTCTCCGAGCTGGACCCCCGCTGGGCCCCCGCCGCAGCGCCGGTCACCGGCTGAGCGCCGCCGCCCACGCCTCCTGCGCGGTGACGACGGGCCCGCCGGCGGCCAGGGACGCGCCGATCGCCAGCCCGAGGAGGTGGTCCTGGGCCGCCTCCGCCAGCGGGTAGGGCCCCGGCGCCTCGCCCCGCCCCCACGCGGCGGCCCGCAGCAGCAGCTCCGTCACCGCGATCTCCTCGTCGGAGAGCCGGGCGCCGGCGAAGGGGTTGCGGAACAGGACCCGCCCGTCGAGGGCGAGGTGGTCCAGGTCCGCGCCCTGCAGGTCCTGGTGCTGCCCGGTCTGGCGCCGCTCGATCGAGGAGGTCAGCACCGTCACCGGGTCCGCCAGCCGGACCAGGCGGTCGTCGACCAGCTCGCCGGCGCTGCCGCGGACGACCAGCCGACGCGCGCGCAGCGGGTTGCGGGTCTGGGTCTCGGTGAAGTCGTACAGCGCGCTGCGGCCGTCGCCGAAGTCCAGGGTCGCCACCGTCGTCACCTGCGGGCGCTCGTGGGCGCTGCCGGTCCACCCGGCGCGGGTGATCGGGTCGGCCAGCGGGGCCGTCGTCGCGGTCGCCACCACCCGCGCCGGGCGTGCGCCCACCCCGAGGAACCCGCGCAGCAGCGCGGCGGCGTGGTGCAGCTGCGTGGAGGAGACCTGCACCGACGTCGGCGTCCCCAGCAGCCCGCGGCGGACCACCTCCGCGCGCGCCGCGTTGTGGGGGGAGAGCGGGTACTGCTCCGCGACCTGCACGCGCCCGGAGGGCCCCACCGCCTCCCACAGCGCGCGCAGCCCGGCCAGGTCCGCGGCCGGGGGCGTCTCGGTCAGCACGGCCGCGCCGCGCCCGGCCAGCTCCCGCACCAGGCCGGGGGCGGCGGCCGGGGGCACCGAGACCACGACGACGTCGGGCGCGGCGCGCAGCAGGCCGTCGAGGTCGCGGTGGACGGGCAGGCCGCGGCGGGTCGCGGCGGCCGCGCTCGCCTCGCCGCGGGCCAGGACCCCCGTCACCTCGAACAGCTCCGGCAGCCGGCGCAGCAGGTCCAGGTGCAGGCCGGCGCGGAAGCCGCCGCCGGTCAGGGCGAGGCGGGCCGGCCGCGGGGGAGCGCTCACCGGGGGGACGCTAGGGCCGGCGGGGGTGCCGCGCGAGCCCCGCGCGAGCCCCGCGCGGCGGCGCACGGGCGGACCTGAGCGGCTACGCCACCAGCGAACGAGGTGGCGGAACACCGGGTCCGGGGCGCAGGTTGGACAGGACAACCGGGCTCAGACCGCCTCACCGCCCCTCGGCCGACGCCGACGGGCGTGAAGCTGTCGGAGGTCGGGTCTAGCATCGGAATGGTTCGTGGGGGACTTGCTCCTTCGGACCCGACCACCCGCGAGGAGCGCCGCATGTTCGAGAGGTTCACCGACCGCGCCCGACGGGTCGTCGTCCTGGCCCAAGAAGAGGCCCGGATGCTCAACCACAACTACATCGGGACCGAGCACATCCTGCTCGGCCTGATCCACGAGGGCGAAGGCGTCGCCGCCAAGGCCCTCGAGTCGCTGGGCATCTCCCTGGACGCCGTCCGCGAGCAGGTCCAGGAGATCATCGGGCAGGGCCAGCAGGCCCCGTCCGGTCACATCCCCTTCACCCCCCGGGCCAAGAAGGTCCTGGAGCTGTCCCTACGCGAAGCGCTGCAGCTGGGGCACAACTACATCGGCACCGAGCACATCCTGCTCGGGCTGATCCGCGAGGGCGAGGGCGTCGCCGCGCAGGTCCTGGTCAAGCTCGGCGCGGACCTCAACCGCGTCCGCCAGCAGGTCATCCAGCTGCTGTCGGGCTACCAGGGCAAGGAGCCCGCGACGTCCGGCGGCCCGCAGGAGGGCACCCCGTCCGGCTCGCTGGTCCTCGACCAGTTCGGCCGTAACCTGACCCAGGCCGCCCGCGAGGGCAAGCTGGACCCGGTCATCGGCCGCGACCCGCAGATCGAGCGCGTCATGCAGGTGCTGTCGCGCCGCACCAAGAACAACCCGATCCTCATCGGCGAGCCCGGCGTGGGCAAGACCGCCGTCGTCGAGGGGCTCGCGCAGTCCGTCGTGCGCGGCGAGGTGCCCGAGACGCTCAAGGACAAGCAGATCTACACCCTGGACCTCGGCGCCCTGGTCGCCGGGTCGCGCTACCGCGGTGACTTCGAGGAGCGCCTGCGCAAGGTGCTGAAGGAGATCCGCACCCGCGGCGACATCATCCTGTTCATCGACGAGATCCACACCCTCGTCGGGGCCGGGGCGGCCGAGGGCGCGATCGACGCCGCCAGCATCCTCAAGCCGATGCTGGCCCGCGGTGAGCTGCAGACCATCGGGGCGACGACCCTCGACGAGTTCCGCAAGCACATCGAGAAGGACCCGGCGCTGGAGCGCCGCTTCCAGCCGATCCAGGTCCCCGAGCCCACGCTGGCGCACGCCATCGAGATCCTCAAGGGCCTGCGCGACCGCTACGAGGCCCACCACCGCGTCTCGATCACCGACGCCGCCCTGGTGGCGGCGGCGACGCTGGCCGACCGCTACGTCAACGACCGCTACCTGCCGGACAAGGCGATCGACCTGATCGACGAGGCCGGGGCCCGGTTGCGGATCCGCCGCATGACCGCACCGCCGGACCTGCGCGAGTTCGACGAGCGCATCGCCGACGTGCGCCGGGAGAAGGAGTCCGCGATCGACGCGCAGGACTTCGAGAAGGCCGCCTCCCTGCGCGACAACGAGAAGAAGCTGCTGGCGCAGAAGGGCGAGCGCGAGAAGCAGTGGAAGTCCGGCGACATGGACGTCATCGCCGAGGTCGACGAGGAGCTGATCGCGGAGGTCCTCGCCGTCTCCACCGGCATCCCCGTCGTCCGGCTCACCGAGGAGGAGTCCACCCGACTCCTCAACATGGAAGCCGAGCTGCACAAGCGCGTCATCGGCCAGAACGACGCCATCAAGGCGTTGTCGCAGGCCATCCGCCGCACCCGCGCGGGGTTGAAGGACCCCAAGCGTCCCGGCGGGTCGTTCATCTTCGCCGGCCCCACCGGGGTGGGCAAGACCGAGCTGGCCAAGGCGCTGGCGGAGTTCCTCTTCGGTGAGGAGGACGCCCTCATCCAGCTGGACATGAGCGAGTTCTCCGAGAAGCACACCGTCTCGCGCCTGTTCGGCTCCCCTCCCGGCTACGTGGGCTACGAGGAGGGCGGGCAGCTGACGGAGAAGGTCCGCCGCAAGCCGTTCAGCGTGGTCCTCTTCGACGAGGTGGAGAAGGCGCACCCGGACATCTTCAACTCGCTGCTGCAGATCCTGGAGGACGGTCGCCTGACCGACTCCCAGGGCCGGATGGTCGACTTCAAGAACACCGTCATCATCATGACGACGAACCTCGGCACCCGGGACATCTCCAAGGGCGTCGGCACGGGGTTCGCCGCCGGGTCGCAGACCCAGCAGACGAACTACGAGCGGATGAAGTCGAAGGTCAACGACGAGCTGAAGCAGCACTTCCGCCCGGAGTTCCTCAACCGCGTCGATGACATCGTCGTGTTCCCGCAGCTGACGCAGGAGGAGATCGTCCAGATCGTCGACCTGTTCATCAAGCGGGTGGACGACCGGCTCAAGGACAAGGACATGGGCATCGAGCTCACGCCGTCGGCGAAGGTCCTGCTGGCGACGAAGGGCTACGACCCGGTCCTGGGGGCGCGTCCGCTGCGGCGCACCATCCAGCGCGACATCGAGGACGTCCTGTCCGAGAAGATCCTCTTCGGGGACCTGCGCGCCGGGCAGATCGTGTCCGTCGACACCGAGGGGGAGGGGACCGAGCAGAAGTTCACCTTCGAGGGCACCTCGAAGGAGGACGTGCCCGAGCCCGTCTCCTTCACCAAGAGCGTCGAGGACTGATCCCGCACCGCTGACGACGGCCCGGCACCCCACGGGGGTGCCGGGCCGTCGTGCGTCCGGGCCGGTCTGCGAGGATCACCGGCGTGTCCGAGAGTCCCGGGGTCGTGGTCCGTCCCGCCCGCACGGCGGACGTGCCCGCCGTGCGAGCCCTCGTCGAGGAGTACGCCCGCCAGCGCATCCTGCTCGGCAAGGAGCTCATCACCCTCTACGAGGCCGTCCAGGAGTTCGTCGTCGCCGAGCTCGACGGCCGGGTCGTGGGGTGCGGGGCGATCCACGTCCTGTGGGAGGACCTCGCCGAGATCCGCACCCTCGCCGTCCACCCCGACGCCCGGGGGACGGGCACCGGGGGGCGGGTCCTGGAGGAGCTGCTGCGCCGGGCCGACGACCTGGGCGTGACCCGGCTGTTCTGCCTCACCTTCGAGACGGCCTTCTTCGAGCGCCACGGCTTCGTCGAGATCGAGGGCACGCCGGTCGAGCCGGAGGTCTACGCCGAGATGCTGCGCAGCCACGACGAGGGGGTCGCGGAGTTCCTCGACCTGGCCCGCGTCAAGCCGAACACGCTGGGCAACAGCAGGATGCTGCGGGTCCTGCCCGCCGCGGGGGGAGGAGACCGGTGAGCGCGGGCAGCACCACGACCGTCGTCGTCATGGGCGTCTCCGGCGGCGGGAAGACCACCGTGGCCGAGGGGATCGCCGCGGCCCGGGGATGGGCCTTCGCCGAGGGCGACGAGTTCCACTCCCCGGCGAACGTCGCCAAGATGGCCTCCGGCACGCCGCTCACCGACGAGGACCGCTGGCCCTGGCTGCGGTCCATCGCCGCCTGGATCGCCGCCCGCGAGGAGGCCGGGGAATCCGTCGTCGTGACCTGCTCGGCGCTCAAGCGCGCTTACCGGGACCTGCTGGCGCGGGACAACCCGTCGGTGGTGTTCTGCGAGCTGGAGGTGCCCACGGAGGTCCTCGCGCAGCGCCTGGCCCAGCGCGAGGGCCACTACATGCCGGCGTCGCTGCTGCGCAGCCAGCTCGACACCCTCGAGGGCCTGCAGCCCGACGAGCGGGGTTTCCGGGTCCCGGTGCGGGGCGGCCCCGACCGCGTCCTCGCCGAGGTGCTGAGCCGCGTTCCGGCCTGAACCGGGGCCGGGCGGGAGCCGCCGCGGGCGGTGGGGGAGGGTGGGGCCGTGGACGGGGACCTCGTGGTGAACCGCCGGGTGCGGATCCCGGCGGCGGAGCTGCACGAGCGGTTCTCCCGCTCCAGCGGACCCGGGGGCCAGGGCGTGAACACGACCGACTCCCGCGTCGAGCTGTCCTTCGACCTCGCCCGTTCCCCGTCGGTGCCCGAGGACCTGCGCGAGCGGGCGCTGGAGCGCCTGGCGGGCCGGCTCGTCGAGGGGACCCTCACCGTCGCCGCCTCCGAGCACCGGGCCCAGCTGCGCAACCGCGCCGCGGCGGCCGAGCGCCTGCGCAGCCAGCTCGCCGCGGCCTTCGCCCCGGCCCCCGCCCAGCGCCGCCCGACCCGGCCCACCCGCGGTTCCCAGCGCCGCCGGCTGGAGACCAAGCGCCAGCGCAGCGACGTCAAGCGCCTGCGCCGCTCCACCGACGACTGACGCCCGCCCTCAGGAGCGGGGGAGGGTGAAGCGGCCGTCGTCCAGGGGTTCGACCAGCCCGTCGGCCACCAGCCCGTCCAGGCACCGCTCCCGCTGGGCCGCGTCCGCCCAGCAGCCCGCGAGCACCGCCGCCTCCACCGGGCCCGCGCTCTCGCGCAGCACCGCCAGCAGCTTCCCGCGGACCTGACGGTCCGTCCCGGCCCACGCCTGCCCGCGGCGGACCGGGCCGGTGTGCGCGGGACGGCCGGCGAGCACCCACGCGCAGCGGTCCAGCAGCGGGCAGGCGTCGCACCGCGGGGCGCGGGCCGTGCAGACCAGGGCGCCCAGCTCCATGACGGCCACCGCCCACCGCGCCGCGGTCCCCTCGTCCTCGGGCAGCAGCTCCACGGCCAGCCGGTTCTCCGCCGCGGTCAGGGCCGCCGCCGGTTCGGCCGCGCCCGTGACGGCGCGGGCGTGCACGCGCCGCACGTTGGTGTCCACGACGGCGTGGCGCTGCCCGAAGGCGAACGACGCCACCGCCGCGGCCGTGTAGGTCCCCACCCCGGGCAGGGCCAGCAGCCGCGCGTGGTCGTCGGGGACCCGCCCGCCGTGCTCGTCGCGGATCGCGACGGCCGCGGCGTGCAGGCGCAGGGCCCGCCGCGGGTAGCCCAGCCGGTCCCACATCCGCACCGCCTCGCCCGGCGGCTCCGCGGCCAGGTCGCCCGGTGCCGGCCACCGCGCCAGCCACGCCTCCCACCGGGGCAGCACCCGCGCCACCGGCGTCTGCTGCAGCATGACCTCGCTGACCAGGACGCCCCACGGGGAACAGCCCGGGGCGCGCCACGGCAGGTCGCGGGCGTGGGCGTCGTACCAGGTCAGGACCCGCTCGTGGAGGTCGGCGACGGGGGCGGGGCGGGTGGGGGTGGGAGTGGCGGGGGCCCGGCGGGGTGTCATCGCGCAGGATCGTCGCACGGCGCGCCTCCCCGGCGGTGACACCCCCGCGGCTACCCTCCACCCGGTGAGCAGCGTCCTGCACCCGGTCGGTCCGGAGGGGGAGGGCACCTACTGGCGTCGTCGCCTGGTGGCCGTCGTCGTCCTGCTCGTCGTCGTGGCGCTGGCCGTCCTCGGGATCCGCGCCCTCACGAGGTCCCCCGAGGACGCCGCCGCGCAGGGCCGGAAGATCGACCCCAGCCAGGTCGCCTCCACGCTCACCGGGTCACCCACCGGGAGCCCCACCGGGGCCACCGGCACCCCCACCGAGGACCCGACGGGCAGCCCCAGCGCCTCGCCGACCTCCACCGGCCCCGTCAGCCCCTGCGAAGGGGCCGCGCTCGCGGTGACGCTCACCTCCGACGCCACCACCTACGGGCCCGGGAAGACCCCCAAGCTCGTCCTCACCGTGCGGAACACCTCCGAGACCGCCTGCTCGGCGGAGATCGGCAGCGCGACGCGGACCTTCGTCGCGACCGACGCCGCCGGCGCCCAGGTGTGGTCCACCGCCGACTGCCAGTCCTCCACGGCCTCGCAGGTCTACACCCTGGAGCCGGGCGGGTCGCGCTCGATGTCGGTGACGTGGTCGCGGATGCGCTCCACCGCCGGCTGCCCCGACGGGCAGGCCGCCGTCGAACCCGGCGGCTACACCGTCACCGGGTCGTGGAACGGGACCACCGCCGCGCCGCTGGCGGTGTCGCTGGGCTGAGCCCCTCCCGCGGCCCGGCGGCCGGCGTCCGGACGGGCGGGGTCGTCCCGGCCGTGGCAGGTTGGCGGGACCGGACGGACGACACGGAGGAGTGCACGATGTTCGAACGCCTGAACACCCCTGAGCAGATCTTCAGCTACAAGCTGGGGGCGGCCCTCACCATGGAGAAGGACACCCTGGCCATGCTGGGTGACCTCCAGGGCGAGGCGCGCCGCCCGGAGCTCAAGGCGCTGCTCGCCGAGCACGCCGAGGAGACCCGCCAGCAGATCACCGTCCTCGAGCAGTGCTTCGCCCTGCTGGGCGAGGAGGTCGACGACTCCCCGTGCCCGGTGACCAAGGCGCTGGCGGCCGAGGCCAAGGCCAACCTCAAGAAGACCGACGACTCCCTCGTCGACGCCGTCATCCTCGCCGGGGCGCTGGAGACCGAGTACCACGAGCAGGCCGTCTACGAGACGCTGCTGATCCACGCCCGCGCCCGCGGCGCGGCGCCCGTCGCCGCGCTGCTCGAGACCAACCTCGCCACCGAGCGCGACGCCGGCGCCAAGGTGAAGGCCATGGCCGAGCGCATCGCCACCACCGGTGTCGCCGTCCCCGTCGAGGGGATGAGCGGCGGCGTCAAGGCCGGCCTCGTCGCCGGGGCCGCCGCCGCCGTGGGCGTCGCCGCCGCAGCGGCCTCGAAGGTCGCCGAGCACCGGGCCGAGGACGCGGCCGCGGCCGCGGGCGCCCGCTCCCTGGTGGAGCACCCCGTCGAGACCGCCCCCGTCACCGGTGTGACGGACCCGGGCGCAGTCGTGGAGCCCGGCGTCTCGACGGTGGGCGCCACGACGACCACCGGGGCCGAGCCGTTCAACGACGACGCGCTGGAGGAGCGCATCGCCGAGAGCGAGCACCGCGCGCACCCCTGAGCCGCGCCGGGGCCCACCGCCCGCCCCGGGCGGTGGGCCCGCCCGGACGTGGCGTCAGACGTAGCGTTCGAGGATCGAGGACTCCGCCAGCCGCGACAGCCCCTCGCGCACCGCGCGGGCGCGCTGCTCCCCGACGCCGTCGACGGTCATGAGGTCGTCGATGCTCGCGGCGAGGAGCTTCTGCAGGTCCCCGAACTGGTCGACGAGACGCTCCACGATCGCCCCGGGCAGGCGCGGGACGCGGTTGAGCAGCCGGAAGCCCTTGGGGCTCACCGCGGAGTCGAGGGAGTCCCCGCCGACGGAGAACCCCAGGACCCTCGCCACCTGCGAGAGGTCCACGAGGTCGGACTGGTGCAGCCCGGCCAGCGACTCCAGCACCGCCTCCAGCGGCCCCTCGTAGCGGCTGGCCTCGAGGTAGTCGCGGACCACGAGCTCGCGGTCGGGGCCGACCCCGCCGACGAGCTCGTCCAGCTGCAGGGACAGCAACCGGCCGTCGACGCCGAGCTCGACCACGTAGCCGGAGATCTCGTCGGCGATGCGGGAGACCATCTCGATGCGCTGCACGACCGAGCACACGTCCCGGACGGTCACCAGGTCCTCGATCTCGAGGGCGGACAGCGTGCCGGTCACCTCGTCGAGGCGGGCGCGGTAGCGCTCCAGCGTCTGCAGGGCCTGGTTGGCCCGCCCGAGGATGGCGTCGGAACCCTCCAGCACGTAGCGGCGGTTGCCGGTGTAGACCGCGACGATCCGCATCGACTGCGACACCGAGATGACGGGGAAGCCGGTCTGCTTCGCGACGCGCTCGGCGGTGCGGTGGCGGGTCCCGGACTCGCTGGTCTCGATGGAGGAGTCCGGGACCAGCTGCACGGCCGCGCGCACGATCCGCGACACGTCGCGGTCCAGCACGATCGCGCCGTCCATCTTGGCCAGCTCGCGCAGCCGCGTCGCGGAGAACTCCACGTCGAGGGCGAAGCCGCCGGTGCTCAGGGAGTCCACGACCCGGTCGAAGCCGAGGACGATGAGGGCCCCGGTGCGCCCGCGCAGGATGCGCTCCAGGCCGTCGCGCAGGTCCGTCCCGGGCGCCAGGATCGCGAGGGTCTGCCTGAGGACCTCGTCAGGCGTCCGGTCTGGCACGGGCCACCTCCGACGTCCTCGCTGCACCACGTTCTCGAACCTGGTGCGGAGTCTACCGGCGGGACGGGTGGGACGGGTGGGTCACCCCGCCCGGCGCGCCCTCACTCCCGCACCAGCCGCGCGCGCACGCACGCGTCGGCCAGCGTCGCGACCTCGTGGACCGTCATCCCGGCGGGGGCCTTCCCGTCCGCCAGCGACCCCGCGGGGACGATGGCGGAGGTGAAGCCCAGCCGGGCGGCCTCGCTGAGCCGGCGCGGCACGCCGGTGACCCGGCGGACCTCCCCGGCCAGCCCCACCTCGCCCAGGGCGATCGTCCCCGGCGGGATCGGCTGGTCGGTCACCGCGCTCGTCACCGCCAGCGCCACGGCGAGGTCGACGGAGGGCTCGGTGAGCTTCACCCCGCCCACGGTGGCGACGAAGGTGTCGCGGTTGGCCAGCGCCACCCCGAGGCGGCGTTGGCAGACCGCGAGGACCATGGCCATCCGGCTCGCGTCCAGCCCGCTGGTGACCCGGCGGGCGCTGCCGGGGGACTGGTCGGTCGCCACCAGCGACTGCAGCTCGGCCAGCAGCGGGCGGCGGCCCTCCAGGGTCACCGTGATGCAGGTGCCCGCGACGGGTTCGGGGGTGCTGGAGACGAACAGGCCGCTGGGGTCGGGCAGGCCGACGATGCCGTCCTCGTTCAGGTCGAAGCAGCCGACCTCGTCGGTGGGGCCGTAGCGGTTCTTCACCGCGCGCAGCAGCCGCAGCCGGGAGTGGCGCTCGCCCTCGAACTGGCAGACGACGTCGACGAGGTGCTCGAGGGTGCGCGGGCCGGCGATCGAGCCGTCCTTGGTGACGTGCCCGACGAGCAGCGTGGCCATCGCGCGCTGCTTCGCGACGCGGATGAGGGCCCCGGCGACCTCGCGGACCTGCGAGACGCCCCCCGCGGCGCCCTCGACCTCCCCCGAGGCCACGGTCTGCACCGAGTCCACGATCAGCAGGTCGGGGGCGGAGCGCTCGACGTGCCCGAGGACGGTGGCGAGGTCGGTCTCCGAGGCCAGCAGCAGCCGGGCGTGCAGCGCGCCGATCCGCTCGGCGCGCAGCCGGACCTGGGCCGCGGACTCCTCGGCCGTCACGTAGAGGACGGTGCGGCCGCTGGCCGCGACCCGCGACGCCGCGTCCAGCAGCAGCGTCGACTTCCCCACCCCGGGCTCCCCGGCCATCAGCACCACCGCGCCGGGGACCAGCCCGCCGCCCAGCACGCGGTCGAACTCGTCCACGCCCGTGGGCGCGGCCCGGGCGGCCTCGACGTCGACCTCGGCGATGGGGCGGGCCGGTTCGCGCACCTGCGCGGGGACCGTCGTGCGCACCGTCGGGGTGCCGCCGACCTCCTCGACCGTCCCCCAGGCCTGGCACTCCCCACAGCGGCCCGCCCACTTCGCCGTCGTCCAGCCGCACTCGGCGCAGCGGTAGCCGGGGCGGGCGGTCTTGGCGGAGGTCCTGGTGGGCACGGGGGAACCGTAGGCCCGACCTCGGACACCACCTCCCGCGCCACCCCAGCGGCGTCGTCACCGCCGCCACCACCGACGCCACCACCGACGCCACCACCGACGACGCGACCCGCCCCCCGGGGCCGGGGAGCGGGTCGCGTCGGAGCGGGAGGGCCGGTCAGGCGCCGTAGAGGGTCTTCATGGTGGTCATGAGGATGCCGAACGTGGCGAAGACGAAGCTCGGCACGAAGGCGAGGATGGCGGCGCCGATGCTGCCGCTCTTGCGGTACAGCAGGTAGGCGGAGAACACCATGACCAGGGACCCGACGAGGGTGAAGGCCAGCCCGACGGCGATCCGGCCGTTCGGCGCGGACTCGTAGGGGTTGTAGCCGAGCAGGAACATCGGCACCAGACCGGCCAGGACCAGGCCGAGGACCCAGATCCCCAGGGCCACGACCGTCCCGCGGCTGGGCTGGAGCCGCCGGACCGGGCCGCGGACCCGCTGTTCCTCGTGCTGGACCGGCGGGGTGGCGTGCGCGCTCATGGGCCCATCATCCACCGTGGGGACCCTCCGTGACGACCCAGGTGGCGAACCGGTCCGGACCGGGCGCTGCGCCGCCCGGGTGAGCGGGGGTGCGGGCGGGGCCGGGGACGGCCGACAACCACCGGGTGCGAGGACGGAGCGGTGACCGGTGGGCGGCCCTGGGCGCCGTGCGGGCCGGTCTGAGGCCCTTCCCGCCCGACCTGGAACCGGAGTACCGGGCGGCCCGCAACGCGGCGCGCTCGCGCTACCTGGTGCCCACCGCGCTGCTCGGGATCTGCTGCCTGGACCTCTACGTCCTCGTCGACCTCGTCCTGGCCCCGCAGGTCGTGCTCCTGTCGTTGCTCCTGCGCCTGGCGGTGGTCACCCCCGCCATGCTCGCGGCGCTGGTGGTGCGGCGGTGGCGGCTGCGCCGCGACCCGGCCTCCGGCGTGGACGGGCCGCTGTTCGCCGGGGCCGCCGCCCTCGTCGTGGCGGTGCTGGTCCTCATCCAGAGCACCGCTCCCGGCGCGCTCGGCGGGGCCTACTTCGCCGGGTCGTTCATCGTCGTCGTCTTCTTCGTCACCCTGCTGCGCTCCGACGTGCGTCAGGCCGCGGCCGGGCTCGTCGCCATGCTCGCCGCCTTCGGCCACGGGCAGGCGCTCATCGGCGCCGACCCCGTCCCGCTGCAGGTCGCGGCCCTGCTCGCCGTCGCCGTCGCGGGCTTCTTCGGGCTCGTGATGGCCGGCCACGTCGAGACCAGCGAGCGCGCCCGCTTCCTCGCCGAGCGCCGCGAGCGGGCCCTGGCCCGGGAGCGGGAGCGGCTCATCGCCGCGCTGGCCACCGCCGCCGTCCGCGACGAGCTGACCGGCCTGCTCAACCGCCGCGGCCTGCACGAGCGGCTGCCGGCGCCCGGCACCCCCGTCGCCGTCCTCGTGGTCGACGTCGACCACTTCAAGAGCTACAACGACCGGTTCGGCCACCTCGAGGGCGACCGCTGCCTGGCCGGGGTCGCCGCGACGTTGGAGGCCGGTTCGCGTCCCGGTGACGTCGTGGCCCGCACCGGCGGGGAGGAGTTCGTCGTGCTGCTCCACCCGGATGCCGGCGCGCCCGGGGGCCGCGCCGCGCAGCGCGCCGACGCACGGGCGGCGGCCGAGCGCCTGCACGCCGCCGTGCGCGCCCTCGCCCTGCCCCACCCTGCCCGCCCGGACGGCCCCGGCGTCGTCACCGTGAGCGTCGGGGTGGCCCTTGGCCACTGGGACGAGGCCTTCGCCGCCGCCGACGCGGCCGTCTACGCCGCCAAGCACGCCGGGCGCGACCGCGTGCACGAAGCCCCCGGAGCCCCCGAGGCCCCCGAGGCCCCCGAGGCCCCCGAGGCCCCCGAGGCCCCCGAGGCCCCCGCGGCCCGCGAGGCGCGCGAGGTGGCCCCGTGAACCCCGCGCGGCTCCTGCGGCTGGGGCAGCGGCTGCGCGCCCTGGGGCTGCCGGTCGTCTCGCCCAGCTACGAGGCGCTGGCCCGCGAGGCCAGCGACGAGGTCCTGGTCACGACCGCCGAGGGGCGCATCACGTTCTGCTCCCCGACGTTCAGCCGCCGCTGGGGGGTCGACCGGTGGGCCCTGGTGGGTGGGGACGCCTTCTCGTGGACCCACCCCGAGGACCGGGAGCGGGTCCGGGCCGCGTTCGCCGCGGTCTGCCGCCCCGGCTCGGAGTCGGTCGACAGCGAGCACCGCTACGTGGTGCGCTCCACCGGCGAGGTCCGCTGGTGCCGGGTGCGCTTCAGCGACGCCCGGCGCGTGCCGGGCGTGGGCGGGATCGTCTGGAACTGCCAGGACGTCACCGAGGTCCACGACACCCTGGACGCGCTGCGCCACGCCGCGACCCACGACCCGCTCACCGGCCTGGGCAACCGGCGCCGGCTGCTGGAGGTGATGGAGCGCTCCCTGACCGACGGGCTGGACAGCGCGCTGCTGCTGCTGAACCTCGACGGGCTGAAGACCGTCAACGACCGGCACGGCCACGCCGTCGGCGACCTCGTCGTCCGCGCGGTCGCGGAGCGCCTGGACGCCCTCGTCGGCGACCGGGGGTGGCTGGGCCGCCTCGACGGCGACGAGTTCGCCGTCCTGCTGCGCGGGCAGGAGGGGCCGCTCTCGCGCGCCCTGGCCGACCTGGCCCAGCGGGCCGTCGGCGTCGCGCGGCGGCCGGTGGAGGTGGAGGGGCGCGCGGTCGCCGTCACCGCCGCGGCGGGCACGGCCCTGCTGCCGGGCGGGGACGCCGGCGCGGACGCGGTGGAGGCGGGGCGGCGGCTGTTCCGCCACGCCGACATCGCCCTGGGGGCGGCGAAGGCCGCCGGCGGGAACCGGTGGGTGCCGTTCTCGCGCGCGCTGCTCGACGCCGCCCACGACCGCGCCGAGCTGGCCGCCGACCTCCGCCACGCGGTGGCGACCGGGGGGCTGCACCTGGCCCTGCAGCCGCTGGTCGACCTCGCCGCCGGACGGACGGTGGGCTTCGAGGCGCTGGTGCGTTGGCAGCACCCGCAGCGGGGGAACGTCCCCCCGTCGGTGTTCGTGGAGGTCGCCGAGGAGTCCGGGACGATCCTGGACCTGGGCGCCTTCGTGCTGGAGAGCGCGCTGGAGGCCCTGGTGGAGCTGCAGCGCGCCGCGGGCCGGTCGGGGCTGGAGGTGAGCGTCAACCTCTCCGGGCACCAGCTCCAGCAGCCCGGCCTGGTCGCGGCCGTCGTCGACGCGCTGCGCCGCCACGGCCTGGCCCCGGGGCAGCTGTGCCTGGAGGTGACCGAGAGCGTGGCCGTCGCGGACCTGGCGACGGCGCGGAACACGTTGCAGGAGCTGCGTTCGCACGGCGTGCGGATCGCCCTGGACGACTTCGGCACCGGGTACTCCTCGCTGTCGTACCTGCGCCGGCTGCCCGTGGACGTCCTCAAGATCGACAAGTCGTTCGTCGACGACGTCAGCGGTGAGCGCGCCGACGCGACCGGCGCGGCGGTGCTGTCGGGGATCGTCGCGCTGAGCTCGGCGCTGGGGCTGGTGACCGTCGCGGAGGGGATCGAGACCGAGCAGTCGCACGAGGTGGTCCGCGGGGCGGGGTGCACGTGGGGCCAGGGCTACCTGTTCGCGCGGCCGCTGTCGCCGGCCCAGGCCGCGGCGCACCTCGCGGCGGAGGCTCAGAACCCCCGGTACCGCAGCACGACGGCGTAGTCGACGCTCGTCCCGGGGTGCTCGGCGAGGATCGCGTCGGCCTGCCCGGGCGCGAACTCGATGCGCACCACGGCCTCGAGGTCGGCGCGGGAGTCGAACTCCCACGCCACCTCCAGGGGGCGGGCCGACCAGCCGCGGCGGGCGAAGAACCGGTCCACGGCCGCCTGGTCGTAGCCGGGCAGCGAGCGGGAGAACCAGCGCCCGAACGTCGAGCGGGTCGCGTCGTTGTCGATGACGAAGGCCGTCCCGCCGCGGCGCACGACCCGGTCCAGCTCGGCCAGCCCCGGTTCGCAACCCGGCCCGAAGAAGTAGGCCCAGCGGGCGTGGACGACGTCGACGCTCGCGTCGGGCAGGGGCAGCGCCCCGGCCTCCCCGCGCAGGACGCGGACGGCTCCGGGGCCCGGGCGCGCGTCGAGGACCCGTCGCCGCGCGAGGCGCAGCAGCGGCGGGTGCGGTTCGACGCCGGTGACCGACCGGGCGTCCACCGCGAACCGGGCCAGGTGGAAACCCGTCCCGCAGCCGACGTCGAGGACGTCCTGCCCCGCCCAGTCGTGGATCCCGCGCATCGTCTCCTCGACGAGCCCGCCGCGGTCGACGGCGAGGTTCTCCAGCTCGTAGACCTCGGGGGAGTTCCAGACGTTGGGGCTGGGGACGACCGTGCTCACGCCACCGGTCCCCGCTGCGCCCCGCGGTCGGCGGGGTGGACGGTGAGGGGGAGCAGGCGGCGGTGGGCGGAACCGCCCCGCGAGCGCGCCACGAGGGCCTCGCAGTGGCGGGCGAGCTCCTCGTAGGGGCGGTCGCCGATCATCTCCCGCAGCTCGTTCTCGCAGCTGCGGAACACCGGCCGGGTGCCGACGTGGGCGGCGGGGTTGCCGGTGCAGTACCAGTCGAGGTCGTGACCGCCCTCGCCCCAGCCGCGGCGGTCGTACTCGCCGATGCTCACCTCGAGGTAGGTGCTCCCGTCGCCGCGGGTGACCGTCCGGTAGGAGCGCTTGAGCGGCAGCTGCCAGCAGACGTCGGGCTTGTAGGTCAGCGGGTCGACGCCGTCGCGCAGGGCCTGCAGGTGCAGCGCGCACCCGGCGCCGGCGGCGAACCCCGGCCGGTTGGCGAGGATGCAGCCGCCCTGGTGGACGCGGGTCTTGCGGGCGCCGTCCTCCAGCTCGGTCCAGCCCCCGGCCCGGCCCTCGGCGTGGAACTGCCAGGTCTCGGGGGTGAGCCGCTTCACGACCTTGGCGACGCGCTTCTCGTCGGCCTTCTCGGTGAAGTGCGCGCCCAGCGCGCAGCAGCCGACGTCGGGGGCGTCGGCGTAGATGCCGGGGCAGCCGTTGCCGAAGATGCAGGTGTAGTCGCTGGTCAGCCAGGTCAGGTCGACGCGGTACACGGTGTCCGCGCCGCGCTCGCCGTCCAGGCCGCGCTCGACGTCCTCGGGGTCGGGGAACTCCAGCCACAGGCGGGCGCTGTCCAGCGGCGTCTCGGCACTCACCGCTGCAGGGTAAGCGCGTCCGGAACGGGTCCTCGCGTCCAATAGGGTCGCGGGATGCGCTTGGGCGTTCTCGACGTGGGCTCCAACACGGTCCACCTCCTCGTGGTCGACGCCCACCCCGGGGCTCAGCCCCTGGCGGCGGACTCGCTGCGGCGGGTGCTGCGGCTGGCCGAGCACCTCACCCCCGAGGGGGCGATCGACGACACCGGCACCGCGGCGCTCGTCGACGCCGTCGCGGCCGCGGTGGCGGCGGCCGAGGACGCGGGGGTGGAGGAGTTCCTCGCCTTCGCCACCAGCGCCGTGCGCGAGGCCACCAACGGCGAGGCCGTCCTCGACGAGGTCGAGCGCGCCACGGGGGTGCGGCTGCAGGTCCTGCCGGGCACCGCCGAGGCCGACCTGACCTTCCTGGCCGTCCGCCGCTGGTTCGGGTGGTCCGCGGGGCGGCTGCTGGTGCTGGACATCGGGGGCGGGTCGCTGGAGGTCGCGGCCGGGCTGGACGAGGCGCCCGACGTGTCGTTCTCGCTGCCGCTGGGGGCGGGGCGCCTGACCCGCGACCGCCTGCCCGGCGACCCGCCCGCGGCGGGCGACGTCCGCGACCTGCGCAAGCACGTGCGCCAGCAGATCGCCTCCCGGGTCCGCGACGTGACCCGCGCGGGCAGCCCCGACCGCGTCGTGGTGACGAGCAAGACGTTCCGCAGCCTGGCCCGCCTGTGCGGGGCCGCGCCCAGCGAGGAGGGGCCGGCGGTGCGCCGGGTGCTGCGCCGGGCGGACCTGTCGCCGTGGGTGCCGCGGCTGGCGGGGATGAGGGTCAAGCAGCGCGCGGAGCTGGCCGGGGTGAGCGCCGAGCGGGCCTCGCAGGTCCTGGCCGGGGCCCTGGTCGCCGAGGCCGCGTTCGAGCTGCTCGGGGTCGAGGAGGCGCTGGTCTGCCCGTGGGCGCTGCGGGAGGGCATCATCCTGCGCCGCCTGGACGCGATCGGCTCCCGCGACGGCCTCGCGGACGGGGTCCGGGCCGCCGCCGGGCCGGTGGCGTTCTAGCGTGGCGCGCGTGAGCGAACCCGAGCAGGCGGTCCCCGGCGGTGCCGGTGCGGCCGGGACGGACCCGGAGGTGGCGGCGTGAGCGGGACCCTGGCCCTGGTGGGGGCGGGGGTGATGGGGCAGACGCTGCTGGGCGGTCTGCTGCGCGCCGGCCGCGAACCCGGCGGCGTCCTGGTGGTGGACCGCCGCCCCGGGCGGGCGCGGGAGCTGCACGAGCGGTTCGGGGTCCGCGTCGTGGACGACGTGGGCGCGGTGGCGGGGGCCTCGACGGTCCTGCTCGCGGTCAAGCCGCAGGACCTTCTCGCGCTGCTGGACTCCCTCGCGGGGCACCTGGCCCCGGACGCGCTGGTGGTCTCGCTCGCGGCGGGGGTCACGACCGCGGCGATCGAGGCGCGGCTGCCCGCGGGCACGGCCGTGGTGCGGGTCATGCCCAACACCCCCTCCCTCGTCGACGAGGGGATGGCGGGCCTCTCGGGCGGCTCGGCCTGCGGCGACGAGCAGCTGGCCGAGGCCGAGGACCTGCTGCGCTCGTGCGGGCGCACGGTCGTGCTGGCCGAGAAGCACCTGGACGCGGTGACGGCGCTGAGCGGTTCCGGGCCCGCGTACGTGTTCTACGTGGTGGAGGCCATGGTCGAGGCCGGGGTGCTGCTGGGGCTGCCGCGCGCGACGGCGACCGAGCTGGTCGTGCAGACCGTCGTGGGCGCCGGCGCGATGCTGCGCGAGACGGGGCAGCACCCCACGGTCCTGCGCGAGCAGGTCACCTCCCCGGCGGGGACGACGGCGGCCGCGCTGCGGCAGCTGGACGACTCGGGGGTGCGGGCCGCGCTGGTCGCGGCCGTCGAGGCGGCCGCGGCCCGCTCCCGGCAGCTCTCGGGGAGCTGAGCGGTGACCGACGCGGTGCGGGTCGTGTGGGACCCGAAGTTCAACGGCTACGACTTCGGGCGCTGGCACCCGATGGCTCCGGTCCGCCTGGACCTGACCGCCCGCCTGTGCCGGGAGTTCGGCCTCTTCGACCGCCCGGGGGTGCAGGTGGTGACGGCCGAGCCGGCCGACGACGACCTGCTCACCAGCGTCCACGACCCGGCCTACGTGGCCGCGGTCAAGGCGGCCTCGGCCGACCCGCGGCAGGCGCAGGAGGTCTTCGGCCTCGGCACCGAGGACGACCCGGCGTTCCCGGGGATGCACGAGGCGGCGGCCCGCATCGTCGGGGGGTCGGTGGACCTGGGCCGGGCGCTGGTGGCCGGGGACGCCCTGCACGGGGTCAACTTCTGCGGCGGCATGCACCACGCGAAACCCGGCTGCGCCAGTGGGTTCTGCGTCTACAACGACGCCGCGGCCGCGGTGGTGGCGATGCTGCGCGAGGGGGCCGAGCGCGTCGTCTACGTGGACCTCGACTGCCACCACGGCGACGGCACCGAGCAGGTCTTCTGGGACGACCCGCGGGTGCTGACGATCAGCGTGCACGAGTCCGGGACGACGCTGTTCCCGGGGACGGGCTTCGCCGACGAGCTCGGCGGGCCGGGCGCGCTGGGCGGGGCGGTCAACCTGGCCCTGCCGGCCCGCACCGGCGACGCGGGCTGGTTGCGGGCGGTGCACGCCGTGGTGCCGCAGCTGGTGACGGCCTTCGCCCCGGACGTCCTGGTGACCCAGCACGGGTGCGACACCCACGCGCTGGACCCGCTGGGTCACCTGATGGTGTCGCTGGACGCGCAGCGGGTGGCGGCGGCCTCGATGCACCGCCTGGCCCACGACGCCGCCGGGGGCCGGTGGCTGGCCCTGGGCGGCGGCGGCTACGAGGTCGTCGACGTGGTGCCGCGCACGTGGGCGCACCTGGTCGCGGAGGCCTCCGGCGCGCCGATCGCCCCGGGGACCGCGGTGCCCGCCCCGTGGCTGGCCCACGTGCGGGACGTCTTCGGCCGCGACGCCCCGGCGGCGATGACGGACGGGCAGCCCGCGACGTTCACGGGGTGGGAGTCGGGGTACGACCCCGACGACGCGGTGGACCGGGCGATCCTCGCCACCCGCCGGGCCGCCTTCCCCTTGCACGGCCTGGACCCGGACTTCGACTGATCCCGCCGGCGATCTACTGAGCGTAATGCCTGTTCACAGGCTGTTTAGATCACTGAGAGTAACTTTCTGGACACGCAGACCTTCCACCCACGTCACACCTGCCCCTACAGTGGTCTGGAAACGCGCCCCCACCGGGCCGTCCGCGGGGGACGGCGCGCCGCGGCGCGCGAACTGAAGGGTGCTGTGGGGATGCCTGAGGACCGCCCGCTCTCCGAGGTCCGGTTCCTGACCGTGGCCGAGGTCGCGTCGATGATGCGCGTGTCGAAGATGACGGTGTACCGGCTGGTGCACAACGGGGAGCTGCCCGCGGTGCGGGTGGGGCGCTCCTTCCGGGTGCCCGAGGCCGCCGTCCACGAGTACCTCCGCCAGTCCTTCATCGACACCGCCTGAGCCGCGCCGACGGCACCGCGCCGCCCCCTCCCCGCCCTCCCCGTCGCCCCGCCCGTCGTCCGGACCCCCACTGGCGGGGCCGCGCGGGGCGGGGCCGTCCCGGGGGACCGCTAGACTCGACGGTGGTCTGCCGCGCGAGCGGCACGTCGTCCGGCCGGGGGTCCCGCCGCAGTCCGTCTGCGGAGGTGCCGCGGGCCGCGTCGACACACAGCACCAGCCGACACGAAGTGAGCGAGGACCCCTTGGGCTCTGTCATCAAGAAGCGTCGCAAGCGCATGGCGAAGAAGAAGCACCGCAAGCTGCTTCGCCGCACGCGCCACCAGCGCCGCAACAAGAAGTGAGCTGAGCTCACGCGCGCAGGGCGGGTCTCCCCCGGGGGAGGCCCGCCCTCCGTGCGTCCGGGGCCCCGCCCGCGCCCGTCAGCGCCGGCGCAGCAGCCCCACCACCGCGACGGCCCCCACCCCCGCCGCCCCGGCCCGAGCCGTCCAGCGCACCGCGTGGCGCCAGGGGCGGAACTCGTGCACGGGCCAGCCGCGGGCGGCGGCGTGCCGGCGCAGGGCGCGGTCGGGGTTCACCACGACGGGCCGCCCCACCATCATCAGCAGCGGCAGGTCGTTGGCGGAGTCGGAGTAGGCCGCGCACCGGGCCAGGTCGAACCCGTCGCGCTCGGCCAGCGCCCGCACCGCGTCGGCCTTGGCCTGCCCGTGCAGCGGTTCGCCCACCAGCCGGCCGGTGTAGACGCCGTCCTCGGACTCCGCGACCGTCCCCAGCGCGCCGGTCAGCCCCAGGCGGCGGGCCACCACGTCGGCCATCTCCACCGGGGCGGCCGTCACCAGCCAGACCGCGGCGCCCGCGGCCAGGTGGCGGTGGGCCAGCTCCCGGGCCCCCGCGCTCACCCGGGCCTCCACGTGCTCGTCGTAGACCTCCTCGCCGATCTGGCGGATCGTCGCGGTCTCGTGCCCCGCGACGAAGGCCAGGGCCAGGTCGCGGGCCTCGACGAGGTGCCCCAGGTGCTCTCCCCGCACCGCGAAGCGCAGCGCCCGCCGGGCGAAGCGCTGCAGCTCGCGCCGGGAGAAGAACCCGCGCGCGGCCAGGCCGCGGGCGAAGTAGAACAGGGTGGCCCCGCGCACCAGGGTGTTGTCGAGGTCGAAGAACGCCGCCTGCACCGCAGGCGGGGCGGGCGGCACGGCAGTGGGCACGCGGGCATCGTAGGCCCGCGGCGGGCTCTCGACGGGAAGGTGGGTGAGCGGTGGTGGACGCTGCGTCAGGGGGAGGGGCGGGGCCCGGAGCCGGGGTCCGGCCGCGGCTGGTCCTCGTCTCCCGGGTGGGCTGCCACCTGTGCGACGAGGGCCGCGAGGTCGTGCGCGACGTCGCCGCCGCCACCGGGACGACGTGGGCCGAGGTCGACGTGGACGCCGACGCCGAGCTGCTGCGGCGCTACTCCGACAAGGTCCCCGTGGTGCTCCTCGACGGCGTCGAGCGGGACTTCGGCCGGCTGGACGCGCAGCGCCTGCGCGACGCCCTGGGCGGGCGGCGGTGGTGGCGGCGCGGACGCGGGTGAGGCGGCGAGGTGAGGTGGACCTTCCTGCGTCGGTGCAGCTCAGGCGGGACGTGGTCCTGGTCACGCCGGGGCCGCACGACTTTGTGCAAGGCTTCACAAGAGCCTAGTCTGCTGGCGCACGACCGAGAGTTCCGGGGTCCTCCCGGAGCCGGAGCAACACGTACGAGGGTGCGGGTCTGACCGCTGTGGACGAGGACGAGGTGGGGACGGTCGACGTCCCCGAAGCGACCGTGGCGCGCCTGCCGCAGTACCTGCGGGCCCTCTCGACGCTCGCCGAGGCGGGTCTGCGGACCGTGTCCTCGGAGGCGCTCGCCGACGCCGTCGGCGTCGGCTCGGCCAAGCTGCGCAAGGACCTCTCCCACCTGGGCAGCTACGGCACCCGCGGCGTCGGCTACGACGTCGAGCAGCTCCACCGCCAGATCGCCGACCACCTCGGCCAGACGACCAGCTGGAACGTCGTCATCGTCGGGATCGGCAACCTCGGTCACGCCCTCGCCGGCTACGGCGGGTTCGCCTCCCGCGGGTTCCGCGTCGTCGGGCTCTTCGACGACGGCGCCCACGTCGTGGGCGAGGTCGTCAGCGGCCTGCCCGTCCGCCCCCTGGACGACCTCCCCTCGGTCCTGCGCCCCGGGGAGCCCACCATCGGAGTCCTCGCCGTCCCCGCCGAGCACGCGCAGGTCGTCTGCGACCGGCTCGTCGCCGCCGGGGTCACCAGCGTGCTGAACTTCGCCCCCACCGTGCTGCGCGTCCCCGCCGACGTGGACGTGCGCAAGGTCGACCTCGCCTCGGAGCTCCAGATCCTCGCCTTCCACGCGCAGCGCCGGGCCGTCCGCTCCACCGCGGCGGCTCCGGCCCCCACCGCTCCCGCCCCCACCGCCACGACGTCCGTGCCCGCCCTGCAGCGGAGCCGGCGCCCCGCCCTGGGGGCGACCGGGCCGGTCCTCGACCGGGTCGGGGAGGTGGTCTGAGTGGCGCTCATGGTCGTGGGCCTCTCCCACCGCACCGCCTCCCTGGAGGTCCTCGAGCGCGCCGCGTTCGACGCCCGGGGCGCCGAGGAGGTCCTGCGGGCCCTCACCGCCTCCCCGCACGTGGAGGAGGCCTTCGTCCTCTCCACCTGCAACCGCGTCGAGCTGTACTGCGACGTCTCCCGCTTCCACGGCGGCGTCGCCGACATCGGCGACGTGCTCTGCCGCCGGATCGGGCGGGGCCTGGACGAGCTCGGCGACCAGCTCTACGTCCACTACGAGGACGCCGGCGTCGAGCACCTGTTCAAGGTGGCGTGCGGGCTGGACTCCATGGCGGTCGGCGAGAGCCAGATCCTCGGCCAGCTCCGCCTCGCCCTGCGCGGCCTGCACGAGCGCGGGCTGGCCGGCGGCACGCTGGACCGGCTGCTGCAGACCGCGTTGCGGGTGGGCAAGCGCGCCCACTCCGAGACCCGGCTGGACGCCGCCGGCGCCTCGCTCGTCGACACCGCGATGACCCGCGCCGCCGGGGTCGTGGGGGAGCTGCCCGGGCGCCGCGCCCTCGTCGTGGGCGCCGGCGCCATGAGCGCCCTCGTCGCCACGACGCTGGCCCGCGCCGGCCTCGACGTCGTCGTCGCCAACCGCACCCCCGACCGCGCGCAGCGCCTGGCCGCCGCCGTCGGCGGGCGGGCCACCGGCCTGGACGACCTGCGCGCCGAGGTCGCCGCCGCCGACCTCGTCGTCAGCTGCACCGGCGCCGTCGGGCACGTCCTGGACGTCGCCACCGTGGCCAGCGCCCTGCTCGACCGCCCCGAGCGGCCGCTGTTCCTGGCCGACCTCGCCCTGCCGCGCGACGTCCACCCCGACGTCGCGACGCTGCGCGGGGCCCACCTCGTCGACCTCGAGGGCCTCGGCGCGGACCTCGCCAGCTCGGCCGTGGCGCAGGACCTGCGCGCGGTGCGCGCCATCGTGGCCGAGGAGGTCGCGGCGCACGCCGCCTCGCTGCGGGCCGCCGACGTCGCGCCCACGGTCGTGGCCCTGCGGGCCCAGGCCCGCCACGTCGTCGAGGTCGAGATGCGCCGGCTCGCCAGCCGCGTCGACCTCGACGACACGACCCGCTCGGAGGTCGACCGCGCCGTGCACCGCATCGTCGAGAAGCTCCTGCACACCCCGACCGTGCGGGTGAAGGAGCTCGCCGAGGCCCCCGGCGGCGTCGGCTACGCCGCGGCCCTGCGTGCGCTCTTCGACCTCGAGGTCACCGCCCAGGGCGGCGCGCTGCCCGGGGACGCCCCGCTGTCGGGGACCGTCGCCGACGCCGTGGGCCACGTGTCGTGACCCGTCCGCTGCGCCTGGGCACCCGCCGCAGCGCGCTCGCCACGACCCAGAGCTCCTGGGTCGCCGACCTGCTGCGCCGCGGCGGCTCCCCGGTCGAACTGGTGGAGATCACCACCCGCGGCGACGTCGACCGCGCCCCGCTGGCCCAGATCGGCGGCACCGGGGTCTTCGTCTCCGCGCTGCGCGACGCGCTGCTGGCCGGCGAGGTCGACCTCGCCGTGCACTCCCTCAAGGACCTGCCCACGAGCGCGGCCGACGGGCTGGCGCTGGCCGCGGTCCCCGGGCGCGAGGACCCGCGCGACGTCCTCGTCGCCGCCGGCGGCGCGACGCTGGCCGACCTGCCGCGCGGGGCCCGCGTCGGCACCGGGTCCCCGCGCCGGCGCGCGCTGCTGCTCGCGCTGCGCCCCGACCTCGATGTGGTCGCCGTGCGCGGCAACGTCGACACCCGCATCGGCTTCGCCACCGGCGGGGAGCTCGACGCGGTCGTGCTCGCCGCCGCCGGCCTGGCCCGCACCGGCCGCCTGCACGAGGCGAGCGAGCTGTTCGCCCCCGAGGTGTTCGTCCCCGCCCCCGGGCAGGGGGCGCTGGCCGTGGAGTGCCGCGCCGACGACGCCGAGGTGCTCGCCGCCCTGGCGGCCCTCGACGTGCCCGCGGTGCGGTGGGCCGTCGCCGCCGAGCGGCAGGTGCTGGCCTCGCTGGAGGCCGGCTGCTCGGCCCCCGTGGGCGCCCACGCGGCGGGCGGGGTCCTGCACGTCGCCGTCGAGGACCCCGACGGGGCGCTGGTGCGCCGCGCGGTGCCCGCCGCCGGCCTGGACGACGAGGGGGCCGCGCGCCGCCTCGGCGCCTCGGTCGCCGCGGACCTCCTCGAGCACGAGCTCGCACAGACCCCCGTCGCCGTGGGCGGCGGAGCCCAGGAGAACCACCCCCAGGACCGTCCGGTCGACGGTCCTCGTCCCGATCCGGAGAGTGGCTCGTGAGCACGATGACGAACAGCCCCCTGGTCGCCGGGGCGGCGCAGGCACCGGAGGCGACCCTCGAGGTCACCACCGGGACCCCCGTCGCCCCCCAGGCGCCCGAGGTGAGCGTCCTCACCGAGGTGACCGTGGCCGAGGAGGGGCGCGACGCCGTCCCGGAGCAGGCCGGGGCCAAGCGCTCCGGCCGGTCGGGCAAGTCCCTGCGCAGCCCCGGGTCGGAGCGGACCGCGAAGGCCGGGAAGACCCTCGGGCACGTGTCCTTCGTCGGGGCCGGACCCGGCGACCCGGGTCTGCTGACCGTGCGCGCGGTCGACCTGCTCGCCGCCGCGGACGTCGTCGTCCTCGACCAGACCAGCCGCGAGGACCTCCCCGCCCGCTACGGCCGCGACGGCGTGGAGGTGCTCGACGCCGGCTTCGGCGACGACGGGCAGCCCCTGACCCGCGCCGCGCGGGCCAAGCTCGTCGTGAAGGCGGCCAAGGCCGGCGGTCACGTCGTGCGCCTCATGGACGGCGACGCCTCCACCTTCACCGGCCTGGCCGACGAGATCGCCGCCTGCCGCAAGGCCGGGGTGTCCTTCGACGTCGTCCCCGGGGTCTCGGTCGTCAACGCGGTGCCGGCCTACGCCGGGGTGCCGATGACCACCGGCTCCACCTCCAGCGTCAACGTCGTGCACCCCGCGGGCCGGTCCCTGGACTGGTCGCGCCACGCCGACAAGGACGCCACCGTCGTGGTCCTCGGCACCGGCGACGACATCGCCGCCGCCGCGGCCGGGCTGCTCGGCGCGGGCCGGGCGGCCTCGACGCCGGTCGCGGTCACCTCCCACGGCACCACGACCACCCAGTCCACGACGACGACGACGCTGGGGGAGCTCGAACCCCTCGCCGCCGCCCTCGACGGGTCCCCGACGACGGCCGTCGTCGGCGACGTCGTCGCGCTGCGCGAGCAGGGCAGCTGGTACGAGACGAAGCCGCTGTTCGGCTGGCGCGTCCTGGTGCCGCGCACCAAGGAGCAGGCCGGCGGGGTCACCGCGAAGCTGTCCGACCACGGCGCCACCGCCGAGGTCGTCCCGACCATCTCCGTGGAGCCGCCGCGCACGCCGCAGCAGATGGAGAAGGCGGTCAAGGGGCTGGTGACCGGGCGCTACGAGTGGATCGGGTTCACCTCGGTCAACGCCGTGCGGGCCGTGCGGGAGAAGTTCACCGAGTACGGCCTCGACGCGCGTGCGTTCTCCGGCCTCAAGGTCGCCGCCGTCGGCGGGGTCACCGCGGACGCGCTGCGCGAGTGGGGGATCGAACCGGACCTCGTGCCCGAGGGCGAGCAGTCGGCCTCGGGGCTGCTGGAGGCGTGGCCGCCCTACGACGACGTGCTCGACCCGATCAACCGGGTGTTCCTGCCGCGCGCCGACATCGCCACCGACACCCTCGTCGCGGGCCTGCAGGAGAACGGCTGGGAGGTCGACGACGTCACGGCCTACCGGACGGTGCGGGCGGCCCCGCCGGCCGCGCCGGTGCGCGACGCCATCAAGACCGGCGCCTTCGACGCGGTGGTGTTCACCTCCAGCTCCACGGTGCGCAACCTCGTCGGGATCGCGGGCAAGCCGCACCCCTCCACGGTCGTGGCCTGCATCGGGCCCGCCACGGCGAAGACCGCCGAGGAGCACGGCCTGCGGGTCGACGTGCTCGCTCCCGAGCCCAGCGCGGACGCCCTCGTCGACGCCCTCGCCGGGTTCGGCCAGGGGCTGCGGGCGGCGGCCGTCGAGGCCGGCGAACCCGTGCTGCGGCCCAGCCAGAAGAAGTCGTCCGCGCGCCGCCGGGCGCGCTGACGTCCCGTCACCCGACAGGGGGAGTTCCCGTGGTGCAGTTGCCGATCCGTCCGCGCCGCCTGCGCGCCACCCCGGCGATGCGCCGGCTGGTGACCGACGTGCACCTGCACCCGGGGGACCTCGTCCTGCCGGTGTTCGTGCGCGAGGGGATCGGTGCGCCGCAGCCGATCCGCACCCTGCCCGGGGTCGTGCAGCACACCCGGGCCTCGCTGGTGGCGGTGGCGCGGGAGGCCCTCGCGGCCGGTCTGGGTGGGATCATGCTGTTCGGGGTCCCCGAGGAGCTCGACGCGGTCGGCTCCGGGGCCGACGACCCCGACGGCATCCTCAACGTCGCGCTGAAGGACGTCCGTGACGCCGTCGGCGACGACCTCGTCGTCATGGCCGACCTGTGCCTGGACGAGTTCACCGACCACGGCCACTGCGGGGTGCTGGACTCCCGCGGCCGCGTCGACAACGACGCGACGCTGGAGCGCTACGCCTCGATGGCCCTGGCCCAGTCCACCGCGGGCGCCCACGTGCTGGGGCCCAGCGGGATGATGGACGGCCAGATCGGGGTCCTGCGCGAGGCGCTGGACTCCGCCGGCTTCGACGACGTCGCGCTGTTCGCCTACGCGGTGAAGTACGCCAGCGGCTTCTACGGCCCCTTCCGCGAGGCGGTGAACTCGCAGCTGAAGGGCGACCGCCGCACCTACCAGCAGGACCCGGCGGCCAACGTCGCCGAGGCGCTGCGCGAGGTGCGCCTCGACCTCGACGAGGGCGCCGACATGGTCATGGTGAAGCCGGGCCTGCCCTACCTCGACGTGCTGCGCGCGGTCGCCGACGTCGCCGACGTCCCGGTGGCCAGCTACCAGGTGTCCGGGGAGTACGCGATGGTCGAGTTCGCCGCGCAGGCCGGGGCGGTGGACCGCGAGCGCGTCGCGCTGGAGTCGCTGCTGGCGCTGCGCCGGGGCGGGGCGCAGATCGTCCTCAGCTACTGGGCGCTGGAAGCGGCGCGGGACTGGCTGGGCTGACGTCGCCGGGTGGGCGCACCCGCGCGGCCCCGCGGGCCCGACCGACGCCGAGCGCGAGGCCGGCCGGTGGGTGGTGACCCACCTCGTGGCGCTGGTCGAGCGCGCGGCGGCGGAGGTCCGGGCGCGGCGGGGGCGTTGACGCGCCGCCCAGCGGGGGCCTAGCTTCACGACGCTTGCACAGTTCCGAGCGATGAAGCTCCCCGAAGGAGAACCACGCATGCCCCTCAACCCCTCCCGGCGCAGCGTCGTGCTGGCCGGCGCGGCGGCCACCGCCCTCGTCGGCGCGGCCGCCGCCCCCGCGGCCGCCGCGGTCCAGCGCGAACCCCGGTTGTTCGCCGAACCGTGGGGCACCCTGCCCGACGGGACCGCCGTCGAGCGCTGGACCCTCGTCGACGGCGAGGTCACCGCGCGGATCCTGACCTACGGCGGGATCCTGCAGAGCCTGGAGTTCCCCGACCACCGGGGCCGGGTCCGCAACGTCGTCCTCGGCTTCGCCGACCTCGAGGGCTACCTCGCGGGCAACAACCCCGGCCCGTACTTCGGGGCGCTCATCGGCCGCTACGGCAACCGGATCGCGGGCGGGAGGTTCACCCTCGACGGCGTCGAGCACCAGCTGCCCCTGAACAACGGCCCGAACAGCCTGCACGGGGGCACCGACTCCTTCGACAAGCGGGTGTGGTCGGCGACACCGGTGTTCGGTGACGGCACCGTCGGTCTCCGGCTGTCCCTGGACAGCCCCGACGGCGACCAGGGCTACCCCGGGAACCTGCACGTCGAGGTGACGTACACCCTGGACCGGTTCGCGCAGCTGACCCTGGACTACCTCGCCACCACCGACGCCGCGACGGTGGTGAACCTCACCAACCACAGCTACTGGAACCTGGCCGGTGAGGGGTCCGGCACCGCCCTCGACCACGAGCTGACCATCCACGCCGACGGTTTCACCCCCGTCGACGAGACGCTCATCCCGACCGGTGAGATCGCCCCGGTGGCGGGGACCCCGATGGACTTCCGCTCCCCGCGGCGGATCGCGGCGCGGATCCGCCAGCCCTACCAGCAGATCCTCTTCGGCCAGGGCTACGACCACAACTGGGTGCTGGACCGGGCCGGGGACGGGCTGGAGGAGGCCGCGGTCCTGCACGACCCCCGCAGCGGGCGCACCCTGCGGGTGTCGACGACGGAACCGGGGTTGCAGTTCTACTCGGGGAACTTCCTCGACGCCACCCTCGTCGGCACCGGCGGCGGGGTCTACCGCCAGGGCGACGGGGTGGCGCTGGAGACCCAGCACTTCCCGGACTCCCCGAACCAGCCGGACTTCCCCTCCACCGTGCTGCGACCGGGGGAGGAGTACCGCTCCACGACGGTGTTCGGGCTCTCGCGCTGACCGCGCCGGCCGGAACCCCGACGGGGTCCCGGCCCGGCGGGCGTCCCGCCGCTCAGCGGTGACCGAGCGGCTTCGGCGTCCCCAGCGGCTGCGGGGCGGGGGACAGGTCGATCCCGAGGTCGGCCGCGAACACCGTCCGCGTGCTCTTGAGGACGCCGGGGTGGTGCTCGTCGAGGTCGAAGACGCGCGCGCCCCGCATCCGGTGCACCGCGTCGCCCTCGAGGCCGTAGGTCCCGAACCCGGTCCCGGGGCCGTAGCCGAGCTGGATGCCGAAGTAGTTCCCCACGTAGTCGTTGACGTGGTCGTGCCCGCAGAACATGCCCCGGACGTCGCCTCGTTCCAGCGCGGCGTGGAAGAGGCCGGGGTTGAACTGCGCGGTGTACTCGCGCTCGTTGCGCTCCCCGACGATGCCGTGCTTGGCGACGGCCTTCGCGTGGGACTCCTCGGTGGCCTCGGTGGGGGAGCCGAACCACATGTGCCGGAACTCCCACAGCGGGATGTGGAAGAACATCAGCCCCGGCACGGGGTCGCCCGCGCGCCCCTGCAGCTCCTGCGAGGTCTTCCGGTACCAGGCGACCTGGTCGGCGTGGATGGTCTCGTAGGTGTACTCCTCCACCGGCTGCCCCGCGATCGTCTCGGGCGAGTACCGGCCGGAGTCCAGCAGCCACAGCGCGAAGCCCTCCCGCCGCCCCCGGGAGCTGCGGACGGTCAGGACCTGGTTGGAGTCGCCGCTGACCCCGCTCGCGGTGTTCCCGACGTAGTGGCGGTAGCCGGAGAGGAACCGCCGGATCCGCGGCTCCGTCATGCCGGTGGCCCCGGCGGAGTCCTCGTCGTGGTTGCCGAAGGTGATGGCCCAGGGGATGCGGCGCTCCTCCATCGGCAGGACGACGTGGTTCAGCGCCTGCCGGACCTGCTCGGCCGTCGTCATGTCCCCGTTGATGACGTCGCCGTTGATGACGACGAACCCGGGCCGCTCCCGGTCCAGGGTGCGCTCGATGAGCTGGATCGTGCGCACGTCGGTGCGGTGGTTGTCCTGCGTGTCGTTGAACTGCACGACCCGGAACGTCCCGTCGCCGCCGAAGGCGAGGCGGGACGGGCGGCCCGCGCCGGTGGACGAGCGGGTCTCGGCGCTCGCGGAGCGGGCGGGGGCGAGGGCGGCGGCGGCCGCGACCGCGGCGCCGGCGCCGAGCAGGTGGCGGCGGCCGGGGCGGGCCGTGGTCTCGGGCACGTTCTCGGGCACGGTTCCTCCGGAGGTGGGGGGTGGTCCCCCGACCCTGGGGGCTGGAGGTTTCCCGGGCCCGGACCGCGGGGTGTCCGTGCGGCGTCGGGCAGGCGAACGGGAACGGGCCCTGGCGCGCCGCCGCCGGGAGCGGCCACACTGGCCGGGTGGCTCTGCGGCGCGAGGACCTGGTGCGGCTGCGGCGGGTCCGCGACCGGATCGACCGCGACCACGCCCAGCCCCTCGACGTGGCGGTCCTGGCCCACCAGGCGCTCATGTCCCCGGGGCACTTCTCCCGCTGCTTCAAGGCGGCGTTCGGCGAGACGCCCTACGACTACCTGATGACCCGCCGCGTCGAGCGGGCCAAGGCGCTGCTGCGGCGCGGGGACGTGAGCGTCACCGAGGCGTGCTTCGCCGTCGGGTGCTCCTCGCTGGGGTCGTTCAGCGCGCGCTTCACCCGGCTGGTGGGGGAGACCCCGAGCGCGTACCGGAGCCGGGACCACTCCGCGGCGGCGCTCATCCCCAGCTGCGTGCTGGCCCGGGCGGCCCGGCCGTCGCGGTCGGTCAGGATCGGAGAAGCCACCGGTGCCCGGGCGCGCCTACCGTCCAGCGCATGTTGACCGTCTCGCAGGTTCTGCTGACCGTCCACGACCACGACGAGGCCCTGGGGTTCTACCGCGACCTGCTCGGGTTCGCGGTGACCCAGGACGTCTCCTACGAGGGGATGCGGTGGGTCACGGTGACCCCTCCCGACCAGCCCTCGCTCCACGTCGTGCTCGAGACCCCGCAGTCGTGGCCGGACGCCTCCCCGGCGGACCGGGAGGCCGGGGCGGAGCTGCTCGCGAAGGGGCTGATGTCCCGGCTGATCCTCACCACCGACGACGTCGACGCCCTCTTCGACCGGCTCTCCGCGGCGGGCGTGGAGGTCCAGTCCGAACCGGTGGACCAGGCGTACGGCGTGCGCGACTTCGGCGTGCGGGACCCCTCGGGCAACCAGCTCCGCTTCAACCAGCCGCTGACCGCCCGCCCCTGACCCGCCCGCGCGGTCGCGGGACCACCCGCGGGAGGGGACGCCGCCGGGTGCACGGGGCCCGCGGGCGCGGTGGTCGTCCACACCCCTCCGCGGCCGGTCCGGCGCGGCGGCGCCGGTTCCGCACCCTCGCAGGCGTGACGACCCCCGCACCGACCACCCGCCCGCCCGAGCCCCGCCGCGAGACCCTCGCCGAGTGCTGGACCCGCCTGGCCGCGGGCCGGCCCAGCTGGACCCTCGACGTCCTCGACGTCCTCGAGCCGCACGTGCTCGGCCGTCCCGCCGACGCCCGCGACGTCGTCCGCTACCGCGACCTGCCGGGGGCGGCGGCCGCGCAGCTGCTGCGGCGGGTCCCGCCCGCGCGGCTGGCGGACCGGCAGAACGCCGCCCCCTCGCTGGCGTCGGTCCTCACCGCCGCCGCCCGGCACCCGAACCTGGTCGAGGTGCACGGCTACCTCGTCCCGCCCCCGCGCGAGGACGAGCGCATCGCCGCCGAGGGGATCGTCGTCCACGACCACCCCGGGCCGGGCGCGGGCACCTGCCTCGACGCCGGGGACGGCCCGGGGGCCGAGGAGGGCGCGGCCCTCTGGGCACGCGTGCAGGCGCGGTTCGGCCTCGACGACGCCCGCGGCGGACCGCAGGTCGTCCGCCGCCGCACGTGCCCCCGCACCGGCCGGGCGGGCTGGTACCTGTGGTGGACCTGACCGCCCGCCCGGCCCCGGCGCGGGGGAGGTCCGGGCGGGCTCGGCGTGAAGTCCGTCACCCCCGACCTCCGACACGCCGTCGTAGGCGCCCCTGGGGCGGCGGCACCCCGCGCAGCTTGCGACACTGGGGTCCGTGACCGCGCCGACGCCCGCCCCGACGACCTCCTCCGCACCCACCTCCGCCGCGCTGTTCGAGCGGGCCGCCGCCGTCATCCCCGGGGGCGTCAACTCCCCGGTCCGCGCCTTCCGCGCCGTCGGCGGCACCCCCCGCTTCACCGCCTCGGCCCGCGGGCCGTACCTCACCGACGCCGACGGGCGCGAGTACGTCGACCTGCTCTGCTCCTGGGGACCGATGATCCTCGGGCACGCCCACCCCGACGTGCTCGCCGCGGTCACGGCCGCCGCGCAGGACGGGTTCTCCTACGGGACCCCGACCGAGCGCGAGGTGCTGCTCGCCGAGGAGATCGTCGCCCGCGTCGAGCCGGTCGAGCAGCTGCGGATGGTCAGCTCCGGCACCGAGGCCACGATGAGCGCGATCCGGCTGGCCCGCGGCTTCACCGGCCGCCCGGTGATCGTGAAGTTCGCCGGGCACTACCACGGCCACGTCGACGCCCTGCTGGCCTCAGCAGGCTCCGGGCTGGCCACGTTCGCGCTGCCCGACACCCCCGGGGTGACGGGGACGGCCGCCGGCGACACCATCGTCATCCCGTACAACGACCCCGAGGCGCTGGCCGAGGTCTTCCGCCTGCACGGCGACCGCATCGCCTGCGTCATCACCGAGGCCGCCGCCGGCAACATGGGCGTCGTCGCGCCGCAGCCCGGCTTCACCGCCGAGCTGCGCCGGGTCACCCGCGAGCACGGCGCGCTGCTGGTCTCCGACGAGGTCATGACGGGCTTCCGGGTCAGCGCGGCCGGCTGGTACGGCCACGAGGGCCTGGGCCTGGAGCACGCCCCCGACCTGCTGACCTTCGGCAAGGTCATGGGCGGCGGCTTCCCCGCCGCGGCCTTCGGGGGCCGCGCCGACGTCATGGCCCACCTCGCCCCCGCCGGGCCCGTCTACCAGGCGGGGACGCTGTCGGGGAACCCGATCGCCACCGCCGCCGGCCTCGCCACGCTGCGGGCCTGCACCCCCGAGGTCTACGCCGCCGTCGAGACCGCCGCCACCGCCGTGCGCGAGGCCGCCAGCGCCGCCCTGTCCGCGGCCGGGGTGCCGCACCTGGTGAACACCGCCGGGTCGATGTTCAGCGTCTTCTTCACCGGCCTCGACGCGGTGACCGACTACGAGCAGGCCCGCCAGCAGGACCTCGGCGCCTTCCGGGCGTTCTTCCACTCCATGCTCGACCAGGGGGTCCACCTGCCCCCCAGCGCCTTCGAGGCGTGGTTCCTGTCCGCCAGCCACGACGAGGCCGCGATCGGGCGGGTCGTCGAGGCGCTGCCGGCCGCGGCGCGGGCCGCGGCGGAAGGGTCCGGGTCCCTGTGAGCGCCCCGCGCACCACCGTCCACCTCGTCCGCCACGGTGAGGTCTTCAACCCCGACCGCGTCCTGTACGGCCGCCTGCCCGGGTTCCGCCTCTCCGAGCGCGGCCAGGCGATGGCGACCCGGCTGGGCGAGTTCTTCGCCGACCGCGACGTCGCCTCGGTGACCGCCTCGCCGCTGCAGCGCGCCCAGGAGACCGCCGCGCCGATCGCCCGCACCCACGGCCTGCCCCTGGGCACCGAGCCCCGGATCATCGAGGCCGGCAACCGCTTCGAGGGGCACCGGGTCACCGAGGGGCGCGGCTCGATCCGCGACCCGCGGGTGTGGCCGCGGCTGTGGAACCCCGTCCAGCCCAGCTGGGGCGAGCCCTACGAGCAGCAGGTCGCCCGGGTCAGCGCCGTCGTGCGCGACGCCCGCGACACCTTCCCGGGCCGGGAGTCGGTGCTGGTCAGCCACCAGCTGCCGGTGTGGGTGACCCGCCTGCGGGCCGAGGGCCGCCCGCTGGTCCACGACCCGCGCAAGCGCCAGTGCGCGCTGGCGTCGGTGACGTCGCTGGAGTTCTCCGGGCGCACCCTCGTCTCGGTCGCCTACACCGAACCCGCCGCCGACCTGCTGATCGGCGCCGACCCCGTCCCGGGGGCGTGAGCGTGCCGCGACCGCTCGCGCGCCGCGCCCTGGCGCTGGTGGCGCTGTCGACGCTGGGGCTGGCCGCCTGCTCCGGCGGCGACGGCCTGCCGGAGTCGCAGGGCTCGAACTACATCGAGGGCGACGGGACCGTCGTCCAGTTCCCGCCCGCCGAGCGCCGGGAGCCGGTGGAGTTCACCGGGACCACCGTCGACGGCGACACCGTCGACCTCGCCGACCACCGCGGGAAGGTCGTCGTCCTCAACACCTGGTTCGCCGGGTGCGGCCCGTGCCGCAGCGAGGCGCCGGACCTGCAGGCGGTGTGGGAGGAGTACTCCGGGCGCAACGTGCAGTTCCTGGGGATCAACACCTACGACAGCGCCGACATCGCCGCCTCGTTCCAGCGCCGGTTCGGCCTCACCTACCCCTCGGTCCTCGACAAGGACTCCGGTGCGGCGATGCTGGCGCTGCGGACGTACTCCCCGCAGGCGACCCCGACGACGCTGGTGCTGGACACCGAGGGCCGGGTCGCGGCCCGGGCCTCCGGGATCGTCGACGACTCCACGCTGTCGGGGATGCTCGACGACGCCGGGGCCGACCCGGCGCCCGCGGAGGCCCCCGCGGAGGCCCCGGCGTGACCCTCCCCGAGTACGTGCAGACCGGGCCGCTGCTGCTGGCGGTGCCGCTGGCCGCGCTCGCGGGCCTGGTGTCGTTCCTCTCCCCGTGCGTCCTGCCCCTCGTGCCGGGCTTCCTGGCCTACGTGACGGGCCTGTCCGGCGGGGACCTGGAGCGGCAGCGACGGGGACGGATGCTCCTCGGGTCGCTGCTGTTCGTCCTCGGCTTCTCCGTCGTCTTCGTGCTCATCAGCTTCACCGCGGGCGCCGCGGGGGACCTGCTGAAGGAGCACCAGGGCGTGCTGCAGCGGGTGCTCGGCCTCGTCGTCCTCGCGGGCGGCCTGCTCCTGCTGCTCTCCCCGCTGTGGGCCCAGCGCGAGCTCAAGGTCCGCTGGCGGCCGCGGGCGGGCCTGCTCGGCGCCCCCGTCCTCGGGTTCCTCTTCGGCCTCGGCTGGACGCCGTGCATCGGCCCGATCTTCGCCGCGATCTCGGCCATGGCGTTCACCACGGCCAGCGGGTCGCGGGCCACGACCCTCGGCCTCGTCTACTGCCTCGGGCTCGGCGTCCCCTTCGTCCTGGTGGCGATGGCCTACGGCCGGGGCATGCGCGTCCTCGGCGCGCTGCGCCGCCACCGGGTCGCCCTCGACCGCTTCGGGGCGGTGCTGCTGGTCGTCATCGGCCTGCTGCTCGTCACCGGGCACTTCCAGACCCTGGTGAGCTGGCTGCAGTCCCACCTCGTCTCCAACTTCCAGCCGGTGATCTGAGCATGGCCCGAACCGACGAGACCCACCTCGACGACCTCCGCGACGCGTACCGCGACAGCGAGAACGCCTCCCGGCCCAAGCGCGAGCTGGCCCCGGAGCTGAAGCCGCTGGAGTTCCTGCGCTACTGCTGGCGCCAGCTCACCAGCATGCGCACCGCGCTGTTCCTGCTCATGCTGCTGGCCGTCGCCGCCGTCCCCGGCTCCACGTTCCCCCAGCAGAACAACGACCCGGCCGGGGTCGCGACGTGGATGCAGGACCACCCCACGGCCGGGCCCTGGGTGGAGCGCCTGCAGGGGTTCCACGTGTACTCCTCGGTCTGGTTCTCCGCGATCTACCTGCTGCTCTTCATCTCCCTCGTCGGCTGCGTCCTCCCGCGCGCCGGGGTGCACCTCAAGGCGCTGCGCTCGCGCCCGCCGCGCACCCCGGCCCGCCTGGAGCGGCTGCCGGAGCACCGCGCCGCGACCGTCGCCGCGGGTCCCGAGGAGGTCCTCGACGCCGCCCGCGAGGTGCTGGCCCGGCGCCGCTTCCGCGTCGACCGGCGCGAGGGGTCGGTGGCGGCGGAGAAGGGCCACCACCGCGAGACCGGCAACCTGCTCTTCCACCTGTCCCTGGTGGGCCTGCTCGTCGCCGTCGCCTCCAGCTCGCTGTTCTCCTACTCCGGTCAGCGCCTGGTGACCGTGGGCGGGACGATGGTCGGCACGACCTTCGACAGCTTCACCGGCGGGGTGTGGACGGGGCAGGACGACGTCCCGCCGTTCACGCTGTCGCTGGACGCGATGGACGTGTCCTTCGAGGCCCGGCAGACCTCCCAGATCGGGGAGCCCCGCACCTTCGCCGCCCACGTCACCCTCACCGACGAGCCGGGCGCGCCGGCGCGGGAGGAGACGATCCGGGTCAACCACCCCGCGAAGGTCGGCGGCACTCAGATCTCGCTCTCCGGCAACGGCTACGCCCCCGTCGTCGTGGTGCGCGACGGGCAGGGCAACGTCGTCCAGGACGGCCCCACCCCCTTCCTGCCGCAGACGGGCAACTACGACTCCATCGGCGTGGTCAAGGTGCCCGACGCCGTCGACGCGGCCGGGAACCCCGTGCAGATCGGGTTGCAGGGGGTGTTCCTGCCCTCGGCGACGACGGGAGCCGACGGCACCCCCGTGTCGGGGTTCCCCGACGCGGCCAACCCGTTCCTGGCCCTGCAGGTCTGGACCGGCGACCTCGGTCTCGACGACGGGAAGGCCCAGAACGTCTACACCCTTGAGACCGCGGGGATGCAGCGGCTCGTCGGCGACGACGGGCAGTGGGTGGCCCTCTCGATGGTGCCCGGGCAGACCGTGCAGCTGCCCGGCGGCCTCGGGTCGGTGGAGTTCCGCGACGTGGAGCGCTTCGCCTCCTTCGACGTCCGCCACACCCCGGGCCAGACCGCGGCGCTCGTCTTCTCCCTGCTCGCCACGACGGGGCTGATCCTCTCGCTGTTCCTGCCCCGCCGCCGGGTCTGGGTGAAGGCCGTGGCCGCGGGCGGGGCGACGGCGGTGACCGTCGCCGGCCTCGCCCGCGGCAACGACGCCGGCCTGGCCGAGGAGGTCGAGGGCGTCCTGCGCCGCCTCCGCGGGGCCCTGGGCGAGCCCGAGGACCCCGGGGGCCCCGGCGCCCACCGCGAATCGCCAGCACGTCCCCCGGTGGGGGACCATGAGCAGCCAGTGCCCGCTCCGGAGGGGAAACCGTGACCGTCGACGAGAGCATCGCCCAGATCAGCAACGTGCTGCTCTACGGCGCCATGACCGCCTACCTGTTCTCCTTCGTCGCCTACGCCGGCGACCTCGCCGAGGGCGGCAAGGAGATCAAGGCCCGGGAGGCGCGGCGCCGCGAGCAGGTCGCGGGGGGCGGCTCCACCACCACGCTCGAGAGGCCCATCACCGACCGCCGCCGCCGCGCGGCCGCGGTGGGGACGTCGCTGTTCACCGTGGCGACCCTGCTGCACCTGGGCTCGGTGGTGACCCGCGGGGTCTCCGTGCACCGGGTGCCGTGGGGCAACATGTTCGAGTTCGCCCTCACCGGCACGCTCGTCGTGGCGCTGGCCTACCTGGTCGCCGTCGTCCGCGCCCACCGCGGCGGCCTCGGCGGGGGGCGCGACGCCCGCTACCTGGGCACCTTCGTCGCCGGGCCGGTCCTGGTGACCCTGGGGATCGCCCTGGTCAAGCTCTACGTCGAGGCCGCCCAGCTCGTCCCGGCCCTGGACAGCTACTGGCTGATCATCCACGTCTTCGTCGCCATCCTCGCCACGGCGCTGTCCACGCTGGGCTTCTCCGCGACGGTGCTGCAGCTGGTCCAGGAGAAGCGCGACCGGGTCACCGCGGCCGGGAATCGCGCCGGCGGGGTCTTCATGGACGCCCTGCCGGGGTCGGTGGAGCTGGAGCGCACCGCCTTCCGCCTCAACGCCGTCGCCTTCGTCATGTGGACGTTCACCCTCATCGCCGGGGCGGTGTGGGCCCAGGTCGCCTGGAACCGCTACTGGAACTGGGACTCCAAGGAGGTGTGGACGTTCGTCATCTGGGTCGTCTACGCCTGCTACCTGCACGCCCGCGCCACCCGCGGCTGGGACGGCCGCCGCGCCGCCTGGCTGTCCGTCCTCGGCTTCGCCTGCATGCTGTTCAACTACCTCGTGGTGAACATCTTCTTCCCCGGCCTGCACTCCTACGCGGGGGTCTGAGCCGTGGGGGGAGCGACGCTGCGCTACACCGCGCTGCGGCTGGGCATCTTCGTGCTCTGCCTCGTCGTGGCCCGCGCCGTCGGTGCGGTCGGCTGGCTGGCCCTGCTCATCGCGGCCGTCGTCTCGGTGCTGCTGTCGCTGCTGCTGCTGCGCCGCCAGCGCGAGCAGATGGCCCTGGCCCTGCAGCAGCGCGTCGACCGCCGCGTGCGCGCCAAGCAGCAGGACGGGGCGGGCAGGTCGCGCTTCGAGCGCGGTCTCGACGCGGACAACGCCGCCGAGGACTGACCCGCGCCCGCGGCCCGGTGGGCCTCAGCCCGGGAGGGACGGCTGCGCGCCCCCGGGCAGGACGAGGTGGCGCCCGGCCCCGACGACCCGCACCTCGTCGTCGTCCACCAGCACCGCCCGCCCGTCCGCGAGGGCGAACGTCGGGTGCGCGAACCCCGCCACCGCCCGGCGCACCGCGTCCTCGCGCGCGGACGGGAAGTGCGGGGAGTCCAGGTGCGGCTGGACGAGGAAGTCCACCAGACCCAGGCCGGCGGTGTCCTCGGGAGCGCGCTGCACCGACCGGCTCAGGCGCAGGTGCGGGCCGGTGACCATGCTGCCGGCGCTGACGCCGAGGTAGACCCGCTCGCGCAGCAGCCCCGGCAGCGTCGCGGCCAGCCCGCTGCGCCGCAGCCAGTGCAGCAGGTGGGTGGTGTCCCCGCCGGTCACCGCCAGCACGTCGGCCTCCTCCAGCCGGGCGCTCCACACCTCGCGCTCCAGCGCGGAGACGTCGACGAGGTCGACCTGCGCGAAGCTGGCGCGCTGGAGGTTGACGCAGTCGGCGATGAACCAGCCCTCGTCGCCGGGGATCACGTTGGCGGCCGTCGGCACCACCGCCACCGCCAGCGAGGCCAGCGGCCGCCGGGCCAGGGCGGCCAGGGCCTCGCAGGACTCCGCGTTCACCAGGCCCGCCGAGGTCAGGAGCAGCCGCACGCCGACCACGCCAGTGATCGCCCGGGCCCGCGGCCAGACCACCGCCGGGCGTGGAGACCTCCCCGCCCGGGGGCGGGTCAGTGCAGCGGGAGACCGCTCAGCAGGTCGGGGCGCTCGGCGTCGAGGGCCCGCAGGTCGATGACGGCCGGCAGGGTGGGCTGCCGCCCCTCGGCCTCGGCCGTCTCCTCCGCCCGGAGCAGGACCTCCAGGACGCGGCGCACCAGGAAGGGCTCCTCGGTGGCGGTCACCGCCGCCTTCTCCAGCAGCGCGGGGCCGGAGACCACGACGTGCTCGGTGCGGGTCCCCGCGCTGGTGGTGAGCACGGCCGCGTACTGGTGCACGCCGTCGGCGCTCACGTCGATCTCACCCATGGGGCGCACTCTGGCGCCCCGGGCCTCAGAGCGCCAGTCCGAGGGCCAGCAGCGCCCCGGTGAGCAGCTCCAGCTGACCGGTGTCCTTGAGGACGGGGATCAGGTCCCGTCCCCGCGCCCCGCCCAGCACGGTGCGCAGCGGCCGCTGGGCCAGCGTCCCGGCGGCCAGCACGAGCAGGACCCACGGGTGCCACGGCGCGGTCAGCAGCGCCGCCGCGAAGGCGCCCACGACGAGGCCGGCGTAGAGGCGGCGGGACCGGGCCTCCCCGATCCGCACGGCCAGCGTCCGCTTGCCGGCGACGGTGTCGGTGGGGACGTCGCGCAGGTTGTTGGCGACGAGGATCGCGCAGGCCAGGAAGCCCACGCAGAAGGCCCCGGCGAGGGAGGTCCCGTCGACGCGGCCGGCCTGGACGTAGGTCGTGCCGGTCACGGCGACGAGGCCGAAGAACACGAAGACGAAGACCTCGCCGAGCCCCGCGTAGCCGTAGGGGCGCTTCCCGCCGGTGTAGTACCAGGCCGCGGCGACGCTGGCCGCGCCCACCAGCAGCAGCCACCAGTGCCCGCTCAGCGCCACCACGACCAGACCCGCCAGAGCCGCGACGGCGAAGCAGGCGAAGGCCGCGTCGCGGACGTGGCGGGGTTCGGCGGCGCCGGAGCCGACGAGGCGGAAGGGACCGACGCGGTCGGAGTCGGTGCCGCGGATGCCGTCGGAGTAGTCGTTGGCGTAGTTCACCCCGATCTGCAGGGCGAGGGAGACGACGAGGGCGAGCGCGGCCGTCCCCCAGGAGACGGCGTCGAGGGCCGCGGCCGAGCCGGTCCCCACCAGCACCGGCGTGACGGCCGCGGGCAGGGTGCGCGGGCGGGCCGCGGAGACCCACTGCCCGGGGGTCGCGCGCCGGTGGGTCCGGGCGGAGGAGGGCAGCGGCACGGAGGACGGGGAGGACGGTTCTGCGGGGTCGGGCACGACGCACCATCGTGCCAAGCGGGACGGCGGGCCGCCCGCGCGGGTCACCCGCCCGCCCCCGCGAGCCCGGTCACAGGCCCCGGAGGAAGTCCTCGTCGTCGTCGGGTCCGCGCGGGGCCTGCCGGGGCCGGCGGACGGCCGCGGCCAGGGGCCGGCCCGCCAGGACGTAGGCCAGCCCCCCGGCGAGGGGGAAGAAGAGCACCAGCAGCAGCCAGGCCCACTTCGGCAGGCTCCGCAGCTGCCCGTCCGGGGCCTGCACGATGCTGACCACGCAGTAGACGGTGAAGGCCAGGAGGAGCAGGGCCGGCAGGACGGAACGCATCCCCCAGGATCCCACCCCCGCGCCCGTGCGGCGAACCCGGCCGCCGCGGGGGCGGGCGGGGGTCACCCCCCGGGTGCGGGCGGGGCGGCGAGGGCGCGCAGGGCCGCGCGGTCGGGCTTGCCCGGCCCGCGCAGCGGCAGCTCCGCCAGCAGCAGCAGCTGGCGGGGGGCGGCGTGCCGGGCGACGGCCGCGCCCACCCGCTCGCGGACCTCGGCCAGGGTCGGGGCGGTCCCGGCGGGCACGACGGCGGCGACGACGCGCTGGCCCCACTCCTCGTCGGGCACCCCCACGACGACGACCTCGCCGATCCCGGGCGTGCCGGCCAGCGCCTCCTCCACCAGGGCGGGGGCGACCTTGAGCCCCCCGGTGGTGATGAGGTCGTCGACCCGGCCCAGCACCCGCACCCGCCCGCCCTCGAGGACGGCGGTGTCGTCGGTGCGGAAGCGGTCGCCGGGGAAGGCGGGGTGGCCGGGCAGGCCCCGGTAGCCGCGGGCCAGCACCGGGCCGGCCAGGGTGAGCCGGTCCTCCTCCAGCGCGGGCACGACCCCGTCGAGGGGGACGCCGTCGTAGACGCAGCCGCCGCAGGTCTCCGAGGAGCCGTACGTCGTGACCACCCGGGCTCCCGCGGCGCGGGCGCGTTCCAGCAGGGCGCCGGGGGTGGCGGCGGAACCGACGAGCACCGCGTCGTAGCGGGCGAGGGCGGCGCGGGCCTCCTCGCCGGCGTCCCCCGGGGCGTCGAGGAGGCGGACGAGCTGGGTCGGCACCAGGGAGGTCAGCAGCCGGTCCCCGGTCGCGCGGGCGGTGGCCCCAGCGAAGGCGGCGGCGGAGAACGGACCCGGGGGGAGGACGACGGGTTCGGTGCCCGCCCGCACCGAGCGGAGCAGGACCTGCAGGCCCGCGACGTGGTGGGCCGGCAGGGCGAGCACCCACTGCTGCGAGCCGGGCCCGGGGGCGAGGCGGGCCGCCGTCGCCGCGGCGGAGGCCCGCAGGGCCGCGGCGGGCAGCAGCGCGCCCTTGGGGGTCCCGGTCGAGCCGGAGGTGGCGACGACCACGGCGGTGGGGTCGTCGGGGTCGTCCTCGCCGGGGCCGAGGGGCTCGCCGGTGCGCAGCGAGGGGTGGGGCGCGGTGTCGGCGGCGTGGGGGTGCAGGGCGTGCGGGAGCCCGCCCTCGACGGCGGTGGCCAGCAGGGGCAGCAGGTCGAGGACCGCGTCCCCGGTCGGGACGGGCAGGGGGCGGAGCGTGCGCACGGGCGCAGCGTAGGCCGGGTCCCGGGACCCTCGGGGACCCCCGGAGCCGGAACTACTCTGAGTGTCAGCGGGGCGACCCTGTGAGAGTGTTCGCAGGTCGGAGCACGTGCAGCTGCGCCGAACAGGGGAGATGAGGGGCCCATGTCCATGATGGAGCGTGACCACCCGGTCTCGCAGTGTCAGGATGTGGCCCGTCCCGGCGAGCGGTGGAGGTGGCGGTGAGCGGAGCGGTGCGCGAACGTCGCCCCCGGGCCAGCGTCCTCTTCGACGGCGCCGTCACCCTGGCGGCCGTCGTGACGACCGTGCTCGCCGCCCTGGCCTTCGGCCGGGACGCCGGCGCCGGGCAGTGGCACGACCTCGCCCTCTGCGTCGTCGTCGGCCTGCCCCTCATGCAGCTGCTGACCCGCTTCCCGTTCCAGATCAACACCCGCCACGCCGGCGTCGAGGTCCAGTTCGACGTCGGGGTCCTGATCTTCCTGCTCTGCTTCGCCGCCCCGGCCACCGCCGCCCTCGCCTGGTGCCTGTGCGTCGTCCCGACCGGGCTGCTGCAGCGCCGCAGCTGGGTGAGCCGGGTCTACAACGCGAGCATCGGCGTGCTCTTCATGCCCGTCGCGCTGGCCGTGCTGGAACTGTTCGGCACCACCGGGCGGGCCCCCGAGGAGAGCCGGTACCGCGGGCTCGAACGGATCATCCGGGTCGACATGACCGTCCCCGAGCTGCTCGCCGTCTCCGCCGCGGTCATCGCCGTCTTCGTCGTCGACGTGGCCGTCTCCGCGGTCTCCGTCGCGATCCAGGAACGCACCTCCGTCAAGGGCGAGCTCCTGCACACCGGGGCCTGGCTCGCCGTCGGCGCCAGCGTCGCCGTCGGCGGCCTCGGCTACCTCGGCGGGCTCGTGGAGTCCCGGCTGGACCGCTGGGCCGCGCTGCTGCTGGTGATCCCGATGGTCGTGACGATGATGGCCACCCGCGCCATGCGCACCACCCGCGACGTCGCCCGCCGCAGCGAGGCCCTCTTCGAGGCCGCCACCGCCCTGCACACCCAGGGCCGCCGCGCCGACCTCGCCCGGGCCCTGCAGAAGCACGCCCGCATGGTCGCCGGCACCCCGGCCGCGATGGTCCGCTCCGTGGGACCCGCCGAGGACGAGATCGGGGTGCCCGTCGTCGCCGGCGACGGCGTCGTGCTCTACATCACCGCCCCCCGCCGCCGCGACCCCGCCCAGCGCGCCTCCGACGAGAAGGCCCTCGAGGCGCTCGCCTCGGTCGGGGAGGCCGCGTTCTTCCGGGTCAGCGCCAGCGAGGAGATGCACGGCCTGGCCCGCCGCGACGTCGTCACGGGGCTGCCCAACCGCCTGCAGTTCGCCGAGCGCCTCGCCCAGGAGCTGGACCGCGCGCGCGAGGCCTCCCGCCTGGACCGGCTCGTCGTCCTCTACCTCGACCTCGACGGGTTCAAGTCCGTCAACGACCGCTTCGGCCACGAGGCCGGCGACGAGCTCCTGCGGCTGGTCGGCTCCCGCCTGCGCGACACCCTGCGCGGGGGCAGCACCGTGGCCCGCCTGGGCGGCGACGAGTTTGCCGTCCTGCTGCCGGACTGCCAGGACGTCGAGGGCCTCTGCCGCCGCGTGCTCGTCGCGCTGCGCGTGGAGGTCAGGATGCGCGGGCACGTCCTGCGGGTGCAGGGCAGCATCGGGCTCTCCCGGGCCCGGCCCGGCGACGACGTCGGGACCCTGCTGCGCAACGCCGACACCGCCATGTACCGGGCCAAGGCCACCGGCAAGAACCGGTGGGTGGAGTTCCGCCCCGAGCTGCTGGAGGAGGAGATCGCCCGCCTGCAGGTCATCGAGGACCTCCAGCAGGCCCCCGCCGAGGCCTTCGTCGTGCACTACCAGCCCATCGTCGACCTGCAGGCCGGCCCCGACCAGGACCCCGCGGCCCGCATCGTCGGCCTCGAGGCGCTGGTGCGCTGGCGCCGCGACCGCGGCGGCGGCGTCGAACCCCTCGTCGGTCCCGACGAGTTCATCGGCCTGGCCGAGCGCTCGGGCACCGTCGTCGCCATCGGGGACTCGGTGCTGCGCCAGGTCGCCCGCGACGCCGCGTCCATCCAGCAGCACGCCGCGCGCCGCCTGGACCTCATGGTCAACGTCTCGCCCGTGCAGCTGCGCCACCCCGACTTCACCGAGCGGGTGGCCGCCGCGGTGCGCCAGACCACCTCCAGCGGCTGCCGCCTGCACCTGGAGATGACCGAGAGCGTCATGATCGACGACGACACCGTCGGCCGGTTGCGCGACCTCGCCGAGACCGGCGCGCAGCTGACCATCGACGACTTCGGCACCGGGTTCTCCTCCCTGGGCTACCTGCGGCACCGCCCGTTCTCCTCGTTCAAGATCGACCGCAGCTTCGTGCGCGACATCGCCACCGAGCCCACGGCTCGCGCGCTGGTCGAAGGCATGGTGAAGATGGGGCAGGCCCTCGGGCTGACGATCGTCGCCGAAGGGGTGGAGCACCCCGAGCAGGCGGAGATCCTGCGCGACATGGGGTGCCACCTGGCCCAGGGGCACCTGTACTGCCGGCCGCTGGCCCTGGAGGACATCCAGGGCGTCCTCTCCGGCCCGGTGGCCCGTCCGCTCAGCGCGTGAGGTGGAGGTGGGGCCCGGTGGACACCACCCTCGGCCTCGCCCTGCTGCTGTCCCTGGTCGTCCTCGTCGTCGCCGTCGCCGCCCTCGTCGTCCTCACCGGTCTGCTGCTGCGGACCCGGACCCGGCTGCTGGGCCTGGAACGGGGAGCGGACGCCCCGCCCGCCCCGGAGACCGACCCGGTGACGGGGCTGCTCACCGGGGCCGGGTTCACCGCCGTCGTCGCCGCCGCCCAGCGCGGGGCCGCCCACGGGGGGCACCCGCTCGCGCTGCTGCACCTGGGCCTCGACGGGTTCCGCGCCTTCAACTCCACCCACGGCCGGGCCGCCGGCGACGCCGTCCTCACCGAGGTCGCCCGGCGGCTGCGCTCGGCCGTGCGCGGCGGTGACGAGGTCGGGCGCCTGGGCGGGGACGAGTTCGCCGTCCTGCTCGCCGACCCCGGTGCCGCCGTCGACGTCGCCGTCCGGCTGCTCGCCGTGCTGGAGGCCCCCCACGAGGTCGGCACCGCGCGGGTGGTCCTCGGGGTGAGCGTCGGGGTCGCCCACCGCCCCGGCGGCCAGCACGCCGAGGACCTGCTGGCCGCCGCGGAGCAGGCCGTGGCGGAGGCCAAGGCCGCCGGCGGGGGCTGCGTGCGGGTCTGGGACCCCTCCGCGGCGCTGGCCCGCGGGGCGGAGCTGCGGACCGCGCAGGCGCTGCACCGGGCGGTCGCCGCGAGCGCCGCGGGGGTCGCGGCCGACCCCGCCGACGGGTGCCTGGAGGTCCACTACCAGCCCAGCGTCGACGTCCGCTCCGGCGTGGTCAGCGGGGTGGAGGCCCTCGTCCGGTGGCGGCGCCGGGACCGGCTGGTCCCCCCGGGGGAGTTCATCGAGCTGGCCGAGCGGCACGGGGTCATCGCCGACCTGGGCCGGGCCGTCCTGGCTCGCAGCGTCGCCGACGCCCCGCTCCTGTGCGCCGCCGCCGGCCGCGCCCTCGTCGTGGCCGTCAACGTCTCCGCCCCGCAGCTGCGCGACCCCGCCCTGCCCGCGGCCGTGCGCGGGGCCGTCGAGCGGCTGGAGGGCCGCCCCCTCGTCCTGGAGCTCACCGAGAACGTCCTGGTCGCCGAGGACCCCGGCACCGAGGCCGCCCTGGACGCGCTGGTGGAGGCCGGCGCGCACCTCACCGTCGACGACTTCGGCACCGGCTACGCCACGCTGGCCTACCTGCGCCGGCGGCCGTTCACCGCCTTCAAGATCGACCGCTCCTACGTCCGCGACATCGAGTCCGACCCCCGCACCCGCGCCCTGGTGGAGGGGCTGGTGCTGCTGGCCTCGGCGACGGGCCTGGGCCTCGTCGTCGAGGGGGTCGAGACCGAGGGGCAGGCGAGGCTGCTGGAGGGGATGGGCGCCCCCACCCACCAGGGCTTCCTGCACGCCCGCCCCGCTCCGCTGGAGCAGGCCTGCGAGGTGATCGCCGCGCTGCGCGCGCGGCTGGACGGGACCGACCCCGCCGCCGCCGCGGCCCCGGGGGAGCCGGTCAGTCCGTCCCGTCGCCCTCGCGGGAGCGCCTGACCCGCCAGGCGGCGAGGAAGTACGCCCCCACCACCGTGAAGACGACCGCGGCCAGCCACGCCAGCGGCCCGCGGCCGTCGAGGGCCAGGGCCCAGGACAGCGCCGCGAGGACCACGTAGAGGATGCCGGACCGCTTGGACTGCTCCAGCGTCTGCGTCGCTCGCCACCAGGGCTGTCGGGTCACGACGACCAGTGTGCCGGGTGCGGGCGGGTGCTCCCGCCCTCAGAAGTACCAGGGGAAGGGCGACCAGTCCGGTTCGCGCTTGCCGAGGAACGCGTCGCGGCCCTCGACGGCCTCGTCGGTCATGTACGCCAGCCGGGTCGCCTCCCCGGCGAACACCTGCTGCCCGACCATCCCGTCGTCGAGGGCGTTGAAGGCGAACTTCAGCATCCGCTGCGCGGTGGGGGACTTGCCGTTGATCTCCGCCGACCACTGCAGCGCGGTCGCCTCCAGCTCCGCGTGCGGGACGACGGCGTTGACCATGCCCATCTCGTGGGCCTGCTGGGCGGTGTAGGGGCGGCCGAGGAAGAAGATCTCGCGGGCGAACTTCTGCCCGACCTGGCGGGCCAGGTAGGCCGAGCCGTAGCCGCCGTCGAAGGACCCCACGTCGGCGTCGGTCTGCTTGAACCGGGCGTGCTCGGCGCTGGCGATCGTCAGGTCCGCGACGACGTGCAGGCTGTGCCCGCCGCCCGCGGCCCAGCCGGGCACGACGGCGATGACGACCTTCGGCATGAACCGGATGAGCCGCTGCACCTCCAGGACGTGCAGCCGCCCGCCCTCCGCCTTCGCCCGCACGGCGTCGACGGTCTCCGCGGTGTCGCCCTCGGCGTACTGGTAGCCGGAGCGGCCGCGGATGCGCTGGTCCCCGCCGGAGCAGAACGCCCACCCGCCGTCCTTGGGGCTGGGCCCGTTGCCGGTGAGCAGGACGCAGCCGACGTCGGGGGTGCGGCGGGCGTGGTCGAGAGCGCGGGCCAGCTCGTCGACCGTCCCGGGCCGGAACGCGTTGCGCACCTCGGGGCGGTCGAAGGCGATCCGGACCGTCCCGCGCGCCGGGCCGTCCACGACGCTGCGGTGGTAGGTGACGTCCTGCAGGTCCTCGAACCCGGGCACCTCCGCCCAGGACGCGGGGTCGAAGGTCTCGCTCACACCGTTCAGGGCCGACACGACCCGCAGGCTACGGCAGGCGGTCCCCCCGGCAGGGGGAGCGAGGTGCCCCGGGGCTTCAGCGGCGCCGCCGGTGGCCGATGGACGGGGGTGCGAGCGACCAGCGGCGACGAGAGCCCCCCGGGGCGGGCCGTCCCCTCCGACGTCCCCCCGCCCTCCGGGGCGGCGGTCCGCGGGCTGGTGCGCCCGGAGGCGGCGCAGTGGCTGCGCGAGATCGCCGCGGTCGTCGGCCCGCAGCGGACCCTGCTCGCCTGGTCCCGGGCGGCGCTGGCCACCTCCCTGCACGGGACGGCGCTGACGCCGGACCAGCTGGAGACGATGGGGAACCGGCTGCTCGAGGACGCCGACGACCCCGCGCTGCGGGTGGCGGTGCGCAGCTGCCTGCTGCGGCTGCGGGTGTGGCGGACGCTGGAACGGACCGGAGGTGGGGTGCGGTGAGCGAGCACCGGGAGCAGGAGCGGGAGCGGGATCAGGTGTCGCAGAACGAGTGGGTCCACTGGCTCGAGGAGGTCCTGGAGAGCGCCCCGGCCGAGGAGGACGACGTCCTGTTCGCGCCCGCGCGGCTGGGCGCGATCGCCGCCCTCGGCGCCGACGACGTCGAGCGCGTGCAGCCCCTGGTGGGGGAGCTGCTCACCGGGGCCGCCCAGGACGTCGGGACCCCCGTGAGCCTGGCCAACGTCGTCCTGTCCGGGGTGCAGGTCATCGCCGGCGAGCACGGCCTGGCGGGCTGGATGGCGCAGGCGCGGGCGACCCCGGCGGAGTGGTCGCTGTGCGCCACGGTCGTGCGCCGCGGTGAGGCGTACGTCGTGCCGGACATGGCCGCGGACGAGGCGACCGCGCAGAACCCGCTGCACCTCGTCGACGGGTTCCGCTCCTACGCGGGCGTCCCGCTGACCGCGCCGGACGGGCAGGTCATCGGCTCGGTGTGCGTGCTGGACACCGAGGTGCGCCGCTACTCCGAGGCCGACCTCGACGTCCTGCGCGCGGTGGCCGCCGAGACCACCCGCCGGATGGCGGGCGCGGGCGAGGTCACCCCGGGGACCGGGGCCCCCGCGGCCTGAGCCCCGCCCCCGACCGGGTCGACGCCGGGTCGCGGCGGGGTCGCGGCGGGGCCGGGCATGCTGGGCCCGTGCCGCCGCTGCCCCCGCTGACCGACCTGCTCGACGCCGCCCACGTCGTGACGCTGCCGCTGCGCCGCCGCTTCCGCGGCATCACCGAGCGCGAGGCCCTGCTGCTGCGGGGCCCCGCCGGGTGGGGGGAGTTCGCGCCGTTCCTGGAGTACGGGCCCGTCGAGTCCGCCCGGTGGCTGGACGCGGGGATCGAGGCGGCCTGGCGGGGGTTCCCGCCCCCCCGCCGGGAACGGGTCGAGGTCAACGCCACCGTCCCCGCCGTCGACGCCGCCGACGTCCCCGCCGTCCTGGCGCGCTTCCCCGGGTGCCGGACCGCGAAGGTCAAGGTCGCCGAGGCCGGGGCGGGGTTCGCCGTCCGCCTCGCCCAGGACGTCGCCCGGGTCGCCGCCGTGCGCGAGGCCCTCGGCCCGCGGGGGGCGGTCCGGGTCGACGCCAACGCCGGCTGGAGCGTGGAGCAGGCCTTCGAGGCGCTGACGGTGCTGGGCGCGTTCGGCCTCGAGTACGCCGAGCAGCCCTGCGCGACGCTGGAGGAGATGGCCCTGCTGCGCCGCCGGCTGGCCGCCGCCGGGACCCCCGTGCCGCTGGCCGCCGACGAGAGCGTCCGCAAGGCCGAGGACCCGCTGCGGGTGGCCGGTCTGGAGGCCGCGGACGTCGTCGTGGTGAAGGTGGCGCCGCTGTCGGGGGTGGCGCGCGCGCTGGAGGTGGCGCGGTCGTGCGGGCTGCCCGTCGTCGTGTCCTCCGCCCTCGACACCAGCGTCGGGCTCGCCGCCGGGACCGCGCTGGCGGCGGCCCTGCCCGACCTCCCGCACGCCTGCGGCCTGGGCACCGCGGCCCTCCTCGCCGCCGACGTGAGCGCCGAGCCGCTGCTGCCGGTCGGGGGGTCGCTGCCCGTGGGGCCGGCGCGCGCCGACCCCGAGCTGCTGGAGCGCCACCGCGCCCCCGCGGACCGCGAGCGGTGGTGGCGCGAGCGCCTCGCCGCCGCGCACGCGGTGCTCGCGCGGGACGCGGCGGCGGGTCCGCCGGCCGGGCCTCCTTTCAAGGACGGGCGCCGGACTGCCGACTCCTGATCCGTGAGCCCAACGTCCCGGCCGTCGGCCCGCCCCGCGCGTCACCTGCTCGCCCCCCTCGTCGGGGTGGCGCTGCTGGCCGCGGCCGTGGTGCTGCTGCACCGCACGCTGCGCCACTACTCCTGGGCGGAACTGGGGGGCGACCTGCTCGCGCTCGGCCCGGGCGTCGCGCTCGCCGCCCTCGGGGCGACGGCGGTCTCCTACCTGGCGATGACCGGCTACGACGCGCTGGCCCTGCGCTACGTCGAGCACCCGCTGCCCTACCGCCGCTACGGCCTCGCCTCGTTCGTCGCCACCGCCTTCGGCAACAACCTGGGCGCCTCCGCGGTGGTGGGGGCGGCGCTGCGGGCCCGCGTCTACTCCAGCTGGCAGGTCCCCGGGTCCGCGATCACCCGGATCATCGGCTTCAACGCGGTCACCCTGGCGCTGGGTGCCGCGGTCCTGGCCGGGACCGGCGTGCTGCACGACCCGGTCCGGGCCGGGGAGGCGCTGCACCTGCCCCGCGCCGCGGTCCTGGCCCTCGGGTCGCTGCTGCTGGCGTCGGTGGTGGGGTACCTGGCGTGGGCCGCGGCCGGGCGCTCGGTCGGCGCGCGCCGCTGGCGCGTGGCCAAGCCGTCCCCCGGCCTGGCCGTGGCCCAGGTGCTGCTGTCGACGTTCGAGTGGCTGACCATGGCCGCGGCCCTCCACGTCCTGCTGCCCGCCGGGGACCGCCTCCCGTTCCTCCCCTTCGCCGCCGCCTTCGCCGTCGCGACCCTCGCCGGGCTGGTCAGCAACGTGCCCGGCGGGCTGGGGGTCTTCGAGACGGCGCTGGTGGTGCTGATCGGGTCGACGACCTCGCCCGCGGGGCTGGCGGTCGCGCTGGTCGCCTACCGGCTCTGCTACTTCGTGCTGCCGCTGCTCCTGGCCGCCGTGCTCCTCGTCGCCCACGAGGCCCGGCGGGGCGCCACGGCGCTCGGCGCGGCCCGCACCGCGGCGGGCACCCCGGGGCCCGCCGCGGGGTCCCCGGTGCGCGTCCCCTCAGTGCTCACGCCCTCGGTGCTCGCGCTGAGCGTCGCCGGCGCCGGCGTGTTCATGGTCGTGGTGGGGGACCTGCCGGGCCGGGCGCTGGACGTGTCGGCCGTGACGATCAGCCTCGCCGGGTTGTCCGCCCTCCTCGTGGCCCGCGGCCTGCACCTGCGGCTGCGGCGCGCGTGGGTGGCGACCGTCGTGCTCCTCACCGGCGTCACGGCGGTCGCCGCCGCCCACGGCGACCTCGTGCTGTCCGCGGTGACCGCCGGGCTCGCCCTCCTCCTGGTGCCCGCGCGCACCGCCTTCCACCGCGGGGCCCCCTTCGCCCTGCCCCGCAACCCGGTGTGGCCGGTCACCGCGGCCGCGCTGGTCGGGGCGGCCGTGTGGTGGCACGAGTCCGGCGGGTCCGGCGGCGCGGTGGACGCCCCCCTGCTGGTGGCGTCGGTCTCCGGCGACACCCCCGGGGCGGACCGGCTCGCGATGGCCGCGGGCGCCGTCGGGATCCTCATCGGCGGGCGCCGGGTCCTGCGGGCGGCGGCCCCCACCCCGAAGGCCCCGTGCGAGGTCGAGATGGCGCGGGTCAGCGAGATCGTCGCCCGGTCCGGGCGCTGCACCTCGCACCTGGCCTTCACCGGCGACAAGCGCTTCCACTTCAGCCCCGCCGGCACGTCCTTCCTCATGTACCAGGTCGAGGGCCGCAGCTGGGTCGTGATGGGGGACCCCGTGGGCGACCCGCGCGACGTCCAGGACCTGGTCGGGAGCTTCGTGGCGCTGGTCGACCGCCACGGGGGCCGGCCCGTCTTCTACAACGTGGCCGCCGACCACGCCGACCTCTACCGCCGGTGCGGCCTGAGCCTGGCCAAGCTGGGGGAGGAGGCCGTGGTCCCCCTCGACGACTTCACCCTCACCGGCAAGGCCAGGGTCAACCTCCGCAACTGCCGCAACAAGTCCCAGCGCATGGGCCTGACCGTCGACGTCGTCCCCGCGCAGGACGTCGCCCCGCTGCTGCCCGCCCTGCGCGAGGTGTCCGACGCCTGGCTCACCCACCGCAACGGCAAGGAGAAGCGGTTCTCCCTGGGCGCCTTCGACGAGGAGTACGTCGCGCGCTTCCCGTTGGCCGTGGTGCGCCACGAGGGCCGGGTCGTCGCCTTCGCGACCCTGTGGACCGACGGCGAGGGGCGCGAGGTGCAGGTCGACCTCATGCGGCGCCTGCCCGACGGGCCGCGCACCGTGATGACCTACCTGTTCGTCGAGTGCATCCTGTGGGCCAAGGAGAACGGCTTCGCGTCGTTCAGCCTGGGGGTGGCCCCGCTGGCGGGGCTGCGGGGCGACACCCCGCCCTCCGCCTGGGACCGCGTCGGGCACCTGCTGTGGACCCACGGCGAGCGCTTCTACAACTTCAAGGGCCTGCGCGCCTTCAAGCAGGGTTTCCAGCCCCGGTGGCGGACCTGCTACGTCGCCGCCCCCGGCGGCCTGGCCCTGCCCAACGCCATGGTGGACGTGGCGACGCTGGTCGGGGGTGGGATCCGCGGGGTCGTCCGCGGCTGACCCCGCGGCCCGCCGCGGGGTCGCTCAGCCGGCCGCCCGGACGTAGTTGGTGATCCGCGCGGTGCACAGCCGCCGGCCCTCCTCGTCGGAGATCACGACCTCGTGGCTGCACAGCGTGCGCCCCAGCGAGATCGCGGTGGCCACCCCCGTCACCAGCCCGGAGCGGACGGAGCGGTGGTGGGTGGCGTTGATGTCGGTGCCCAGCGCGAGCCCGCCGGGCCAGACGTGCAGGAGGGCCCCCACCGAGCCCAGCGTCTCGGCCAGCACGCAGCTCGCCCCGCCGTGCAGGAAGCCCGCGACCTGGGTGTTGCCCGCCACGGGCATCGTCGCGACGACCCGCTGCGGGCTCATCTCGACGAACGCGATGCCCATCCGCTCGACGAGGGTGCCGGGGGTGAAGGAGGCCAGGACCTCGTCCATCGGGGGCGCGGGCGGCGGTGTCGGCTGCGTCACCCGCCGCAGGCTGCCACAGCCGGTGGGGCGCACCATGGAGGGGTGAACCCCTCGACCGCCCTCGCGACGGTCCTCGTCGACACCCTGGTCCGGCTCGGCCTGCGCCACCTCGTGCTCAGCCCCGGCTCGCGCAGCGCCCCGCTGGCCTACGCCGCCGCCCGGGCCGCCGACGAGGGCCGGCTGACCCTGCACGTGCGCGTCGACGAGCGCAGCGCCGGCTTCCTCGCCCTGGGCCTCGCCCGGGCGGGTGAACTGGTCGCCGTCGTCACCACGTCCGGCACGGCCGTCGCGAACCTGCACCCGGCCGTCCTGGAGGCCCACCACGCCGGCGTCCCGCTGGTGGTGCTCTCCGCGGACCGCCCGCACGAGCTGCGCGGCTCCGGCGCCAGCCAGACCGCCGACGCCCAGGCGCGGATGTTCCTGCCCTCGGTGCGCTACAGCGCCGACGTGCCGGCCCCCGTCGACCCGGACCGGCAGGCGCCGGCGTGGCGCTCGCTGCTCTCGCGCGCGGTGGCCTTCGCCCGCGGCCTGCGCGGGGACGGACCGGGCCCGGTGCACCTCAACGTGGGCTTCGCCGACCCGCTGACCCCCTCCCCGGGTGACGTCCCCCCGGGCCCGGGGCTGACGCAGGTCCACGGGCCGGGGGCTCCCGCGCCGGTCGCGCTGGAGCGTGGGCCGCGCACCCTCGTCCTCGCCGGCGACGCCCCCGACCCCGCCACCGGGGCCGCCGCGCGGGAGCTGGCGGAGTCCGCGGGCTGGCCGCTGCTGGCCGAGCCCAGCTCCGGGGCGCGCGGGGGCGAGCGCGCCGTCGGTCCCTACCGGCTGCTGCTGGACGCGGTCGACGCCGAGGGCCCGCTGGGCGCGGTGGAGCGGGTGGTGCTCTTCGGCCACCCCACGCTCTCGCGCCCGGTGACGCGCCTGCTGGCCCGCGACGACGTCGAGCTGGTCGTGGTCAGCGCCGCGGGGACGTGGTCCGACGCGGGCTTCCGCGCCGCGCGCGTCGTGCCCGCCGCGCAGGTGCAGGGCCCGCCGGGCGCGGGGGAGCAGGAGTTCGCCGCCCGCTGGGACCGGGCGGGCAAGCTGGCCGCCGACGCCGTCGACGCGGCCCTCGACGCCGAGGCCGGGCTGAGCGGCCCCTGGGCGGCCCGGGAGGTCGTGGCCGCCTGCGCCGCCGACGGCTCCACCCTGGTCGTCGCGGCCAGCAACGCGATCCGCGACGTCGACCTGACCGCCCGCCCGCTGGGGGTCCGCACCGTCTCCAACCGCGGCCTGGCCGGCATCGACGGCACGACCGCCACCGCCGAGGGCGTCGCGCTGGCCACCGGCCCGACGCGGCTGCTGCTGGGGGACCTGGCCTTCCTGCACGACGCGAACGCGCTGCTGCCGGTGCCGGGGGAGGTCCGTCCCGACCTGACCGTCGTCGTCGTCAACGACGACGGCGGGGGGATCTTCGAGACCCTCGAGCACGCCTCCGCCGTGGACCGCGCCACCTTCGAGCGGGTGGTGGCGACCCCGCACGGGGTGGACGTGGCCGCCCTGTGCGCAGCGTTCGGCGTCGCGCACTCGCGTCCCGCGACCCGCGCGGAGGCCCTCGCCGCGCTGACCGCCCGCCCGCGCGGGCTGCGGGTCGTCGAGCTCGTCACCGCCCGCGACCGGGTCCGCCCGCGCTTGGAGCGCATCGCCGCCGCCGTCCGCGCCGCCGTCGCCTGACCCCGCCCGTCCCCCGCCCGCCCCCGCCCGCCCCCACCCGTCCCGTGGACGGGGGTGGGCCGGGGCCGGCCACGCCTCGGGCGGTGGCGTCGTGGCCGGGCTGCGAGAATGCCGGGGTGGTTACCTCCGACGTCACCCCCCAGCGGGAGCTGGCCGACCTGAGCAAGCGGCCGCAGCAGGTCTCGGCCATGTTCGACGACGTCGCGGAGAAGTACGACCGCACCAACGACATCCTCTCCGCCGGCCAGGACCGCTGGTGGCGGCGCGCGGTGCGGCGCGCCGTCGACGCCCGCCCGGGGGAGAAGGTCCTCGACCTCGCCGCCGGCACCGGCCGCTCCAGCGAGCCCTTCGCCGACCGCGGCGTCCTCACCGTCCCCTGCGACTTCTCCACCGGCATGGTGCGCGCGGGCAAGCGCCGCCGCCCCGACCTCGGCTTCGTCGTGGGCGACGCGACGCGGCTGCCGTTCGCCGACGGGGTCTTCGACGCGGCCACGATCTCCTTCGGCCTGCGCAACGTCGTGGACCCCGACGCGGGTCTGCGGGAGATGGCCCGCGTCGTGCGCCCGGGCGGCCGCCTCGTCGTGTGCGAGTTCTCCACCCTGCCGAACCCGTTGCTGCGCAAGGCCTACGACACGTACCTGCACCACGGCCTGCCGCGGGTGGCGAAGCTGGTCAGCTCCCACGGCGACGCCTACGGCTACCTGGTGGAGTCCATCGACGCGTGGCCGGACCAGGCCGGGCTGGCCGGGCGGATCGCGGCGGCGGGCTGGCAGCGGGTGGCCTGGCGGAACCTCTCCTTCGGGGTGGTGGCCGTGCACCGGGCCGTGCGCTCGCCGGGCCCGGTCCCGACGCCGCCGGAGGACGTCGCCCCGAGGCCGTGACCTCACCCACACCGGGCCTCGCGGGCACGCGCCGGCGACGGTGGAGAACTACACTCGACACGACTTCGTGAAAGTTTTCACGAGCAGAGGTTCTAGCGGAGGGTCCGAGGTGACCGTGCAGACGCAGGACGCCGACGTGCTGGTCGTCGGCGCCGGGCCGGCCGGCTCGACGCTGGCCCGCCACCTGGCGACCGCGGGCCACCGCGTCCTCGTGCTGGAGAAGTCCTCCTTCCCCCGCGAGAAGGTCTGCGGCGACGGCCTCACCCCGCGCGCCGTCCACGAGCTGGACCTGCTGGGCCTGAAGACCCCGGCCGAGGACGGCTGGGCCCGCAACCGCGGCCTGCGGCTGCTGGGCGGCGGGGTCCGGCTGCAGGTGCCGTGGCCGGAGATCTCCGACTACCCCGGCCACGGGCTCGTCCACACCCGCTCCCGCTTCGACCAGGCCCTCGCCGAGCACGCCCGCGAGGGCGGGGCCACCGTCCTCGAGCGCACCTCGGTGACCGGGCCCGTCCTGGACGAGCGCACCGGCCACGTCGTCGGCGTCACCGCGCGCCCGGTCGACGAGAAGGGCCGCAAGGCGGGGGAGGGGACCACCTACCGCGCCCCCGTCGTCGTGGCCGCCGACGGCGTCGGCGGCCGGCTGGCGCTGTCGATGGGCCTGGCCAAGCGCGAGGACCGCCCGCTCGGGATCGCCGTGCGCACCTACTTCACCAGCCCGCGCCACGACGACGACTGGATGGAGGCGTGGATGGAGCTGCGCGAGGGCGACAGCTCCAGCGGTCCCCTCCTGCCCGGCTACGGCTGGGTCTTCGGCGTCGGCGACGGCACCTCCAACGTCGGCCTCGGGGTCCTGGACCCCGGCGCCGGCTCCGGCGACGTCGACTACCGCGACCTGCTGCGCCGCTGGACCGCGGCCATGCCCCCGGAGTGGCGTTTCCGCGAGGAGGACCAGGTCGGCCCCATCCGCGGCGCCGCCCTGCCGATGGCCTTCAACCGCACCCCGCACTACACCCGCGGGCTCGTGCTGGTCGGCGACGCCGGCGGCATGGTCAACCCCTTCAACGGCGAGGGCATCGCCTACGCCATGCAGTCGGCGCGGTTCGCGGCCCGCGCCGTCGACGAGGCGCTCTCGGCCCCCGACGCCCGCGCCCGCGAGCGCGCGCTCCAGGCCTACCCCGCCGCGGTTCGCGCGGACCTCGGTGGGTACTACACCCTGGGTCGCGTGTTCGTCTCCCTCATCGGTCACCCCGAGGTCATGCGCATCGCCACGCGCTTCGGCCTGCCGCGGCCGGGGCTGATGAAGCTCGTCGTGAAGCTCCTGGCCAACCTGGCCGATCCCACGTCGAAGGACGCCACCGACCGCGTGGTCGTGGCGCTGAAGCGATTGGCCCCTGCCACGTGAACACCTCGCTGAACACCGCCACCGCCGCGAGCGGTCTCCCCACGGCCGACCCGGCGCTGGAGACCGCGCTGCGCGAGGCGCTCGACGTGGTCGAGGCGCGCCTGCGGCTGGCCGTCGGCAACGCCGACCCCATCGCCGACGCCGCCTCCCGCCACCTCGTCGAGGCCGGCGGCAAGCGGGTGCGGCCCATGCTGACCCTGCTCGGCGCCCACCTCGCGGGGTCCGCGCCGGAGGTCCCCTCCGCGGTGCTCGACGCCGCCGTCGTCGTGGAGCTCACCCACCTCGCCTCGCTCTACCACGACGACGTCATGGACTCCGCGCCCACGCGGCGGGGGGCGGCCGCGGCCCAGCTCGTCTACGGCAACAACGTCGCCATCCTCACCGGGGACCTGCTCTTCGCCCGCGCCTCCAACGTCGTCGCGGGCCTGGGCCCGGAGGCCGTCCGGCTGCAGGCCGAGACCTTCGAGCGGCTCTGCCTGGGGCAGCTGCACGAGACCGTGGGGCCCAAGCCGGGCGAGGACCCCGTCGAGCACTACCTCGACGTCCTCAGCGACAAGACGGCCTCCCTCATCGCCACCGCGGGCCGCTTCGGCGCGATGTTCGCCGGCGGGTCCGGCGAGACGGTCACGGCGATGGTCCGCTACGGCGAGGACGTCGGCGTCGCCTTCCAGCTCGCCGACGACGTCCTGGACCTCACCAGCGACGTCGACGACTCCGGCAAGCGCCCGGGGACGGACCTGCGCGAGGGCGTGCCGACGCTGCCGGTGCTGCTGGCCCGCCGGGCCGCCGCCGCGGGCGACGTCGCCGCGCGCCGGGTCGTGGCGCTGCTGGACTCCGGGCGCCTGGCCGACGACGACGTGCTGGCCGAGGCGGTGTCCGCGCTGCGCGACCACCCCGTCACCGAGGCCGCCCGGGCGAGCGCGCGCGAGTGGGCCCACCGCGCCGCGACGCACCTGCTGGCCCTGCCGGACACGCCCGCGCGCCGGGCGCTGGAGATCTACGCGGCGACGGTCGCCGACCGGGTCGGCTGACCCCTCGGTCCCGGCGTCGGCTCCGCCCGCGGCGGCGTCCGCACTCGCCCGGTCGGGGCCACCGGGACCGTCGTCCCGGCCACGGTGCGGCAGCGGCCGCCCACCGCCGGTGAGCCCGCCGCGCCGTCCCGGTGAACCGGGCGCGAGCGGCCCCCGCCGCCCCGCCGGGTGCTCCACGATCGGCGGGTGACCTCCCGCGGCCCGGCGCCCCCCGCTCCCTCGGCGGCGCCGCCGCGGGGGCCGGGGAACCGTGGCCCCGGCCGTCACCGCGCCCCCGCCCGGGCCCGCGTCGGCGGCCCCCGGCTGGCCGAGGGGGTCAGCCTGGGCCTCGCCCTGCTCGTCAGCTCCGCCGCGGTCCTGCTCCGCCTGCAGGGTCAGCGCCCCACCGCCGTCGCGGTGGCCGCGGCGGGACTGGCCCTGGCCGTCACCGGGCTCGTGCTGGCCCGGCGCCCGGGGCTCAGACGCGGAAGCGGCTCACCAGACCGCTGAGCTCGGCGGCCATGCGGTGCAGGTCGTCGGTCGCGGCGCGGGTGCCGGAGACGACCGCGGCGGTCGTCTCCGCGGAACCGGTGATGGCGCGGATGCCCTCGGCGATGGAGCCGGAACCGGCGGCCGCCTCGGTCACGCTGCGGCTCATCTCCGCGGTGGTGGCGTGCTGCTCCTCGACCGCCGAGGCGATCGTCGTCTGGTGGTTGCTGATCTCGGAGATGACCTCGGCGATGCTCTCGATCGCCCGGACGGCCTCGGCGGTGTCGGCCTGGATCGAGCCGACGCGCGAGGAGATGTCCTCGGTGGCGCGGGCGGTCTGCGCGGACAGCTCCTTGACCTCACCGGCGACGACGGCGAAGCCCTTGCCGGCCTCACCCGCGCGGGCCGCCTCGATGGTGGCGTTGAGGGCGAGCAGGTTCGTCTGCTCGGCGATGGCGGTGATGGCCTTGACCACGTCGCCGATCTGGGCGGAGCTCACGCCGAGGCGGGCGACGGTCTCCCCTGCGCGGCCGGCGAGGTCGTCGGCGCGGGCGGCGACGGCGGTGGCCTCGGAGGCGCCGGAGGCGATGTCGCGGATTGCGGCCTGCATCTCGTTGGCGCCCATCGCGACGGTCTGGACGCTGGCGGAGACGGTGGCGGCGGTCCCGGCCGCGTCGGCGGCGACGGAGGCGGTCTCCCCGGCGGTGACCCCGATGCGCTCGCTGTCGGCGGCCAGCTGGGTCGAGGCCGCCGACAGCGAGGCCGACGAGCCCGCGATCGCCGCGACGGTGCTGCGGACGCTGTCGCGGGCCCGCTCCAGGGAGGCGGCCATCTGGCCGAGCTCGTCGGTGGAGTCCACGGTGGCGCCGACGGTCAGGTCACCCGCGGCCATCGCCTCCAGCGAGGCGGACACCGCGTGCAGCGGCCGCACGATGGAGCGGACCGCGGCGAGCGCGATCGCCGTGGCCAGGCCCAGGCCCAGCAGCAGCGCGGCGATCACGGCGTTGCGGGAGCGGGTGGCGGTGGTCGCGGTGGCGTCGGCGGTGGCCTTGGCCGCGGCGTCCTCCGCCGCCTCGATGAGGTCCAGGGTGTCCGCGGCCGAGCTCACCAGCGGCTGCACGACCTCGGCGTTCGCGGTGGCCCAGCCCTCCCGGTCGCCCGCGTCGGAGCGCGGGATCAGCTCGGCGTCGCGGGCCTGGCGCCACTGCTCCCAGGTGTCGGTGAACGCCTTCCAGCCCTCGGGGTCGGCGGAGCCGTTCGCGGTGTACTTCGCGGCCCAGTCGTCCAGCTCGGCGTCGCTGTCGGCGATCTTCTGTAGGACCTCCGCCTTGCCCTCGGCGTCGGGGGTCGCGGCGTGCTGCGCGACGAGCATCCGCGTCTTGAGCTCCTCCTGGTGGACGCGGCCCAGGGCGGTGAGCCCGACGACGCCGTCCCGGTAGAGCGCCTCGGAGCGGTCGCTGCCCTGCTGCAGGGCGACGAGGGAGCCGGCGCTGACCCCCACGGTCACCAGGGCCAGGGCCGCGAGGGAGCTGAGCACCTTCGTGCGCACGCTCCGGTCGGCGAAGGCACGGGGGGAACGCGGCGCGGTGCTCGACATCGGGGTCCTCCGGGACGTTGCGGGCCGGCGCCCGCCGGTCACTGCCCGTTCCATCGGCACCACCCCGCTCCCGCTTGAACGCCCCGCCGCCACCCGTCGGGGGAGGGGCCCCGCGGGTCCCGGGCGGGGTCAGTCGTGGCGGGCGCGGGAGGGCTGCACCCGCTTCGGCTCCCCGGGCACCTTCGGGTAGCTGGGCGGGTAGGGCAGGTCCCCGAGACCCTCCCCGGCGTCGCGGTCGGCCATCGCCAGCAGCGGGTCCAGCGAGTGCGCCACCGCCCGCCGCTGCGCCCAGAGGTCCCCGACCGCGGCGAGGCGGGCGGGGAACGTCGTGAGGGTGAAGTCATCGGGGTCGACGTCGGACCCCAGCTCGTCCCAGGTCAGCGGGGTCGAGACGGTCGCGCGGGGGGTGCGGCGCAGCGAGTACGCGCTGGCCATCGTGCGGTCGCGGGCGTTCTGGTTGTAGTCGACGAACACGGTCTCCCCGCGCTCCTCCTTCCACCACGAGGTGGTGACGAGGCCGTCGGCGCGGCGCTCGACCTCGCGGGCCAGGGCGATCCCGGCGCGGCGGACCTCGGTGAACGTCCAGCGCGGCTCGATCGTCACGAACACGTGGACCCCGCGCCCGCCGGAGGTCTTGACCGCCGCCGCGTAGCCCAGCTCGGTCAGCAGCGGGTGCAGCACGTCGCGGGCCACGTCGCGGGCCTGCGCGAAACCCGTCCCGGGCTGGGGGTCGAGGTCGATGCGCAGCTCGTCGGGGTGGTCGACGTCGGGGGCGGTGCAGGGCCAGGGGTGGAAGGTGACGGTCGACTGCTGCGCGGCCCACACCAGCGTCGCGGCGTTCGTGGGCAGGACCGCGTCGGCGGTGCGCCCGGAGGGGAACGTCACGTGGACGGTGTCGACGAACTCCGGGGCGAACCTCGGCACCCGCTTCTGGTAGACCTCCTCGCCCGCGATCCCGTCGGGGAAGCGCTGCAGGTACGTCGGCCGGTCCCCCAGCGCGGTCAGCAGCACCGGGGCGACGAGCCGGTAGTGCTCCACCACGGCGCGCTTGGACCCGGCCGCCCCGAGCTCCGGGTAGTACGTCTTGTCCGGGGAGGTGAGCCGGACGGGGATCCCGTCGACGTCGATCTCCTCCGCGGGGGCCTTCGCGCTCACGCCGCACCTGCCCGCGAGGCCCCGGACAGGACGTCGGCGAGGTCGTAGTCGGCGGGGACGTCGAGCTGGTCGAGGCGGCACTCCTCGGGGGTCTTGTCCGGCCGCCAGCGCAGGAACCGCGGGTTGTGGCGGAACCGCAGCCCCTCCAGCTGGTCGTACTCGACCTCGCAGACCAGTTCCTGGCGAACCGGGACCCAGGAGTTGTCCTCGCGGGCGTTCCACCGGTTCTTCTCGCCCTCGGCGTTCTCCTCGCCCGTCCGCAGCGCCGACAGCTGCTCCAGCAGCTCCACCCGGCGGGGCTTGGTGAACGCCGCCGCGCCCCCCACGAACGCGGTCCCCTCGTCGGTCCGCAGCCCCAGCAGCATCGACCCGATCCCGGGGAAGCTCTTGTGCAGGCGGTACCCCACGACGACGCAGTCGGCGGTGCGGCGGTGCTTCACCTTCGTCATGACCCGTTCGCCCGGGAGGTAGGGGGAGTCCAGGGGTTTCGCGACGACCCCGTCGAGGCCGGCGCCCTCGAACGTGGTGAACCACCGCGCCGCGACGTCGGCGTCGCGGGTGGCCGTCGTGACGTGGGTGGTGGGACCGCACCCGGCGAGCGCCGTCTCCAGCCGCTCGCGGCGCACCGCGGTCGAGGCCCCGGTGAGGTCCTCCCCGCCCAGGGCGAGCAGGTCGAAGGCGACGAACTGCGCCGGGGTCTCCACGGCGAGCAGCTCGACCCGGCTGGCGGCGGGGTGGATGCGCTGGGAGAGCAGGTCCCACGACAGCCGGCCCCCACCGGGACCGGGGACGAACAGCTCGCCGTCGACGACGCACCGCTCGGGCAGCTCGGCCCGCACGGCCGCGACGACCTCGGGGAAGTACCGCGTCAGCCCCCGCCCGTTGCGGGAGCTGAGCTCGACCTCCTCGCCGTCGCGGAACACCACGCACCGGAACCCGTCCCACTTGGGCTCGTAGAGCCAGGCCGGGTCGCCGTCGGGCTGCGGCGGCAGCCCGGAGGCCGCCTTGGCCAGCATCGGCTCGACGGGCGGGTTCACCGGCAGGTCCACGGCCCCCACTCTGCCCCAGCGCGGCGCCCGCCACGACCCCCCGGCGCGGGTCTGGTCTACTGCCGGACGTGACGACGACGACCCCGACGCAGAACCCGACGGCGACCGGGTCCCGGACCGTGGTGCTGGACGACGACCCCACCGGCACCCAAGCGGCGAGCGGGGTCCAGGTGCTCCTGGAGTGCGACGCCGACCGCCTGGAGGCGGCGCTGCGCGGGGCCGGGAGCGTCTACGTCCAGACGAACTCCCGGGCCCTGGACGAGGCGACGGCGGTCGCGCTGGTCACCCGCGTCCGCGAGGACGCCCTGGAGGCGGGACGCCGGCTCGGGGTGGACGTGCGCTTCGTCCTGCGCGGGGACTCCACCCTGCGCGGGCACGTGTTCGCCGAGACCGGCGTCTTCGCGGGCCCCGACGACGTCGTCCTGCTCGTCCCCGCCTTCCCCGCCGGGGGCCGGACGACGGTGGACGGCGTCCACCTCGTCCGCACCGCCGACGGCGACGTCCCGGTGGGGGAGACGGAGTACGCCGCGGACCCGGTGTTCGGGTTCCGCAGCTCCCGGCTGGTGGACTACGTCGCCGAGAAGTCCGGGCGCACGGGCGTCGGCGTCCCGCTGGTGGTGGTGCGCGACCCGGCGGCGCTGGCCGGGCGGTTCGCCCAGGCCCCGGCGGGTTCGGTGCTGGTGCCCGACGTCGAGACCGACGCCGACGTGGCCGCCCTGGCCGACGCCGTCCGCGGGGCCGGGCGGGAGGTCGTGGTGCGCTGCGCCGCCCCGCTGGCCGCGGCCCTCGCCGGTGTCGTCAGCACGGGCCTGCTGCCCCGCCCGCTGGTGCCGCACCCGCCGCGGACGCTGGTGGTGTGCGGGTCGCACACCGCCGGGGCGCAGGAGCAGCTGCGGGTGCTGGGCCGGACGTGGGGGGAGTTCGAGGTGGTGGCGACCGCCGACGCCCTCGACGACCCGGTGGCCGCGGGGCGGGAGCTGGCCGAGCGCGCCGGGCGCGTCCTGGCCCGGCAGGGGGTCGTCACCCTCGCCAGCGAGCGGGTCCGGATGGCCGACCACGGGACCCTCGCCCACGGCGAGGCGGTGATGACCGCGCTGACCACGGCCGTCCGGGAGCTGCTCCCGCAGGTCGACGCCGTGGTCAGCAAGGGCGGGATCACCGCCGCCGAGGTCGCCCGCACCGGTCTGGGGGCCACGTCCGCCCTCGTCGAGGGCCAGGTCGCGGCGGGCATCTCGGTGTGGCGGATGACCGCCCGCGACGGGCGCGAGGTCCACCAGGTCGTCGTCCCGGGCAACGTGGGCGGCCCGGACGCCGTCGCCGACGCCGTCGCGGCCCTCGGCCCGGCCCCCCGGTGAGGACGCGGGTCGCCCGCCCCGCCCGGGTCAGCCCCCGGCGGGCGCGGGGAGGACCCGGCGGCGCTGGTGGCGCAGCGCGTCGGCGGTGAGGACCGCCAGCGCCACCCAGACCAGCCCGAAGCCGATCCAGCGCGAGGCCGGCATCGTCTCCCCGAGCACCAGGGCCGCGCCGAACTGCAGCACCGGCGTCAGGTACTGCAGCATCCCGATGACGCTCAGCGGCACCCGGCCCGCGGCGACGGCGAACAGCAGCAGCGGCAGCAGCGTCGTGGGGCCGGCCAGCACCAGCAGCGCGGTGTGCCCGCCGCCGTACCCGGTGAACGTCAGCCGGTCGCCGAGGACGGCCAGCGCCGCCACCGCCGGCAGGAGCAGGAACCCCGTCTCCACCGTCAGCCCGGTCAGCGGGTCCACCCCCGCCCCCCGCCGCGCGAGTCGGTTCTTCAGCAGCCCGTAGCTGCCGAAGGAGGCCGCCAGGGTGAGCGCCATCCACGGCAGCCGCCCCAGGTCGGCGGTGATGACCACCACCGCGCCCAGCCCGATCGCCACCGCGACCCACTGGGTGGGGCGCAGCCGCTCCCGCAGGACCACCACCCCCAGCAGGACGGTCAGCAGCGGGTTGACGAAGTACCCCAGCGACGCCTCCAGGACGTGGCCGGTCACCACGGCCAGGCCGTAGACGCCCCAGTTGACCGCGATCGCCACGGCCGCCAGCGCGAGCAGCCCGCGCTGGGCGGGGGAGCGCAGGACGGTCAGCACCCGCGCCCAGCGCCGCGTCGCGGTCACGACCAGCACCGACAGCACCAGCGACCACACCACCCGCCAGGCCAGCAGCTCCACCGCGCCGGTCGGCAGCAGGGCGTGGAAGTAGAAGGGGAACAGCCCCCACAGGCCGTAGCAGGCGAGGCCGGCCAGGATCCCGGTGCGCGTCGCGTGCCCGCCCGGGGGAGACTCGGTGCGCCGTGCGTCGCGGTGGTCCACACGGGCCATCGTGGCGTCCGCCGTGTCGGCGCCCGGCGTTAGGCTTGCCTGTGCAAGCACGTCGCCGGCACCCGTCCGCGCGCACCGCTACCGAGAGGGACACCCAGAGCCGTGACCGATTCGAACCGTCCGCTGCGCGTCGCCGTCGTGGGAGCCGGACCGGCCGGGATCTACGCCTCCGACATCCTCTCCAAGGCCGACCTGAGCGCGACCGGTTTCGACGGCGTCGGCATCGACCTCTTCGAGCGCCTCCCCGCGCCCTTCGGCCTCGTCCGCTACGGCGTCGCGCCGGACCACCCCCGCATCAAGCAGATCGTCGTCGCGCTGCAGAAGGTGCTCAGCCGCGGGGACGTCCGGCTGCTGACCAACGTGGACTTCGGCACCGACGTCACCCTCGAGGACCTCCAGCGCCACTACGACGCCGTCGTGTTCTCCACCGGCTCGATCAGGGACGCCGCGCTCGCGATCCCCGGCGTGGACGCCCCCGAGAGCTACGGCGCCGCCGACTTCGTCTCCTGGTACGACGCGCACCCGGACTACCCGCGCGAGTGGCCCCTGGAGGCCGAGACCGTCGCCGTCCTCGGCGCCGGCAACGTCGCCCTCGACGTGGCGCGGATCCTGGCCAAGCACGCCGACGACCTGCTGCCCACCGACATCCCCGCCAACGTCTACGAGGGCCTGAAGGCCTCGAAGGTCAAGGACGTGCACGTCTTCGCCCGCCGCGGCCCGGCGCAGGCGAAGTTCTCCCCGCTGGAGCTGCGCGAGCTCGGCCACGTCCCCGACGTCGACGTCCTCGTCGACCCGGAGGACTTCGAGTTCGACGAGGGCTCCGAGCGGGCCATCGCGACGTCCAACCAGACCAAGCAGGTCGTGAAGACCCTCACCGACTGGACGCTGAAGGAGGGGGAGTCGACCGCCTCGCGGCGCATCCACCTGCACTTCCTGCACGCCCCCGTCGAGATCGTCACCACCGACGGCCACGTGTCGGGGCTGCGCACCGAGCGCACCCGCCTCGTGGGCGACGGCACCGTGGAGGGCACCGGCGACGTCCACGACTGGGACGTCCAGGCCGTCTACCGCGCGGTCGGCTACTTCGGCTCCCCGCTGCCCGGGATCCCCTTCGACGAGCTCGCCGGGGTCATCTCCAACCACGAGGGCCGCGTGCTGGCCCCCGAGGGCGAGCACCTGCCCGGGGTGTACTGCACGGGCTGGATCAAGCGCGGCCCGGTGGGGCTCATCGGCCACACCAAGTCCGACGCCTCCGAGACGGTCAAGCACCTGGTCTCCGACGCCGCCGGCCTCGCCCGCGCCGAGCAGCCGGACCCGCAGGCGATCCTGGACTTCCTGCGGGACAAGGGCGTCGACGTCCTCACCTGGACCGACTGGGAGGCCATCGACGCCTTCGAGCGCTCCCTGGGCGAGCCGCACGGCCGTGAGCGCGTCAAGGTCGTGTCCCGCGAGGACATGATCAAGGCCGCGCGCGGGCTGGCCTGACGTGCGCGTCGTCGTCTGCGTCAAGCACGTCCCCGACATCCAGTCGCCCCGTTCCCTCGGCGAGGACGGCCGCCTGGTCCGCGGCGGGGACGACGACACCCTCAACGAGCTCGACGAGGACGCCCTCGAAGCGGGGTTGCGCACGGCCGAGGCCGCGGGCTTCCCCGGGGAGGGCCACGACGTCACCGTCCTGACCGTCGGTCCCGCCCACGCCGTCGAGGCGCTGCGGCGCGGGCTGGCGATGGGGGCCTCCGGCGCGGTGCACGTCAGCGACGGGGCCGTCGCCGGCTCCGACGCGATCGCGACCGCCCGCGTCCTGGCCGCCGCGGTCGCGAAGCTGCACGCCGAGAGCCCCGTCGACCTCGTCGTGGCCGGGATGGCCGGCCTCGACGGGCTCACCTCGCTGGTCCCGGCGGCCCTGGCCGAGCTCCTCGGCTGGCCGCAGCTCACCCTGGCCGACGAGATCACCGTGACCGACGGCCCCGACGGGCGCGTCGTGCGGGTCCAGCGCGAGACCTCCACCGACGTGGAGGTCCTCACCGCCCCCGCCCCCGCGGTGCTGTCGGTGACCGACCAGGCCTTCCGCCCCCGGTTCCCGAACTTCAAGGGGATCATGGCCGCGCGCAAGCACCCGGTCACCGTCTGGACCCTCGCCGACCTCGGCGTGGCCCCCGCGACGGTCGGCGCCGACGGGTCCACCACCCGCATCGTCACGGCGCAACCGCGCCCCGAACGTCCCGACCGCGTCCTCGTCACCGGCGACGCCGAGACCGTCCCCGCCCTGGTGGACTACCTGTCGCAGAAGGGCTTCGCGTGAACGACGACGCCGTGGTGGTCCTCGTCGACCACGCCGAGGGCGCCGCGCGCCCGACCTCCCTCGAACTGCTCACCCTCGCCCGCCGGCTCGGCCGCGACGTGCACGCCGTCTGGATCGGGTCCACCCCGCCGGTCGACGTCCTCGCCGCGCACGGAGCGGGCACGGTGCACCGGGTGGACGTCGAGGGCGCCGACCCCGGGCTGACGGCCTCGGTCGTGGACGCCCTGCAGGCCGTCCTCGGCGACGTCGGGGCCTCGCTGCTGCTGGTCGCCTCCACCTTCGAGGGTCGTGAGGCCGCCGCGCGCCTGGCCGTGCGCACCGGCGCGGGCGTCGTCACCGGCGCCTCCTCGGTCGCGTTCGAGGACGGCCGCTGGGTCGCCCGCAAGAGCGTCCTGGCCGGGTCCTGGGACACCGCCTGCGCCGCCACGGGCCCGCTGGCCGTCGTGGCGGTGGCCCCGCACGCCGTGCGGGCCGAGGCGCTGCCCGACCCCGCGCCCGCGCGGGTCGTCGAGCGCACCGTCGCGGCCTCCGCCGCGGCGCGGGCCGTCACCGTCGTCTCCCGCGCGCACCGCCCCACCGGGGACCGGCCGCCGCTGGCCGAGGCCGAGGTCGTCGTCGTGGGGGGCCGCGGCGTCGACGGCGACTTCTCCGGCGTGGAGGCGCTCGCCGACGTCCTCGGCGCGGCCGTGGGCGCGACCCGGGTCGCCACCGACGAGGGGTGGATCGGGCACGAGGCCCAGGTGGGCCAGACCGGGGTGACGATCTCCCCGCGCCTCTACGTCGGCGTCGGGGTCTCCGGCGCCGTCCACCACCGCGGGGGGATGGACGCCGCCGGCACCGTCGTCGCCATCAACAACGACCCCGACGCCCCGATCTTCGAGTTCGCCGACTACGGCGTCGTGGGCGACCTCGGCGAGGTCCTGCCCGCGCTCACCGCCGCGTTGCGCGCCCGGCGCTGACCCCGGGGTCCACCGACCCGCGCGGGCGGACCACCGCCCGCGACACGTCGCGGACGGCGAGGACCGCGCAGTCGTCCTCGCTGTTCGCGACGTGCTCGGTGACCAGCTCGCCCAGGAGGGTCTCCAGGGCCTCGGTGTGGGTCCGTTCCAGGGCCGCGCGCAGCACCGTGATGCCGTCGCCGACGTCGCGCCCGCGCCGCTCGACGAGGCCGTCGGTGTAGAGGACCAGCGTGGCCCCCGCGGGCCAGTCGATGCCGTGGTCGTGCCGGGAGCGCTCGGGGGCCACCCCCAGCGGCAGGTCCGGCTCGGCCGCGAGGACGGTGCTGCGCCCGGTGGCGTCGACCAGGACCGGCGGCGGGTGCCCCGCCGTCGTCCACCGCAGCCGCCGCCCCGGGCCCGGGGGGTCGAGCCGGGCGACGATGAGCGTGGCCAGCGTCGCGTCCCCGAGCGCCTCCAGGACGTGGTCGAGCCGGGTCACCAGCGCCGCCGGCGCCTCCTCGCCCCGGTCCACCGCCAGCGCCCGGAACATCGAGCGCACCCGGCCCATGCGCGCCGCGGCCTCGGTGTCGTGCCCGGCGACGTCGCCGACGACGAGCAGCACGCCCCCGTCGGGCTGGGAGATCGCGTCGTACCAGTCGCCGCCGACCTGCTCGTCCGTCGTGGACCAGGGCAGGTACCGGCTGGCCACGGCCAGCCCCTCCAGCACGGGCAGCTCCGGCAGCATCGCCGCCTGCAGGGTGTGGGCGACGTCGCGGCGCTCGCGGTAGAGCTGGGCGCGGCGGGCGGCCTGCGCGGTCGCGTCGACCACCGCCGTCACCAGCGCGACCTCCTCCTCCCCGAGCCGGCGGTCGCGGTCCCAGGCGACGGTGACCGAGCCGGTCCGGAACCCGCCCGAGATCGTCATGGGGAGGATCACCCCCGAGCGCAAGCCGCTGCGCTGCAGCTCCTCCCGGGCCCGGGGGAACATCGCCACGAGGCTCGCGAGGTCGTCGAAGGACAGGGCGCGCCCCGTGCGGGCCACCCGGTGGGCGGGGGTGTCCAGGTCTAGGGGCAGCCGGAGGCACCGCTGCTCGGTGTCGTCGTCGAGCTGGCCCAGCGCCGGGGTCAGCAGCCACGGCCCGTCGATCATCGACAGGGAGACGAAGCAGGCCCCCAGGGCCTCGCGCACCACGTCGCGCACCGCGAGGGCGACGTCCTCGACGCTGTCGGTGCGGGCCAGCGCGCTCGCCAGGTCCAGGAGGGTGCTCACACCCCGATCGGGGCGCCCGAAGGGGTCGGGCGCGTCCCCGCGGGAGGGTGCCCCGCTGTGCAGGCCCACGCGCACCTCCGTCGTCCTCCGCACGCGCGGTGCCCCGTCGCCCCACGTCCCACGCTCCAACGCCACCGGCAGTCACTCACAGTCGACCCCGGTGACGCAACCACTTCCGCCCCTCCCGCCACCGGGCGGGGGGTGGAACGCGCGCGCGGCCGGCGGCGTTGGACCGGGTGAGGTTCCACGGCGGAGGGAGGGACGCGATGCACCGGCACCACAACGGGCTCAAGACGGCCGTGCTGTTCGGCGGGATCTGGGGCGTGCTGCTGCTGATCGGCGCCTTCCTGGCGTCCTCGTTCCGCAGCCCCGGCGTGCTGCTCGTCTTCGTCGTCATCGGCCTGGCCACCTCCGCCTACAGCTACTGGAACTCCGCGGGGCTGGCTCTGCGGGCCATGCGCGCCCGGCCGGTCTCCGAGGCCGAGCAGCCGGGGATGCACCGGATCGTGCGCGAGCTCTCCACCGCCGCCCGCCAGCCGATGCCGCAGCTCTACGTGTCCCCGACCATGGCGCCCAACGCCTTCGCCACGGGCCGCAACCCCGAGAACGCCGCCGTCTGCTGCACCGAGGGCATCCTCCAGCTGCTCGACGAGCGCGAGCTGCGCGGGGTCCTGGGCCACGAGCTCATGCACGTCTACAACCGCGACATCCTCACGTCCTCGGTCGCGGGGGCGCTCGCGGGCGTCATCACCTCGATCGCGCAGTTCGGGGTGTTCTTCGGCTCCGCGCTGGGGGGCGGTCGCGACGGGGAGGAGCGGGCCAACCCCCTCGCCCTGCTGCTGCTGTCGCTGATGGCCCCGCTGGCGGCCAGCGTCATCCAGCTGGCGATCTCGCGCACCCGCGAGTACGACGCCGACGAGGACGGCGCCCGGCTCACCGGCGACCCGCTGGCCCTGGCCTCGGCGCTGCGCAAGCTCGAGCTCGGCACCCGGCAGCTCCCGCTGCCGCCGGAGCGGGAGCTGGTGAACTCCAGCCACATGATGATCGCCAACCCGTTCCGCGGGCAGGGCGTGGCGAGGTTGTTCTCCACCCACCCCCCGATGGCCGAGCGCATCGCCCGCCTGGAGGCCCTGGCCGGCTACCGCCGCTAGCCGAGGGTGGCCTCCAGCCAGGTCCGGAACAGCGGGAACGTCCGGCCGTCCGGGTCCTGCGGGTCCTCGTGCGGGACCCCGTCGAGCAGGTGCAGCTCCACCGCGTCGCCGGCCCCGGTGGCCGCGCCCGCGAACGCCTCGGCCTGCGAGGACGGGACGGTCAGGTCGGCCGTGCCGTGGGCGACGAACAGCGGGAAGCCGTAGGGCGCCCGCCGGGTCGGGTCGCCGATCGCGTACCGGTCGTCGACCTCGGAGGGCGTCCCGCCGAAGAGGGTCGTCACGTTGACGTCGCCGCCCTCGAACCCCAGCGGGGTCGGGTGCAGCACCCCGGCCATCGACGCGGCGCACGCGGGGACGACGCGCGGGTCCGCGCCCGGGGCCCCGGCGGGCAGCCCGCGCCGCGCCGCCGCCCACATCGCCAGGTGGCCGCCGGCGGAGTGGCCGACGAAGCAGACCCGGTCGGCGGGCAGCGACTGCTGGTCGGCGGCCTCGGCGGCCATGTCCACGGCGGTGGCGACGTCGGTGAACGTCCCCGTCCAGCCGCCGCCGTCGCCGTTGCCGCGGTAGTCGGCGTTGAGGACGGGCCAGCCGTCGCCGACGAGGTCGGCCACGAGGTCGTTGAGGTTCCGCCGGTCCGTCGCGGCGTCCCACCCGCCCCCGTGCACCACGACGACGATCGCGTCGCGGTGCCCGCCGACGGGCAGCCACAGGTCGCTGACCTGGCGGTGGTGGTCGCCGAAGCGGTACTCGGTGCGCTGGGAGGCGTCCAGACCGGCCGGCACGAAGGAGGGATCGGTCGCGGCGTCGGGGGTGCCCGCGGCGGTGGCCGTGGGCGTGGCCGTCGGGCTCGCGGCGGTCGTCGTGCTCGGCGCGGGCTCCGCCGGGCCGCCGGTGCAGGCGCTCAGGGCGCTACCGCCCAGCGCGAGGCCGAGGACCGCCCGGCGGCGCAGCGGGAGCCCCACGTCAGCGGTAGTTGACGAACTGGAGGGCGACGTCGAGGTCGGCGCCCTTGAGCAGCGCGATGACCGCCTGGAGGTCGTCGCGGTTCTTGGAGCTGACCCGCATCTCCTCGCCCGTCACCTGGGTCTTGACGCCCTTCGGGCCCTCGTCGCGGATGATCTTGCCGATCTTCTTCGCGACGTCCTGGGCCAGGCCCTCCTTGAGCTCGGCGGTGATCCGGTACTCCTTGCCCGACGCGGCCGGCTCGGAGGTGTCCAGCGCCTTGAGCGAGACCCCGCGCTTGATGAGCTTGGTCTGCAGCACGTCGAGGACGGCGTTCACCCGGTCCTCCGAGTTGGCGACCATGAGGATCGTCTCCCCGCTCCAGCGGACGTCGGCGTCGACGCCCTTGAAGTCGTAGCGCTGGGAGATCTCCTTGGCGGCCTGGTTGAGGGCGTTGTCGACCTCCTGGCGGTCCACCTTGCTGACGACGTCGAACGACGACTCGCTGGGCACGCGGGGGTTCCTCCTGGGGCTCGTGGGGGCTCGGTTTCCGAGCACCGCCGTTGTCTTGCTATCGTCTCACCCGTCACCAGCTCGCTGGTGGCACTGGCGGGTTGCCCGAGCGGCCAAAGGGAGCGGATTGTAAATCCGCCGGCGTAGCCTACGTTGGTTCGAATCCATCACCCGCCACGTCGCGAGTCGCGACCCGGTGCCGGTCAACGGCACCGGGTCGTGGCGTGTAAGGTCTTCACCGGCCGTACGCGCGGCAGCACGACAGGCAATGCCCCGATAGCTCAGTGGTAGAGCACTTCCTTGGTAAGGAAGAGGTCTCGAGTTCAATCCTCGATCGGGGCTCGCAGCCGGCGGCTGGGCCCGCCGGACGCGGCGGGGTAGCTCAGTTGGTAGAGCAAGCGGCTCATAATCGCTGTGTCGCCGGTTCAAGTCCGGCCCTCGCTACAGCGCACGACACGCACCGAGCGGTCGCCCCTCCGGGGGCGGCCGCTCGTCGCGCGTCCGGGCGCTTCCCGCGCGTCGCGTACCCTGGTGGGCGATCGCGGCGCGCGACCGCCCGTCCGCAGTACGACGACAGCTCCAGACGACCGAGGAAGAGGCACCCGCCGTGGCCAAGACCACCGACGTCCGCCCGAAGATCACCATGGCTTGCACCGAGTGCAAGGAGCGGAACTACATCACCAAGAAGAACCGCCGCAACGACCCCGACCGCCTGGACCTGGCGAAGTTCTGCCCGCGCTGCGGCAAGAAGACCACGCACCGCGAGACCCGCTGACCTCCAGCACGTCCGTACCCGAGCCGGGGAGCACCGCCCAGTGACGACCGTCAACGTCGACGAGTCCTTCGCGGGGCGCGTCTACCCGGCCCGCGGGACGACCACGGTGACCGCCGACGCGGTCCGGGCCTTCGCCCGGGCCGTGCGGGCGGCCCACCCCAGCCACCACGACGCGGCCGCCGCCCGCGAGCTCGGGCACCCCGACGTCGTGGCGCCCCCCACCTTCGCGGTGGTCCTGGCGCAGGCCGCCGAGCAGCAGTTCATCGCCGACCCGGCCGCGGGCATCGACTTCTCCCGCGTCGTGCACGGCGAGGAGCAGTTCCGCCACCACCGCCCCGTCGTGGCCGGTGACGAGATCGCCGCCGAGGTCCACGTCGACAGGGTCCGCGTCGTGCGCGGCAACGCCATGGTCACCACCCGCACCGAGCTGACCCTCGCCGACGGCACGCCCGTCACGACGGTCACCTCGATGCTCGTCGTCCGGGCCGAGGAGGCGTCGTGATCTTCGACGAGGTCGAGGTCGGCCACGAGCTCCCCGTCGCCCACTACGAGGTGTCCCGCGAGGACCTGCGCGCCTACGCCGAGGCCTCGGGGGACCGCAACCCGATCCACCTCGACGAGGCCACCGCGCGCTCCGTGGGGCTGCCCGACGTCATCGCCCACGGGATGCTCACGATGGGCCTCGCCGGTTCCGTCGTCGCCGACTGGGCCGGCGACCCCCGCGCCGTCGTCTCCTACGGCACGAAGTTCACCGCTCCCGTCGTGGTCCCCGCCGACGCGCCCGCCGTGGTCGAGGTCGCCGGCCGGGTCGTCTCCCGCGACGAGACCGCGCGCACCGTCGAGGTCGACCTCGCCGTGACCCACGCCGGCGCCAAGGTCCTGGGGCGGGCCCGGGCCCTCGTGCGCCTGCCGTGAGCGCACCCTCGCCCGCAGCGCTGCGCGCGAGGACGGCCGTCTACGCGGCCTTCGTCCTCAACGGCGCGTTCATGTCGGCCTGGGTCTCCCGGATCCCCTCGGTCCGCGACACCCTCGGCCTGTCCAACAGCGGGATGAGCGTCCTGCTGCTGGCCTTCTCCCTCGGCTCGGTCGTCGCGATGCCGATCGCCGGCGCCGTCGTGCTGCGCCTGGGCCGCGCCCGCACCGTCCTCGGCGGCGCGGTGACCGTCGCCCTCGGGCTGCTGCTCGTCTCCGTCGCCGTCGACGGGCTCGGCTCGGTGGTGCCCGCGGCGGTGGGCCTGGTCGTGGCCGGGGCCGGGGTCGCCTCGTGGGACGTGGCCATGAACGTCGAGGGCTCCGCCGTCGAGCGGCGCCTGGACCGGGCGATCATGTCCCGCTTCCACGCCGCCTGGAGCCTGGGGACGGTCACGTCCGCGGGCCTGGCGGTCCTGCTGCTCGCCCTCGGCGTCCCGACCTGGGCGCACCTGTGCGCCGTCGCGGTCCTGGCCGTGGCGGGGACCGTGCTCGCGACGCGCTCGTTCCTCGGGGAACCGGCCCCGGAGGCCGGGGCGGGGGAGCCGGCCGGCATCAGCCTCGGGCAGGCGTGGCGGGAACCGCGCACCCTGCTCATCGGCCTGCTCGTGCTGTGCGTGGCCTTCGTCGAGGGCACCGCCAACGACTGGCTCGCCCTCGGCGTGGTCGACGGCCACGGCGCCGCGCACTCCGTGGGCGTCGCCGGGTACACCGTCTTCGTCGTGGCCATGACCTGCGGGCGCCTCCTCGGGCCGCAGCTGCTGGACCGCTTCGGCCGGGTCCCCGCGCTGCGGCTCAGCGCCGCCGTCGCGGCCGCGGGGGTCGGCGTCTTCGTCCTCGCCCCGAACGTCGCGGTGGCGATGGCCGGGGCGCTGCTGTGGGGTCTGGGCGCGGCGCTGGGGTTCCCGACCGGCATGAGCGCGGCCGGGGACGAGGAGGCCAGCGCGGCCGTGCGGGTCAGCGTCGTCTCCTCCGTCGGCTACACGGCCTTCCTCGCCGGGCCGCCGCTGCTGGGGCTGCTGGCCGACCGGACCGGTGTCGTGCACGCCGTCACCGCCGCGGCCGTCGCCTCGGTCGTCGCGCTGTTCGTCGCCTCCGCGGCCGAGCCGCACGCCGACGGGGTGGCCCTGGGCGCAGGCCGGCGCGAGGCCGAGGGCAAGCTGTCCTCGTGACCCGCGCGCTCGCCGACCTGACCACCCTGCGCGTCGGGGGTCCCGCCCGACGCGTCGTCGAAGCCACCACGGACGCCGAGCTCGTCGAGGCGGTCTCGGCCGCCGACGCCGCGGGGGAACCCCTGCTCCTCATCGCCGGGGGGTCGAACCTGCTGATCGCCGACGCCGGCTTCGACGGCACCGTCGTGCGGATCGCCACGCGCGGGACGACCCTGGCCTCCGAGGACGCCTGCGGCGGCGGGGTCGTGACGGTGGCGGCCGGGCACCCCTTCGACGACTTCGTCGCCACGGCCGTGCGCCGCGGCTGGGCGGGGGTGGAGGCGCTGTCCGGGATCCCCGGCACCGTCGGCGCCACCCCCGTGCAGAACGTCGGGGCCTACGGCCAGGAGGTCGCGCAGACCGTCGAGACCGTCCGCACCTGGGACCGCGTGGAGCGCCGGCAGCGGACGTTCGCCGCGGCGGAGCTGGAGTTCGCCTACCGCAGCTCGCTGCTGAAGACCTCGCGGGTGGCCCTGCACGGCCCCCACCGCGAGAGCCGCTACGTGGTGCTCGACGTGACGTTCCAGTTCCCGCTGCGCGAGGCCGCCTCGGAGGTGAGGTACCCCGAGCTCGCCCGCCGCCTCGGCGTGGCGGTCGGGGACCGGGCCCCCGCGGCCGCGGTGCGCGAGGCCGTGCTGGCCCTGCGCGCGGGCAAGGGCATGGTGTGGGACCCGGCCGACCTCAGCGACCACGACACGTGGAGCGCGGGGTCGTTCTTCACCAACCCGCTGCTGGCGGTGGACGAGGCCGACCGGCTGCCCGCCGACGCGCCCCGCTACCCGGCGGGGGAGGGCCGGGTGAAGACCTCCGCGGCCTGGCTCATCGAGCGCGCGGGTTTCGGCAAGGGCTTCGGCGCGCCCGGCCCGGCGACGCTGTCGACCAAGCACACCCTGGCCGTCACCAACCGCGGCACCGCGACCGCGGCGGACCTGCTGGCCCTGGCCCGCACCGTCGCCGACGGGGTGCAGGACCGGTTCGGGATCCGGCTGGTCAACGAGCCCGTGCTCGTCGGCGCCTCCCTCTGAGGTTCAGGCCCGGTCCCGGCTCCGCCCCACGCTGACGAGCGCGGCCCGGACCACGTCCAGGGCCTGCTCCGGGCTCAGACCGGAGCTGAGCGCGCGCTCGACGAAGCCCTCCGCGGCCCAGCGCACGTCCTCCTCGACGGTGACCCGCGCGGTCACCACCGTGCCGGTCCGGCGCCGGGAGGCCACCGTCCCCGCCGCCTCCAGCTCGCGGTAGGCCCGTTGCACCGTGCCCACGGCCAGGCCGAGGTCGGCGGCGAGCGCCCGGGCCGCCGGGAGCCGGTCGCCCTCGCGCAGCGCGCCGGTGGTGGCCAGGGCGGTGATCTGCTCGCGGACCTGCTCGTAGGCGGGGACGGGGGAGCGGGTGTCGACGACGACGCGCAGCTCGCTCACCGGGGCACCCCCCGCGCCGGGACGAGCAGGACGGCGAGCGCGGCGAGGAGCAGGAGGCCGCCGGTGACCGCGACGCCGGCGGCGACGGCGTCCCAGACCGGGCCGGGACCCACGTCGTGCCAGACCAGGACGTCGCCGACCTGCTCGCCCCACTGCCCGCCCATCCCGTGCGCGGCGCCGCCGCCGGTGACCAGGAGCGCCGCGGTCGTGCCGAGGACGGCGGAGGTCGAGACGCGCAGCGCCCGGTGGGCCGCGGCCCGGCGCAGCGCCCCGTCGGTGGCGGCGTCGGCGCCGGGGACGGCCGGGCGCTGGGGGACCCGCAGCAGCACGGCCCAGGTCAGGGCCACGACGACCGCGGCGGCGAGGGCGACCGGACCGGCGTAGAACGCGCCGGGGAAGGGCCCGGCGCTGCCGGACGCCACCCCGTCGGCGTACCCGATCGCCCGGCCGGAGTCGTCGGCGAGCACGGTGCCCACGACGCAGACCGCCCAGGCGAGGACGCAGCTCGCGGTGAACAGCCGGACCATCCCGCGCGGGGCGTCGGCCCGCACCGTCCGCACGGCCAGCCGCGCCGAGCGGACCCGCTGGGCGGGCCGGGGCCAGCTGAGCTCCCCGGCCAGCAGCACGGCGGCGTGCAGGGCGGCGGCGGCGAGCGGGGCCACGGCGATGAGCCGGGTGCGGGGCAGGCTGGTCGCGGGGAGGGAGAGACCGAGGGCGACGAGCGCCACGGCCAGGACCAGGGCGATCGCGGCCACGACGCCACCCCGCCGCTGGGCGCGCACCACCGGCGCGGTCAGCTCGTGCGAGGGGACCCGCCGGGACAGGACCACCGCCCCCACGGCGACGGCGGCCACGAGGAACAGGAGCAGGGGGAGCACCACCACGGCCGGACCGGACACGGATCCTCCAGGAGTCAATGAGTCAACTCATTGAGTCAATCACACCGCGAGCCGTTCCGGGGCGCCTTCGTCGCAGGAACCCGCCAGCCAGTCGTCCACCTCCGCGTGCAGCGCCCGCTTCACCGCCACCGGCGCCCGGGACGCGCTGATCGACGCCCTGGCCAGCCCGGCCAGCCCCTCGTCGTCGAAGCCGTGGTCTTCGCGCGCGCTGCGGTACTGGGCCGCCAGGCGGGGCCCGAACAGCAGCGGGTCGTCCGCGCCCAGGGCCACCGTCGCCCCGGCGGACACCAGCTGCCGCAGCGGGACCCGGCCGAGGTCGGGGTAGACCCCGAGGGACACGTTGCTCGTGGGGCACACCTCCAGCGCCACCCCGGCCGCCACCACCCGCTCCAGCACCCCGGGGTCCTCGCCGCTGCGCACGCCGTGCCCCAGCCGGTCCGGGCGCAGCTCGCGCAGCGTCTGCTCGACGTGCCCGGGCCCCAGCAGCTCCCCGGAGTGGGGCACGCAGGCCAGGCCGGCGTCGCGGGCGATGTCGAAGGCCCCGGCGAACTCCGCGGTGTCCCCGCGCCGCTCGTCGTTGGACAACCCGAAGCCGACGACCGTGCCGGGGCCCTCGCCGGCGTGGCGCGCGGCGAGGCGCGCCAGCGTCCGGGCGTCCAGCGGGTGCCGGGTGCGGCTGGCCGCCACCACCACCGCCACCGAGCACCCGGTCAGCGCCGTCGCGTCCCGCGCCGCCTCCAGCACGATCTCCAGCGCGGGCGTGATGCCCCCGACGTGCACCGCGTAGGACGTCGGGTCCACCTGCAGCTCCAGCCAGCGCGAGCCCTCCGCGGCGTCGTCGGCCGCCGCCTCCAGCACGATCCGGCGCATGTCGTCGGGGGTGCGGACGCAGGCCCGCGCGGCGTCGTAGAGCCGCTGGAACCGGAACCAGCCCCGCTCGTCGGGGGACAACGTGATCATCGCCTGCGAGGTGAGCGAGGCGGGCAGCCGGACGCGGTGCCGCTCGGCGAGGTCGAGCAGCGTCGCCGGCCGCATCGACCCGGTGAAGTGCAGGTGCAGGTGCGCCTTGGGCAGGGACTCGACCGCGCGTGTCACGCTCGGCGAGTCTGCCAGCACACCGCGTCGTTCGTCCTGGTCAGCGGTCCCTGCGCGTCCACCGGAACGAGCGCAGGCACAGGGCGAGGCCGAGCACGCACCACGCGGCCATGACCGCCGCCCCGGTGCCCAGCTCCCAGCCGCCCCGGGGCTCGCCCGCCGCGGCGGTCTCGGGCAGCAGCGCCGCCCGCAGGCCCTGCGCCATCCACTTCAGCGGGAAGACCTCCGCCACCGCCCGCATCCACCCCGGCAGGGAGGTCAGGGTGAAGAAGACCCCGGAGAAGAACTGCAGCACGATGACCACCGGGGCGACGACGGCCGTGGCCGAGCGCGCCGAGCGCGGCACGGCCGAGAACGCGACCCCCAGCACCGTGCCGGCCACGGTGCCCAGCGCGAAGACCCACGCGAACCGGGCCCAGTGGGTCGCGTCCGCCGGCAGCGGCACGCCGTAGCCGACGCGGGCCACCGCCAGCACCAGGACCAGCTGCACGAGGGACGTCGCCAGGACCATGCCGACCTTGCCCAGGACGTAGGCCAGCGCGGGCACGGCCATGCCCCGCAACCGCTTCAGGGTGCCGTCCTCGCGCTCGCCGGCGATGCCGACGGCGAGGCTCTGGAAGCTCGTGAGCATGATCCCGGTGGCCACGACGCCGGCCAGGAAGTAGTGCGAGAACGGGGTCCCGTCGGGCAGCGGCTGGTCCCCGAAGATCGAGCCGAAGATGACCAGCATGACGATCGGGTAGGCGAACACGAACGCCACCGCGTCGCGCTCGCGGACGAACTGGCGGACCTCCAGCCCGGCGCGGGCCCGGGCCAGGCGGGCCGTGGACGGGCGCGCGGGGGTGCGCCCAGGACGCCCGCCGGTGGTCCCGCTCACCGGCCCGACACCCCGTCCACCAGGGCGAGGTAGGCGTCCTCCAGCGTGGGCCGGTGGACCTCCAGCCCCGGGACCTCCCCCTCCACGAGGAGCTCGGGGCGCGCCAGGAGCCCCCGCACCACCTCCGTGGGGCGGTCGGTGCGCTCGCTGCGGGGCACGCCGCCCTCCGTCCAGCGCACCGTGGCCCCCCGCCGCGAGGCGCCGCCCAGCTCGCGGGGGGTGGCGGTCTCCACGACCCGGCCGCCGACGAGGACGGCGACGCGGTCGGCCAGGGCCGCCGCCTCCTCCAGGTAGTGGGTGGTCAGCACGATCGTCGTGCCCTCGGCGCGGACCCCCCGCACGAGGTCCCAGGAGCGCCGCCGCGCCTCGGGGTCGAAACCCGTCGTCGGCTCGTCCAGGAACAGCAGCTCGGGCCGCCCCAGGATGCCCAGGGCCACGTCCAGCCGCCGTCGCTGACCGCCCGAGAGGGTGCGCACCCGGTGGCGCGCGGCGTCCTCCAGGCCGACGAGGGCGATGACCTCCTCGGGGTCGCGGGAGTCCCGGTGGTACACCGAGAAGTGCCGCACGGCCTCGCGCACGGAGAGGTCGCCGGCGTCGGTGGCCTCCTGCAGGACGATCCCCAGCCGCGCCCGCCAGGCCAGCCCGGCCGTGGCCGGGTCCTCGCCCAGGACCGAGACCTCCCCGCCGTCGCGCGAGCGGTGCCCCTCCAGGACCTCCAGCGTCGTCGTCTTGCCCGCGCCGTTGGGCCCCAGCAGCGCCACGCACTCGCCCGCGGCGACGTCCAGGTCGACGCCGTCGAGGGCGAGCGTGCCGTCGGGGTAGCGCTTGGCGAGTCCGCGCACCCGCACGGCGGTGGGGGAGTCCATGCCCCGAGCCTGCCCCCCCGGGCGGGGGGTGGTCTCAGCGCACCTCGGAGAGCAGGGCCTGGATCCGCTCCACGCCCGTCACCAGGTCCTCGTCGGCCAGGGCGTAGGACAGCCGCAGGAACCCGCTGGGCCCGAAGGCCTCGCCCGGCACGACGGCGACCTCGGCCTCGGTGAGGATGAGCTCGGCCAGCACCGCGGAGGAGGTGATCTCCCTGCCGCGCAACGACTTGCCGATCAGCCCCTGGACGCTGGGGTAGGCGTAGAACGCGCCCTGCGGCAGCGGGCAGTCCACGCCGTCGACGGCGTCGAGCATCCGCACCATCGTCCGGCGCCGCCGGTCGAAGGCCTCGCGCATCCGCGCCACCGCGGTCAGGTCGCCGGTCAGCGCCTGCACCGCCGCCCGCTGCGAGACGTTGGCGACGTTGGAGGTCAGGTGCGACTGGAGGTTGCCCGCGCCCTTGACGACGTCGGCGGGCCCGATGAGCCAGCCCACCCGCCAGCCCGTCATGGCGTAGGTCTTGGCCACCCCGTTGAGGACGACGCAGGTGTCGGCCAGCTCGGGCACCTCGACCGGCATCGACGCCGCGCGCACCCCGTCGTAGACGAGGTGCTCGTAGATCTCGTCGGTGACGACCCACACCCCGTGCTCCAGGGCCCAGTGGCCGATGGCCCGGACCTCCTCGGGGGTGTAGACCGCGCCGGTCGGGTTGGACGGGGAGTTGAACAGCAGCGCCTTGGTGCGCGGGGTGCGCGCGGCCTCGAGCTGGTCGACGGTCACCTTGTAGCCCTGGTCCAGGCCGGCGAAGACCTCGACGGCGACCCCGCCGGCGAGGCGGGCGGCCTCGGGGTAGGTCGTCCAGTAGGGCGCCGGCAGCAGCAGCTCGTCGCCGGGGTCGAGGATCGCGGCGAAGGCCTCGTAGACGGCCTGCTTGCCGCCGTTGGTCACCAGCACCTGGCCGGGGGAGACCTCGTAGCCGGAGTCGCGCAGCGTCTTGGCCGCGATCGCCTCGCGCAGGGCGGGCAGCCCGCCGGCGGGGGTGTAGCGGTGGTTGGCCGGGTCCGTGCAGGCGGCGACGGCCGCCTCGACGACGGCCTGCGGGGTCGGGAAGTCCGGTTCGCCCGCGCCGAAGCCGATGACCGGGCGCCCCGCCGCCTTCAGCGCCTTCGCCTTCGCGTCCACCGCCAGGGTCGCGGACTCGGCGATGCCGGCGATGCGGGCCGAGACCCGGGGGCGGACGTCGGTGCTGGCGGGGGGACTCGTCTGCGCGGTCACGGGGCTCATCCTCCCACCCCCGGGGTCCCCCGGTCCGGGAGCGGCGCGGGTCGGGCGGGACGGGTTCGACTGCGGGGGCAGGTGTCACCTATGGTGGTGCTGGCGGTACTGGTACCGCCGTGGTGAGGCGTGCCCTGCGGGGCGGGTCGATCCGCTCAGGGCAGTGGCGCAATTGGTAGCGCACCGGTCTCCAAAACCGGCGGTTGTGGGTTCGAGTCCCTCCTGCCCTGCGAGCACCACCCGTGTCCCAGTGGACGCGTCCGCACGAAGACGAGCACACGACAGAAGCGGGGCAGTCGAGGTGAGCCAGACGACGAAGGCCGAGGCGGGGCCCGCCGACGCCAGGAAGCGCACCGGGCTGCTGCTGTTCCTCCGCCAGGTCGTCGAGGAGCTGCGCAAGGTCGTCTGGCCCAGCCGCCGGGACCTGCTGAGCTACACCGGTGTCGTCCTCGTCTTCGTCGTGGTGATGATGCTCTTCGTGTCCGCGCTGGACTACGGCATCGGCAAGCTCGTCCTGCTGGTGTTCGGGTCCTGACGAACCTCGGCGCGCGCCGGTCCGGTGCGCGCGAGTACCCGATCCCGAAGGAAGCAGGTCAGCACGTGTCGGAGCAGTGGGGTCCCTCGGACGACGACCAGTCGGACGAGCAGTACGACGCGACCCAGTCCTACGACGCCGAGGACGTCCAGGCGGACGCCGAGGCCGACCGGGAAGCCGACGACGAGCAGGCCGCGGACACCCCCGACGTGCCCGTCGCCGACGTGATCGGCGCGGTCGAGGGCGACGAGGCCGGTGACCTGGACGCCGAGGTGCTCGAGGACGTCCCCGCCGCCGCCACCGGCGGTGACGACGCCGACGACGAGCTCCCGGGCGACGACGCCGGGGACGCGGAGGACGTGCTCGGCGCGCCGGCCGCCGGGGTCGCCGAGGTGCTCGACGCCGGTGAGGGCGAGGTCGACGAGGCCGAGGAGTTCCGCAAGAAGCTGCGGCGCATGCCCGGCGAGTGGTTCGTCATCCACTCCTACGCCGGCTACGAGAACCGCGTGAAGACCAACCTCGAGACCCGCATGACCAGCCTCAACATGGAGGACTACATCTTCCAGGTCGAGGTGCCCATGGAGGAGGTCGTCGAGGTCAAGAACGGGACGCGCAAGAACGTGCGCCGGGTCCGCATCCCCGGCTACGTGCTCGTGCGCATGGACCTGACCGACGAGTCGTGGGGCGCGGTGCGCCACACCCCGGGGGTCACCGGCTTCGTGGGCAACACCCACCAGCCCGTGCCGCTGTCCAACGACGAGATCTTCTCGATGCTGGCCCCCACCCTGCAGCCCACGGCGAAGGCCGGGGAGAAGACCGAGACCGGTGGTGGCACCGCGTCGGCGCCGGCGCGGGTCGTCGACTTCGAGGTCGGCGAGTCCGTCACCGTCATGGAGGGCCCCTTCGAGACCCTGCCCGCGACGATCTCGGAGATCTCCGCGGACCGGCAGAAGCTCACCGTGCTGGTCTCGATCTTCGGGCGCGAGACGCCGGTCGAGCTCAACTTCAACCAGGTCGCCAAGATCTGAGCCCCGCCCCGCCGGGACCGCCCCCACTCCCCGCCGGGGGTGGGGGCGGTCTCGATGTCGGGGCACGGGGCGCCAGCCCGTAGACTGGACGACGGCCTCCAACCACTCGTCGCCCGAACCGCGGGCACCGAAGGGCCGTTCACGCACCGAGGAAGGGATCGCTCATGCCCCCCAAGAAGAAGGTCGCCGGGCTCATCAAGCTCCAGATCAAGGCCGGCCAGGCGACCCCGGCCCCGCCGATCGGCCCCGCGCTCGGTCAGCACGGCGTGAACATCATGGAGTTCTGCAAGGCCTACAACGCACAGACGGAGTCGCAGCGCGGCAACGTCATCCCGGTCGAGATCACGGTCTACGAGGACCGCTCGTTCACCTTCATCACCAAGACCCCGCCGGCCGCGGAGCTCATCAAGAAGGCCGCGGGCGTGGAGAAGGGCTCCGGCGAGCCCCACGTGAAGAAGGTCGCGAACCTCACCAGCGCCCAGGTGCGCGAGATCGCCGAGCAGAAGCTGCAGGACCTCAACGCCAAGGACGTCGACATGGCGGCCCGCATCATCGCCGGCACCGCCCGGTCGATGGGCATCACCGTCTCCGACTGACCCCTCCCGGCCGGCCCGTCCCCACCCGGGACGGGACCCGGCCGGTCGCCCCTGTGGCAGGGCCCCGCGCGGCCCGTCCGACCACGACCCTCAACCCACCCGAGGAGCAGAAGTGAAGCGCAGCAAGTCCTACCGCGCAGCGGCCGAGAAGATCGACTTCGAGGAGCTGTACGCCCCCCTCGACGCGGTCAAGCTGGCCCGCGAGACGTCGACGGTCAAGTACGACGCGACCGTCGAGGTCGCGTTCCGCCTCGGCGTCGACCCGCGCAAGGCCGACCAGATGGTCCGCGGCACCGTCAACCTGCCGCACGGCACCGGCAAGACCGCCCGCGTGCTGGTCTTCGCCGTCGGTGACCGCGCCGCGCAGGCCGAGGCCGCCGGCGCCGACATCGTCGGCGGTGACGAGCTCATCGACGAGGTCGCCAAGGGCCGCCTCGACTTCGACGCCGCCGTCGCGACCCCGGACCTCATGGGCAAGGTCGGTCGCCTGGGCAAGGTGCTGGGCCCCCGCGGCCTGATGCCGAACCCGAAGACCGGCACCGTGACCATGGACGTGGCCAAGGCCGTGAGCGAGATCAAGGGCGGGAAGATCGAGTTCCGCACCGACAAGCACGCCAACCTGCACTTCGTCATCGGCAAGGCGAGCTTCGACGACACCCAGCTCGTCGAGAACTACTCCGCCGCGCTCGACGAGGTGCTGCGCCTGAAGCCGTCGTCCTCCAAGGGCCGCTACCTCAAGAAGGCGACCATCACGACGACGATGGGCCCGGGCGTCCCGGTCGACCCGACCCTGACCCGCAACCTCACCGGCGAGGCCACCGCCGTCTGAGGACGCACCGCACCGCCCGCAGGGGCGGGACCCCGCACCGGGGTCCCGCCCCTGCGGCGTCCGTGTCCGGGCACCCCGTGACGGCGTGTACTCTGGAGCGGTACCGAAGACCGCCGGTCGCTGCCCGCCCCTCCCGAGGAGCAGGTGGCAGAAGGTCCCGTGACACGGGCGACCTGCGCAGGTGAACGAGCTTCGATCGCGGCCTCCAGGCTGCCCTCCGACGCCCCGCGCACCTGCGCCGGGGCGTTTCGTGCGTTCGGGGCCCGGCCGGCTCCCCCCGAGACGAGGAAGGAGGGCACACATGCCGAAGCCCAGGAACATCGCCGCCGTGAAGCAGCTCACGGCTCTGTTCCAGGAGTCCAACGCCGCGGTGCTCACCGAGTACCGGGGGTTGTCCGTCGCGCAGCTCACGCAGCTGCGCACGGCGCTGGGTCCCGACACGACCTACGCGGTCCTGAAGAACACGCTGACCACCATCGCCGCGAAGGAGGCCGGTGTCACGGCCTTCGAGGGGCAGCTCTCCGGCCCCTCCGCGATCGCCTTCATCACCGGTGACCCGGTCGAGGCGGCCAAGGGCCTGCGTGACTTCGCCAAGACCAACCCCCAGCTGATCGTGAAGAGCGGCATGCTCGAGGGCCGCGCGATCAGCGCTGCCGACGTCACGGCGCTGGCCGACCTGGAGTCCCGCGAGGTGCTCCTGTCCAAGGTCGCCGGCGTCCTCAAGGCCACCCAGTCGAAGGCCGCTGCGCTGTTCCAGGCGCCGCTGTCCAAGACCGTCCGCACCGTGGAAGCGTTGCGGGAGAAGCAGGCTGCGGGCGCGCCCGCAGAGGCTGCACCGGTCGAGGCCCCCGCGGCCGAGACCGTGGACGCCTGAGCGTCCAGCTCGCCCACCACCTGCCCGCGCAGCTCACCGCGGGACCCCCACCCCTAGGAAGGACCGCCCTCATGGCGAAGCTCAGCACCGACGAGCTGCTCGACGCGTTCAAGGAGCTCACCCTCATCGAGCTCTCCGAGTTCGTGAAGAAGTTCGAGGAGACCTTCGACGTCACCGCTGCGGCCCCCGTGGCCGTCGCGGCCGCCGGTGGCGCCGCTGGCGCCCCGGCCGAGGCTGCCGAGGAGCAGTCCGAGTTCGACGTCATCCTCGAGTCCGCCGGCGACAAGAAGATCGGCGTCATCAAGGAGGTCCGCGCGCTGACCTCCCTCGGCCTCAAGGAGGCCAAGGACCTCGTCGACGGCGCCCCCAAGCCCGTCCTCGAGAAGGTCGCCAAGGACGCTGCCGAGAAGGCCAAGGCGCAGCTCGAGGGCGCCGGCGCCACCGTCACCCTCAAGTGACCCCCGCCCGGGTCTGACCCGGGCAGCGACGCCCCAGGGGCGGTCGGGCTCTCGCCCGGCCGCCCCTGCGGCGTTCCCGGCCCCGTCCCGGCCGCCGTCCACACGGGCGGGGAGTCGCCTTGACGCGAGGGCGCCGGGGGGACATCCTCGTCTCGGTTGTCATCACGGCTCCCGCTCACCCCGACAAGGTCGTCGGGGAGCCGGGGTCGCCGGCGCTCAGCGCCCGGATCGCCTCGATCCGGGGGTTGGACAGTCGTGCCCACCGGGGGTACTCTGTTGTTTTGCGCTGCCCAGAGTCATATAGCCGGTCGTCGCCGTGGGAACGACCGAGCGGGGCGGGCAGCGCGCAGAGTTCGCAGGCCCGTGGAAGGACCACTCTTGGCTGCCTCGCTTCCAGCGTCCGCACCGAACAGCACCTACATCGGCAACCAGTCGCCGCGCACCGTCTCGGGACGGTACTCCTTCGGCAAGATCCACGAACCCCTGGAGGTCCCCGACCTCCTCGCCCTGCAGACCGACAGCTTCGACTGGCTGCTCGGCAACAAGCGGTGGCAGGACCGCGTGGAGGCGTCCACCAACGGTGGCCTCGCCGTCCCGACGACCTCGGGCCTGGAGGAGATCTTCGAGGAGATCTCCCCGATCGAGGACTTCTCCGGCTCGATGTCGCTGTCGTTCCGCGACCACCGGTTCGAGCCGCCGAAGTACTCCCTCGACGACTGCAAGGAGCGCGACCTCACCTACTCCGCGCCGCTCTTCGTCACCGCGGAGTTCATCAACGGCAACACCGGTGAGATCAAGTCCCAGACGGTCTTCATGGGCGACTTCCCGCTCATGACCGACCGCGGCACCTTCGTCATCAACGGCACCGAGCGCGTCGTCGTGTCGCAGCTGGTCCGTTCCCCGGGCATCTACTTCGAGCGCGTGCCGGACAAGACCTCCGACCGCGACACCTGGACCGCGAAGATCATCCCCTCGCGCGGTGCCTGGCTGGAGTTCGAGATCGACAAGCGCGACACCGTCGGCGTCCGCGTCGACCGCAAGCGCAAGCAGTCGGTCACGGTCCTCATGAAGGCCCTGGGCTGGAGCGAGTCGCAGATCCGCGAGGAGTTCGCCGACTACGAGTCGATGATCTCCACGCTGGAGAAGGACCACACCTCCGGCGTCGAGGACGCGCTGCTGGACATCTACCGCAAGCTGCGCCCGGGCGAACCGCCGACGCAGGAGGCCGCGCGCAACCTCCTCGACAACCTCTACTTCAACCCCAAGCGCTACGACCTCGCCAAGGTCGGCCGCTACAAGGTGAACAAGAAGCTGGGGACCGAGGAGCCGCTGAGCGACAGCGTCCTCTCCGTCGACGACATCGTGCGCACCATCAAGTACCTGGTGAAGCTGCACGCCGGCGAGGTCACCATGCCGGGCGTCAAGAACGGCCAGCCCGTCGACGTGCGCGTCGAGGTCGACGACATCGACCACTTCGGCAACCGCCGCCTGCGCAGCGTGGGCGAGCTCATCCAGAACCAGGTCCGCACCGGCCTGTCCCGGATGGAGCGCGTCGTGCGCGAGCGCATGACGACGCAGGACGTCGAGGCCATCACGCCGCAGACGCTCATCAACATCCGTCCCGTCGTGGCCTCCATCAAGGAGTTCTTCGGGACCAGCCAGCTCTCGCAGTTCATGGACCAGACCAACCCCCTCGCGGGTCTGACCCACAAGCGCCGCCTGTCGGCGCTGGGTCCGGGCGGTCTGTCCCGTGAGCGGGCCGGCATGGAGGTCCGCGACGTCCACCCGTCGCACTACGGCCGCATGTGCCCCATCGAGACGCCGGAAGGCCCGAACATCGGCCTCATCGGGTCGCTGTCGTCCTACGGGCGCATCAACCCGTTCGGCTTCATCGAGACCCCCTACCGCAAGATCGTGGACGGGGTCGTCTCCGACGAGGTCGAGTACCTGACCGCCGACGAGGAGGACGCCTTCGTCATCGCGCAGGCCAACGCCCCCCTCGACGCGGACAGCCGCTTCGCCGAGGCCCGCGTCCTCGTGCGCGCCAAGGGCGGCGAGACGGAGTTCGTCCCGCGCGACGAGGTCGACTACATGGACGTCGCCGCGCGCCAGATGGTCTCGGTCGCGACCGCGATGATCCCGTTCCTCGAGCACGACGACGCCAACCGCGCGCTCATGGGCGCCAACATGCAGCGCCAGGCCGTGCCGCTGGTGAAGTCCGAGGCGCCGCTCATCGGCACCGGCATGGAGTTCCGCGCCGCGGTCGACGCCGGCGACGTCGTGGTGGCCACCAAGGCCGGCGTGGCGACGGACGTGTCCGCCGACATGATCACCACCAGCAACGACGACGGCACCTCCACGACCTACAAGGTCGCGAAGTTCCGCCGCTCCAACCACGGCACCGCCTACAACCAGCAGGTCGTCATCAACGAGGGCGACCGCGTCGAGGTCGGGACGGTGCTGGCCGACGGCCCCTCCACCGACGGCGGCGAGATGGCGCTGGGACGCAACCTGATGGTCGCGTTCATGCCGTGGGAGGGTCACAACTACGAGGACGCGATCATCCTGTCGCAGCGCCTCGTGCAGGACGACGTCCTCTCCTCGATCCACATCGAGGAGCACGAGGTCGACGCCCGCGACACCAAGCTCGGGCCCGAGGAGATCACCCGGGACATCCCGAACGTGGCCGAGGAGGTGCTGGCCGACCTCGACGAGCGCGGGATCATCCGCATCGGCGCCGAGGTCCGCGACGGCGACCTGCTCGTCGGCAAGGTCACGCCCAAGGGCGAGACCGAGCTGACCCCGGAGGAGCGCCTGCTGCGCGCGATCTTCGGCGAGAAGGCCCGCGAGGTCCGCGACACCTCCCTCAAGGTGCCCCACGGCGAGACGGGCACCGTCATCGGCGTCAAGGTCTTCGACCGCGACGAGGGCGACGAGCTGCCCCCGGGCGTGAACCAGCTGGTGCGCGTCTACGTGGCCAACAAGCGCAAGATCACCGACGGGGACAAGCTCGCCGGGCGCCACGGCAACAAGGGCGTCATCTCCAAGATCCTGCCCGTGGAGGACATGCCGTTCCTCGAGGACGGCACGCCGGTCGACGTGATCCTCAACCCGCTCGGCGTCCCGAGCCGGATGAACGTCGGTCAGGTCCTGGAGCTGCACCTCGGCTGGATCGCCAGCCGCGGCTGGAAGATCGAGGGTCAGCCGGACTGGGCGAAGCTCATCCCGGAGGAGATCCGCGAGGCGCCGGCCGGCTCCCGCATCGCGACGCCCGTCTTCGACGGTGCCCGCGAGGAGGAGATCACCGGTCTGCTCAGCTCGACGATCCCGACCCGCGACGGGGACCGCCTCGTCGGCGGCGACGGCAAGGCGCGGCTGTTCGACGGCCGCTCCGGCGAGCCGTTCCCGGACCCGGTGGCGGTCGGCTACATGTACATCCTGAAGCTGCACCACCTGGTCGACGACAAGATCCACGCCCGGTCGACGGGCCCGTACTCGATGATCACCCAGCAGCCGCTGGGTGGTAAGGCGCAGTTCGGTGGACAGCGCTTCGGCGAGATGGAGGTCTGGGCCCTGGAGGCCTACGGCGCCGCCTACGCCCTGCAGGAGCTGCTGACGATCAAGTCCGACGACGTGCTGGGCCGCGTGAAGGTCTACGAGGCCATCGTCAAGGGCGAGAACATCCCCGAGCCGGGCATCCCCGAGAGCTTCAAGGTGCTCATCAAGGAGATGCAGTCGCTGTGCCTGAACGTGGAGGTCCTCTCCTCCGACGGCATGGCCATCGAGATGCGGGACAGCGACGAGGACGTCTTCCGGGCGGCCGAGGAACTGGGCATCGACCTGGCCCGGCGCGAGCCGAGCAGCGTCGAAGAGGTCTGACGGACGGCGGGCGGGGGAGGGCCACGAGCCCTCCCCCCTCCGCCACCGGCCGGCCAACGGGGCCCCTGCTGAGGGGTTCCACGGACACAGTCAGACCTCGGAACACACGACAGAAAGAAGATTCCGTTGCTCGACGTCAACTTCTTCGACGAGCTGCGCATCGGGCTTGCCACCGCGGAGGACATCCGCACGTGGTCGCACGGTGAGGTCAAGAAGCCGGAAACCATCAACTACCGCACCCTGAAGCCGGAGAAGGACGGGCTCTTCTGCGAGAAGATCTTCGGTCCGACCCGGGACTGGGAGTGCTACTGCGGCAAGTACAAGCGCGTGCGCTTCAAGGGCATCATCTGCGAGCGCTGCGGTGTCGAGGTCACGCGGGCCAAGGTCCGTCGTGAGCGCATGGGGCACATCGAGCTGGCCGCCCCGGTCACCCACATCTGGTACTTCAAGGGTGTCCCGAGCCGGCTGGGCTACCTGCTCGACCTGGCCCCCAAGGACCTCGAGAAGGTCATCTACTTCGCCGCGTACATGATCACGTCGGTCGACGACGAGGCCCGCCAGCGCGACTTCTCCTCGCTGGAGGCCCAGATCGAGGTCGAGAAGCGCGAGGTGGAGAACCGTCGGGACTCCGACGTCGAGACCCGCGCCAAGACCCTCGAGCAGGACCTCGCCGAGCTCGAGGCCGAGGGCGCGAAGTCGGACGTGCGCCGCAAGGTGCGCGAGTCCGCCGAGCGCGAGATGGCGCAGATCCGTCGTCGCGCCGACGCCGAGATCGACCGCCTGGCCACGATCTGGGACCGCTTCCGCACCCTCAAGGTCCAGGACCTCGAGGGCGACGAGGTGCTCTACCGCGCCATGCGCGAGCGCTTCGGCCTATACTTCGAGGGCGGCATGGGCGCGGCGGCGCTGCAGAAGCGCCTCCAGAGCTTCGACCTCGAGGCCGAGGCCGAGTCCCTGCGTGAGACCATCGCGACGGGCAAGGGCCAGCGCAAGACCCGCGCCCTCAAGCGCCTCAAGGTCGTCTCGGCGTTCCTCACCACGCGGAACTCCCCCGAGGGCATGGTCCTCGACTGCGTCCCGGTCATCCCGCCGGACCTGCGCCCGATGGTGCAGCTCGACGGTGGCCGCTTCGCGACGAGCGACCTGAACGACCTCTACCGCCGCGTCATCAACCGCAACAACCGGTTGAAGCGCCTGCTCGACCTCGGGGCCCCCGAGATCATCGTCAACAACGAGAAGCGCATGCTGCAGGAGGCCGTCGACGCGCTGTTCGACAACGGCCGCCGCGGCCGGCCGGTGACGGGCCCGGGCAACCGCCCGCTGAAGTCGCTGTCCGACATGCTCAAGGGCAAGCAGGGCCGGTTCCGCCAGAACCTGCTCGGCAAGCGCGTCGACTACTCCGGCCGTTCGGTCATCGTCGTCGGCCCGCAGCTGAAGCTGCACCAGTGCGGTCTGCCCAAGCAGATGGCCCTGGAGCTCTTCAAGCCCTTCGTCATGAAGCGGCTCGTCGACCTCAGCCACGCGCAGAACATCAAGTCGGCCAAGCGCATGGTCGAGCGCGCCCGCCCGGTGGTCTGGGACGTCCTGTCCGAGGTCATCACCGAGCACCCGGTGCTGCTCAACCGCGCGCCCACGCTGCACCGCCTCGGCATCCAGGCCTTCGAGCCCCAGCTGGTCGAGGGCAAGGCCATCCAGATCCACCCGCTCGTCTGCACCGCGTTCAACGCGGACTTCGACGGCGACCAGATGGCCGTGCACGTGCCGCTGAGCGCGGAGGCGCAGGCCGAGGCCCGCATCCTCATGCTCTCGTCGAACAACATCCTCAAGCCGGCGGACGGCCGTCCGGTGACCATGCCCACCCAGGACATGATCATCGGTCTGTACCACCTGACCGCCGACCGGGACGACGTGGCCGGGGAGGGCCGGCAGTTCTCCTCGCTGGCCGAGGCGATCATGGCCTTCGACGCCAAGCAGCTGAACCTCAACGCCAAGGTGCGCATCCGCCTGTCGGGTGTCGTCCCGACGTCGGCCATGGCGCTGCCCGAGGACTGGCAGCAGGGCGACGACCTCGACGTGGAGACCACGCTGGGGCGGGCGCTGTTCAACGAGACGCTGCCGGTGGACTACGAGTACGTCAACGTCGTCGTGGACAAGAAGCAGCTCTCCGCGATCGTCAACGACCTCGCCGAGCGCTACCCGAAGGTCCAGGTGGCGGCGACGCTGGACGCCCTGAAGGAGGCCGGCTTCCACTGGGCCACCCGCTCGGGCACCACCGTCTCCATCGCCGACGTCGTGACGCCGCCGAACAAGCAGGCCATCCTCGAGACCTACGAGGCCAAGGCCGAGAAGGTCCAGCAGCAGTACGAGCGGGGTCTGATCACCGACGACGAGCGCCGTCAGGAGCTCATCGAGATCTGGACCCAGGCCACCAACGACGTCGCCAAGGACCTCGAGGCGGCCATGCCGACGCACAACACGATCCACCGCATGGTGAGCTCGGGTGCGCGAGGCAACTGGATGCAGATGCGTCAGCTCGCCGGCATGCGCGGCCTGATGGCCAACCCGAAGGGCGAGATCATCCCGCGCCCGGTCAAGGCCTCGTTCCGCGAGGGCCTGACCGTGGGTGAGTTCTTCATCACCACGCACGGCGCCCGCAAGGGGCTGGCGGACACCGCGCTGCGGACCGCCGACTCCGGGTACCTGACGCGTCGACTCGTCGACGTCTCCCAGGACGTCATCGTCCGCGAGGACGACTGCGGCACCTTCCGCGGCCTGTCGATGCCCATCGCGGAGAAGAACTCCGACGGCAGCCTGCGCCGCCACGACGACGTCGAGACCAGCGTCTACGCACGCACGCTGGCCACCGACGTGGTCGTCGACGGGGAGGTCGTCCTGCCGGCCGGGTCCGACCTGGGCGACGTCGTCATCGACGCCCTGGTCGAGCGCGGCGTGGAGAGCCTCAAGGTCCGCTCGGTGCTCACCTGCGAGTCCCGCGTGGGGACCTGCGCCCGCTGCTACGGCCGTTCGCTGGCCAGCGGCAAGCTCGTCGACATCGGCGAGGCCGTCGGCATCGTCGCGGCCCAGTCGATCGGCGAGCCCGGCACCCAGCTGACGATGCGCACCTTCCACACCGGTGGTGCCGCGTCGGAGTCCGGTGACATCACGCACGGTCTGCCGCGCGTGGTCGAGCTCTTCGAGGCCCGCACCCCCAAGGGGAACGCGCCGATCTCCGAGGTCGCGGGGCGCACCCGCATCGAGGAGACCGACAAGGGCCGCAAGATCGTCGTCACCCCCGACGACGGCGCCGAAGAGGTCGAGTACCCGGTGACGCGTCGTCAGCGCCTCCTCGTGGAGGACGGCACGCACGTCGAGGTCGGGCAGAAGCTCGTCCAGGGTGCGGTCGACCCCAAGCAGGTGCTGCGCATCCTCGGCCCGCGCCGGGTGCAGATGCACCTGGTCGACGAGGTGCAGGAGGTCTACCGCTCCCAGGGCGTGTCGATCCACGACAAGCACATCGAGGTCATCGTCCGCCAGATGCTCAAGCGGGTGACGATCATCGAGCAGAACGGTTCGGAGCTGCTGCCCGGTGAGCTCGTCGAGCGCGCGCGCTTCGAGGAGGAGAACCGCCGGGTCATGGCCGAGGGCGGTCAGCCGTCCTCGGGTCGCCCGGAGCTCATGGGCATCACGAAGGCGTCGCTCGCGACCGACTCGTGGCTGTCCGCCGCCTCCTTCCAGGAGACGACGCGCGTCCTGACCAACGCGGCCATGGAGGGCAAGAGCGACCCGCTGCTCGGGCTCAAGGAGAACGTCATCATCGGCAAGCTCATCCCGGCCGGCACGGGGCTCCCGCGCTACCGCAACGTCCGGGTGGAGCCGACCGAGGAAGCCAAGGCGCAGATGTACTCGGTGCCCGGCTACGACGACGTCGACTACGCGCAGTTCGGCGTGGGCTCCGGCCAGGCCGTGCCGCTCGAGGAGTTCGACTACGGCAGCAGCGACTACCGCTGAGGACCGCCACCGGGTCGCCCCTCCCCCCACCGGGGGAGGGGCGGCCCCCCGGTGGGTGCCGTCCCGGCGCCCACCTCGTTTTGACCACTGCCAGAGGCGGCGGGTAGTCTCGTGTCCGCTTGACACGAGCGCGCCCGCGACCAGGTGACAGGACGTCGCCGCCGCGGGACCTCGACCGAACGACACGCCCGACCTCGTGGGTCGGCCGGGGTCGAGCGCCGCCCACGACGGGCGGTGCGTCCCGAGGAACACCAGCCGACACACAAGATCGAAAAAGACGGAGACAGGGTGCCCACCATCCAGCAGCTGGTCCGCAAGGGCCGGGAGGACAAGGTCGTCAAGACCAAGACGCCCGCCCTCAAGGGCAGCCCGCAGCGACGCGGCGTGTGCACGCGCGTCTACACGACGACCCCGAAGAAGCCGAACTCGGCTCTGCGCAAGGTCGCCCGCGTCAAGCTGACGAGCGGCATCGAGGTCACCGCCTACATCCCGGGCGTGGGCCACAACCTCCAGGAGCACTCGATGGTCCTGGTCCGCGGCGGTCGCGTGAAGGACCTGCCCGGTGTCCGCTACAAGATCGTCCGCGGGTCGCTCGACACGCAGGGCGTGAAGAACCGCAAGCAGGCGCGCAGCCGCTACGGCGCCAAGAAGGAGAAGAGCTGACATGCCGCGCAAGGGCCCCGCACCCAAGCGTCCCCTCGTGGTGGACCCCGTCTACCAGTCCCCGCTGGTGACGCAGCTCGTCAACAAGATCCTCCTCGACGGGAAGAAGTCCGTCGCCGAGTCCATCGTGTACGGCGCCCTCGAGGGTGCCCGCGACAAGACCGGTGGCGACCCCGTCGTCGTGCTCAAGCGCGCGCTCGACAACGTCAAGCCCGCGATCGAGGTCAAGTCCCGCCGCGTCGGTGGTTCGACCTACCAGGTGCCCATCGAGGTGCGCCCCACCCGCTCCACGACGCTGGCCCTGCGCTGGCTCGTCGGTTACGCCCGTCAGCGTCGCGAGAAGACGATGACCGAGCGTCTGCTCAACGAGATCCTGGACGCTTCGAACGGCCTCGGTGCCGCGGTGAAGCGTCGTGAGGACACCCACAAGATGGCCGAGTCGAACCGGGCCTTCGCGCACTACCGCTGGTGACCCCAGTGGCGGGCACGCTGCTCAGCCGGAGTGGCCGACTCACCCCCTCGATCCCAGGGAAGAGGCAGTAAACCGTGGCACAGGACGTGCTGACGGACCTGACCAAGGTCCGCAACATCGGCATCATGGCGCACATCGACGCCGGCAAGACCACGACGACGGAGCGGATCCTCTTCTACACGGGGATCAACTACAAGATCGGCGAGGTCCACGACGGCGCGGCCACGATGGACTGGATGGCTCAGGAGCAGGAGCGGGGCATCACCATCACCTCCGCCGCCACCACCTGCTTCTGGGAGGGCACCCAGATCAACATCATCGACACGCCCGGCCACGTCGACTTCACGGTCGAGGTCGAGCGCTCCCTGCGCGTCCTCGACGGCGCGGTCGCCGTCTTCGACGGCAAGGAGGGTGTCGAGCCCCAGTCCGAGACCGTGTGGCGGCAGGCGGACAAGTACGACGTCCCGCGCATCTGCTTCGTCAACAAGATGGACAAGCTGGGCGCCGACTTCTTCTTCACCGTCGGCACCATCAGCGACCGCCTGGGCGCCGAGCCGCTGGTCATGCAGCTGCCGATCGGCGCGGAGAACTCCTTCGCCGGCGTCGTCGACCTGGTCCACATGCGCGCCCTCACCTGGCGCGGCGAGGTCCAGATGGGCGCCGACTACACCGTCGAGGAGATCCCCGCGGACCTCCTCGACCAGGCCAACGAGTACCGCGCCAAGCTCGTCGAGCGCGTGGCCGAGACCGACGAGGCCCTCCTCGAGAAGTACCTCGGCGGCGAGGACCTCACCCCCGAGGAGATCAAGGCCGCGGTCCGCAAGCTGACGATCAACAGCGAGCTGTACCCGATCTTCTGCGGCTCCGCGTTCAAGAACAAGGGCGTCCAGCCCATGCTCGACGCGGTCATCGACTACCTCCCCTCGCCCCTCGACGTGAAGCCCATGATCGGGCACAAGGTCGGCGACGAGTCGGTGGAGATCATCCGCAAGCCGGACGCGACCGAGCCGTTCTCGGCCCTCGCGTTCAAGGTCGCGGCGCACCCGTTCTTCGGCAAGCTGACCTACGTCCGGGTGTACTCGGGCGTCGTCGCGGCCGGCTCGCAGGTCGTGAACTCGACCAAGGGCAAGAAGGAGCGCATCGGGAAGCTCTTCCAGATGCACTCCAACAAGGAGAACCCGGTCGACGAGGCCCGCGCGGGTCACATCTACGCGATGATCGGCCTGAAGGAGACGACGACGGGCGACACGCTGTCCGACTCGGCTCAGCAGGTCGTCCTCGAGTCGATGACCTTCCCCGAGCCCGTCATCTCGGTCGCCATCGAGCCCAAGACCAAGGGCGACCAGGAGAAGCTCGGCACCGCGATCCAGCGCCTGGCCGAGGAGGACCCGACCTTCCAGGTCGAGCTCGACCAGGAGACCGGTCAGACGATCATCAAGGGGATGGGCGAGCTCCACCTCGACATCCTCGTCGACCGGATGAAGCGCGAGTACAAGGTCGAGGCGAACGTCGGCAAGCCGCAGGTCGCCTACCGCGAGACGATCCGTCGCGCGGTGCTGAAGGAGGACTACGTCCACAAGAAGCAGACCGGCGGTTCGGGCCAGTACGCCAAGGTGCAGGTCTCGATCGAGCCCCTGGACACCGCGGACGGGACGTTCTACGAGTTCGTGAACGCCGTCACCGGTGGCCGCGTCCCGCGCGAGTACATCCCCTCCGTGGACAACGGCATCCAGGAGGCCATGCAGGAGGGTGTCGTCGCGGGGTACCCCCTCGTCGGCATCAAGGCCTCCCTCATCGACGGTGCGGCGCACGACGTCGACTCGTCGGAGATGGCCTTCAAGATCGCGGGCAAGATGGTCCTGCGCGAAGCTGTCCGCAAGGCTCAGCCCGTGCTGCTCGAGCCCGTCATGGCCGTCGAGGTGCGTACGCCCGCCGACTACATGGGCGACGTCATCGGCGACCTGAACTCCCGCCGTGGGCAGATCGAGTCCATGGAGGACGTCAGCGGGGCCAAGCTCGTGAAGGCCTCCGTCCCGCTGTCCGAGATGTTCGGCTACGTCGGCGACCTCCGGTCGAAGACGCAGGGCCGGGCGGTCTACTCGATGCAGTTCTCCAACTACGCTGAAGTCCCGCGGAACGTGGCGGACGAGATCGTGAAGAAGGTCCGCGGGGAGTGACCCTCTCCTGACGCACTCGGGGGGACGGCCCACGCCGGACCGTCCCCCCTGCACGACCCCTGGACCACCGCCGTGTGGGCCAGTGACCAGCCAGGTCACCCACCCACCCGTTGAACCGGGTCGGGGAAATAACGACAGTCCGAGGAGGACCCCCAGTGGCGAAGGCGAAGTTCGAGCGGACCAAGCCGCACGTCAACATCGGCACGATCGGTCACATCGACCACGGGAAGACGACGCTGACCGCGGCGATCACCCGCGTGCTGCACGACAAGTTCCCGGAGCTGAACAAGGCGTCGGCGTTCGACCAGATCGACAAGGCGCCCGAAGAGCGCCAGCGCGGCATCACGATCTCGATCGCGCACGTCGAGTACCAGACCGAGGCGCGTCACTACGCCCACGTCGACTGCCCGGGTCACGCGGACTACATCAAGAACATGATCACGGGTGCGGCGCAGATGGACGGCGCCATCCTCGTGGTCGCGGCCACCGACGGCCCGATGCCGCAGACGAAGGAGCACGTCATCCTGGCCCGCCAGGTCGGCGTCCCCTACATCGTCGTCGCGCTGAACAAGGCCGACATGGTCGAGGACGAGGAGCTCCTCGAGCTCGTCGAGATGGAGGTGCGTGAGCTCCTCTCGTCCTACGAGTTCCCGGGCGACGACGTCCCCGTGGTCCGCGTCTCGGCGCTGAAGGCCCTCGAGGGCGACGCCGAGTGGGGCGACAAGCTGATGGAGCTCATGGACGCGGTCGACACCGCGATCCCGGAGCCCGAGCGCGCGATCGACCAGCCGTTCCTCATGCCCATCGAGGACGTCTTCACGATCACCGGCCGCGGCACCGTCGTGACCGGGCGCATCGAGCGCGGTGTCCTGAACGTCAACCAGGAGGTCGAGGTCGTCGGCATCAAGCCGACCTCCACCAAGACCACCGTGACCAGCATCGAGATGTTCAACAAGATGCTGGACACCGGCCAGGCCGGCGACAACGCCGCCCTGCTCCTGCGTGGCCTCAAGCGCGACGACGTCGAGCGCGGCCAGGTCGTGGTCAAGCCCGGCAGCATCACGCCGCACACCGAGTTCGAGGGCCAGGCGTACATCCTGTCCAAGGACGAGGGTGGCCGTCACACGCCCTTCTACAACAACTACCGTCCGCAGTTCTACTTCCGGACGACCGACGTCACCGGCGTCGTCTCGCTGCCCGAGGGCACCGAGATGGTCATGCCCGGCGACAACACCGAGATGAAGGTCGACCTCATCCAGCCCATCGCGATGGAAGAGGGCCTGAAGTTCGCCATCCGCGAGGGTGGCCGCACCGTGGGCGCCGGCCGGGTCGTCAAGATCCTCAAGTGAGCTGAGCCGCCGGGGGAGGGGTCACCCCCCTCCGGCGGGTCGCCCACCGCACGGAGGGGCGGGTCCACCTGGACCCGCCCCTTCGTCGTGCAGCGCACTGCGCTGCAGTCCTCGCAGTAGCCACCGCGTTGCTGCTGCTGGCTCGATTCGCCAACGACCCACCTCGTCTGGCAGACTGTCGGGGTTGCTGCGCCGCTGGTTCGCGCCTGGATCAAGATCTCACCCGATCCGGGGACCGAACCAGGACCACGGGCAGCGACCGCGAACGTCGAACGTCTCGTACGGGCGGCGGACGGTTCACCTGGAACCCCCAGGGCAACCTGAACAGGACGACAGGTCCACACCGGGCAACCGAGTGAGGGTGGAGATCGCGCTGAGGCGCGACACGCCCGACCTCGGGGGTCGGGGCACCGAGCAGGTGCTCCGCGCCGCGCGCGAGTCAGTAGCGGTACGAAGAGAGAGAGTCAGACGACGCCATGGCGGGACAGAAGATCCGCATCAGGCTCAAGGCCTACGACCACGAGGTCATCGACAGCTCGGCGCGCAAGATCGTCGACACGGTGACCCGGACGGGCGCCTCGGTCGCTGGGCCCGTGCCGCTGCCGACCGAGAAGAACGTCTACTGCGTTATCCGCTCGCCGCACAAGTACAAGGACAGCCGCGAGCACTTCGAGATGCGCACTCACAAGCGCCTCATCGACATCATCGACCCGACGCCGAAGACCGTCGACTCGCTCATGCGGCTCGACCTCCCGGCCGGGGTCGACATCGAGATCAAGCTCTGAGGGACTGCACACGATGAGCGACAGGCAAGTGCGAGGGGTGCTCGGCACCAAGCTCGGCATGACGCAGCTGTGGGACGCGGACAACCGCATCGTCCCCGTGACCGTCGTCAAGGTCGAGCCGAACGTCGTCACCCAGATCCGCACCACTACCGTTGACGGCTACGAGGCCGTCCAGCTGGCCACCACGGCCATCGCGCAGCGCAAGGCCACCAAGCCCGCTGCCGGGCACTTCGAGAAGGCCGGCGTCGCCCCGCGTCGCCACCTGGTCGAGCTGCGCACCACCGACGCCGCGGACTACTCCCTGGGTCAGGAGGTCACCGCCGAGGCCTTCGCCACCGGCGCGACCGTCGACGTGGTCGGCACCACCAAGGGCAAGGGCTTCGCCGGTGTCATGAAGCGTCACGGCTTCCACGGCGTCGGCGCCTCCCACGGTGCGCACCGCAACCACCGCAAGCCCGGGTCGATCGGCGGCTGCGCCACCCCGGGTCGCGTGTTCAAGGGCATGCGGATGGCCGGTCGCATGGGTGCGGCTCGCCAGACCACCCAGAACCTGACCGTGCAGGCGGTCGACGCGGAGAAGGGCCTGCTGCTCATCACGGGCGCGATCCCCGGTCCCCGCGGCGGCCTCGTGCTCGTCAAGAGCGCCTCCAAGGCGCGCGTGAAGGAGGCCTGAGCACATGACTGAGACGACTCAGACCACCGAGGCCATCACCGTCCCGCTGCGGACCGCCGACGGCGGCAGCAACGGCACCGTGGAGCTGCCCGCCAAGGACTTCGGTCGCCAGGCGAACATCTCGCTGATCCACCAGGTCGTGACCGCGCAGCTCGCCGCGGCCCGCCAGGGCACCCACTCGACCAAGCGTCGGGGCGAGGTCCGCGGTGGCGGCAAGAAGCCGTACAAGCAGAAGGGCACCGGCCGCGCCCGTCAGGGCTCGCTGCGCGCCCCGCAGTTCACCGGTGGTGGCATCGTGCACGGCCCCAAGCCGCGCGACTACTCCCAGCGCACCCCCAAGAAGATGAAGGCCGCCGCCCTGCGCGGTGCCCTCTCCGACCGGGTGCGTCACGAGCGTCTGCACGTCGTCGAGGGCCTGGCCGCGGGGGAGACCCCCTCGACCAAGACCGCTCGCGCGCTCATCGCGACGCTCTCCGGCCGCAAGAACGTGCTGGTCGTCCTGACCCGCGACGACGACGTCTCGCAGAAGTCCCTGCGCAACCTCGACAACGTGCACGTCCTGCCGGCCGACCAGCTGAACACCTACGACGTCGTGAAGAGCGACGACGTCGTCTTCACCCGCGCGGCGCTCGACGCCTTCGTCGCGGGTCCGCCGGCCGGTCGCAGCGCGACCGCGGTGGCGGCCGAGTCCGAAGGGAGCACCCTGTGAGTGCGATCGGTGGAACCCAGAAGGACCCGCGCGACATCCTGCTCGCGCCGGTCGTCTCGGAGAAGAGCTACGCGCTCATCGACGAGGGGAAGTACACGTTCCTCGTGGACCCGAGGGCGAACAAGACCGAGATCAAGGTCGCGGTCGAGAGCGTCTTCGGCGTCAAGGTCTCGTCGGTGAACACCGCGAACCGGCAGGGCAAGAGCCGTCGCACCCGGTACGGCACGGGTAAGCGCAAGGACACCAAGCGGGCCATCGTGACGTTGCGCGAGGGCACGATCGACATCTTCGGCGGCGCGGTCGCCTGAGCCCCAGGGCTCGCACGACTGCCGTAGACAACCTTCGAACCCGAGGAAACGCTGCAATGGGAATCCGCAAGTACAAGCCGACGACGCCGGGCCGCCGCGGCTCGTCCGTCGCCGACTTCGTCGAGATCACGCGGAGCGAGCCTGAGAAGTCGCTCGTCCGTCCGCTGTCCAAGACCGGTGGCCGCAACTCGTCCGGTCGCATCACCACCCGTCACATCGGTGGTGGCCACAAGCGCGCTTACCGTCTGATCGACTTCCGTCGTCACGACAAGGACGGCGTGCCGGCCAAGGTCGCGCACATCGAGTACGACCCGAACCGCACCGCGCGCATCGCGCTGCTGCACTACGTGGACGGCGAGAAGCGCTACATCATCGCGCCGGCGAAGCTGAAGCAGGGCGACCGGATCGAGAACGGCCCCGAGGCCGACATCAAGCCGGGCAACAACCTGCCGCTGCGCAACATCCCCGTCGGCACGGTGATCCACGCCATCGAGATCCGTCCCGGTGGCGGTGCCAAGATCGCCCGCTCCGCCGGGGCCAGCGTCCAGCTCGTCGCCCGCGAGGGCCGCTTCGCCCAGCTGCGCATGCCGTCGGGCGAGATCCGCAACGTCGACGTGCGCTGCCGCGCCACGATCGGCGAGGTCGGCAACGCCGAGCAGTCGAACATCAACTGGGGCAAGGCCGGCCGCATGCGCTGGAAGGGCAAGCGCCCGACCGTCCGCGGTGTCGCCATGAACCCGATCGACCACCCGCACGGTGGTGGTGAGGGGAAGACCTCCGGTGGTCGTCACCCCGTCAGCCCCTGGGGTCAGCCTGAAGGCCGTACGCGGCGTCCGGGCAAGGAGAGCGACAAGCTCATCGTCCGTCGCCGCCGCACCGGCAAGAAGCGCTGATAGGGAGTTCAGGCCATGCCTCGCAGCTTGAAGAAGGGCCCGTTCGTCGACGACCACCTGCAGAAGAAGGTGGACGCTCAGAACGAGGCCGGTACGCACAACGTCATCCGGACCTGGTCCCGCCGTTCGGTCGTCACGCCGGACTTCCTGGGTCACACGTTCGCGGTGCACGACGGCCGCAAGCACACCCCCGTCTTCGTCACGGAGTCGATGGTGGGGCACAAGCTCGGCGAGTTCGCGCCCACGCGCACGTTCAAGGGCCACGAGAAGGACGACCGCAAGGGTCGTCGCCGCTGAGCCACCCGCTCAGCGACTCAACCTTCAGAGACCGAAACCAGGAAGCAGGACAGGGATGGAAGCCAAGGCGCAGACGCGGTACCTCCGCGTCACGCCCCAGAAGGCGCGCCGAGTCGTCGACCTCGTCCGGGGCAAGCAGGCCACTGAGGCCGTCGCAGTGCTCTCGTTCGCCCCGCAGTCGGCGGCCGAGCCCGTTCGCAAGCTCGTCGAGAGCGCCATGGCGAACGCGAAGTTCCACGCGGACAAGCACTCCGAGGCCTTCGACCCGGCCGAGTACGTCGTCAAGGCGATCCACGTGGACGAAGGTCCGACGATGAAGCGCTTCCGTCCCCGTGCCCAAGGGCGCGCGGGGCGCATCTTGAAGCGCACGAGCCACATCACCGTGGTCGTCGCCCCGGCCGTCAAGGGCGCCAAGAAGACGAGGAGGACCCGCTGATGGGACAGAAGGTCAACCCGTTCGGGTTCCGACTGGGCATCACCACCGACCACCGCAGCCGGTGGTTCGCCGACTCCACCAAGACTGGTCAGCGCTACGCCGACTACGTCAAGGAGGACGTCGCGATCCGCAGGCTCATGTCCAAGGGCATGGAGCGGGCCGGCATCTCCAAGGTGGAGATCGAGCGCACCCGTGACCGCGTGCGCGTCGACATCCACACCGCCCGGCCGGGCATCGTCATCGGCCGTCGCGGCGCGGAGGCCGACCGCATCCGCACCGAGCTCGAGAAGCTCACCGGCAAGCAGGTGCAGCTGAACATCCTCGAGGTCAAGAACCCCGAGGTGGACGCCCAGCTCGTCGCGCAGGGTGTCGCCGAGCAGCTCGCCAGCCGCGTCTCGTTCCGCCGCGCCATGCGCAAGGGGATGCAGACGACGATGCGCTCCGGGGCCAAGGGCATCCGGGTGCAGTGCGCCGGCCGTCTCGGCGGCGCCGAGATGAGCCGTTCGGAGTTCTACCGCGAAGGCCGTGTGCCGCTGCACACCCTGCGCGCGAACATCGACTACGGGTTCTACGAGGCCCGCACGACCTTCGGCCGCATCGGCGTGAAGGTCTGGATCTACCACGGCGACATCACCAGCCGTGAGCTCGCCCAGTCGCAGGCCGCCGCCCCGCGCGCCCCGCGTCGCAACGAGCGCGGCGACCGCCCCGACCGCGGTGCGCGTCGCACCCGTCCTGCCCAGGACACCACCGCGCCCGTCGCCGAGGCCGTTGCCACCGGCAGCGCCCCGACCGGCACCGCGGCGACCGAGCCGGTCATCGGCAAGGGTTCCAACGGAACGGAGGCCTGAGTCGTGCTCATCCCACGGCGAGTCAAGCACCGCAAGCAGCACCACCCCACGCGGCGTGGAGCGGCTTCCGGCGGCACCCGGGTCACCTTCGGCGACTACGGCATCATGGCCGTCGAAGGCGGCTACGTCACCAACCGGCAGATCGAGTCCGCTCGTATCGCCATCACCCGCCACATCCGTCGTGGCGGCAAGGTCTGGATCAACATCTACCCGGACCGGCCGCTGACGAAGAAGCCCGCCGAGACCCGCATGGGTTCCGGCAAGGGCTCGCCGGAGTGGTGGATCGCGAACATCAAGCCCGGACGCGTCATGTTCGAGCTGTCCTTCCCCACCGAGAAGATCGCCACGGAGGCGCTGACCCGCGCCATCCACAAGCTTCCGGTCAAGTGCAAGATCGTGCGCCGCGAGGGTGGTGAGTGATGGCCGTCGGGACCAAGGGCCTGAGCGCCGACGAGCTGCGTGAGTTCGCCGACGCCAAGCTGGTCGATGAGCTGAAGAAGGCGAAGGAAGAGCTGTTCAACCTGCGCTTCCAGTCCGCGACCGGTCAGCTGGAGAACAACTCCCGGCTGAAGGCCGTGAAGCGGGACATCTCCCGCATCTACACGACGATGCGCGAGCGCGAGCTCGGCATCACCGAGGCGCCGATCACGAAGGAGGCTGCCGAGTGAGCGAGCAGACCAGCGCCGCCAGCACCACCGATCGCGGCGACCGCAAGACGCGCCGCGGGTACGTCGTCAGCGACAAGATGCAGAAGACCGTGGTGGTCGAGGTCGAGGACCGCGTGAAGCACCCGCTCTACGCGAAGGTCATCCGCCGCACCACCAAGGTCAAGGCGCACGACGAGGTCGAGACGGCCGGTGTGGGCGACCTCGTCCTCATCGCCGAGACCCGTCCGCTGTCGGCGACCAAGCGCTGGCGCGTCGTCGAGGTGCTCGAACGCGCGAAGTGATTCGTGCGCGTCCGCGCGCAGCGACTGACGTCGGGTGGGTCGCCATCGCGGCCCACCCCCAGATTCCATGTCCGTTCGGCCAGGCTCGCCACCTCAGCGGTTGGTCGAGAACCGGCGCGACGAAGGAGTAGAGAGTGATCCAGCAGGAGTCGCGGCTCAAGGTCGCCGACAACACGGGTGCCAAGGAGATCTTGTGCATCCGCGTGCTCGGCGGCTCCGGCCGCCGCTACGCCGGCATCGGTGACGTGATCGTGGCCACGGTCAAGGACGCCATCCCCGGTGGGAACGTCAAGAAGGGCGACGTGGTCAAGGCCGTCATCGTCCGCACGAAGAAGGAGCGTCGGCGCGCCGACGGTTCCTACATCCGATTCGACGAGAACGCCGCGGTGATCCTCCGTGCCGACGGCGACCCGCGCGGTACCCGCATCTTCGGGCCCGTCGGTCGTGAACTGCGCGAGAAGAAGTTCATGCGCATCATCTCGCTGGCTCCGGAGGTGCTCTGACCATGGGGAAGACCCGCATCAAGAAGGGTGACCTGGTCCAGGTCATCACCCGCGTCCGCGGTCGTCGCAACGCGGACGGGACCAAGACGTCCGACCTCGGCAAGCAGGGCAAGGTGCTCGAGGTCATCGCCGAGACCGACCGCGTCCTCGTCGAGGGCGTCAACCGCATCAAGCGGCACACCAAGGCCCGTCCGGGGGTGGAGGGCGGCATCGTCGAGCGCGAGGCCCCCATCCACATCAGCAACGTGCAGCTCGTCGACCCGGAGACCAAGAAGCCGACCCGCGTGGGCATCCGCACGGAGCAGGTCGAGCGCGACGGTCGCACCAAGACCAACCGCATCCGCGTCGCCAAGCGTTCCGGCAAGGACATCTGATGACCACCACGACTGAAGCCCGTGCGTTGCCGCGTCTGAAGCAGCGCTACCGCGACGAGATCAAGGGTCAGCTGCACGAGCAGTTCTCCTACGGCAACGTCATGCAGATCCCCGGCCTGACCAAGGTCGTGGTGAACATGGGTGTCGGCGAGGCCGCTCGCGACTCCAAGCTCATCGACGGCGCGGTCCGCGACCTCACGGCCATCACCGGTCAGAAGCCGCAGATCACCAAGGCCCGCAAGTCCATCGCCCAGTTCAAGCTGCGCGAGGGCATGCCGATCGGCTGCCACACCACGCTGCGGGGCGACCGCATGTGGGAGTTCCTGGACCGGCTGCTGTCGCTGGCGCTCCCGCGCATCCGCGACTTCCGCGGTCTGTCGCCGAAGCAGTTCGACGGCAACGGCAACTACACCTTCGGTCTCAACGAGCAGTCGATGTTCCACGAGATCGACCAGGACAAGATCGACCGCGTCCGCGGCATGGACATCACGGTCGTGACGACGGCGACGACCGACGATGAAGGCCGTGCGCTGCTGCGTGCCCTGGGCTTCCCGTTCAAGGAGAACTGACCGTGGCGAAGACCGCTCTGATCACCAAGGCCGCGCGCAAGCCGAAGTTCAAGGTGCGGGGTTACACCCGCTGCCAGCGCTGCGGGCGCCCGCACGCCGTGTTCCGCAAGTTCGGCCTCTGCCGCATCTGCGTTCGCGAGATGGCTCACGCCGGCGAGCTGCCCGGCGTGACCAAGAGCAGCTGGTGAGTGGCATCGAGCTGCTGGTGACTTCTGACATCATTTCGACGACGCCGAAGGTCCGGACCGCGCCCTGCGGACCGGAAACCCCGGTGAGGAAGGGCGGACGAGCCCGATGACGATGACCGACCCCATCGCGGACATGCTGACGCGTCTGCGGAACGCCAACTCGGCGTACCACGACACCGTCTCCATGCCGTACAGCAAGCTGAAGTCGCACATCGCCGAGATCCTCCAGGCCGAGGGCTACATCACCTCCTGGACGGTCGAGGACGCTGAGGTCGGCAAGAAGCTCACGCTGGACCTGAAGTTCGGCCCCAACCGCGAGCGTGCGATCGCCGGCCTGCGCCGGGTCAGCAAGCCCGGTCTGCGGGTGTACGCGAAGTCGACCAACCTGCCCCGCGTCCTCGGTGGCCTCGGCGTGGCGATCCTGTCCACGTCCTCGGGGCTGCTGACCGACAAGCAGGCCAACAAGAAGGGCGTGGGTGGGGAAGTCCTCGCCTACGTCTGGTGAGGGAGGAGGACTCATGTCGCGCATCGGTCGACTCCCGATCACCGTCCCCGCGGGCGTGGACGTGACCATCGACGGCGCAGCCGTCACGGTCAAGGGCCCCAAGGGCGAGCTCAGCCACACCGTGGCCGCCCCGATCTCCGTGGAACGCACGGAGGACGGCACGCTGCAGGTGACCCGGCCCGACGACGAGCGCGTCTCGCGCTCGCTGCACGGGCTGACCCGCACCCTCATCTCGAACATGGTCGAGGGTGTGACCAAGGGCTACGAGAAGAAGCTCGAGATCGTCGGTACCGGGTACCGCGTGACGCCGAAGGGCTCGGACCTCGAGTTCGCCCTCGGCTTCAGCCACCCCGTCGTGGTGAAGGCCCCGGCCGGCATCACGTTCGCCGTCGAGAACAACACGCGCTTCTCGGTCGCCGGCATCGACAAGCAGCAGGTCGGCGAGATCGCCGCCAACATCCGCAAGCTGCGCAAGCCCGACCCGTACAAGGGCAAGGGCGTTCGGTACGCCGGCGAGCAGATCCGCCGCAAGGTCGGAAAGGCTGGTAAGTGACGATGGCTCTCTCCACCCAGCGCACCACGAAGGGCAAGGCGGCGTCGCTCAAGCGTCGTCACACCCGCGTGCGCAAGAAGGTCGTGGGCACCGCTGTGCGCCCGCGTCTCGTCGTCACCCGGTCCACCCGGCACGTCTTCGTCCAGGTCATCGACGACGCGGCGGGTCACACCCTCGCGTCAGCCTCGACCATGGAGGCGGACCTGCGCGCGAGCGGCGACGACAAGTCGGCCAAGGCCAAGGCCGTCGGCGTCCTCGTCGGCGAGCGCGCCAAGGCGGCCGGCATCGACGCCGTGGTCTTCGACCGCGGCGGCAACCGGTACGCGGGTCGCGTCGCGGCCATCGCCGACGGCGCCCGGGAAGCCGGGCTGGCCCTGTGACCCGAGCACTCGAAGAGATGAGGAACGTCTGATGCCTGGACCCCAGCGCCGAGGCGCCGGCGGCACCGGTGCGGCCGGCGGCGACAACCGTGGCGGCGGCGGCGACAACCGCGGACGCCGCGACAACAACGGTGGCGGCCGCGACCGCGGACGGGGCGACGCGGGCGACCGCAGCAACTTCGTCGAGCGCGTCGTGACCATCAACCGCGTCGCCAAGGTCGTCAAGGGCGGCCGTCGCTTCAGCTTCACGGCCCTCGTGGTCGTGGGTGACGGCGACGGCACCGTCGGTGTCGGCTACGGCAAGGCCAAGGAGGTGCCCGCGGCGATCGCCAAGGGCGTCGAGGAGGCCAAGAAGAACTTCTTCCGCGTGCCCCGCATCCAGGGCACCATCCCGCACCCCATCCAGGGTGAGAAGGCGGCCGGCGTGGTCATGCTGCGCCCGGCCTCCCCGGGTACCGGCGTCATCGCCGGTGGTCCCGTCCGCGCGGTGCTCGAGTGCGCCGGCATCCACGACGTCCTGTCGAAGTCCCTCGGCAGCGACAACGCGATCAACATCGTGCACGCGACGATCGAGGCCCTGCGCGGCCTCGAGCGTCCCGAGCAGGTGGCGGCGCGCCGTGGTCTGCCGGTCGAGCACGTCGCCCCGGTCGCGCTGCTGCGCGCCCAGGCCGCGGGGGTGACCGCCTGATGGCGCGCCTGAAGGTGACCCAGATCAACTCGGGCATCGGTCGCAAGCAGAACCAGCGCGAGACGCTCCGCAGCCTCGGGCTGCACAAGATCGGGCAGTCGGTCGTCAAGGACGACAAGCCCGAGTTCCGCGGCATGGTGAACACCGTGTCGCACCTCGTGACCGTGGAGGAGGTCGACTGATGGCCAACCAGGGTGAGCACGTCCTGAAGCTGCACCACCTCCGCCCCGCCCCGGGCTCCAACACCGCCAAGACCCGCGTGGGTCGCGGTGAGGGCAGCAAGGGCAAGACCGCCGGTCGCGGCACCAAGGGCTCCAAGGCCCGCTACCAGGTGCCCGAGGCGTTCGAGGGCGGCCAGATGCCGCTGCACATGCGCCTGCCGAAGCTGCGCGGGTTCAAGAACCCGTTCCGCGTCGAGTACCAGGTCGTCAACCTCGACAAGCTCGGCTCCCTCTTCCCCGAGGGCGGCACCGTCGGTGTCGACGAGCTCGTGGCCAAGGGCGCGGTCCGCAAGGGCCAGCTCGTCAAGGTCCTGGGCACCGGGGAGATCTCGGTGGCCCTGCAGGTGACGGCCGACAAGTTCTCGACCTCGGCGGCCGAGAAGATCGCTGCGGCCGGCGGGACCACCACGGTCCGCTGAGCGCAGTGCACGACCAGCCCACGCGGCGGTAGCGACGAGTGATCGTCCGCTACCGCCGCGTGCGCGTTTGCGGAGCGGTAAGGTCTGGGGGGGCTCCGTGCCCGCCCGTTCGGCCCACCTGTCCGATCTGTCAGTGACCAACCCCGCGCCACCCGCCCGTGCGGGGGAGTGCGGTGCAGGAGGTAGTAGTGCTCACCGCAATCGGTCGCGCCTTCCGGACGCCCGACCTGCGCCGCAAGCTGCTCTTCACGCTCGGGATCATCGTCCTGGTGCGCCTGGGGTCGTTCGTGCCGGCGCCCGGCGTCTCGTACCCGGCCGTGCAGCAGTGCATCGACCTCGCGCAGACGGGCAACGACCTGCTGGGGCTGGTGAACCTCTTCTCCGGCGGGGCGCTGCTGCAGCTGAGCATCTTCGCGCTCGGGATCATGCCGTACATCACCGCGAGCATCATCGTCCAGCTGCTCACCGTGGTCATCCCGCGCTTCGAGGCCCTCAAGAAGGAGGGTCAGCAGGGCACGACCAAGCTGACCCAGTACACGCGGTACCTGACGATCGGCCTGGCCGTCCTGCAGTCGACGACCTACGTGACGATCGCCCGCGACCCCTCGCGCCTCTTCGGCACCGCCTGCAACGCCCCCGTGCTGCCCGACCAGAGCATCCAGACCATCGTCCTCATGGTCCTCACCATGACCGCGGGGACCGGCCTGATCATGTGGATGGGCGAGCTCGTCACCGAGCGCGGCATCGGCAACGGCATGTCCCTGCTGATCTTCGCCCAGATCGCCGCGGGCTTCCCGACCTCGCTGTGGGCCATCGGCCAGGAGAACGGCTGGCTGACCTTCGCCGGCATCCTGCTGGTCGGCCTCTTCGTCGTCGCCGCCGTCGTGGCCGTCGAGCAGTCCCAGCGCCGGGTGCCGGTGCAGTACGCCAAACGGATGATCGGCCGGCGCATGTACGGCGGCACCTCGACGTACATCCCGCTCAAGGTCAACATGGCCGGGGTCATCCCGGTGATCTTCGCCTCGTCCCTGCTCTACCTGCCGGCGCTGGTGGCCCAGTTCAGCGACCCCAACGAGGCCTGGGTGGTCTGGATCAACGACCACCTGGTGCGTGGCGACCACCCGATCTACATGGTCGGTTACTTCCTGCTCATCATCTTCTTCGCGTACTTCTACGTGGCGATCACGTTCAACCCGGACGAGGTCGCGGAGAACATGCGCAAGTACGGCGGGTTCATCCCTGGCGTGCGCGCCGGACGGCCCACCGCCGAGTACCTCGACTACATCCTCACCCGCATCACCCTGCCAGGATCGCTGTACCTGGGGCTCATCTCGCTGCTTCCGCTCATCGCGTTCGTGCTCTTCAATGCCAACACGAACTTCCCCTTCGGGGGCACGTCGATCCTGATCATCGTCGGGGTGGGGCTCGAGACGGTGAAGCAGATCGAGTCCCAGCTCCAGCAGCGAAACTACGAAGGGTTCTTGCGATGACTCGTCTCGTCCTCCTCGGTCCGCCCGGTGCGGGCAAGGGCACCCAGGCCAAGCTCCTGTCCGACCGCCTGGGCGTGCCCGCCATCTCCACCGGCGACATCTTCCGGGCCAACGTCGCGGAGGGCACCGAACTGGGCCGGACCGTCCAGGAGTACCTCAACGCGGGCAAGTACGTCCCCGACGCGGTGACCAACCAGATGGTCCGCGAGCGCCTCGCCCAGCCCGACGCCGCCGAGGGCTTCATCCTCGACGGCTACCCGCGCACCACCGACCAGGTCCGCGAGCTGGACGACATGCTGGCCGACGTCGGGGCCAAGCTCGAGCACGTGCTCGAGATCGCCGCCGACACCGACGAGCTGGTCCGGCGCCTCGCCAAGCGGGCCGTGGAGCAGGGGCGCAGCGACGACACCGAAGAGGTGATCCGCACGCGCCAGCAGGTCTACGCCGAGCAGACCGCCCCGCTGGTCGAGGTCTACTCCGACCGCGGCCTGCTGCGCAGCGTGGACGGCCTCGGCGACATCCCCGAGGTCACCTCGCGGCTGGTGTCGGCCCTCGGCCTCCAGACCGCCTGACGGTGTTCGGACGTGAACGGGTCGAGCTGAAGACCCCCGAGCAGATCCTGAAGATGCGCGAGGCGGGGCTGCTGACGCACGCGGCCCTGGAGAGCGTGCGGGCCGCCCTGCGCCCCGGCATCACCCCGGCGGAGCTCGACGCCGTCGGCGCCGAGGTCATCCGCGCCGGCGGTGGCACGTCGAACTTCCTGGGCTATCACGGCTACCCGGCCACGCTGTGCATCTCGGTCAACGAGGTCGTCGTGCACGGCATCCCCGGCGACCGCCCGCTCGAGGAGGGCGACGTGGTCTCCGTGGACGGCGGGGCGGTCGTCGACGGCTGGCACGGCGACTCCGCCTTCACCGCGATCGTGGGGGAGCCGCGGGAGCCCGGGGACGTGGAGCTGGTGGAGACCACCCGCCAGGCGCTCTGGGCGGGCATCGCCGCGCTCGACGCGCGGGGGAGGGTCGGCGACGTCGGCGCGGCCGTGGAGGACGCCGTGGGCGGCCGGCTGGGGATCGTGGACGGCTACACCGGTCACGGCATCGGCACCGCCATGCACATGGCGCCCGACGTCCTCAACCACCGCGACCGCGACAAGGGCCCCAAGGTGCGCCCGGGGATGGTCCTGGCCATCGAGCCGATGTGCACCCGCGGCGGGGTCGACACCGACGTGCTGGCCGACGAGTGGACCGTCGTGACCTCCGACGGCACCCGCGCCGCGCACTGGGAGCACACCGTCGCGGTCCTCGAGGAGGGCCTGTGGGTGCTCACCGCCCCCGACGGCGGGGCGGCCGAGCTCGGCGCCCGCGGGGTCCGCGTCCCCTCCGAGTGAGCCCCCGCGCGGGCGGCGGGGCCGACCCCCGCGCTCGGTGGAGCCGGCGCGCAGCGCCGGAGGTCGCGTCTTCGGTTGCGCCGCAGGCGTCTTCAGCGGCATGATCGCTCGATTTCGCCTGGGGCGCGCCGTCCCGTAAGCTTGACCGTCGGTCCGCCATGCCTCCTCCCGAGCGCTTCCGCTGGGGGGGACCGGGCTGACACCGAACCGACACTTGATGGAAAAGCGGAGGACATGCCGAAGAAGGACGGCGTCATCGAGATCGAAGGCACCGTGATCGAAGCCCTGCCGAACGCGATGTTCCGCGTGGAGCTCAGCAACGGTCACAAGGTGCTCGCCCACATCTCCGGGAAGATGCGGCAGCACTACATCCGCATCCTCCCCGAGGACCGGGTGGTCGTCGAGCTCAGCCCGTACGACCTGTCCCGCGGGCGCATCGTCTACCGCTACAAGTGACCAACCCACTGGCCGCCGGCCACCACCCCGCGTGGGTGGGGTCTGCACGACCGGAGACACGATGAAGGTCAAGCCGAGCGTCAAGAAGATCTGCGACAAGTGCAAGGTGATCCGCCGTCACGGGCGAGTCATGATCATCTGCGAGAACCTGCGCCACAAGCAGCGCCAGGGCTGAGCTCAGGCTCAGGCTCAGCAGACGATCCACCGCTGGACCCGCCACCGGAACGCAGCCGGTGGCACCCATCGCAGGACCCACCGGCCGCACCGCACGACGCGGCAGGTGACACCCCCGGCCCGGAGGCCGGGGACCCGCTCGAGACGGCGGGACGGTCCTGCGGCAGACCTCCGCGACAGAACAGGGACACCACGCATGGCACGTCTCGTCGGCGTCGACCTCCCCCGCGAGAAGCGGCTGGAGATCGCGCTCACGTACATCTTCGGCGTCGGGCGCACCCGCGCCAAGGAAACGCTCGCAGCCACGGGCGTCAGCCCGGACCTGCGCGTCCGCGACCTCTCGGACGACGACCTGGTCGCGCTCCGCGACCACATCGAGGGCAACTACCGCGTCGAGGGTGACCTCCGACGCGAAGTGGCCGCCGACATCCGCCGCAAGGTCGAGATCGGCACCTACCAGGGTCTTCGCCACCGCCGCGGTCTGCCCGTGCGCGGTCAGCGCACCAAGACCAACGCGCGCACCCGCAAGGGCCCGAAGCGCACCGTGGCCGGCAAGAAGAAGGCCGGTCGCAAGTAACCGTCACGTCGTGACGGTGCGGTCCGCCCGCGGGTCGCCTCGCGAACCCACCGGTTCGCCCTCGAAGCCAGTCGTCGCAGTCCACCAGGAGTCCGGAGAGCATGCCTCCCAAGAGCCGTACGGCCACGGCGTCGCGCAAGCCGCGTCGCAAGGAGAAGAAGAACGTCGCGCACGGTCACGCGCACATCAAGTCGACGTTCAACAACACGATCGTCTCGATCACCGACCCGACCGGCGCGGTCATCGCGTGGGCCTCGGCCGGCCAGGTCGGCTTCAAGGGGTCCCGCAAGTCGACCCCGTTCGCCGCGCAGATGGCCGCCGAGGCGGCCGCCCGCCGTGCGCAGGAGCACGGCATGCGCAAGGTCGACGTCTTCGTCAAGGGGCCGGGCTCCGGCCGCGAGACCGCGATCCGCTCCCTCCAGGCCACCGGCCTCGAGGTCGGCGCGATCCAGGACGTCACCCCCAGCCCGCACAACGGCTGCCGGCCGCCCAAGCGTCGGCGCGTCTGACTCGGGGTGCGGTCCCGACGCCCACCCCCGGGTGGGCGTCAGGACCCTCCTGATCGGAACCAGTACTTCGATCGAGCCAGACCCCGTCGGTGGACCGATGCCGACGGGCGTGCGGGGCGTCATATGGCGGACGCCCGCGGGAAGGAACCTCCGTGCTGATCGCACAGCGCCCCACCCTCACCGAGGACGTCGTCGACGAGTACCGCTCGCGCTTCGTCATCGAGCCCCTCGAGCCCGGCTTCGGGTACACCCTCGGCAACTCGCTGCGCCGGACCCTGCTGTCGTCCATCCCGGGCGCCGCGGTGACGAGCCTGCGCATCGACGGCGTGCTCCACGAGTTCACGTCCGTGCCGGGGGTGAAGGAGGACGTCACCGAGATCGTCCTCAACGTCAAGAACCTCGTCGTCTCCTCCGAGCACGACGAACCCGTCGTGATGTACCTGCGCAAGCAGGGCCCGGGCGCGGTCACCGCGGCCGACATCGCCCCGCCCGCGGGGGTCGAGGTCCACAACCCCGACCTGCACATCGCGACGCTCAACGCCAAGGGCAAGCTCGAGCTGGAGCTGACGGTCGAACGCGGCCGCGGCTACGTCTCGGCGGCGCAGAACAAGACCGGTGAGCAGGAGATCGGCCGCATCCCGGTCGACTCCATCTACTCCCCGGTCCTGAAGGTGACGTACAAGGTCGAGGCCACCCGCGTCGAGCAGCGGACCGACTTCGACCGCCTCGTCGTCGACGTCGAGACCAAGCACGCCATCAGCCCGCGCGACGCCGTCGCCTCGGCCGGCAAGACGCTGACCGAGCTGTTCGGCCTGGCCCGTGAGCTCAACGTCGAGGCCGAGGGCATCGACATGGGCCCCTCGCCGACCGACGCCGCGCTCGCGGCGGACCTCGCCCTCGAGATCGAGGCGCTGGACCTCACCGTCCGGTCCTACAACTGCCTCAAGCGCGAGGGCATCCACTCCGTCGGGGAGCTGGTCTCGCGCAGCGAGGCCGACCTGCTCGACATCCGCAACTTCGGGCAGAAGTCCATCGACGAGGTGAAGGCCAAGCTGGTCGGCATGGGCCTGCACCTCAAGGACTCCCCGCCCGGGTTCGACCCGAGCGCCGTCGTCAACGACTTCGAGGACGACGACACGTCGTTCGCCGAGGACGAGCAGCTCTGACCGTCCGCAGCTCCTCCCCCCGCTGACGCGGGGGGAGGAGCCACGCGTGTCCTAACGAGGAGACAACAACATGCCCACCCCCACCAAGGGTCCGCGGCTCGGCGGCGGGCCGGCCCACGAGAAGCTCATCCTCGCCAACCTGGCGACTGCGCTCTTCGAACACCGCAGCATCACCACCACCGAGGCCAAGGCCAAGCGCCTGCGCCCCCACGCGGAGAAGCTCATCAGCTTCGCCAAGAAGGGCGACCTCGCCTCGCGCCGCCAGGTGATGAAGACGATCCGCGACAAGTCCGTCGTGCACTTCCTCTTCACCGAGATCGGCCCCGCGATGGCCGAGCGCAACGGCGGTTACACCCGCATCGTCAAGATCGGTCCCCGCAAGGGCGACAACGCCCCCATGGCCGTCATCCAGCTCGTCATGGAGCCGGTGAGCGCCAAGCAGGGTGTCGTCCGCGAGGCCGAGCGCGCCGCGGCGGTCTCCGCCCCGGCCGCCGACGAGGTCGTCGTCGGTGACGAGGCCCCCGCGGCCGAGTCCACCGACGCCGCGCAGGTCGAGGCCGGCGGCGTGGAGCAGCCCGACACCCTCCCCGACGCGGACGCCCCGGCGACCGCGGACGAGGGCGTCGAGGTCGACGCCGCCGAGGTCGACCCCTCGGACGAGAAGAAGGACCAGGCCTGAGCGCCTCCCTCCTCCACGACGAGCCCGTCCTCCCCGCTCCCGGGGAGGGCGGGCTCGTCCGCGTCCGCCTCGACCTCGGCTACGACGGGACGGGGTTCGCGGGGTGGGCCGAGCAGCCCGGGCTGCGCACCGTGCAGGGCGTGCTCACGGCCGCGCTCGGGCGGGTGCTGCGCCTGGACCCCGCTCCCCGGCTGACCGTCGCGGGCCGCACCGACGCCGGGGTGCACGCCAGCGGGCAGGTGGCCCACGCCGACCTCCCCCGGGCGGTCTGGGAGGCCCTCCCGGGCCGCTCCGACGCCCCGCCCGCCGCGGCCCTCGTGCGCCGCCTGGCCGGGGTCCTGCCGCCCGACGTCCGGGTCCACGGGGCCCGGCCGGCCCCGCCCGGCTTCGACGCCCGCTTCGGCGCCCTGCGCCGCCGCTACGCCTACCGGGTGTGCGACGACCCCGCCGGCGTCCCCCCGCTGCGCCGGTTCGACGTGCTGCACCACCGCCGTCCCCTGGACGCCGCCGCCATGGACCTCGCCGCGGGCAGCCTGGTGGGGCTGCGCGAGTTCGCCGCGTTCTGCCGGCCCCGCGAGGGGGCGAGCACGGTGCGCACGCTGCTGGCGTACTCCTGGCGCCGCGACGAGGACGGGCTGCTGGTCGCGGACGTGCAGGCCGACGCCTTCTGCCACTCCATGGTCCGGGCCCTCGTCGGCGCGGTGCTGGCCGTCGGCGACGGCCGGCGCGACGTGGACTGGCCCCGGGTGGTCCAGGACGCCGCTGTGCGCGACCCGGCCGTCGCGGTGGTCGGGCCGCAGGGGCTGACCCTCGAGGAGGTCGTCTACCCCGCCGACGACGCGCTGGCCGCCCGGGCCCGCGAGGCCCGCGCCGTACGCACCCTGCCCTGACCGCCCGCCTCCCGGTGGCCCCGGGCACGGGTCGCCACGCGCGTGCGGCAGGCTGGTGGACGTGCCCACGCTCGTCGTCGTCCGCCACGCCAAGGCCGATTCGCCGGTAGGACTCCAGGACATCGCCCGACCCCTCGCCGACCGCGGGAGGGCGGACGCCGCCGCGGCCGGCCGCTGGCTGGCGCAGAACGTCGGCGGCTGCGACCTGCTGCTGACCTCCCCGGCCCGCCGCACCGAGGAGACCACCGCCCGGCTGCTCGACGGCTGGGGCAGGACCCCCGTCGTGGTCGACGAGGAACGCCTCTACGAGGCCTCCCTCGGGGACATGCTGCGCATCGTGCGCGGCCTGGACACCGAGCGCCCGGACTCCACGGTGGTCCTCGTCGCCCACAACCCCGGCGCCAGTGCGCTCGTGGAGGCCCTCACCGGCGAGGTCGTCCAGCTGCGCACCGGCGGCATCGCGGTGATCGAGGTCGCGGGGGAGTGGGCCGACGCCGACACCACCAGCTGCACGCTGTCGCACCAGCACACCGCCCGCGCGGAAACGGGCGGCGAGGACTGACCCGGGCACGGCACACTGGCTGCCCGTGGCGGGAACTGCGAACGGTGGCAACGGTGGGCACGTCGACGTCTCGGGGCTCAGCCACGAGCTCCCCGACGGGCGGCCGCTGCTGCACGAGGTGTCCTTCCGCGTCGCCGACGGGTCCACGACCGCGCTGATCGGGCCCAACGGCACCGGCAAGACCACGCTGCTGCGGCTGATCGCCGGGGACGAGCCGGTGCAGGAGGGGGCGGTCGCGCGCAGCGGCGGGCTCGGCGTCATGCGCCAGTTCGTCGGCTCGGTGCGCGACGACACCTCGGTGGCCGAGCTCCTCGTCTCGGTGGCCCCCGCACCCCTGCGGGCGGCCTTCGCGGCGGTGGAGACCGCCGAGGCGGCGATGGTCGAGGACGGGACCGAGCGCTCGCAGATGCGCTACGCCCAGGCGCTGGCCGACTTCGGCGACGCCGGCGGCTACGAGCAGGAGGTCCTCTGGGACGAGTGCACCGCCGCCGCCCTGGGGGTCTCGTTCGAGGCCGCCCGCAACCGGCTGGTGCGCACCCTGTCCGGCGGGGAGCAGAAGCGGCTGGTCCTGGAGGCGCTGCTGCGCGGTCCGGAGGGCGTGCTGCTGCTCGACGAGCCCGACAACTACCTCGACGTCCCCGGCAAGCGGTGGCTGGAGGAGCAGCTGCGGGCCACGACGAAGTCGGTGCTGCTGGTCAGCCACGACCGCGAGCTGCTCTCGGCCGCCGCCGACCGCATCGTCACCCTGGAGCCCGGGCCGCTGGGGGCGGTCGCGTGGACCCACGGCGGGTCCTTCGCGGGCTACGGCGCCGCGCGGCAGGCCCGCGGGGAGCGACTGGAGGAGCTGCGCCGGCGCTGGGACGAGGAGCGGGTCAAGCTGCGCACGCTCGTGGTCACCCTGCGCGAGAAGTCGAAGTTCAACGACGGCATGGCCTCGCGCTACTCCGCCGCCCAGACCCGGCTGGCGAAGTTCGAGGAGGCCGGCCCCCCGCAGGCCCCGCCCACCGTCCAGGACGTCCGGATGCGCCTGCAGGGCGGGCGCACGGGCAAGCGGGCGGTGGTGGTGGAGGGCCTGGAGCTGACCGGCCTGATGCGCCCCTTCGACGCCGAGCTGTGGCTGGGCGACCGGGTCGCGGTCCTGGGCGCCAACGGCTCGGGCAAGTCGCACTTCCTGCGGCTGTTGGCCGCCGGCGGGTCCGACCCCGACGCCGAGCACCGCCCCGTCGACGAGCACGTGCCCGACCCCGTGGTCCACAGCGGGTCGGTGCGCCTGGGCGCGCGGGTGCGGCCGGGGTGGTTCGCCCAGACCCACGAGCAGCCCGCGCTGGTGGGCCGCACGCTGCTGGACGTCCTGCACCGGGGCAACTCCCACCGCTCGGGCCTGGACCGGGAGGCGGCCTCGCGCGCCCTGGACCGCTACGGCCTGGCCGAGGCGGCCGAGCAGCGCTTCGAGCACCTCTCCGGGGGCCAGCAGGCCCGGCTGCAGATCCTGCTGCTGGAGCTGTCCGGGGCGACGCTGCTGCTGCTGGACGAACCCACCGACAACCTCGACCTGCACTCCGCCGAGGCGCTGGAGCAGGCGCTGGGGACCTTCGAGGGGACGGTCGTGGCCGTCACCCACGACCGCTGGTTCGCCCGCGGCTTCGACCGCTTCCTGCTCTTCGGCGAGGACGGGCGGGTGGTGGAGACGCCGGAGCCGGTGTGGGACGCCGGCCGCGTCGACCGGGTGCGCTGACGCCTCCTCCGGGGACGGCCGGGAGGAGCCGTTTTGACCGCCGAGGTGGACGCCAGGTAACGTCAGGGGTCGTTGTGCCCACGCAGTGCCTGCCGTCAGCGTTCCGGTTCACCCCGGCGCTGCAGGATCTCGAGCGCGGGCCGGTCCGCAATTCGTCTCGAGGAGATGGGCAACCCCCGTGCGCACGTTCACCCCGAAGCCCGGCGACATCAACCGCCGCTGGCTCGTCATCGACGCGGAGGACGTCGTGCTGGGCCGCCTGGCGTCGCAGACCGCGATCCTCCTGCGCGGCAAGCACAAGGCGACCTACGCGCCGCACGTCGACGGCGGTGACTACGTCATCATCGTCAACGCCGCCAAGGTGGCCCTGACCGGCTCCAAGCGCGACCAGAAGGTCGCCTACCGCCACTCGGGCTACCCGGGCGGCCTCAAGGCCACCAGCTACGTGGACCTGCTGGAGCAGAACCCGGAGAAGGCCGTCGAGAAGGCCATCCGCGGCATGATCCCCAAGAACTCCCTCGGTCGTCAGGTCCTGAGCAAGCTCAAGGTCTACGCCGGCGCGGAGCACCCCCACGCGGCTCAGCAGCCCGAGGCGTACACGATCCACCAGGTCGCGCAGTGAGCCGCGGCACGAACACGGCGAACTGAGCGAGGAGCATCGTGAGCGAGTACACGACCGAGGCGGACACCGTCGAGGACATCACCGAGTCCGACGAGTTCACCGGTACCTACACCTCCGAGTCGTCCACCCCGGCGACCGGCGGCAACAGCATCATCGCCCCCGGCGGGGCCACCGGCCGCCGCAAGGAGGCCGTCGCCCGCGTCCGCATCGTGCCGGGCACCGGCAAGTGGACGATCAACGGCCGCGAGCTGGACAACTACTTCCCGAACAAGGTGCACCAGCAGCTCGTCAACGAGCCGTTCCGGGTCACCGCGCTCGAGGGGTCCTTCGACGTCATCGCCCGCATCCACGGCGGCGGCTCCTCCGGCCAGGCCGGTGCGCTGCGCCTCGGCGTCGCCCGCGCGCTGAACGCGATCGACCTCGAGGCCAACCGCCCGCAGCTGAAGAAGGCCGGGTTCCTGACCCGCGACCCGCGCGCCACCGAGCGCAAGAAGGCCGGTCTGAAGAAGGCCCGCAAGGCGCCGCAGTTCAGCAAGCGCTGACCAGCGAGCTCGACGAGTACCGTCACGACGGCCCCGGGAGTCCTCCCGGGGCCGTCGTGGCATGTGTGGCCGGGTTCGGCCGAGTGGGGGAGGAACGAGGGTGGCGCGGCTCTTCGGGACCGACGGTGTGCGGGGACTGGCGAACGTCGACCTCACCGCCGACATGGCGCTGGGGCTGGCGGTGGCGGCGGCCTCGGTGCTGGTCGAGCCGGGCGGGAACGCCCACCCGCGGGCGCTGGTCGCCCGCGACCCCCGCGCCTCGGGGGAGTTCCTGTCCGCGGCCGTCGTGGCCGGGCTGGCCAGCGCGGGCGTCGACGTCCTCGACATCGGCGTCGTGCCGACCCCGGCGCTGGCCCACCTGGTGGACACCTCCGGCGCCGACTTCGGCGTCATGCTGTCCGCCTCGCACAACCCCATGCCCGACAACGGGCTGAAGATCTTCGCCCGGGGCGGCACGAAGCTGCCCGACGACGTCGAGGACGTCGTGGAGCGCGCCTACCGCGAGGGCGGGGGCCGCCGGCCCACCGGCGCCGCCGTGGGCCGCGTCCACGGGGGACCCGACGTGGAGCAGGACGCCCAGGACACCTACGTCGCGCACCTGCTGTCCACGCTGCCCGGGGGCCCGGGCTCGCTGAAGGGGCTGCACGTCGTCGTCGACTGCGCCAACGGCGCGGCCAGCGCGGTCTCCCCGCGGGTGCTGGCCGAGGCCGGCGCCCGGGTGACGACGATCTTCGCCGCCCCGGACGGGCTCAACATCAACGACGGCTGCGGCTCGACGCACCTGGGCCCGGTGACGGCCGCGGTCCTGGCCCACGGCGCCGACATCGGCCTGGCCCACGACGGCGACGCCGACCGCTGCCTGGCCGTGGACGCCCGCGGCAACGCCGTCGACGGCGACCAGATCATGGCCGTCCTCACCCTCGCCCTGCGCGACCGCGGGCAGCTCACCGACGACACCCTCGTCGCCACTGTCATGAGCAACCTCGGGCTGCGGCTGGCCATGCAGCGCGAGGGCGTGACGATGGTCGAGACGGGGGTCGGGGACCGCTACGTCCTGGAGGCCCTCAACGCCGGCGGGTGGAGCATCGGCGGGGAGCAGAGCGGCCACGTCGTCCTGCCCGCGCACGCCACGACGGGCGACGGCGTCCTCACCGGCCTGCACCTGCTGGCCCGGATGGCCGAGACCGGCCGCAGCCTCGAGGACCTCACGGGGGTCGTGCAGCGGCTGCCGCAGGTCCTGGTCAACGTCCGCGGGGTCGACAAGTCCCGCGCCGGCAGCGACGCGGAACTGCTCGGGGCCGTCGCCGACGCCGAGCGCGAGCTCGGCGAGACCGGCCGGGTCCTGCTGCGCCCCAGCGGGACCGAGCCGCTGGTGCGGGTCATGGTCGAGGCCGCGCACACCGACCACGCGCAGGGCGTCGCCGACCGGCTGGCCGACGTGGTGCGCAAGCGTCTGGCCCTCTGAGCACGGGGCCCTCCCCGGGGCCGGGATCCCGCCGCCGGCGGGGCGGGGCGGCCCGGTCGTCGTGGCCGGGGGCCCGGCGACCGGCCTGACCGGCGGGGGACCCCTGCCCGCCGCGCGCTCACACCTTGCGCAGGCGCACCCGGCGCACCGAGTGGTCCGCGCCCTTCTGCAGCACGCAGGTGGCCCGGCCCCGGGTGGGGAGGACGTTCTCCGCGAGGTTGGGGCCGTTGATGTCGTTCCAGATCCGCCGGGCGCGCTCCACGGCCTCGTCGTCGGTGAGGGAGGCGTAGCGGTGGAAGTAGGACTGCGGCTTGGAGAACGCCGTGCGCCGCAGCTCCAGGAACCGCGAGACGTACCAGTTCCGCACGTCCTCGCTGCGGGCGTCGACGTAGAGGGAGAAGTCGAAGTAGTCGCTCACCGCGACGCCCTGGGTGCCGTCGGCGCGGACCCGGGCCGGCTGCAGGACGTTCAGCCCCTCGACGATGAGCACGTCCGGGCGCCGCACCACGACCTCCTCCCCGGCGACGATGTCGTAGACGAGGTGGGAGTACACCGGGGCGCGGACCTCGGGCACGCCGGACTTCACCGCCGCCACGAACCGCAGCAGCGCCCGGCGGTCGTAGCTCTCGGGGAATCCCTTGCGGTGCAGGATGCCGCGGCGTTCCAGCTCGGCGTTGGGCAGCAGGAAGCCGTCGGTCGTGATGAGCTCCACGCGCGGGGTCTCCGGCCAGTGCGACAGCAGCTCGCGCAGCACGCGCGCCGTCGTGGACTTCCCCACGGCCACCGAGCCGGCGATCCCGATGACGAACGGCGTGCGGGCCACGGCCTCGCCGAGGAACGTCGAGGTCGCCGCGTGCAGCGACCCGGCGGAGCGGTCGTAGAGCGTCAGCAGCCGCGACAGCGGCAGGTACACCTCCTCCACCTCCCGCAGGTCGACCCGGTCGCCGAGGCCGCGCAGGCGGGCGAGGTCCTCGGCGGTCAGGGTCAGCGGCGTCGAGGCGCGCAGCGCGCTCCAGTGCTCGCGGTCGAGGACCACGTAGGGGCTGGGGGAGCTCGGCGGCGCGTGCGGGGCGCCGGAGAGGGAAGTGGGTGCGCCCGTGCTCACCGGCGTGAGGCTACCGGGTGACGCGCAGCCCTCGGCTGGCCGGGACGGGGGCCCGGGGACCGTACCCTCGATCCCATGTGCGGAATCGTCGGGTACGTGGGGGTCGCCGAGGCCGGGACGGACGTGGTCCTGGAAGGACTGCGCCGCTTGGAGTACCGGGGTTACGACTCCGCCGGCATCGCGGTCGTGGCGCAGGGCGCCGGGGGGACCGGGATCGACACCCGCAAGAAGGCGGGCAAGCTCGCCAACCTCGTCGAGGCCCTCGACGCCGACCCGCTGCCGGCCGCGGCGACGGCCATCGGGCACACCCGCTGGGCCACCCACGGCGGCCCGACCGACGCCAACGCCCACCCCCACGTCGGGCAGGGCGGCCGGCTCGCGCTCATCCACAACGGCATCGTCGAGAACTTCGCGCCCCTGCGCGAGGAGCTGCTCCGGGCCGGGGTCGCGTTCACCAGCGAGACCGACACCGAGGTCGTCGCGCACCTGCTGGCCCGCGCCCACGACGAGGACCCGACCGCGGGCCTGGCCGCGGCGATGCGCGCCGTCTGCGCCCGCCTGGAGGGGGCCTTCACCCTGCTCGCCGTCCACGCCGACGAACCGGGCACGATCGTCGGCGCGCGCCGCAACTCCCCCCTCGTGGTGGGGCTGGGCGAGGGCGCCAACTACCTCGGCTCCGACGTGGCCGCGTTCATCGCCCACACCCGCGAGGCCCTCGAGCTCGGCCAGGACCAGATCGTCACCATCACCGCCGACGAGGTCGTCGTCACCGGCTTCGACGGCACCCCCAGCGAGGGACGCCGCTTCCACGTCGACTGGGACGCCGCGGCCGCCGAGAAGGGCGGGTTCCCCTCGTTCATGGCCAAGGAGATCCACGACCAGCCGCAGGCCATCGCCGACACCCTCCTGGGGCGCACCGACGCCGAGGGCCGGTTGCAGCTGGACGAGATGAAGATCTCCGAGGCGGAGCTGCGCAGCGTCGACAAGATCGTCGTCATCGCCTGCGGGACGGCCGCCTACGCCGGGCAGGTCGCGAAGTACGCCATCGAGCACTGGTGCCGCATCCCCGTCGAGGTGGAGCTGGCCCACGAGTTCCGCTACCGCGACCCCGTGGTCTCCGACCGCACCCTCGTCGTCGCCATCTCCCAGTCGGGGGAGACGATGGACACGATCATGGCCGTGCGCCACGCCCGCGAGCAGGGCGCGAAGGTGCTGGCCATCTGCAACACCAACGGCTCGACCATCCCGCGCGAGTCCGACGCGGTGCTCTACACCCACGCCGGCCCCGAGATCGCCGTCGCCTCGACGAAGGCGTTCCTGGCCCAGATCACCGCCTGCTACCTGCTCGGCCTCTACCTGGCCCAGCTGCGCGGCAACAAGTTCGCCGACGAGGTCGCCGAGGTCCTGGCGCAGCTGCACGAGATCCCCGCCCAGGTCCGCGAGGTCCTCGACGGCCTGGAGCAGGTCCGCGAGATCGCCCGCTACATGGCCGACACCCGCTCGGTGCTGTTCCTCGGCCGCCACGTCGGCTACCCGGTGGCGATGGAGGGGGCGCTGAAGCTCAAGGAGCTCGCCTACATCCACGCCGAGGGCTTCGCGGCCGGGGAGCTCAAGCACGGCCCCATCGCCCTGGTGGAGCCCGGCCAGCCGGTGTTCGTCGTCGTCCCCAGCCCGCGCGGGCGGGACTCCCTGCACTCCAAGGTCGTCTCCAACATCCAGGAGGTCCGCGCCCGCGGCGCGCGGACCCTGGTCATCGCCGAGCGGGGCGACACCGCGGTGGAGCCCTTCGCCGACGTCGTCATCCGCATCCCGCAGACCTCCACGCTGCTGTCCCCGCTGCTGGCCGTGGTGCCGCTGCAGGTCTTCGCCTGCGAGCTCGCCACCGCCAAGGGCCTCGACGTCGACCAGCCGCGCAACCTGGCCAAGTCCGTCACCGTGGAGTGACCCCCGCCGTCGTGCGCCGCCCGCCCGCGTGGGACGGTGACGCCGGCGGAGGGGGATCATCGTGATCATCGGAGTCGGGATCGACGTCGTCGACGTCGCGCGCTTCAAGCGTCAGGTCGAACGGACGCCGTTGCTGCTGGAACGCCTCTTCGGCGACGGTGAGCGCAACCTGCCGGCGGAGTCGCTGGCCGCGCGGTTCGCGGCCAAGGAGGCCGTCGCGAAGTCGCTGGGCGCCCCCGTCGGGCTGGTCTGGCGCGACGTCGTCGTCGAGCGCGAGGACGGGCACCGCCCGGAGATCGCGGTGCGCGGCAGCGCGAAGAAGATCGCCGACGAGGCCGGGGTGGCCGTCTTCCACCTGTCGCTCTCGCACGACGCGGGGATCGCGACGGCCATGGTGGTCGCGGAGAGCCGCTAGGGGGGTCGAGACGTGATCGCAGCGCACTCCGTCGCCGACGTCCGCGCCGCCGAGCGGGCGGTCATGGCGCTCCTGCCGCCCGGGACGCTCATGCACCGCGCGGCGGCCGCCCTGGACGTCGAGTGCGCCCGCGTCCTGCGCGAGGCCACCGGGGGCGTCAGCGGGCGGCGCGCCGTCGTCCTCGCCGGGTCCGGCGACAACGGCGGCGACGCCCTCCTCGCGGCCGCCCGCCTCGCCCGCCGCGGGGTCGCGGTCACCGCCCTCACCACCTCCGAGCACGTCCACCCCGAAGGCCTCGCCGCGGCCCGCGCGGCCGGGGTGCGCACCCGCCCGTGGCAGGCCGGTGACGAGGACGTCTGCGCCGCCGCGGACCTGGTGCTGGACGGGATCGCCGGCATCGGCGGCCGCGGCGGCCTGCGCCCGGTCCACGAGGGGCTCAGCGCGCTCGACGGCCCCGTCGTGGTGGCCGTGGACCTCCCCTCCGGTCTCGACGCCGACACCGGGGCGGTCACCGGCGAGCTGATGGCCGCCGACGTCACCGTCACCTTCGGCACCGCCAAGCCCGCGCACCTGCTGGCCCCCGCCGCGGCCCGCTGCGGGCGCCTCGTCGTCGTCGACATCGGCACCACCGACCACCTGCCCGCCCCCGCCGTCGAGCGCGTCGAGCTCGCCGACGTCGCCGCCCGCTGGCGCCGCGCCGCGCCGGGGGACGACAAGTACTCCCGCGGGGTCGTCGGGGTCGTCGCGGGGGGCCCGGACTACACCGGGGCCGCCGTCCTCGCCGTCGAGGCCGCCGTCCGCGCCGGCGCGGGGATGGTCCGCTACTTGGGGCCGCAGCACCCCGCCGAGCTCGTCCGCCAGCGCCGGCCCGAGGTCGTCGTGGGGGAGGGGCGGGTGCAGGCCTGGGTGCTGGGACCCGGGGTCTCCCCCGACGACCCCGAGCAGCAGGACCGGATCCGGCGCGCCCTGGCCTCCGGGGAACCCGCCGTCGTCGACGCCGGCGCCCTCGCCGGCCTGCCCGCCGCCCTGGGCCCGCACCACGTCCTCACCCCCCACGCCGGGGAGCTGGCGCGCCTGCTGGGCGCGGAGCGGCGCGCCGTGGAGGCCGACCCGCTGACCCACGCCCGCCGGGTCCACGAGAGCACCGGCGCCACCGTGCTGCTCAAGGGGTCGGTGACCACCGTCGTGGGCGAGCGCGGCGTGCTCACCGCCGCGGCCGCCCCGACCTGGCTGTCCACCGCCGGTGCGGGCGACGTCCTGGCCGGGGTGCTCGGCGCGGCCCTGGCCGCGCGCCCGGACGAGGACCCCGCGCAGGTCGCCGCGGACGCCGCCGTCCTGCACGGGTGGGCCGCGACCCTCGCCTCCGCGGGCGGCCCGCTGGCCGCCCTCGACGTCGCCGACGCCGTCCCCGCGGCGCTCACCTCGCTGCCCGGGTGGGCCGGGACCGGCGGCTGACCCGGGCGGTACCGTCGGGACGTGCAACCACGACCGGGGGTGCCCGCGGAAGCCGTCGTCGACCTCGACGCCATCGCCCGCAACGTCGCCGTCGTGCGCGAGCGCGTCGGCGGCCCGCAGGTGATGGCCGTGGTCAAGGCCGACGCCTACGGGCACGGGCTCGTGCCCGCGGCGCGGGCGGCGCTCGCGGGCGGGGCGACGTGGCTCGGGGTGGCGCACGTCCACGAGGCCCTCGCGCTGCGCGGGGCCGGCGTCGAGGCCGACCTGCTCGCCTGGATCCTCACCCCCGGCACCGACCTCGTCCCGGCGCTGCGCCGCGGGGTGGACGTGTCCGTCGCCGCGGTGTGGGCCCTGGAGGAGGTCGTCGCCGCCGCCCGCGCGAGCGCGACGACGGCGCGGATCCACCTGGAGGTCGACACCGGCATGTCGCGCGGGGGGGCCTCCCCGGAGGAGTGGCCGGCGCTGCTGGACGCGGTGGCGGGGCACGTCGCGGACGGGACGGTGCGGGTGCGCGGCACCTGGGCGCACTTCGCCAGCGCCGACGTCCCCGGCGACCCCTCCGTGCCCGCGCAGCTGGCCGCGTTCGAGGCGGCGCTGGGGACCGCCCGCCGCCACGGCGTCGAGCCGGGGCTGCGCCACCACGCGAACTCCGCGGCCGCGCTGTTCGTGCCGCAGGCCCGCTACGACCTGGTGCGGGTCGGGCTGGCCGCCTACGGGCTCTCCCCGGCCCCGGACCTCGCCACCGGGGCCGACCTCGGCCTGGTCCCGGCGATGACGCTCCAGGCGCGCCTCGCGCACGTGCGCCGGGTGCCCCGCGGGGCGGGGGTCTCCTACGGGCTGACCTACACCGCCGAGCGCGACACGACGCTGGGGCTGGTGCCGCTGGGCTACGGCGACGGGCTGCCGCGGCACGCCTCCTGGGACGGCGAGCGCTCCGGGGAGGTCCTCGTCGCCGGGGCGCGCCGCCGCATCGCCGGCCGGGTCTGCATGGACCAGGTGGTCCTCGACCTCGGCGACGACGCCGTCGCGCCGGGCGAGGTGGCGGTCGTCCTCGGTCCCGGCACCCGCGGGGAGGCCACCGCCGACGACTGGGCGCGGGCGGCGGGCACGATCTCCTGGGAGATCGTCACCCGCGTCGGGGCCCGCGTCCCGCGCCGCTACACCGGGCGGCTCGCGGAGGACCTCGCGACGGGCCCCGCGGAGGTCCCCGCGGCGGGCCTGGCGGCGCCCCTCGCGGACCCGGCGGACCTGGTGGGGGACCGCGCGTGAGGCCCGTGCTGAGCCCCCGCCGGCACCCCGGCGCCCGCCGCGAGGAGCTGCAGCGCCTGGTCGGGGACCCCGTCGAGGTCGAGACCGACGACGGGGCCCGGCTGCACGTCGAGGTGGACCCCGCCGACCGCGACGGCGCCCCGACGGTCGTCCTCGCCCACGGCTACGCGCTGTCCTCGGACTGCTGGCACTTCCAGCGGCTCGCGCTGCGCGGGCGGTACCGGCTGGTGCTGCCGGACCTGCGCGGGCACGGCCGCTCGACGCGGGGACCGGCGGGGCCGGTGGCGGTGGCCCGCCTCGCCGACGACCTCGGGCAGGTCGTCGACGCCGTCGCCCCCACCGGGCCGCTGGTCCTGGTGGGGCACTGCCTGGGCGGGATGGCGGTGATGGAGCTGGCCGCCCGTCGGCCGGACCTGCTGCCGCGCGTCGAGGGCGTGGCTCTCGTCGCCACCGGCGCCCGCGCCCTGACGGCCGTCGACCACGGCCTGCCGGTGCTCGGGCACCACCTGGTCCGCCGGGCCGAGCTCGCCCTGGAGCGCGCGCCCGGGCGGGGCGAGGCGCCAGAGCGCGGCCGCCGCCCCGGCGCGGACCTCGAGCAGCGCCTCGTGCGGCACTGGAGCTTCGCCGGGCCGGTCGCCCCGGAGCTGGTGCGGCTGGCCGCGCGGATGGTGGCCGAGACCCCGGTGGACGTCGTCGCCGACCTCCTGCCGGCCTTCGGCGGCCTGGACGAGCGGGCGGCGCTGAGCGGGCTGGCCGGGCGCCCCGCGCTGGTGGTGACCGCGGAGCGGGACCTCATGACGCCCCCCGCCCACGGGCGCGAGGTCGCCGAGGCCCTGCCCGGGGCCGAGCACGTCCTGGTCCGCGGGGCGGGCCACCTGGTCATGCTGGAGCACCCGACGGTCCTCACCGCCCGCCTGGAGCGCCTGCTGGCGCGCTCGGGCCCGGCGGCGGCCCGGCACGAGGTCGTCGTCCCGCTGGCCCGGCGCCCCCGGCGGCGGTCGCGGTGAGCGTGCCCCCCGCCGCGCCGCGGCGCGAACTCGTCCTGCCCGGCCCGCAGGACACCGAGGCCTTCGGGGCCCGGGTCGGGGCGTCCCTGCGGGCCGGGGACCTCGTGCTCCTCTCGGGGGACCTGGGGGCGGGCAAGACCACCTTCACCCGGGGGCTGGCCCGCGCCCTGGGCGTGCGCGGCCCGGTCACGTCCCCGACGTTCGTCATCGCCCGCGTGCACCCCTCGCTGGTCGGCGGGCCCGAACTCGTCCACGTCGACGCGTACCGCCTCGGGTCGCTGGCCGAGGTCGACGACCTCGACCTGGACACCGACGCCGAGGAGGCCGTCACCGTCGTGGAGTGGGGCCGGGGCCTGGTGGAGGAGCTCTCCCGCGACCGGCTGGAGATCGACCTGCTGCGCCCGCACGGCGCGGCCGGCGGCGGGCCGGACGGCGTCGCGGCCGCGGAGGACGAGGCACCGGTGGAGCCGCGCCGGGTCACCGTGCGGGGGATCGGGGAGCGCTGGGCGGGGGTCGACCTCGGGTGAGGGCCACCGGGAACCTCGCCGAGCGCACCGACGACCCCCGCGTGCACGGGTTCTCCCGCCGCGCCGGGGGCCGCGCGCGCGTCGGCGCCCTCGTCCTGCACGGCTTCACCGCGACCCCGCTCACCGTCGCGGGCTGGGCCGAGGAGCTGCACCGCGCCGGCGCCGACGTCGAGGTCCCGCTGCTGCCCGGTCACGGCACCACCCCCGCCGACTGCGACCGCACGACGTGGGGGGAGTGGCTGGCCGCCGCCACCGGGGCCCTGTCCCGGCTGGACAACGAGGTCGTCGTGGTCGCGGGGATCTCCATGGGGGGCGGGCTCGCCCTGCGCCTGGCCCAGCTCCACCCCGACCGGGTCCACGCGCTCGCCCTGGCCAACCCCGCCGTCGCGCTGGACCCGCTGCGCACCCTGGCCGTCGCGACCCTCGGGCGCGTCGCCCCCACCTGGCCGGCGATCGCCGGCGACCTCGCCGACCCCGGCGCCGCCGTCCTCGCCTACGACCGCACGCCGCTGCGCGCCCTGGTCTCCCAGGTGGCCGGGTGGGCCGAGGTCCGTCGCGACCTCGCCCGCGTGCACCAGCCGCTGCTGCTGATGCGTTCCCGCGTCGACCACGTGGTGCCGCCGGTGTCGGCCCGCACGGTCCGGCGGGGGGTGAGCTCGCGCGACGTCACCGAGGTCGTCTACCTCAACGGGTTCCACGAGATCACCTCCGACCTCGACGCCGACGCCGTGCACGCCGCGACGGTCCGCTTCGCGCGGCGCGTGTCCGCGGGGCCGGCGGGCTCCTCCGGGCCCGCGGGCGCCCCGGCGTGATCCGGGCCTGAACTACCCTTCCCCCGTGCTGCTGCTCGCGATCGACACCGCCACCGACGGGGTGGCCGTCGCCGTCCACGACGGGGACCGCGTCCTGGCGTCGGCCCGGGCGGGCGACGCCCGGCACCACAACGAGGTCCTCGTCCCCACCGTCGCGGCGGTGCTGGAGGAGGCGGGGCGGGCCCGCACCGAGGTCACCGACGTCGCGGTGGGGGTCGGGCCCGGTCCCTACACCGGGCTGCGGGTCGGGCTGGCGACGGCGCGGACGCTGGCGCTGGCCTGGGGCGCGCGGGTCCACGGGGTCTGCTCCCTCGACGCGATCGCGGCGCAGGCCGTGGCGGAGGGCCTGCGCGGGGAGTTCCTCGTCGCCACCGACGCCCGCCGCCGCGAGGTCCACACCGCCCGCTACGTCGCGACCGGGGAGGCCGGGGACACCCGGGTCACCCGCACCGCCGGCCCCGACGTCGTCGCCCCCGCCGACGTCGTCCCCGACGTGCCCGTGGTGGGGACGGGAACCCGCCTGCACCCCGGCGCCCTCGGGCCGGCCCGCGCCCCCTTCGACGTCGACGGCGGCGCGCTCGCGCGGCTGGTCGTGGACGCCCTGGCCGGGCGGGGCGGCTGGGAGCTCCTGGCGCCCGAGCCGCTGTACCTGCGCCGCCCCGACGCGGTGGAACCGGGAACGCGCAAGCGCGTCACGGCGTGACGGGGCACCACGCGGCGTAGCCTGTCGATCGTTACAGCGGGAAGTCTCGACGAGGAGGTCCCCATGCCAGCGACGACGCCGGCCGCACCGTCCGGAACGGTGCTCGCCTCGGCCGTCAGCCGGGCGACCAGACGGCTGATGCCCATGATCGTGATCCTCTACGTGGTCGCGTTCCTGGACCGCACCAACGTGGGGTTCGCCGAGGACGCCCTCGAGCTGGACCGGGGGATCTCCGGAGCGGCGTACGCGTTCGGGGCCGGGGTGTTCTTCATCGGCTACGCCCTCTTCGAGATCCCCAGCAACCTCGCCCTGCAGCGGTTCGGGGCGAAGATGTGGCTGGCGCGCATCGCCATCACCTGGGGCCTGGTGTCGGCGTCCTTCGCCTTCGTGCAGGGCGAGACGTCGTTCGTCGTCCTGCGCTTCCTGCTCGGGGTCACCGAGGCCGGTCTGTTCCCCGGCATCATCATGTACCTCTCGGAGTGGTTCCCGAACCGCGACCGCGTGCGGCTGTTCGCCATCTTCTACCTGGCCCAGCCGTTCTCCCAGATCATCGGTTCCCCGCTCTCGGGGCTCCTCATCGAGCTGGGGGACGCCGCGGAGGGCGGGATCACGGGGTGGCAGCTGATGTTCGCCGTGGAGGGCCTGCTGGCCGTGGCCGCCGGCGTCGTCGCGATCTTCCTGCTGGTGGACTCCCCGGAGAAGGCGTCGTTCCTGTCCGTGGCGCAGAAGACGGCGCTGCGCGAGGCGATGGCCGCCGAGGACGACCTGCGACGCAGCGACGGGCCCAGCGGGGTGTGGGCGGCCATGCGCAACGGCCGGGTCTGGTACTTCACGGTCATCTACTTCTGCCTGCAGATCGCGGTCTACGGCGTGACGTTCAACCTGCCCAAGCAGGTGGCCGGGCTCGTGGGGCGCGACGTGGGCTGGGAGGTCGGGCTCATCGCGGCGATCCCGTGGACGGTCGGCATCTTCGCCTGCTACTTCACCGGCAAGCACGCCGTGACGGTGACCCGTCGCCGGGTCTGGGGTGCGCTGCTGTTCGTCAGCACGGGGATCTTCGTCTTCGCCTCGGCGTGGGCGGGGGCCAACGGGTACGCGCTGCTGGGCATCGTCTTCATCACGGTCGCGGTCTCGTCGTTCCTCAGCATCGGGCCCATCACCTGGTCGTTCCCGACGGCGTTCCTCACCGGCACCGCCGCCGCGGCCGGCATCGGGCTCATCAACTCCCTGGGCAACCTCGGGGGTTTCGTCGCCCCGAACCTGCGGGAGGCGATCGCGAACGCCACCGGCTCCGACGCGCTGGGCATCGCCGCGCTGGGCGTCCTGCCGTTCCTGGCCGCGGCGATGATGCTGGGCACCAAGCGGTTCCGCACCAGCTCGGACCGGTTGCTGGTGGACGTGCGCGAGGAGCGCGCCGACCGGCCGGCCTGACCTCCGGCCGTCCTGACGTCCTGACGTCAGGACGGCCGCCTACCCTGGCGCGGTGGAACTGCACCGGATGCGCTGGTGGCACCTCGCCGACGTGCACGCCCTCGAACGCGACCTCTTCGGCCGCTCCGCCTGGTCGGTGGAGTCGTTCTGGGGGGAGCTGGCCCGCCCCGACCGGCGCTTCCTCGTCGCCCTCGAGGGGGAGCGCGTCGTCGGCTACGGCGGGGTGGTGGTCGCCGGCGCCGACGCGGACGTCCAGACCGTCGGGGTGGCCCGCGACCAGCAGGGCCGGGGGACGGGGCGGGCGCTGCTGCGGGCCCTGCGCGCCGCGGTCGTCGAGGCCGGGGCCACCCACCTGCTGCTGGAGGTGCGCGCGGACAACGAGCCCGCGCAGAACCTCTACCGCAGCGAGGGGTTCGTCCAGATCGCGCGCCGGGCCCGCTACTACCAGCCCGACGACGTGGACGCGCTGATCCTGCGGGCCGACCTCCGGGCCGGGGTCACGGGCTGACCGGTTCCACCACCAGGACGCTCTGCCGCCCGGCGACGCGGGTCAGGACGATCGTCGCCGGGCGCGACCCCTTGAGCGCCAGCTGCCGGCGCAGCTGGTCGGGGTCCACCGCGGTGCCCCGCTTCTTGACCGTCAGCGTCCCCACGTCCAGCGCGCGCAACCGCGCCCGCAGGGGTTTCAGCCCGAACGGCAGGACCTCCAGGACGCGGAACGCCCGGGTGAGGGGGGAGGTGAGGCCGGTGTCGGTCGTCACGTAGGCGATGGTCTCGTCGACCAGGCGTCCCCCCAGGTCGGCGGCCACCCGGGCGACGAGGCCGGCGCGGATCACCGCGCCGTCGGGTTCGTGCAGGAACTCCCCGACGGGCCCGACGTCGGCCACCGGCAGGTCGGTGTCGTCGACCTCCACCACCGCCGCCCCGGAGGGCCCCCCGCGCACCACGCGCGCGCTGCGCCCGGTCCCCGGCCGCGCCAGCGGACCGGACCACAGCGCGCACTCGACGACCTCGCCGTCCACCGACGTCCACTGCGCCTCCGCCCCGGCGGGCACGAGGTCGTGCGGCAGCCCGGGGGCGAGCTTCGCGCCCGTCGCAGGGACGCGGGCGGCGGTGGCGAGGACGAAGGACAGCGGGGGGGAGGTCGCCTCGGGGTCGAAGAGGCGCCGGCCCCCCGAGGTGCGCCGGGCCGGGTCGAACCAGGCGCCGTCGCCCGGGCCCAGCTCGTCGACGACCCCGGCGGTGACGTCGGCGCACCGCACCGGCCGGCCCAGGTTGTGCGCGGCGACCGCCGCCGTCACCGGGTCCGCATCGACGGCCAGGACGTCGAGCCCGGCGTCCAGGAACGCCAGCGAGTCCGCCCCCACCCCGCACCCGAGGTCGGCCACGCGGCGCACCCCGGCGGCGGCGAACCGGCGGGCGTGCTCGGCGGCGACGACGGCCCGGGTGGCCTGCTCGGCCCCCGCGGCGGTGAGCAGCAGGTCCTGCGCCCGGGGCCCGAACTTCGAGGCGGCCCTCGCCCGCAGCCGCGACTGGGTGGTGGCCAGCGCGGCGAGGGCGGGGTCGTGGCCGGCGCGGCGCAGCCGGGCGGCCAGCGCCACGGGGTCCTCGGCCTCGGTGCCGGCGAGCTCGGCGAGCAGCGCGCGCCCCGCGGGGGAGGTCAGGGCGTCGACGTCGTCCGGGGTCATGGTCGGGGTCGTGGCGCTGTTCACCCGCCCGACTCTGCCAGGAGGGGCACCGGATCTGGCACTCGCCCGGCCTGAGTGCTAGCGTTCCGCGCAGCGTCGGTGGCACTCCCCCCTGGGGAGTGCCAACCGGGGCAGCGGCCGCCCGGCACCCGCGACGACGGTCGTCCGCTCCCTGACCGACCGTCCGTGCCAGTTCGCTGAAGCAGAAGGGGAGGGCCGCACCAGTGTCGGTCTCCATCACTCCGCTCGAGGACCGCATCGTCGTCAAGCCGCTCGACGCGGAGCAGACGACGGCTTCCGGTCTCGTCATCCCGGACACCGCCAAGGAGAAGCCCCAGGAGGGCGAAGTCCTGGCCGTGGGCCCGGGCCGCGTGGACGACAACGGCAACCGCGTGCCGGTCGACGTCGCCGTCGGCGACAAGGTCATCTACTCCAAGTACGGCGGCACCGAGGTCAAGTACGGCGGCGACGAGCTGCTGATCCTCTCGGCGCGCGACGTGCTCGCCAAGGTCGCCAAGTAAGCGACCTCAGGTCCTGACGCCCCGGGCGCCCGCACTCCGGGTGCCCGGGGCGTCTCCTGTTCTCGCCCCGAAGCTCGCCACTGAACGGAAAGGTCCGCACACATGGCCAAGCAGCTGCTGTTCGACGACACCGCCCGCAAGGCGCTGGAGCGTGGCGTCGACGCGCTCGCCAACGCCGTCAAGGTCACCCTGGGGCCCAAGGGCCGCAACGTCGTGATCGACAAGAAGTGGGGTGCGCCGACGATCACCAACGACGGCGTGACCATCGCCCGCGAGGTCGAGCTCGACGACCCGTACGAGAACCTCGGCGCCCAGCTCGCCAAGGAGGTCGCCACCAAGACCAACGACGTCGCCGGTGACGGCACCACCACCGCGACCGTCCTGGCCCAGGCCCTGGTCCACGAGGGCCTGCGCAACGTGGCGGCCGGCGCGGCCCCCTCCGGGCTCAAGCGCGGCATCGACGCGGCGGTCGACGCCGTGAGCGACCAGCTCCTCTCGATGGCCCGCGACGTCGACGGCAAGGGCGACATCGCCCACGTCGCCACCATCTCCGCGCAGGACCCGGCCGTGGGCGAGCTGCTCGCCGACGCCTTCGACAAGGTCGGCAAGGACGGCGTCATCACGGTCGAGGAGTCCTCCACGACCGCGCTGGAGCTGGACTTCACCGAGGGCATGCAGTTCGACAAGGGCTACATCTCCCCGTACTTCGTCACCGACGCCGAGCGCCAGGAAGCGGTCCTCGAGGACGCCTACGTGCTGGTGCACCAGGGCAAGATCTCGACCGTCCAGGACCTGCTGCCGCTGCTGGAGAAGGTCCTCAAGGCCGCCAAGCCGCTGCTGATCATCGCCGAGGACGTCGACGGCGAGGCGCTGTCGACCCTGGTCGTCAACAAGATCCGCGGCACCTTCAACGCCGTCGCGGTCAAGGCCCCCGGCTTCGGGGACCGCCGCAAGGCGATCCTGCAGGACATCGCCACCCTCACCGGCGCGCAGGTCGTCGCCGAGGAGGTCGGCCTCAAGCTCGACCAGATCGACCTCGACGCGCTGGGCACCGCCCGCCGCATCACCGTCACCAAGGACGACACCACGATCGTCGACGGCGCCGGCTCCAGCGAGGACATCGCCGGCCGCGTCGCGCAGATCAAGGCCGAGGTCGAGCGCACCGACTCCGACTGGGACCGCGAGAAGCTCCAGGAGCGCCTGGCCAAGCTCTCCGGCGGTGTCGTCGTCATCAAGGTCGGCGCGCACACCGAGGTCGAGCTCAAGGAGAAGAAGCACCGCATCGAGGACGCCGTCTCCGCGACGCGCGCCGCGATCGAGGAGGGCATCGTCGCCGGCGGCGGCTCCGCCCTGGTGCACGCCGTCTCCGTGCTCGAGGACAACCTCGGCCGGACCGGCGACGAGGCGACCGGTGTCGCCCTGGTCCGCAAGGCGGCCTCCGAGCCGCTGCGCTGGATCGCGGAGAACGCGGGCCTCGAGGGCTACGTCGTGGTCGAGAAGGTCCGCTCGCTGGAGGTCGGCAGCGGTCTCAACGCCGCCACCGGCGAGTACGTCGACCTGCTGGCCGCCGGTGTCCTCGACCCGGTGAAGGTCACCCGCTCCGCGCTGCGCAACGCCGCGTCGATCGCGTCGATGGTCCTGACCACCGACACCCTCGTCGTGGACAAGAAGGAGGAGGACCTCGCCGTCAACGGCGGCGGTCACGGTCACGGCCACGGTCACGGCCACTGACCCCCTCCCCTGAACGGCGAAGGGCCCGGCTCCCCCGAGGGGGGCCGGGCCCTTTCGCGTCCGCGCGCCGCACCACACCGCGCACGGGTGGAGCGGGGGGTCAGCTGGCGATGCGCAGCCCGCGGCGGCGCTCGGTGGCGTACACGGCCTCGCGGTCGTCCTCGGTCAGGCCGCCCCACACGCCGTAGGGCTCGCGGACCTTGAGGGCGTGCTTGCGGCACATCTCGAGGACGGGGCAGCCGGCGCACACGGCCTGCGCCGCGGCGTCGCGGTTGCGGCGGGCCGGGCCGCGCTCGCCCTCGGGGTGGAAGAAGAGGTTCGGGTCGGCCTCGCGGCAGGCGCCGTCGAGCTGCCACTCCCAGACGTCGGCGACGGGTCCGGGGAGGCGGGAGATCTCGGCCATGGTGCGCTCCTTGGGGGAGGGGGGATCTTGCTGACTGCCCTGAACGTACAACCGAGTCAGAAGTTGTTCAAGCCCCTGGTCAGAACTTGTTCAGATCCGTCCCGGATCGACGGTGACCGGGACGCGGCGCGAACGTGAACAACGTGCTGAACAACGGGCAGACTCCGGGCGTCTCCGCCACCCGAACGCGCTGAACAACCCTGAACAACCCTGACCGGGGGCGAGTGGCGCCCCGTTCGCGGGGTTGGGACACTCGGGTCATGTCCCCCGCCGTGCCCGCCCCGGGATCCGCCGTCCCGCCGGCCCCGCGCATGACGCTCACCGTCGCCGCGGTCGCGCGCCGCCTGGGGGTCGCTCCCGCCACGCTGCGGACCTGGGACCGCCGCTACGGGCTGGGACCCTCCGAGCACACCGCGGGCGCCCACCGCCGCTACTCCTCCGCCGACCTCGCCCGCCTCGTCGTCATGCGCCGCCTCACCCTCGAGGGGGTCGCCCCCGCCGAGGCCGCGCAGCTCGCCGCGACCACGGCCGTCGCCGACGGCGGCTTCGCGCTGGCCAGCGTCTCCACCATCCCCGCCGCCGTCATCGAGGCCGCCGTCACCGACGCGGCGGCCATCGCCGGGCCCGGCTCCGGCCTCATCCCCGGCCTGGACGCGGGCCTGGACGCGGGCCTGGACGTGGGCCTGGGCGACCCCGCCGGCGCGGAGGGCGCCGGGGCCGCCGGCGCCGACGAGTCCGAGGACGCCGAGAGCCGGCCCCTGCCGGAGGGGCCGGGCCCCGGTGACGCCGACTGGGCGGTGAGCAGCCTCGCGGACCGCTTCAGCGAGGAGGTCCGCGGCCGCGGGGTCGCTCCCGCCTGGGACGCGGTGCTCAGCCCGGCCCTGGCCACCCGCGACGCGGCGATGCACGCGGCCGTGGCCCGCACCCTGGCCGCCCTGCCCGTCGCCACCGGCGAGCGCGCCGTCCTGCTCGCCGGGCTGCACGACCCCGCGGCGGGCGCGCCCCGGGGGCCGGTGCTGCTGGCCGCCGCCGCCGCGCTGGCCGCGGTGGGCGCGGGGTCGCGCAGCGTGGGCGAGGGCGTGCCGGTGCGGGTCCTAGCCGCCGCGGTCCGCCGGGCGCGGCCCCCGGCGCTGCTGCTGCACGCCGCCACCACCCCCGCCGACGGCGTCGTGGAGGACCTCGCCGCCCTGGCCCGGGTCCGGCCCGCGCCCCTGCTCGTGCTCGTGGGGGAGGGGTGGAGCCCCGCCGTGCGGGACCGCCTGCCCGGGGCCGAGCCCGCGAGCGGCCTGGCCGACGCCGTCGCCCGGTGCGTGGCCGCGGTCACGGCCTGAACGCCGGTCTTCCCGTTCCGGCCCCACCGCGGCGCTCAGGTGGTAGGCCCCGCGTGCCGACACTCCCTGTGTGGCGCACCCGACGTGCGACCCAGCGAGGCCACGGACGGCCACGCTCCACCCACACAGGGAAGAGGTTTGTGGTGGCAACGGTACTGGTCTGCGATGACCTTCCGCTGGCGCGCGAAGCGATGCGACGCATGGTGGCCGCCGTCCCGGGCGTGACCCGCGTCGTGGGTGCGGCCTCGGGCGAGGAGGCGCTCCAGCGCTGGCCCGTCGAGCGGCCCTCGCTCGTGATCATGGACGTCCGGATGCCCGGGATCGGTGGGGTCGAGGCCGCGCGCCGGCTGCTCGCCCGCCACCCCGAGGCGAACGTCCTCATGGCCACGATGGCCGAGGACGGCGACGGGGTGGCCCGCGCGGTCGCCTCCGGCGCCCGCGGGTACCTCGTCAAGGACGTCTCGCGCGAGGAGCTCGCCACCGCGGTGCTCCAGGCGCTGCAGGACGTCAGCCGCCGCCGCGGCGGCAACCGCACGCGAGCGGTGCTCACCGGCCGCGCGCCCGTCCTGACCGAGCGCGAGCAGCAGGTGCTCGTCGGCATGAGCCGCGGGCGCAGCAACGCCGAGATCGGCCGGGAGCTGTTCCTGTCCGAGGACACCGTCAAGACGCACGCGCGCCGGCTGTTCCGCAAGCTGGAGGCCGCCGACCGCGCTCAGGCGGTGGCTGTGGGATTCCGCTGGGGTCTCGTACGGTAGGTGCGTGAGCCCAGGGGGCGACGAGGCCGGCGGTCGGCCCGACGCGGACGCCGTACGGCGTGACGTCGGTGCCGCCGTCGTGCCCGACCTCCCGCGCGTGGAGTTCCCCGGCGACCCCGCGGGGGAGCTCGCCCGCCCCGAGCACGACGGGGCGACCCGCCCCGCTCCGGGTGTAACACCGGGCCGTTCCCGGCCGATGGACAGGACGGATGCCGGGGGGCTCCAGGAACTGGCGACGCGCGCGCTGACGGGGGATCAGAGCGCCGTCGCCGACCTCCTGGCCGCGGTGCGCCGCCTCGTCCACCGATACTGCCGGGCCAAGCTCGGGCGACTGCCCGGAGCTGATCACGCCGCCGAAGACGCGGCACAGGAGGTCTGCATCGCCGTGTTGACGGCCCTGCCTCGCTACAAGGACACCGGGCGCCCCTTCGAGGCGTTCGTGTACCGCATCGCGGCCAACAAGGTGGCCGACGCCCAGCGGGCCTCCTACCGCGCCCCGGTGCCGACCGAGGCCGTCCCGGACGCCGCGACCACCGAACCGGGTCCCGAGCAGCTCGCCCTGGACACCTTCGACGCCGAGACCGTCGGCCGGCTGCTGGACACCCTGCCGCCCAAGCTGCGCGAGATCATCACGCTGCGGGTGGGCGCGGGCATGTCCGCCGAGGAGACCGGCCGGGCCCTCGACATGACCGCCGGGGCCGTGCGCGTCGCCCAGCACCGGGCGATGCAGAAGCTGCGGAAGACCGCCGCCGAGGACGTCTCCCTGCAGGTGGCGCCGTGAACGACGACGAACGCCCGGGCTCCGGGCCCCGCGACGCGGACGAGACCACCGCCGGGCACCTGCGCGACGGCCACCTGCGCGACGGGCACCTGCGCGACGGCCACCTGCGCGACGGCCACCTGCGCGACGGGCACCTGCGCGACGGGCACCTGCGCGAGGCCCGCGCCGGCGAGGAGCGCTCCGGCGCGGTCTCGCTGCCCGACCTGCTGGCCACCGACGCCCTGCTGGACCGGCTGGGCCAGCACGACGCCACCGAGTCCGACCTGCGCGACGCCGTCGCCCGGCTGCTGGACTCCTACGCCCTGCACGCCGACCCCGAGACTGCGGGCGTCCGCCCCGTGCAGATCCCCGACCTGGCGGCCCTGGACCAGGCGCCGCCCGAGACCGCGCCGGCCCCCCCGCGCGTGCTCACGGCCTCGCGGCGCACCCTGCTGCGCCTGGGCCGGGGCACCGCGGCCGCCGCGGCCGCGCTCGCCCTGCTCGGCGGCACCGCCGCGGCGGCGGCCACCGGCGCGGGGTCGATCACCGGGGCCGAGAGCGGGGTCGCCGCCTCGGCGACCCTCCAGCTGCCCGGCTGGTTCCCCGACACGGTGTTCCGCGCCTTCGGCGGGACCCCCGAGGAGCGGGTGCAGCGCGAGCTCGCCCAGGCGCAGAAGGAGTTCAGCGCCGGCGACCGCGACACGGCCCTGGCCCGCGTGGAGAACCTGGCCGAGCAGCTCGACGGGTCCGACGTCGTCGACGAGGACGTCGCCCTGTCCGTGGCGACCACCCTCGCCGAGCTGCGCGACCCCGGTCCCGACACCCCCGTCGCCGCGGGCCCGGTGGACGGTCCCTCGGCCGCCCCCACCCCCACCCCCGCGGACTCGCTGCTGGGCCAGGTCGTCAAGGCGGCCACCGCGACGGCGACGCCGACGGCGTCGCCCTCCCCGACCTGGGTCGTCCCGCAGCGCCCCGACCGCGCCGAGGAGCCCACCGCCGCCCCGACGACGAACCCGTCGGTCCCGTCGGTCCCGACGACCCCCGCGGCCCCGGTCGTCCCGGTGCCCCCCACGGGCGTCCCCACGGGAGCAGCGACCCCGGGACGCCCGGGCACCACCGTCCCCGTCGTCCCGTCGGCCCCGGTCGGCGGCCAGCCGTCGACGGGTTCGCCCGCGTCGCCCCCGGCCGCCCCGGGCGGCACCGGGTCCCCGGCCCCCGGACCCGGCGGCACCCCGGCCCCGCCGGCGGAGCCGACCGACACCCCGGTCCCGCCGCCGACGGACCCCGCACCCGGGAGCCCGGCGGAGCCGACGACCGGGCCCGCGGAGCCGACGGAGCCGACGGAGCCCCCTGCGACCCCGGGCGAGCCCGAGGTCCCCCCCGCCCCGGAGACGCCGGTGGAGACGCCGACGCAGCCGGAGCCGGGGGACCCGGGCGACGTGGTCACCCCGACGCTGCCGGTGCCCGAACCCTCGCCCAGCGCGGGGCCGGAGCCGACCCCGGGGACCGCGGACGAGTCCTCCGCGGCCGCGGACGCGTCCCCCGGGGCCGCCGCCGGGTCGTAGCATCGGGGGGTGAGCGTGCGGTCCGAGGACACCCCTTCGTTCGATGCCCCTGCCGAGCACCACGACCCCTTCGGGTTCGTGGGTCTGACCTACGACGACGTCCTGCTGCTGCCGGGCGAGTCCGACGTCATCCCCTCCGAGGTGGACACCTCGACGCGGGTCTCCAAGCGCGTCAGCCTGCGGATCCCGCTGCTGAGCTCGGCGATGGACACCGTCACCGAGTCCCGGATGGCCATCGCGATGGCCCGCCAGGGCGGCCTCGGCGTGCTGCACCGCAACCTGTCCGCCGAGGAGCAGGCCGCCCAGGTCGACCTCGTGAAGCGGTCCGAGTCGGGCATGGTCACCCAGCCCGTGACCACCACCCCGGACGCCACGCTGGCCGACGTGGACGTCCTCTGCGGGCGCTACCGGATCTCCGGGGTGCCCGTGGTGGACGCCGACGGCCGCCTCGTGGGGATCGTCACCAACCGCGACCTGCGCTTCGAGAGCGACTTCTCCCGCCCCGTGCGCGACGTCATGACCAAGGCCCCGCTGGTCACCGCGCCGGTCGGCATCTCCACTGACGACGCCATGCAGCTGCTGCGCCAGCACAAGATCGAGAAGCTGCCGATCGTCGACGCCGAGAACCGCCTCACCGGGCTGATCACGGTGAAGGACTACGTGAAGTCCGAGCAGTACCCGCTGGCCACCAAGGACGACGACGGGCGGCTGCGGGTCGCGGCCGCGATCGGGATCTTCGAGGACGCCTGGAAGCGGGCGATGGGCCTCGTCGACGCCGGGGTGGACGTCCTCGTCGTGGACATGGCGCACGGGCACTCCCAGGCCGTGCTGGAGATGATCTCCCGGCTCAAGGGCGACAGCGCGGCCGCGCACGTCGACGTCGTCGGCGGCAACGTCGCGACCCGCGCCGCGGCCCAGGCCCTCGTCGACGCCGGCGCGGACGGCATCAAGGTCGGCGTGGGACCGGGCTCGATCTGCACGACCCGCGTCGTCGCCGGGGTCGGGGTCCCGCAGGTCACCGCCATCCACGAGGCCGCCAAGGCCGCCAAGCGCGCCGGGGTCCCGGTCATCGGCGACGGCGGTCTGCAGTACTCCGGCGACATCGCCAAGGCCCTCGTGGCCGGGGCGGACACCGTGATGCTGGGTTCCCTGCTCGCCGGGTGCGACGAGAGCCCCGGGGACCTGGTCTTCATCAACGGCAAGCAGTTCAAGAGCTACCGCGGCATGGGGTCCCTGGGGGCCCAGCAGACCCGCCAGGGCGGGCGGTCGTTCTCCAAGGACCGCTACTTCCAGAACGACGTCGCCTCCGACGACCGGTTCGTCCCCGAGGGCGTCGAGGGCCAGGTGCCCTACCGCGGGCCGCTCTCGGCGGTCGCCCACCAGCTCGTCGGCGGTCTGCGGCAGTCGATGTTCTACGCCGGGGCGCGCACCGTCCCGCAGCTGCAGCAGGTCGGGAACTTCGTCCGGATCACCCCGGCCGGGTTGAAGGAGTCGCACCCCCACGACATCCAGATGACCGTCGAGGCGCCGAACTACAGCGGCCGCTGAGGGGTCCCGCCGCGCTGCCGGGCCCCGCGACGGACGGTCGCGGGGCCCGCAGCGGGTAGCCTGTCCGCGTGCAGGAGATCGAGATCGGCCGCGGCAAGCGGGGGCGACGCGCCTACAGCTTCGACGACATCGCCGTCGTCCCGAGCCGGCGGACGCGGGACCCCGAGGACGTCTCCACGGCGTGGCAGATCGACGCGTACCACTTCGACATCCCCGTGATGAGCGCGCCGATGGACTCCGTCGCCTCCCCGGCCACGGCCGTCCTCATGGGCAAGCTCGGGGGCCTCGGCGTCCTCGACCTCGAGGGCCTCTGGACCCGCTACGAGGACCCGGAACCGCTGCTGGCCGAGATCGCCGCCCTGGACCCGGTCGTCGCGATCCCGCGCATGCAGGAGATGTACGCCGAACCCGTCAAGGCCGAGCTCATCACCAGCCGGCTCGCGGAGGTCCGCGCCGCGGGCGTCACCGTCGCCGGGGCGCTCTCCCCGCAGCGGACCAACGAGTTCTGGAAGGTCGTCGTCGACGCCGGCGTGGACCTGTTCGTCATCCGCGGCACGACGGTGTCCGCCGAGCACGTCTCCGGGCGCAGCGAACCGCTGAACCTCAAGCGGTTCATCTACGAGCTCGACGTCCCCGTCGTCGTCGGCGGGGCGGCCGGCTACACCGCGGCCCTGCACCTCATGCGCACCGGCGCCGCCGGGGTCCTCGTCGGCTTCGGCGGGGGAGCGGCCCACACCACCCGCACCGTGCTGGGCATCCACGCCCCGATGGCCAGCGCCGTCGCCGACGTCGCGGCCGCCCGCCGGGACTACATGGACGAGTCCGGCGGCCGCTACGTCCACGTCATCGCCGACGGCGGGGTCGGGACCTCCGGCGACATCGTCAAGGCGATCGCCTGCGGGGCCGACGCCGTCATGCTCGGGGCGTCGCTGGCCCGCGCCACCGAGGCGCCCGGTCGCGGCTGGCACTGGGGTCCCGAGGCCCACCACTCCGTCCTGCCCCGCGGGGAGCGCGTCCGGGTCGGCACCGCCGCCCCGCTGGCCGAGATCCTCGAGGGCCCCGGCCGCGCCGCGGACGGCACGACGAACCTCATGGGCGCGCTGCGCCGCTCGATGGCCACGACGGGCTACTCCGACCTCAAGGAGTTCCAGCGCATCGAGGTCGTCGTCTCCCCGTACCAGCCCGCCTGACGATCGGACCGCGCGTGCCGCAGCAGGACACGACCCCCTGGACGCCCGACGCGATGGGCCGGCAGGAGGGGCGCACGGTGCTGGTCACCGGCGCGAACTCCGGGCTCGGCCTCCAAGTCGCGACGGAGTTCGCCCGCCGCGGGGCGGACGTGCTGCTGGCCTGCCGCAACGCCGAGCGCGGCCGCGCCGCCGTGGCCGAGCTGACCGCCGCGGTGCGCGACTCCGGGGTGGAGCCGACGGTCGAGGTGATCCCCCTCGACGTCGCCGACCTGGCCAGCGTGCGCCGCGCCGCCGGGGACGTGCTGCACCGCCGCTCCGGCATCGACGTCCTGGTCAACAACGCCGGCGTCATGGCGCCCCCGTTCGGGCGCACCGTGGACGGTTTCGAGACCCAGGTCGGGACGAACCACCTGGGCCACTTCGCGTTCACCGGCCTGCTGCTGCCGGCCCTGCTGACCGGCGGGGGAGCGCGGGTCGTCAGCGTCGCCAGCGTCGCCCACAAGTTCGGCCGGCTGAACCGGCAGAACTACCAGAGCGAGCGCTCGTACCAGAAGTGGCTGGCCTACGGGCAGTCCAAGCTCTCGAACCTGCTGTTCGCCTTCGAGCTGCAGCGGCGCGCCGCCGCCGTCGGCGCCGGGATCGTGTCCACCGCCGCCCACCCGGGCTTGTCGGACACGAACCTGTGGAAGAACACGCCCCTGGCGCCCGGCCGCGTCGGCGCCCCGCTGGGGACGGCGCTGAGCCGGGCCGTGGGCCAGCCCCCCGCCCAGGGGGCGTGGCCGCTGCTGCGGGCCGCGACCGACCCCGCCGTGGTGGGCGGGGAGTACTTCGGTCCCGGCGGCCGCAAGGAGTGGCGCGGTTTCCCCGTCCAGGTCCAGGCGAACGCCGCGGCCTACGACACCGCCGACGCCGCCTGGTTGTGGGCCCGCTCGGTGGAGTGGACCGGGGTGGACTTCAGGGAACTGCACGCCTGACCGGCGCGAGCGGGGCGAGCGCCAGCAGCAGCGCGGCCGCCGCCCCGACCACCGCGAAACCCGACGCGGGCCCGAAGTGCTCGGCCAGCGCCCCGCCGAGGGCGGCGCCGGTGGCGACGCCGAGCACCACGCCGGAGTTCAGCAGCGCCATCAGCAGCGCCCCGCGCTCGGCGGCCACCAGCGTCGCGGCGATGGTGTTCACCGTCACCAGCGTCGGCCCGATGAACAGGCCCGCCACGAGGACGGCGACGGTCAGCGGGAGCAGCGAGGTCGCCGTCGCGGCCATCAGGCCCGCGCCGACGAGCAGCCCGAGGGCGCAGGCCACCCAGCGCGAGCGCAGCCCGAAGCGGTCCGGCAGCAGCACCAGGCAGATCGTCGTCGCCGTGGACCCGATCGCCGACACGGCGTAGACCAGGGAACCCAGCGAGGCCGAGCCGATCGCCTCGGCCGCGGCCGTGACGCCGGTCTGCGTCGCGCCGAAGACCGCCCCCATGGCGAGCATCCCCAGCACCGGGACGACCACGATCCCCGGCAGCGGGGGGACGGGACCGGCGCCGGCGGCGCGCACCGCCCCGGTGACGCGGTGGCTGGGGTGCAGCGCGAACGCGGTGACGAACACCGTGGTGAGGGCGGCGGTGCTGAGCAGCGCCGCCGCGGGGCTGACCGCCACCCCGATGATCCCGACCAGCGCCGGGCCGAGGATGAAGGCCGCCTCGTCGACGGTCCCCTCGAAGGCGAAGGCCGTGGACCGCTCGTCCTCGGCGGTGGTCATCCGCAGCCACCGGGCGCGGGAGAACCCCCCGACCGAGGGCAGGGTCAGGCCCACGGCCGCCGCGGCGGCGAGGACGGTGGCGGCGGAGGCGCCGTCCAGCGCCGCGAACAAGCCCACCAGCGCCGCCAGGTGCAGCGCGACGACGGCGAGCAGCACCGCCCGCTGCCCGCGGCGGTCGGCGAACCAGCCGACGACGGGCACCCCGACCGCCTCGCCGACGGCGGCGGCGGCGCTCGCGGACCCGCCGACGGCCACCGAGCCGCTGGTGGAGGTGACCAGGGCGAGGATCGCCAGCGGCACCATCGTGATGGGCAGCCGTCCCAGGGCGGTCGTCGGCAGGTACGCGCGCCCGGCGAGCTCGGGCAGCCGCGCGTAGCGCGAGCGCAGGGAGACGGAGGGGGAGGTCGTCACGGGTAGGCTCCAGCGTCGTGGGTGCGCCCCCCCGCCTCTGACGCACCGGAACCCTGGGTGTGTACCTCCAGCGTAACCGCGGGAGGGGCCCGGCTACTCCCCGGAGCCCGGGGCGGCGAGCTTCCCCTGCCCCTTGGCCAGGGGGGCGTTGGGCAGCACGTTGGCCACCGCGCCCTGCACCTTCGTCCCCAGCGACCCCGTGACGACGTGGTCGCGCCCCTTGCGGAACGCCGCGAACGCCTGCTCGGCCACCGTGGCCGGGTCGTCCTTGGCCGAGGTCTGCGCCATCGCGGTGTCCTGCATCCCGGCGCGGTCGAAGAACTCGGTGTCGGTGGGGCCGGGCAGGAACGCGGTCACCACGACGCCGCGCTGCTCCAGCTCCTGCCGCAGCGACTGGGCCAGGGACTGGACGAAGGCCTTGGTGGCCCCGTAGACGGCCTGGTACGGCGCGGGCACGCGCGCCGCCAGCGAGGAGGTGAAGAGCAGGCGCCCCTCGCCGCGGGCGGCCATGTCCGTCGCGGCCAGCTTGGCCAGGTGCACCACCGAGACGACGTTGAGGGCGATCATCCGCTCCTCGTCGGCGAGGGGGGTCGTGGTGAACTCCCCGCCGACCCCGACGCCGGCGTGCAGGGCGACCGCGTCCACGACCCGGCCGCCCGCGGTCGCCGCCGCCCACAGCCGCTCCACCCCGCCGGGCACGGCGAGGTCGACCTGGACGGCCTCGGCGCGCGCGTCGGGGCTCACCGCGCTCAGCGCGGCGGGGACGTCGTGGATCCGGTCGTCCTCGGCGGCGACGAGGACGTCGTACCCGCCGGCGGTGAACTGCGCGGCCAGTTCCCGGCCGATGCCGGTGGAGGCGCCGGTGACGACGGCGAAGGGGCGGGCGGTGGTGTCGGGCACGGGGGCTCCTGGTGGGGTCGCGACGGCGGGGTCCTCCTCCTCCCTGCCCCGTGCGGGCCGTTCCATGCGCGGCCGTTCCGTGCGCGGCCGTCCCGTGCGCGGCCGTTCCGTGCGCGGCCGGTCAGGGTTCCCCGTGCCAGCTGCGCCAGAGGTCGGCGTAGGGGCCGCCGGCGTCCACGAGCTCGTCGTGGGTGCCGAGCTCGGTGATCCGCCCGCCCTCCACGACGGCGATCCGGTCGGCGTCGTGGGCGGTGTGCAGGCGGTGGGCGATGGCGACCGTCGTGCGGCCCTCGAGCACCGCGGCGAGGGAGCGTTCCAGGTGCCGGGCGGCGTTGGGGTCCAGCAGCGACGTCGCCTCGTCCAGGACGAGGGTGTGCGGGTCGGCCAGCACCAGGCGGGCCAGCGCGACCTGCTGGGCCTGCGCGGCCGACAGCGTCAGCCCGCTCTCCCCGACCGGGGTGTCCAGCCCCCCGGGCAGCGCCCGCACCCAGCCGAGGGCGTCCACGGCCTCCAGCGCCTCCTCGACGGCGGCGTCCGGGGCTCCCGGCGCGGCCAGGGCGACGTTGTCGCGCAGGGTGGCGGCGAAGACGTGCCGCTCCTGGGTGACCAGGGCGATCCGCGAGCGCAGCTCGTCCAGCGGCAGCCCGGTGACCTCGGCCCCGCCGACCCGCACCGACCCGGAGGTGGGCGGGTTGATCCCGGCCAGCAACCGGCCCAGCGTCGACTTCCCCGCCCCGGTGGGCCCGACCACGGCGAGGCGCTCGCCGGGTTCCAGGGCGAGGGAGACCCCGTGCAGCACGGGACGGCCCGCGCTGTACTCGAAGCCCACCCCCTCGGCGGCGACTTCGTCGTGGACGGGGCGGGCGTCGCTCTCGACCCGGTCGGCCGCGACGGCGGCCAGGCCCACGACGCGGGCGAAGGAGGCCTGCCCCACCTGCAGCTCGTCCCACCAGGCCAGCAGCTCGTTGATCGGCCCGACGAGCTGGCGCAGGTAGAGGACGACCGTGGTGACCTGCCCGACGGTCTGCAGGTCGTGGCGGACCAGGAACCCGCCCCACAGCAGGGCGACGACCACGGGCAGCAGGTAGGACATCTCGATGGTGGGGAACCACACGGTCCGCAGCCCCAGCGTGTACCGCTCGCGCCGGACGGTCTCGCCGATGACGTCGTCGACGAGGCGGACGCGGTGCTCGGCCAGGCCCAGGGCCTCCACGGTGCGGACGTTCTCGACGTTCTCGCCCAGGGTCGTGGAGATCCGGCCCCACTCGGCGCGCTCGGCGGCGTAGCCCTGCGGTGCGCGGCGCAGGTACCAGCGGGTCGCGATCCACAGGCCCGGGACGCCGGCGAGGATCGCCAGCGCCACCAGGGGCCCGGAGACCACGGCGGCGACGACGGTGAGGGCGGAGGTGATGGCGGCGACGAGGATCGCCGGGGCGCCGTAGCGCACGGTGTAGCTCAGCGCGTCCACGTCGTTGGTGGTGCGCGAGACGAGGTCGCCGGTCCCGGCCTGCTCCACCACCGACAGCGGCAGCGCGGTGGCGCGGGTGAGGAACTCCTCGCGCAGCTGCGCGAAGACCCCCTCGGCCAGCACGAGGGAGCGCTTCCGGGCCAGGCGGGCCAGGACGGCCTGGGCGAGGACGGCCACGACGAGAACGGCCACGGCGGTGTCGATGCGGTCGCTGACCCGCGCCAGCGCGGTGCCCTCGCGCACCGCCCGCACGACGTCGTCGACGAGGCGGCCCAGCAGGAACGGCCCGACCAGGCCGACGAGGGCGGCGACGGTGTGCAGGGCCAGCATCCGCAGCCCGGGGCCGCGGTGCTCGCGCAGCAGCCGCCGGACGTCGCGCAGGACGTGCGCCCGGTCCGCCACGGGCAGGGTGGTGCGGGCGCTCACGCCGTCTCCTCCTCCAGGGCGACGGGCCGCCGCGGGGGCGGCAGCGTCGCGTCGCGGGTCACGTAGCGGCGGTAGTCGGGGTCGGTGGCCAGCAGGTCGCCGTGGCGGCCGCGGGCCACCAGGCGCCCCGCGCGCACCCAGCAGACCGAGTCGACCAGGGGCAGGACGAGCGGGCTGGCCGTGGCGACGACGGTCGTGCGCCCGGCCCGGGCCGTCCGGAGCCGGTGGGCGATGCGGGCCTCGGTGTGGGCGTCGACGGCGCTGGTGGGTTCGACGAGGACGAGGGCCTCGGGCTCGCGCAGCAGCACCCGGGCCAGGGCCAGGCGCTGGCGCTGGCCCCCCGACAGCGAGCGGCCGCGCTCGGTGACGGTGGCGGCCAGCCCGCCGTCGACGGCCTCGAGGACGTCGAGGGCGTCGGCGACCCGCAGGACCTCCAGCACCTCGGCGTCGCCGTGGCGGGCCTCGGGGTCGACCTGCTCGCGCAGGGTGCCGCTGAACAGCTGCGCGTCGTCCTCGGCCAGCAGCACGCGGCGGCGGACCTCGGCGACCGGCAGGTCGCGCAGGGCGACCCCGCCGAAGGTGGCGCGGGTGGCGTCGTCGAAGCGGGTGAGGCGCCGCGCCAGCTCGGCGGCGTCCTCGGGCGGGTCGCAGACGAGGGCCGTCAGCCCGCCGGCGGGGACGACCACGCCGGAGTCGGGGTCGGCGAGGTCGCCGCCGGGGCTGCTCGCGCGCCCGTCGTCGGTGACCGCGGGCGGCACCTCGAGCAGGGTGGTGAGGCGCCGGGCGGCGACGAGGGCGCGGACGTACTTGTCGGCGGCCTCCACCAGCATCCGCAGCGGGGAGGTGAGGAAGGCCGCGTAGCCGTAGAGGGCGACGAGGTCGCCGGCGGTGATCTCCCCGCGGACCGCGGCCCGGGCCCCGGCCCACACCAGGGCGGCCACCAGCAGGCCCGGGACGAGGACCTGCAGCGCCTCCAGCGCCGACTCCCAGGTCGCCACCCGGACCCCGGCGGCGCGCACCTGCTGGCTCTTGGCGCGGTAGCGGCCGAGGAAGACCTCCTCGCCGCCGATGCCGCGCAGGATCCGCAGCCCCCGCACGGTGTCGGTGCCGATGGAGGTCAGCTCGCCCGACAGCTTGCGGTGCAGGCGCTGGCGCGCCTGCAGCGGCTTCAGCACGAACAGCAGCACCGCCATCACCAGCGGCACCCCGACGAGGACGACCAGGCCCAGGGGCACCGAGGTCCGCAGCACCAGGACGGCCACCACGGCCACCGCCGCGACCGAGGCCACGGCCCGCTGGGTGACGTCGAAGGCGTCGGCCAGGCGCGGGCCGTCGGAGGCGATGGAGGCGAGGACCTCGCCCTGCGGGAGCTCGCGGGTGACCGCGGTCCCGGCGCGGGCGCTGTGCCGCCCGACCTGCTGCAGGGTGCGGAAGCAGGCGGTGAGCCAGTTCGTCACCCCGAAGCGGTGGCGCAGGACCGCGGCCGTCGCGGTGACGACGGCGAGGGCGAGGACGACGAGGGACCACCGGGTGAGGGCGCCGGCGTCCCCGGCGACGACGCCGAGGTCGACGGCGCGGCCGATGGCCGCGGGCAGCACGGCCTGCGACAGCATCCAGACGGTCCCGATCGCGGAGCCGACCACCATGGGCCGCCACTGCTGGGCGGCCGTGCGCAGCAGGAAGCGCAGGGGGGAGGTGACGTCGGGGGTGCCGGGATCGCTCAGGGGGAGAGAGCGCACGAGGGACGACGGTAACCGGCTTCCGGCACCGGTGCCCACAGGTTTGCCGTCGGCCCCGTCGCTCCCGGCTACCCTTGGGTGGTGACGCCGGACGCGCCCGAGACCCAGGTTGAGACCACCCCCGACACCCGGCCCGCCGAGGTGGAGGCCGAACGCGCGCACCGCCCCGTGCTCGTCGTCGACTACGGGGCCCAGTACGCGCAGCTCATCGCGCGCCGGGTCCGCGAGGCCGACACGTACTCGGAGATCGTCCCCAGCTCCACGCCGGTGGCGGAGATCCTGGCCAAGGACCCCGCCGCGGTGATCCTCTCCGGCGGCCCGTCCAGCGTGTACGCCGAGGGCGCCCCGCAGGTCGACCCGGCGCTGTTCGAGGCCGGGGTCCCCGTCCTGGGCATCTGCTACGGGTTCCAGGCCATGGCCAAGGCGCTGGGCGGGGAGGTCGCCCGCACCGGCCAGCGCGAGTACGGCGGGACGGCGGCGGCGCTGCCGAACGCCGCGGAGTCCACCCTGCTGCGCGACCAGCCGGCCGAGCAGCCGGTGTGGATGTCGCACGGGGACAGCGTGTCCCGCGCCCCGGAGGGCTTCCGCGTCACCGCCTCCACCGACGGCACGCCCGTCGCGGCCTTCGAGGACGACGAGCGCCGCCTCTACGGCGTGCAGTGGCACCCGGAGGTCAAGCACTCCACCCACGGCCAGGACGTCCTGGTGAACTTCCTGCGCCACGGCGCGGGCATCGACCCGGACTGGACGACCGGCAACGTCATCGAGGAGCAGGTCGCGCGGATCAAGGCCCAGATCGGCGACGGCAAGGTCATCTGCGCCCTCTCCGGCGGGGTCGACTCCGCGGTGGCCGGGGCCCTGGTGCAGCGCGCGGTGGGCGACCAGCTCACCTGCGTCTTCGTCGACCACGGCCTGCTGCGCGCCGGGGAGGCCGAGCAGGTCGAGAAGGACTTCGTCGCCGCGACCGGCGTCAAGCTGCACGTCGTCGACGCCGTGCAGCGCTTCGCCGACGCCCTCGACGGGGTCAGCGACCCGGAGCAGAAGCGGAAGATCATCGGCCGCGAGTTCATCCGCGTCTTCGAGCAGGCCGCGCGCGACGTCGTCGCCAAGGAGGGCACCGACGGCGGCGAGGTGAGGTTCCTCGTCCAGGGGACCCTGTACCCCGACGTCGTGGAGTCCGGCGGCGGCACCGGCGCGGCGACGATCAAGAGCCACCACAACGTCGGCGGGCTGCCCGACGACCTCGCCTTCGAGCTCGTCGAACCGCTGCGCGCGCTGTTCAAGGACGAGGTCCGCGCCGTGGGCGTGCAGCTCGGGCTGCCCGAGGCGATGGTCTACCGCCAGCCGTTCCCGGGTCCGGGCCTGGCCATCCGCATCGTCGGTGCGGTCACCCCCGAGCGCCTGGAGATCCTGCGCGCGGCCGACGCCATCGCGCGCGCCGAGCTCACCGCCGCGGGCCTGGACCGCGACATCTGGCAGTGCCCGGTCGTGCTGCTCGCCGACGTCCGCTCGGTGGGCGTGCAGGGCGACGGGCGCACCTACGGCCACCCGGTCGTGCTGCGCCCGGTGTCCTCGGAGGACGCCATGACCGCGGACTGGACGCGCCTGCCCTACGACGTGCTGGCGAGGATCTCCACCCGCATCACCAACGAGGTCCCCGAGGTCAACCGCGTGGTCCTCGACGTCACGAGCAAGCCGCCGGGCACCATCGAGTGGGAGTGAGGGGCCCGCGGGGCTGAGCCCGCGCCCGCCCTGCGCCTCAGGGCGCGGGGCGCGGGCCGTCCAGGACCCGCACGGCGAGCAGCGCGACGTCGTCCTCGCTGTCCTCGGCCAGGCGGTGCAGGAGCTCGTCGCAGAGTTCCTGCACGCCCAGGTGGGCCAGCGAGGCGGCCGTCCCGGCCAGCCGCTGCAGCCCGAGGTCGAGGTCCTCGCCGCGCCGCTCGACGAGGCCGTCGGTGTAGAGCAGCACCGTCGCCCCGGCGGGCAGGGCGCAGGCGTGGTCCTGGCGCTCGGTGTCCAGGCCGAGGCCCAGCAGCAGGTCGCTGGGGCGGGCGAGCAGTTCCGCGCGCCCGTCGGGGTGCAGCACCAGCGGCGGCGGGTGCCCGGCGTTGGACCACCGCAGCGTCGAGGGGGAGCCCGCGCCGTCACTGTCGTCAAGGCTGCGGTCGATCCGGGCCAGGACGGTGGTGGCCAGCGCCCCCACGGCCAGGTCCTCCAGCGCCCGGTCCAGGGCCCGCAGGATCGCCGCCGGCGGCTCGACGACGGCGTGCGCGGTGCCGCGCAGCACGTTGCGCAGCTGGGCCATCTGCACGGCGGCGGTCCGGTCGTGGCCGCTGACGTCGCCCACGACGAGCAGCGTGGAGCCGCCGGGAACGGTGAACGCGTCGTACCAGTCGCCCCCGACCTGGGCCTCGTCGGCGGCGGGGACGTAGCGCGCGGCCAGTTCCAGGCCCGCGGGCCGGGGGAGGTCGGTGAGCAGGGAGCGCTGCAGGGCCAGCGACATCCCCGCGACCCGGCCGGCGGCGGCGCGCTCGGACTCCAGGGACTGCAGGCGGGCCAGCACGGGCGCGCACTGCGCGGCGAAGGTCTCCAGCAGGACGAGCTGGTCGTCGTCGTAGGGCTGGGCGGTGGCCCAGCCCGCGGTCACCACGCCGACGACCCGTCCCCCCGAGCGCAGGGGCAGGCTGGCGAAGGCCTCGGACCCGGTCAGCCGCAGCACCTGCGCCATCCCGGGGGAGAAGGCCAGGCAGGCCTCGCGGTCCAGCAGCAGGACCGGGCGCCCGGTGCGGGCGGCGTGCGCGACGGGCAGGTCCGCCGAGAGGGGCAGGCGCCCGTAGGAGGCCTGGGCGGCGCCGCCGTAGCTGGAGGCGACGTGGGAGAGCAGCACCTGGTCGTCGGCGGGGTCGAAGAGGGCCACCGCGCCGCCGTTGCAGCCGAGCTCGTCGAGCCCGTCCTCGGCGACGGTCCGCACCAGGTCGGCGATGGTCTCCACCCCGCTGAGGGCGAGGGCGAACCGGGCGACCCGCTGCAACCGGCCGGCGGCGGCGTCGCGCGCGTCCTGCGCGCGCCGGCGCTCGGTGACGTCGACGAAGTACAGGGCCAGCCCGTCCTCGTCGGGGACCGCGCGCACCTCCAGCCAGACGTCGAGCGGGGAGGGGTAGTGGGCGTCGAAGACGACGTCGACCCCTTCCCGCACGGCGTGGCGGTAGTTGTCCTCGAAGCCGGTGCCGACGGTGGCGGGGAACGCCTCCCACAGCGAGCGGCCGACGAGCTCCTCGCGGGGGGTGCCGGCGACGCGCTCGCCCTCGACGTTGACGTGGGTGATCCGCCAGTCGCGGTCCAGGCCGAGGTAGCCCACGGGCATGTTCTCCAGGACGTCCAGCAGTTCCCGCCCGGTCACGCGCCTCCCGCCGTCCGCCGGGACGGTCCCGGTGCCGGGACCATCATCGCGCGTCCACCCCGGTGGCGGCGAGACGACGGGGGAGGGGCTCAGAAGGAGTCCGCCAGGATCCGCACGGCGGCGTCGACGTGCTGCTCCGGGAGGGCGGCGAAGCACAGCCGCAGGTGGGCGGCGTCCTCCTCGGCCACCGCGTAGTTGCGGCCCGGGCCCACGGCCAGGCCCCGGTCCAGGGCGCGGCGGGCCAGCTCGACGTCGTCGGTGCCCCGGGGCAGGCGCAGCCAGAGCGAGAACCCGCCGCGGGGCCGGGTGAAGGTGCAGTCGGGCAGTTCCCGGTTCAGCGCCGTCACCAGCCGGGCGGCGCGGGCGTTGAGGGCGGCCGAGAGCGAGCGCAGGTGCGCGTTCCACCCCGCCCCGGTGACCAGCTCCACCGCGGCCTCCTGCAGGGGGCGGGCCACGATGAGGTGGTCCACCACCTGCAGGCCCGCGATGCGCTGCGCCACCGGCCCCCGCGCGACGACGCAGCCGATCCGCAGGCTGGGTCCGGCGGCCTTGCTGAGGGAGTTCACGGTGATGACGCGCCCGTCGGTGTCGTCGCGCAGCAGCGAGGGCGGCGGGGTGGGGCCGTGCCCGAGCCAGCGGGCGAAGTCGTCCTCGACGATGAACGCCCCCGCCCGGGCGGCGATCTCCAGCACCGGGCGGCGGCGGTCGGCGGCGAGGACGTGGCCGTCGGGGTTGGCGTAGGTGGGCTGGAGGTAGAGCAGGCGCGAGCCGGTCTGCTCGAAGGCCCGCTCCAGCAGCTCCGGACGCACCCCGTCGGTGTCGGTGGGCACGGGGATGGGCACGAGGCCGGCGCTGCGCAGCAGGGCGATGGCGCCGGGGTAGCTGGGCACGGCGACGAGCACGGGACTGCCCGCGGGCACGATGGAGCGCAGCACGGTGGAGAGCGCGCCCTGCCCGCCGGGGCTGATGAGGACGTCCTCGCGGTCGGCGCCGAGCTGCTGGGCGAACCACGTCCGCAGCTCGGGGGTGCCGGCCACCGGCGGCACCGACCACGCCTCGGGGCGGCGGGCGGCGCGGGCCGTGGCGGCGGCCAGGCGCGAGGAGGGCTGCAGGGTGAGGTCCAGGTACCCGCGGGACATGTCCAGGACGTCGCGCGAGGGCATCGAGAGCGCCGACACGACGCCCTCGGCCCGCACGGGGGAGGCGCCGAGGGCGACGCGCTGCCAGTCGGTGTCGACGGTCTGGGTGCGGGTCGCGCGGGCCACGAACGTGCCGGCGCCGGGGCGGGTGAGCACCGTCCCGTCGGCGACGAGGGCGTCGATGGCGCGCTGGACGGTGACCGGTCCCACCCCGAGGTCGCCCACCAGGCGCCGGCTGCTCGGCAGCTTGGACCCGGCGGGCAGGGCCGCGGCCAGCCCGCGGAGGGTGGCGGTGACGCGTTCCACACTGCTACCGTTGTCCATGAGAAGAGACAATAGCGCTTTCGTCCCCGCGACCGGTAGCGGTCGGTGGTCCCGGTGAGCCTCCTGATCGTCCTCGGCCTCCTCCTCGTGCTGGCCGTCGCGGCTCCCCTCGTCGGAGCCGACACCCGCTACCCCGGAGCCGCCCCGCGGTCCGACCGCCCCCGCGCCGAGAAGCGCTACCGCCGTCCGCGCAGTACCGCTACCAGATTCACGGTCCGGCGCCACCAGCTCGGGCGCACGACCTGACCGCCCCGCCGGGCCGGGCCCGTAGCCTGACCGCGTGCCAGACGACCACCGCGCGCTGAACGCCCGCCTCGCCGGGCTGGGCGTGGTGGCCCTGGTCGTGGCGCTGGCCTGCTCCGTCCTCGGCGTCTGGCAGTGGCAGCGCGGCAACGTCGTCGTCACCGAGCCCCCCGCCGCCCGCCCCGTCGTGGCCGTGCAGGAGGTCGTCGACGCCGGCGCGACGGGACCGCGCTCGGTCCTGTCCGCCGACGAGGTGGGCCGCCGCGTCCGGGTCGCCGGCACCTACGACCCCGCCGTGGACCTCCTCGTCCCCGGCCGCGAGCTGGACGGGACCGTCGGCGCCTGGGCCCTCGGCGTCGTCCGCCTCCCCGACGGCTCCGGCGTGCCCGTCGTGCGCGGGTGGGTCCCCCGGGGCGGGACCACCCCCGCTCCGCCCGCCGGGCCCGTCGACCTCACCGGCACCCTCCAGCCCCCCGAGGGCTCCGACCTCGCCCCCTCCAGCGCGGCCCTGCCCGCCGGGCAGACCTGGATCGTCAGCGCCGCCGACCTGGTCAACCGCGTCGACTACCCCGTCGCCAACGCCTACGTCACCGACGCCGCCCCGCCCGCGGGGCTGCGCCCCGTCCCCGCCGAGGACCCGGGGCAGGCCTCCCGGCGCCTGGACTGGCGCAACCTCGCCTACGCCGCCCAGTGGTGGGTCTTCGCCCTCTTCGCCGTCGTCCTCTGGGTGCGGGTCGTGCGCGACGAGCGTGCGGACGTGGGGGATGATCCCGGGGAGGACGACGCCGGCGACGGCTCGGACGACGAGCAGGTGGACGGTTCCGGAGGACGAGACATGAGTGGTGCCCGGTGAGTGCTGACGGAGCGGCCGGTGGCCTGCGTTCGGTCCCCAAGGTCCGGGCGGCGCTGACGCGCTACCGGGTGATGGCCTGGCTGACGGGCATCGGCCTCGTCGTCCTCGTCCTGGTGGGGATGCCGCAGAAGTACCTCGGCTGGTTCGGGGGCGGCAGCGGCGTCGTCGAGGTCGTCGGCGTCGCCCACGGCTGGCTCTACGTCCTCCTCCTCATCACGACCTTCGACCTCGGCAACCGCCTGCGCTGGTCGTGGGGTCGGATGGTGCTGACCGCGCTCGCGGGCACGGTCCCCTTCCTCTCCTTCTACGCCGAGCGCAGGAACACCCGCTACGCGCAGGTCCACCTGGGCGCTCGCCGAGCCCCGCGCGCCACCGCGTGAGGCGGTTGCAGCGCGTCGCCGTGCACGCGGCCGTCGTCGTCGACGGGCGCCTGCTGGTCGTCGACGGGGCCCTGCCGTGGACGGTGCTGGCCCACGGGGAGACCCCGGCGGCGGCGCTGCGGCGCACCCTCGGCGACGGCAGCGAGGTCGAGGGCCTGCTGGCCGTCCACGACGGGCGCCGCGAGGTGGAGCACGCGGGGGGTCCCGTCGACGTCCACACCGTCCACCTCGTCCTCGCCGCCCGCGCCCCGCGCCCGCCGGCGGGGGAGTGGCTGGACGTCGCCGGGCGGGGGGAGCGGTGGCCGCTGGTGGCGGACGCGCTCGTCGCCGTCGAGGAGGCCGAACTGCGCCGGCTCGCCCCGGGCGAGGACCCCGACGTCCCCGTCGTGCGGCAGCGGCTGGCCTGCTACGCCGTCGTCGTGGCCGACGGGGCGCTGCTGCTGACCCGGCTGAGCCCGCTGACCCCCAGCCCCGGCCGCTGGACGCTGCCCGGCGGCGGGGTGGACCACGGCGAGCACCCGGTCGCGGCCGTCGTGCGGGAGGTGCACGAGGAGACCGGCATGGACGTCGAGGTGACCGGCCTGGCCGAGGTCGGTTCCGAGCACTTCACCGGCCGCTCCCCGCGCGGGGTCCTGGAGGACTTCCACGCCGTCCGCATCCTGGTGACGGCCACGCCGACGCGGGTCCGGGTGCCCGAGGTGCTCGACGTGGGCGGCAGCACCGACCTCGCCCGCTGGGTCCCGTTCGAGGAGATGTCCGGCGTCGGGCTCGTCGGCGTCGCCCAGCGCGGGCTCACCCTCGCGCTGAGCCGGGACGCGGAGGGGTCGGCCCGCCGGGAACCCTGACCCCCTCCGCGTCGCCGCGCGGGCGCCCCGGGCCCGGCTCAGCCGGCCCGCGTCCGCTCCAGCGCGGTCCCCTCCACGTCCAGCGTCGGCAGCCAGCGCAGCCACCGCGGCAGCCACCACGCCGCGGGTCCCAGCAGCGACAGCGCCGCCGGGACGGCGACCATCCGGACGACGACGGCGTCGGCGAGGATCCCCACGGCCAGCGCGAAGGCGATGGGCTGGATCGTGGCGTCCCCCTCGGGGACGAAGCCCGCGAACACCGCGAACATGATCGCCGCGGCCGCCACCACGACCGGCGCCGCCTGCCGGAAGCCGGTCCGCACGGCCTGCACGGGGTCCTCGCCGTGGGCGTGCGCCTCGTGCATCCGGGAGACGAGGAACACCTGGTAGTCCATGGCCAGGCCGAAGAGGATCCCGACGACGATGATCGGGGCCAGGCTCAGCAGCGGGCCGGTGCTCTCGGCGTGCACGAGGTCCTTCAGCCAGCCCCACTGGAACACCGCCGTCGTCGCGCCCAGGGCCGCGCCGATCGTCAGCAGGAAGCCCAGGACCCCCACGACCGGCACCGCGATGGAGCGGAACACCAGCACCAGCAGGACGAGCGCGAGCCCGACGACGAGCACCAGGTACACCGGCAGCGCCTCGGCGAGGGTCGCGGACACGTCGACGCTGACCGCGGTCTGGCCGGTCACGTAGGCGGGCGCCGCGCCGTCGGCGTCGTCGCGGACGAGGTCGCGCATCCGGTGCACGAGGTCAGTGGTGGCCTCGTCGTCGGGGGCGGTGGTGGGCACGACCGTGACCAGGGCGGCCGTCCCGTCCCGGTTCGGGGTCGCCGGGGTGACCAGCGCGACCCCGTCCAGGCCCTGCAGCCGGGTGACCAGCCCGGCGGCGCGCTCGGGCGCCCCGTCGCCGTCGACGAGGACGAGCAGGGGTCCGCTGACCCCCGCGCCGAAGCGGTCGGACAGGATCTCCTGCGCCCGCGCCTGGGTGCTGCCCTCGGGCCACGCCGTGGACAGCGAGGTCCGCATCGAGGCCACGGGGACGGCGACGACCCCGAGGACGAGGACGGCCAGGCCCAGGCTGGCCCACCGCCGGCTGGTGACGGTGCGGCCCCAGGCGGCGAACAGCCCCCGGCGCCCGGGGCCCGCGGGGGCCTCGGCCGCGGCGTGCCGGCCGCCCCCGGGGGAGAGCGCGCGGCGCGCGGCGCGCGGCAGGGCGCGCACCCCGACGAGCCCGAGGACGGCGGGGACGAGGGTGAGGGCGACGAGGACCGCGACGACGACGGTCGCGGCGGCCGCGACCCCCATCTCGGTGAGGAACGGGACGCCGGCCACGGCGAGCCCGACGAGGGCGATGACCACGGTCGCCCCGGCGGTCAGCACCGCGGACCCGGCCGTCCCCACGGCCGCGGGGACGGCACCGGCGACGCTCCGGCCCGCCAGCAGCTCGTGCCGGAACCGGGTGAAGATGAACAGCGCGTAGTCGATGCCGACGGCGAGGCCGAGCATGATCGCCAGGACGGGGGTCGTGGACTGCAGGTCGACGAACCCGGTGAGGGTGGTGATCCCCAGCGCGCCGATGCCGACCCCGACCACCGCGGTCAGCAGGTTCATCCCCGCCGCCACCAGCGACCCGTAGGTGAGGGCCAGGACGAGGAGGGCGACGACGACGCCGACGACCTCGGCCGGGCCGCCGATCTGCGAGACCCCCTGGGTGGCGTCGCCGGTGACCTCGGCGGTGAGCCCGCCCGCGCGGGCGTCGTCGACGGCGGCGAACAGGGCCGCGCGCTGGGCCTCGGTGACCTCCGGGGGCGCCACCGCGTAGGTGACGGTGCTGTAGGCGGCGCGCAGGTCGGGGGAGACGACCGGCGCGGCCGGGTCGAGCGGGTTCGTCGCCCCCACGACGCCGGGTAGGGCGGCGAGCCCCGCGACCGCGGCCGCGACCCCCGCCGCGTTCTGCGGGTCGGTGATCCGCTGGCCCTCGGGCACCTGGAGGACCACCTGCGCGGAGGCGCCGTCGGCGTCGTCGCCGAACTCCTCCCCGATGAGGCGCAGCGCGGTGGTGGACTCCTGGCCGGGGATCTCGAAGGTGTTCACCGTCTTGCCCGCCAGCGTCGCCGCGCCCGCCCCCGCCAAGGCCAGCAGCAGCACCCAGACGACGACGACGGGGACGCGGTGGCGGAAGGCGGCGGCGCCGAGGCGGTGCAGGAACGTGGCCATCAGTCCTCCTGGTCGGGGTGGCCGAGCGCGCCGAGGGCGGCGGCGAGCAGGTGCGGGCGCACGGCGCCCGGGGCGAGGTCGCAGAAGGCCAGCGACGTGACGGCGAGACCGCCGATGGCGCTGGTGATGCGGACCCCGCGGGCGACGGCCTCGGGGGGCAGGGGTTCCCCGGCGGGCACGGAGCCGGCGCCGAAGGAGCGGAAGACCACCTCGCCGAGGACGTCGAGGCGTCCGGCCGCCGCCGAGCCCTGGCTGAGGGCGGTGAGCAGGAAGGACACCAGGCCGGGGCGGTGCTCGGCGAGGTCGGCGAGGGCCTCGAGGACGGCGCGGTCGCGGGCGGGGCCGGGGGGCAGGGGGGAGACGCGGGCGGCGATGCGCTCGACGCGCTCGACGGCGTGGGCGACGGTGGCCTCCTCCAGCGCCTCCTTGGTGGGGAACCGGTGCAGGAGACCGGTCTTGGAGTAGCCGACGGCGTCGGCCACGCGCTGCAGGGAGGTCTGCCCGATCCCGTGCCGGGCGAAGAGCGCGGCGGCGGTCTCGAGGATCTCCTCGTCGATCTGCTCCTTCGTCATCCGGGGCACGTGGACCACGGTAGACCAGGGTGGACCGGAGTGGTCCACCCTGGACCGGATCGGACCAGGCCGCCGGAGCGCGCGCGGGCGGGATGTGTCGGGACCGAGGCATACCCTTGACCCACGATGAGCACTCTCTTCGACGACCTCCCGCTGGGCCCCTCCTCGAGCGGCGACCCGGCCCCCGCGCCGGCCCCGCGCCGGGGGGCCGACCCGGACGCGCTGCTGGTCGGGCTGAACCCCCAGCAGCGCCAGGCCGTCGAGCACGCCGGGTCCCCGCTGCTCATCGTCGCCGGCGCCGGGTCGGGCAAGACGCGGGTGCTCACCCACCGCATCGCGTACCTGCTGGCCCGCGGGCGCGCCACGCCGGGGGAGGTCCTCGCGATCACCTTCACCAACAAGGCCGCCGCCGAGATGCGCGAACGCGTCGGCGCCCTCGTCGGCGACGTCGTGGGCATGGGTGCGCGCAGCATGTGGGTCTCCACGTTCCACTCCGCCTGCGTGCGGATCCTGCGCCGCGAGGCCACCCACCTGGGGATGCGGACGTCGTTCTCGATTTACGACTCCGCCGACTCCCAGCGGCTGATGGCGATGGTCGGGCGCGAGCTGGACCTGGACCCCAAGAAGCACGCGCCGCGCGCGATGGCGGCCATGGTGTCCAACCTCAAGAACGAGCTCGTCGACGAGGAGACGTTCTTCGACCGGGCGAACTCCGAGGGCGGCACCGAGACCGAGCGCGTCCTCGCGCGGGTCTACCGGACGTACCAGCAGCGGCTGCGGCAGGCCAACGCGATGGACTTCGACGACCTCATCATGTCCACGGTCCACCTGCTGCAGGCCTTCCCCGACGTCGCCGAGCACTACCGCCGCCGGTTCCGCCACGTCCTCGTCGACGAGTACCAGGACACCAACCACGCCCAGTACGTGCTGGTGAAGGAGCTCGTCGGCACCGGCGAGGGCCCCGTCCCGCGCGGGGAGCTCACCGTCGTCGGCGACGCCGACCAGTCGATCTACGCCTTCCGCGGCGCCACGATCCGCAACATCGTCGAGTTCGAGCAGGACTACCCCGACGCGACGACGGTGCTGCTGGAGCAGAACTACCGCTCCACGCAGAACATCCTCACCGCCGCCAACGAGGTCATCAAGCTCAACGACGACCGCCGGCCCAAGAACCTCTGGACGGCCGCGGGCGCGGGCGAGCAGATCGTCGGCTACGTCGCCGACGACGAGCACGACGAGGCCGCGTTCGTGGCCGAGGAGGTCGACCGCCTCCACGACGCGGGGGCGCTGAAGTACAAGGACGTCGCGGTCTTCTACCGGACGAACGCGCAGTCGCGCTCGCTGGAGGAGGTCTTCATCCGCACCGGCCTGCCCTACAAGGTGGTCGGCGGGACCCGCTTCTACGAGCGCCGGGAGGTCAAGGACGCCGTCGCGTACCTGCGCGTCCTGGACAACCCCGACGACACCGTGAACCTGCGCCGGGTCATCAACGTCCCCAAGCGCGGGATCGGCGAGCGCGCCGAGGCCGCGCTCGTCGTGCTCGCCGACCGGGAGCGGATCGGCTTCAACGCCGCCCTGGAGCGCGCCGACGAGGCGATCGGACTGGTGTCCCGCTCGCTCAACGCGATCAAGGGCTTCGCGCAGCTGATCGCGGACCTGCGCACCCTGGCCGAGTCCGGCGCCGCGCCCTCCGTGGTGCTGGAGGCCGTGCTGGAGCAGACCGGCTACCTCGCCGAGCTGCGCGCCAGCGCCGACCCGCAGGACGAGTCGCGGGTGGAGAACCTCTCCGAGCTCGTCGCCGTGGCCGAGGAGTTCTCCGAGGAGAACCCCGAGGGCACCCTGTCGGACTTCCTCGAACGCGTCTCGCTGGTCGCCGACGCCGACCAGATCCCCGTGGGGGCCGAGGACGACGGCGTCGTCACCCTCATGACCCTGCACACCGCCAAGGGCCTGGAGTTCCCCGTCGTCTTCCTCACCGGGATGGAGGACGGGACCTTCCCGCACACCCGCTCCCTGGGCGACCCGGACCAGCTGGCCGAGGAGCGCCGGCTGGCCTACGTCGGGCTCACCCGGGCCCGGGAACGCCTCTACCTCTCGCGCTCGGCGGTGCGCAGCGCGTGGGGCGCCCCGCAGCAGTACCCGCCGTCGCGGTTCCTCGACGAGGTCCCGGCGACGCTGGTGGACTGGAAGCGTGGGGAGTCCGCGTTCCAGGACGTCACCTCCACGTCGGCCTCGACGCGGGTCGCGCAGCGGCCGGGGGTCCGCTCGGCGGGCAGCCGCCCGGTGATCGCCCTCAACCCCGGCGACCGCGTCACCCACGACTCCTTCGGGCTCGGCACCGTCGTGCGGGTGGAGGGCGAGGGGGACAAGACCATCGCCCACATCGACTTCCGCTCCGAGGGCGTCAAGCGGCTGCTGCTCAGGTACGCGCCGGTCGAGAAGCTCTGAGCACGGCGGCGACCTCGCGCGGACGCTCCAGCGGCAGCAGGTGGCCCGCCCCCGCCAGCGTCCGGAACGTCGCGCGGGGGTAGACCGCGCCGTTGAGCCGGCGCTGGACGTCCTCCCCGAGGTCGGGGTCCGCCCCGCCGGCCACGACGAGGGCCGGGACGTCGAGGACCCCGACCCGCTGCGACCAGTCCTCGCGCGACCCCCGCTCCAGCCAGTCCCGCCACGCCGCGGGGGAGGTGCGCAGCAGGTCGGCCACGACCCGTTCGGCCTCGGCGAGCCCCAGCGGGCCCCCGACGCGGGTGGCGACGAACTCGGTGACCGCGGCCGCGTCCATCGCCCCGTCGGCCACCCACGACAGCATCCGCGCGCGCTGCTCCTCCGCCATCGGCTCGGGGCCGGGCGGGGAGGCGGCCAGCAGCACGACCCCCGACGGCACCGGGAGGTCGCCGGCCACGGCCTGCGCGGTGACCACCGAGGCGATCTTCCCGCCCGCGCCGTGCCCCAGCAGGACCCACTCCCGCGAGCCGCCGAGGAGGGCCGGGACCTGCCGGACGACGTGGTCGGCCATCTCCTGCACCGAGGTCCCGAGCTCGACGGGGGCCTCCCCGGAGCCGGGCAGGTCCAGGGCGAGGACGTCGAACTCCCCGGCCAGCTCGTGCGTCAGCGCGTCGAAGGCGCGGCGGCTCCCGCCGAGGGCGTGCAGGCAGACGAGGGTGGCGACCACGTCGTCCATCGTCGGCCCCCTCGGCTCCTACGGCGCGTCGGAGCAGGAGGACGGCGGGGTGGAGGCGCTGCGCTGCTGGGCGGACGTGCTCGCCGGGTGCGCGCGGACGCGGCGGCCCACCCTGACCCCGGCCCGCCCCGACCCCGGCCCGTAGCGTGCCCGGCATGGACCTGCCCGAGGAACTCCTGACCCTCCTGCGCGATCGCGCCACCTGCTACGTCGCCACGACCATGCCCGACGGCTCCCCGCAGCTCACCCAGACCTGGGTGGACACCGACGGCACGAACATCGTCATCAACACCGTCGAGGGGTTCCAGAAGCTGCGCAACGTGCAGCGCGACCCGCGGGTGGCCGTCACCGTCGCCGACCCGGCGAACCCCAGCCGCTACTTCGCCGTGCGCGGGCGGGTCGTGTCGGTGACCACCGAGGGCGGGGAGGAGGGCATCGAGGCGCTGGCGCAGAAGTACCTCGGCGGCCCCTACCCCTGGTTCGGCGGGCGGGACCAGACGCGGGTCGTCGTCACCGTCGCCGCGGACCGGGTCCACGCGGTCGGCTGAGGAGGCCCCGGGCCTCACCAGCCGCGGGCGCGCCACTCCGGCAGGGCGGGGCGCTCGGCGCCGATCGTCGTCGGCGCCCCGTGGCCGGGGTGGACGACGGTGTCGTCGTCGAGCACGTCGAAGAGCCGCGCGGTGACGTCGTCGAGCAGCTGCGCGAAGGCGGCGGCGTCGCCGCGGGTGTTGCCGACCCCGCCGGGGAACAGCGAGTCGCCGGTGAGGACGTGGTCGGGCCCCTGCGGGTCGCACAGCACCAGCGCGACCGACCCGGGGGTGTGCCCGCGCAGGTGGACGACCTCCAGCGGCACGTCGCCGACGTGGAGGACGTCGCCGTGGTGCAGGCGCTGCTGCACCGGCAGGGGCAGGTGGTCGGCGTCGGCGTCGCCGGCCGCGGTGCGCGCGCCGGTGGCCTCGACGACGGCGGCGAGCGCCCCCACGTGGTCGTGGTGGCGGTGGGTGGTGACGACGAGGTCGAGGTCGCCGCCGACGAGGTCGAGCAGCGTGGCGGGTTCGGCGGCGGCGTCGACGAGCGCCCGCCGGCCGGTGCGGCGGCAGGTGACGAGGTAGGCGACGTTGTCCATCGGCCCCACGTGCACGGCGTCGAGCAGGGCCGGGCCGGTGGTGATCGCGTTCACGGCCCGACCGTAGCGGTCCCTCAGCGGGAGCCGGTGGTCCGCCCGAGGGGGGCGGCGGCGCGTTCGGCCGGGGTCTCGCGCAGGTCGAGGACCCGGGGGCGCGCGCGGCGGTGGGCCAGGGCCACCGCGAAGGCCATGGTGAGCAGCCCGTAGAACACCGCGCGCGCGGGTTCGCCGTCGGCGGCGAAGCCCCCGGTCAGGACGAGGCACCCCAGGGCACCGATGAGGTGCACGAGGTCCATGAACGACGTCCAGACGGTCACCCGTCGATGGTGGCCCCCGCGCGGGTCGGGGGCGCGGCGAGCCGCCGAGATCGACCGTCCTGGTCCACGCCCCGCCACGATGCGTCGCACCTTACGGACTGTACGTAACTAAGGCGGACGGAGCGCGCCGGGACGACGTGAACGCCGGACGCCACCGCCACCCCCTCAGCGCGAGCGTCGTCGGCATGGACCTCACCGCGCTCGACTGGGAACTGCACCAGGGCCTCGCCCTCCGCCGGGAGGAGGCCCTGGCCCTCGCCGCCCGCGAGCACCTCGTGCGCGAACTGCGCGCCGCCCGCCGCCGGCGGGAAGCGCCCCGCCGGCGGTGGTGGCGGCGCCGGGCGTGAGCCCCGCACCGCCGCGCGCCCCCGCGGCCGGTGCCACGATGACGGGCGTGCCCGTCCTGCCGCCCGCCGCCGGGGGCCCCCGCGCGCCCGAGCTCGTCGGGCGCGCCCCCGAGCTCGACGCCCTCGAGCGCGCCCTCGACGACGCCCGGGCCGGCACCTCCGGCGCCGTGCTCGTCGAGGCCGACGCCGGGGTGGGCAAGTCCCGGCTCGTCGCCGAGCTCGCCGACCGCGCCCGGGCCCGCGGCGGCACCGTCCTCGTCGGCCACTGCGCCTCCGCCGGGAGCGGGGCCCTGCCCTACCTGCCCTTCGTCGAGGCCCTCGAACCGCTGCGCCGCAGCGCCGCGCAGGACTGGTGGTTCGGGGACCGCCCCGGGCCCGGGGAGCCCGGCCTGTCGCAGCTGCAGCTCTTCGACGCCGTCGCCGGGGTCCTGGCCGCCGCCGCCCGCGAGAACGAGGTCCTGCTGGTCCTCGAGGACCTGCACTGGGCCGACGGCGCCAGCCTCGGCCTGCTGACCTTCCTGCTGCGCCGGCTGCGCGGGGAGCGCCTGCTGGTCGTCGCCACCGTCCGCACCGACGACCTGCACCGCCGGCACCCGCTGCGCCCGGTCCTGGCCGAGCTGGCCCGCCTCCCGGCGGTGCGCCGCGTCGTCCTCAACCCCTTCGACGTGGACGAGATGCGGAGGTTCCTGCGCGCCCTGGCCGGGCACGACCCCGACCCCGCGACCCTGCGGCGGATCCACCAGCGCGCCGAGGGCAACGCCTACTACGCCGCGGAGCTCCTGCTCGCCGGTCCCGGCCGCGACGGCCGGCTGCCCAGCGCGCTGGCCGACGTGGTGATCGGGCGGGTCGAGTCGCTGCCCGCCGAGGTCGCCGACCTCGTCCGCGCCGCCGCCGTCGGGGGCCGCCGCGTCCGCCACGACCTGCTGCGCGCGGCCACGGGGGCCGGCGAGGACGACGTCGAGCGGGCGGTCCGGGCCGCCGTCACCGCCGGCGTCCTCGACGTCGACGGCCAGGACGGCTACGCCTTCCACCACGCCCTGCTGCACGAGGCCGTCTACGAGGACCTGCTGCCGGGGGAGCGGGTGCGCCTGCACGCCGCCTTCGCCCGGGTCGTCGCCGACTCCGCCGCGGCCGGGCGCCCCCTCGCCTCGGCCGCCGAGCTCGCCCACCACGCCCGGCGCAGCCACGACCTCGCGGGGGCGCTGGTCGCCGGGATCGCCGCCGCCGACGAGGCCGAACGGCTGCGGGCCCCCGCCGAGGCCTGGCACCACGTCGAGGAGGCGCTGCCGCTGTGGGACGCGGTGCCCGACGCCGCCGCGTGCACCGGGACCACCCTGATGGCCCTCACCGTGCGCGCCTCGGAGCTGGCCGCACCGCCGGGGACCCCGCCCGCTCGGCCCTGCTGGCCCGCGGGGCCGTGGACCTGCTGCCCGCCGACGCCGCGCCCGCCGTCGCCGCCGAGGTCCACCGCCAGTGCGCGGCGGCGCTGTGGGCCTGCGACCGCGACGAGGAGGCCCTGGAGCAGGCGCACGCGGCGCAGCGGCGCGGGGGCGAGGACCCCGCGGCGGCGCCGGCGGTCTGCTGGGCGACCGCGATCGCCGCCCGGTGCTTCCTGCACCTGGACCGGTTCGCGGAGTCCCGCCGCGAGGCCGAGCGCGCGCTGGCCCTGGCCGCCGCGGGCGGTCTCGCCGGCGCCGAGGCCGACGCCCTCACCACCCTCGGCGGGCTGGACAACCTCGCCGGGGCGCTGGCCGACGCCGACGCCCTCTTCGCACGCGCCGCGCGCGCGGCCGAGCGGGCCGGCCACCTCGAGACCGCGCTGCGGGCCCGCTACAACCGCGCCGCCGACCGCTACGACCGCGGCGACCTGCCCGGGGCCACGCAGGTCCTCGACGACTCCTGCGCCTGGGCGGCCTCGGTGGGCCTGACCTGGGCGCCCTACGGCATGCAGCTGCTGTCCCTGCAGGTGACCGCGAGCGCCGCCGGCGGGGAGTTCGACCGGGCCCTGCGCCAGGCCCGCGCCGTCGGCCCGCAGGCGCCGCCGCAGGTCGCGACGGCCGTCGGGGTGGTCGCGGCCCGGGTGCTGGCCGCGCGCGGGGCGTTCGAGGAGGCCCTGGCCGCGCTCGACCCGGCGTGGCTGGACGACCCCGACGAGGGGCTGTCCGCGGCCCTCGCCCGGGCCGAGGTGCTGCGCTGGCGCGGTGAGCCCGCGGCCGCGGCCGAGGTGCTCGTCGCGGCGCTGTCCAGCTTCCGCGGCGTCGAGCACCCCTCCCACCTGCTGGGGCTGCGCCTGGGGGCGCTGGCCGTGGCCGCCCTGGCCGACGCCGGCCGCGGTGACGACCCGCTCGTGGAACGTGTGCGCGCCCGGGTCCTCGACCTCGTGGCCGTCGGGCAGCCCCGCGCGGGCGTCCTGGGGCCGGAGGGCCGCGCCTGGGTGGCGGTCCTGCACGCCGAGGTCGCCCGGGCCCGGGGGGTGCCCGCGCCGGAGCAGGTCACGGCCTGGCGGGCGGCGGTGGAGGGGTTCACCGGCGGTGACGTCCTCGAGCTGGCGCGCTGCCGCTGGCGGCTGGCCGAGGCGTGCGCGGCGGCCGGTCTGCGCGAGGAGGGGCTGCTCGCCCTCGACGAGGCGCGGCGGGCGGCCTCGCGGTTGCGCGCGGTCCCGCTCTCGGCGGTGCTGGAGGACCTGGCCCGCCGGGTGCGCGCGAGCGCCTCCCCGGGGCGCGGTCCGCTGACCGCCCGGGAGCTGCAGGTCCTGGACCTGCTGGCCGCGGGACGCACCAACCGCCAGGTCGGGGAGCAGCTGTTCATGGCCGAGAAGACCGCCAGCGTGCACGTCTCCCGCATCTTCGCCAAGCTGGGTGCGTCCTCCCGCGCCGAGGCGGTGTCGATCGGGTTGCGCAGCGGCCTGCTCCACTCCTCGCCGACGGACCAGGACCGCCAGGACACCTAGGACCACGAGCTCGGGAGCCCGCGTGCACCGCAACGCCGAAGTCGTGTCGGAGGCCCTGCGCGCGGCCGGGGCGGAGCCGGAGGTCGTGGAGCTGACGGCCCCGGCGCGCACCGCGGCCGAGGCGGCCGGGGCGCTGGGGTGCCCGGTGGGGGCGATCGCGAGCAGCCTGCTGTTCCTCGCCGACGGCGACCCCGTCCTGGTGCTGACCAGCGGGGCGCACCGGGTGGACCCCGAGCACACCGCCGCCGTGCTGGGGGCGCGCGAACTCACCCGTCCCGGCGCCGCGGCGGTGCGGGCGGCGACGGGGCAGCCGATCGGCGGGGTGGCGCCGGTGGGGCACCCCACCCACCTGCGGACCGTCGTCGACGTGGACCTGCTGCGCTACGACGTCGTGTGGGCCGCGGCGGGGACCCCGCGCACGGTGTTCCCCACGACGTACGCGGAACTGCTGCGCATCTGCGACGCGGAACCGGTCACCGTCCAGCCCTGACGGCGACCGGTCCCCGCCGGCGTCAGTCGGTGCCGGACTCCATCGCGGCGCGGTCCAGCAGTTCGTCCCCGCTGCTCTCCCCGCGCGAGGCGATCGCCTCCGCGCCCCCGGACTCCAGGGCGCCGATGAGGCTGACCTGGGAACTGCCGACCATGCCCATCCCGGCGTACTGCTCCAGCTTGGCGCGGGAGTCGGCGATGTCGAGGTTGCGCATCGTCAGCTGGCCGATGCGGTCCACGGGGCCGAAGGCGGAGTCCTCGGTGCGCTCCATGGACAGCTTGTCGGGGTGGTAGCTGAACGCCGGGCCCTGCGTGTCGAGGATCGAGTAGTCCTCCCCGCGGCGCAGGCGCAGGGTGACGGTGCCGGTGACGGCGTTGCCGACCCAGCGCTGCAGGGACTCCCGGAGCATGAGGGCCTGCGGGTCCAGCCAGCGGCCCTCGTACATGAGGCGCCCGAGGCGACGGCCCTCGTTGTGGTAGCTGGCGACGGTGTCCTCGTTGTGGATGGCGTTGACGAGGCGCTCGTAGGCGGCGTGCAGCAGCGCCATGCCCGGGGCCTCGTAGATGCCGCGGCTCTTGGCCTCGATGATGCGGTTCTCGATCTGGTCGGACATGCCGAGCCCGTGCCGGCCGCCGATGGCGTTGGCCTCCAGGACGAGGTCGACGGCGCTCTCGAAGGTCGCGCCGTTGATCGAGACCGGCCGGCCCTGCTCGAACCCGATGCTCACGTCCTCGGGGGCGATCTCGACCTCGGGGTCCCAGAACCGCACGCCCATGATGGGCTCGACGAGCTCGACGCCGACGTCGAGGTGCTCCAGCCGCTTGGCCTCGTGGGTGGCGCCCCAGATGTTCGCGTCGGTGGAGTACGCCTTCTCGGTGCTCGCGCGGTAGGGCAGGTCGCGCGCCTGCAGCCACTCCGACATCTCCTTGCGCCCGCCGAGCTCGGCGACGAACCCGGCGTCCAGCCACGGCTTGTAGATCCGCAGGGAGGGGTTGGCGAGCAGGCCGTAGCGGTAGAACCGCTCGATGTCGTTGCCCTTGTAGGTGGACCCGTCGCCCCAGATCTGGACGTCGTCCTCCAGCATCGCGCGCACCAGCAGGGTGCCGGTGACGGCGCGGCCCAGGGGCGTGGTGTTGAAGTAGCTGCGCCCCGCGGAGCGGATGTGGAACGCGCCGGTGGTCAGGGCGGCCAGGCCCTCCTCGACGAGCGCCGCGCGGCAGTCCACCAGCCGGGCCAGTTCCGCGCCGTAGGCCCCGGCGCGGCCGGGCACGGAGTCGATGTCGGGTTCGTCGTACTGCCCGATGTCGGCGGTGTAGGTGCAGGGCACCGCGCCCTTCTCCCGCATCCACGCCACGGCGACGGAGGTGTCGAGACCGCCGGAGAAGGCGATGCCGACGCGTTCGCCGGCGGGCAGGGACGTGAGCACCTTGGACATGCGGTGAATCATGCACCGCACTGCATGAACATGCAAACAGGGTCCGGGTCGCGCGAGCGGTCCGGGCGGCGGCCGGGGTCTCAGATCCCCTTGCCCGGGTTGAGGATCCCCAGCGGGTCGAACACCGCCTTGATCCCGCGCTGCAGCGCCAGGGAGTCCTCGCCGAGCTCGCGGTGCAGCCAGGTGCGCTTGAGCAGCCCGACGCCGTGCTCGCCGGTCAGCGTCCCGCCCAGGGCCAGGGCGAGGTCGAACACCGCGCAGGCCGCCTCCCACGGCGCCCCCTCGGTGACCGGGGTGCCGCGCTCCACGACGACGACCGGGTGCAGGTTCCCGTCCCCGGCGTGGGCCACGGTCGCGATCCGCACCCCCGTGCGGGCCGAGATCGCCTGGACGCCGGCCACGGCCGCGGCGAGCTGCGAGCGGGGGACCGCGACGTCCTCGATGAACACGTCGCCGGTGCGCTCCAGGGCGGGCAGCACGGCGCGGCGGGCGGCGAGGAGCTCCTCGGCCTCCATGGGGTCGGCGGTGGCGCGCCAGGACGTCGCGAACGGGGCGAGCACGCCGGCCACGGCGTCGATCTCGGTCCGCGCGCCGTGGCCGTCGCACTGCACGAGGAGCAGGGCGGCGCCCCGCGAGCGCAGGGCGGTGCCGCGGGCCGCGTCGACGGCCTCCAGGCCGGCGGCGTCGACGAGCTCCTGCACCGAGGGCTGCAGACCTGCCGCGGTGAGGGCCGCGGACGCGGCCGCCGCGGCGACGAGGCCGTCGAAGTGCGCGGCGAGGGTGGCCGTCGCGGCGGGGCGCGGGCGCAGCCGCAGGGTCGCGCCCACGACGACGGCCAAGGTCCCCTCCGAGCCGACGACGAGGCCGGTGAGGTCGTAGCCGGCCACGCCCTTGACCGTCTGGCGGCCGGTCGTGACGCGGCGGCCGTCGGCGAGGACGAGGTCGAGGCCGAGGACGGCCTCGCGGGTCACGCCGTACTTCGCGCACCGCAGGCCCCCGGCGTTGGTGGCGATGTTCCCCCCGATGGAGGAGATCGCCGCGCTCGCCGGGTCGGGGGCGTAGAACAGGCCGTGCTCGCCCGCGGCGGCGTCGAGGTCGGCGGTCAGCACCCCGGGCTCGACCACGGCGACCTGGTCGTCGGGGCGCACCGCCACGATCCGGTCCATCCCGGACAGGTCGAGGACGACCTCGCCCGCCCGCGCGCTGGACCCGCCGGCCAGCCCCGTCCCGGCGCCGCGGGGGACCACCGGCGTGCGGGAGGCGGTGGCCCAGCGCAGGGTCTCCACGACCTCCTCGACGGTGGTGGCGCGCACCACCGCGTCGGGGAGGGTCGCGGGTCGGTGCCCGGAGCGGTCGGTGGCCGCGGCGCGCCGGGAACCCTCGTCGGTGAGCAGCGCGCGGACCACGGTCAGGACAGTAGTCCCGGCGGTCCCGGCGGGCGGTCCCCGCCGGTGGCTGCGGTGGCGCCGTGGCACCGCGAGACGACCGCACCGTCCTGGGCACCTGGCCGACGCCGGTGGAGGCCGCGCCCCGCCTGGCCGCGGCGATCGGCCTCGGACCCGGCGACCTGCTGGTCAAGCGCGACGACCTCGTCGGCCTGGCCGGCGGGGGCAACGAGGTCCGCGAGCTGGAGCGCACCCTCGGCGCGGCCCTGGCGGAGGGGGCGCGGACGGTGGTCACCAGCGGCGCGCCGCAGAGCAACCACGCCCGCCTCACCGCCGCCGCCGGTGCGCGCCTCGGCCTGGACGTCGTGCTCGTGCTGGAGGGGTCGCCCCCCGCGGCCCCGGGCGGGAACCTGCTGCTCGACGCGCTGCTGGGCGCCCGGATCGTCTGGGCCGGCGACGTCAGCCCCGGCGAGCTGGCGGCCCGGGTCGAGGCGGAGGCCGAGGACCTGCGGGCCGGCGACGGCGCGGGTGGGGTCGCGGTCGTGCCCTTCGGCGGTTCCAGCGTGCTCGGGGCCCGCGGCTACGTCGACGCGGGGGCCGAGCTGCTGGAGCAGGTCCCCGACCTCGACGTGGTCGTGGTCGCCGTCGGTTCCGGGGGGACCATGGCCGGGCTCGTGCACGCCCTCGGCGCGCACCGCGTCCTCGGGGTCGACACCGGCGCGGTGGACGACCCCGAGCAGCGGGTGCGCGGGTTCGCCGCCGGTCTGGCCGCGCAGGACGGGACCCCCGCGCCCGGGGCCCTGCGGTTGCGCCGCGACGAGGTCGGCGCCGGCTACGGCGTGCTCACCGCGCGGGTGCGGCAGGCGCTGACGCTGGTCGCGCGCACCGAGGGGATCGTCCTGGACCCCGTCTACACCGGCCGCGCCGCCGCGGGGCTGCTGACCGCGGTGGAGCAGGGCGAGATCCGTCCCGGGCAGCGCACGGTCCTGCTGCACAGCGGCGGGCTGCCGGGGTTGTTCGGCCACCCCGACGCCGCGAGCCTCACGGGCTGACCCCCGCCCTCACGGGACCGACCCCGCCAGCACGGCGCGGGCCAGGTCGGCGGGGTCGGCGGTGGCGGTGTCCAGGACGAGGCGTTCCCCCGTCCACGGGGTGAAGCCCCACTCCCGCACCTGCTCCCACGTCGGCTGCGGCCACCCCGGGATGTCGCTCTCCCGCCCGCGCACGCGGGCCTCGTGCCGGGCGGGGTCGGAGCACACGACCTCGACGTCGCGGAACCCCGTCCCGGCGTCCCGGGCGACCTGCCGCCACAGGTCGCGGGTCAGGGGCAGCGGGTTCACGGTGTCGGCCACCACCGTCCGCCCCTGCCGCAGCAGGTCCCCGGCGAGGGCGCGCAGGACCTGGTAGCCGGCGGGTCCGACCGGGTGGGTCTGGACGCCCGCGTCGACGAGGGCCTGCTCGACGGTGTCCAGGCGCAGGTGGACGGCGCCGCCGGCGGCGAGCGCGCGGGCCAGCGTGGTCTTGCCGCTGCCGGGCAGGCCGGACAGGACGATCAGCACGGGGTTCCTCCTCCGTCGGGTGGCCCCAGCGAACCACCACCGCGGCGGGGACGCGCCGCGCGCGCCCGGACCCGGCGACGCCCCGCGCCCCGCGGGTTCCCCTACGGTGCCTGCGTGCCCCGAACCGCCGCCCCGACCGTCCGCCCGGTCCGCCCGGCCGGTGCCCGGCGGGGCCGCCTCCCGCGCCGGGTCGCGGCCGCCTGGTGGTGGGCGCTGCCGGTCGCGGTCGCGCTCGCGGCCACCGCGTGGCGCTACGACGCGAAACCCCTGTGGCGCGACGAGATCTACACCCTGGCCACCGCCGTCCGGGAGCCGGCGGTGATGCTGCGGGGCCTGCGGGTCACCGACGCGGGCCTGGGCCCGTGGTACGCCCTCGTGCACCCGTGGGTGCAGGTGTCGCAGAGCGCGGCGTGGTTGCGGCTGCCCGGGGCCGTGGCGGCCGTGGTGGCCGTGGGCCTGGTCGCGGGGTGCGCCCGGCGGCTGCGGGGCCCGGTCGGGGGGGCCGCGGCGGGGGTGGGCGCGGGGCTGTGCGCCGCGCTGCTCCCGGTGCTCGTCGAGCACAGCCAGGAGGCCCGCCCCTACCCGGTGGTCGTGCTGTGCGTGACCGCGGCGGCCTACGGCCTGCTGCGCGACCGGGAGCGGCCCCGGGGCCGCTGGCTGCTGCTGTGGGTGGGGGCGTCGACGGCGGCCGCGGCCCTGCACGTGCTGAGCGGGGCGCCGGCGTGCGCCGCGCTCGTCGCCGTCGTGCTCCTGCGCCCCGCGGCGGCGCGGCGCCGTCGCGTCCTGCTGGGGGCCGTCCCCCTCGTGCTGGTGACCCTGGCCATGGTGGCCGTCGGCTTCGGGCAGGCGCCCAACCGCATCGGCGACGACTTCCCGGTGCTCTCCCGCACGCTGGGGCTGTGGCACTCCGTCGCCGGGGGGACGGTGGCGCTGGTGGTGCTCGCCGTGCTGTGCGGGGCCGGGCTCCTCGCCCGGTCGGGACGGGCGGGCGGGCGCGGCCGGTTCGAGGCGCTGTTCACCGCGGCGTGGGTCGCGGCGCCCGTGGCGGCGAACGCCGCTTCCGCCCTCGGGGGGCAGCTGTTCGAGCCCCGCTACGCCACGGCCGCCGCGCCGGGGGTGGCGGTCCTCTGCGGGCTGGGGGTGGCGGCGGTCGCGGGGCGGGGGAGCGCCCGGCGCGCGCTCGTCGCGGGGCTGGCCGCGGCGCTGCTGCTGGTGGCCCAGGTCCCGCACCTGGCCGAGGTGCGCCGGCAGCCCTACGTCGTCGACGACATGCCCTCGGCGGCCCGGGACCTGGCCGCCCGGGCCCGTCCCGGGGACGCGGTGGTCTACCTGGGCAACACGACCCGGCCGATGGCGCGCCTCCACCTGCCCCCCGGGCTCGGTCTCGACGACGTCCTGCTGCGCCGGGACACCCCCGTCAGCGTGTCCATCGGGGGGGACGAGGTGCCCGACGGCGAGCGCGCCGCGGTGCTGGCGGGCCGGTCACGGGTGTGGCTGGTGGGGATCCGGCTCAACGACCCCTGGGAGGTCGTCTTCCCGGCGTCCTCGGCGGCGGTCCGCACCGGGCGGTCCCTGCGCTTCGACGCGGAGCACGGCCAGGTGCGCGTGCAGCTGTGGGCGCGCCCCGGGACCGCCTGACGCCGCGGGCGGGGTCAGCGGGAGCCGGGCGGGTCCGCGGGCGCGGCCCGGGACCCCTCCACCGCGCGGTAGGTCCCGCGCAGGGCCGCGGTCGCGGCGGGGCCCAGCCGCTGCACGACGGCGACGTAGAGGCAGTCCAGCACGAGCAGGGAGCTCGCGCGGCTGGCCATCGCGCCGGCGCGGTAGGCGGTCTCGCGCCCGGTCGCGACGAGCACGTGGTCAGCCGCCGCGGCCAGCGGGGACCCCGGGGAGCTCGTCACCGCGATGACCGCGGCGCCCCGCTCGCGGGCCTGCCGGGCGGAGCCGACGAGGTCGGGCGTGCGCCCGGAGTGGCTGACGGCGAGGGCCGCGTCGCCCGGTCCCAGCAGCGCGGAGCTCACCAGCGCGGCGTGCCCCTCGGTGCGCAGCCGGGTCACCAGCCCGACCCGGGCGGCCTTGTGGTCGAAGTCGGCGGCCAGCAGGCCCGAGGCGCCGATGCCGTAGCAGTCGACGACGCGGGCGGCGTGCACGGCGTCGGCCGCGGCGGCCAGGGCGGCGACGTCGAGGGTGCGGGCGGTGGCCGCGACGGCCTCGGTCTCCACGGCGGCGAGCGTGGCCACGACCGTCGCGAGGTCGGCGGTGTCCTCCAGGGAGCCGGTGAGCAGGGCGGCGGGTTCGTGGTGGGCGCCGGCGGCGGCCAGGGCGAGGCGCAGCTGCGGGTAGCCGGCGAAGCCCAGGGAGCGGGCCGTGCGCACGACGGTGGCCTCGCTGGTGGAGGTGCGCCGGGCGAGGTCGGTGACGGTGAGCTGCGCGGCGCCGGCGGGGTCGGCGAGCAGGGCCTGCAGGACCCGGGCGCCGGACGCGGTCGCGGAGGGGACGGCGGCCAGCAGGTGGGCGTGCAGGTGCGCGGGCTCGGGTGCGGTCACGGGTCTCCGTCCGGAAGGGTCTGGTGAGAACTTTCATCACCGGCTACGGTCGTGTCAACTTCCTTCACACCCCTCCGCACCGACTGGAGCCGCGCGTGAGCACCCCCCGGGGACACCTGGTCCGTTCCGAGATCGCCGAGCAGCCCGCGGTGGCCGAGGGGATCCTCACCACCGCCGCCGGCGCGGGCAGCGAGGTCACCCGCCTCGCGGGGCTGATCCGCGACGCCGCCCCGCGCGCGGTGCTGCTCACCGCCCGCGGCACCAGCGACCACGCCGCCCTCTACGCCAAGTACCTCGTCGAGGTCGGCCTCGGCCTGCCCTGCGGGCTGACCTCCACCTCGACCCTCACCGTCTACGGCGCCACCCCCGACCTGACCGGGGTGCTGTGGATCAGCATCAGCCAGTCCGGCGGCTCCCCGGACCTGGTGGAGTCCACCGCCGCCGCCCGCCGGGCCGGGGCGATCACCCTGGCCGTCACCAACAACCCCGCCTCCCCGCTGGCCGCAGCCGCCGAGCACCACCTCGACGTCCACGCCGGCCCGGAGCTGGCGGTGGCCGCGACCAAGAGCTACACCGCGCAGCTGCTGACCCTGTGGCTGCTGGTGACGAGCTGGCGCGGGGGTGACCTCGCCCCGGCGGGCGCGGTGCCGGGGTGGCTGGCGCGGGCCGTGGACGCGGGCGACGTGGTGGAGGTCGCGACCCGCTACCGGTTCGTGGACCGCCTGGTGCTCACCGCGCGCGGGTACTCCTACCCCACCGCGCGGGAGGCGGCGCTGAAGCTGATGGAGACCTCCTACCTCTCCGCCCAGGCGTTCTCCGCCGCCGACCTCATGCACGGGCCGCTGGCGATGGTCGACGCGGACCGCCCCGTCATCGCGGTCGTGCCGCAGGGGCGCGGCGGGGAGGCGATGGCCCCGGTGCTGGCGGCGCTGGCCGAACGCGGCGCGGACGTGTGCGCGGTGGCGCCCGGCGGGGTGGCCCCCGACGCCACCGTGCGACTCGACCTGCCGGCGGGGATGCCGGAGGACCTCGCGCCGGTGGTGCAGATCGTGCCGCTGCAGCGCCTGGCGCTGGAGATGGCGGTGGCCCGCGGGCTGGACCCCGACGCCCCGCGGGGCCTGCGCAAGGTCACCGAGACCCGGTGAGGACCGTCCTCGCCCGGGGGAGCGTCCGCACCGGGCGGCGGACGCTGCCCGACGGCTGGGTGCTGCTGCGCGGGGCCGAGGTCCTGCGGGCCGGGGACGGGCCCGCCCCGGCCGCCGACGAGACGGTCACCGGCGCGCACGTCGTCCCCGGCTTCGTCGACGTGCACTGCCACGGCGGGGGCGGGGCCGGCTTCGGCGGGTCCGTCGAGGACGCGGCCCTCGTCGCCGCCACCCACCGCGCCCACGGCACCACGACCCTCGTCGCCAGCCTCGTGACCCGCCCCGTCGACGAGCTCGCCGCGACGCTGGCCGCCTACGCCGACCTCGTCGCCGACGGGCTGCTCGCGGGGGTGCACCTGGAGGGCCCCTGGCTCAGCCCCGCCCACCACGGCGCGCACGACCCCGCGCTGCTGCGCGACCCCGAGCCCGCCGACCTCGACCGGCTGCTGGGCACCGGGCTGGTGCGCGTGGTCACCCTCGCCCCGGAACGGCCCGGCGGCCTGGCCGCGGTGGCCCGGACCGCCGGCGCGGGGGCGGTCGCGGCCCTCGGCCACACCGACGCCGACGCCGCCCTGACCCGGCGCGCCGTCGACGCCGGCGCCCGCCTGGCCACCCACCTGTTCAACGCCATGCCGCCGCTGCACCACCGCGCCCCCGGCCCGGCCGGGGTGCTGCTGGAGGACGAGCGGGTCACCGTCGAGCTCATCGCCGACGGCGTGCACCTGGACCCGCTGGTGCTCTCGCTGGCCGCCCGCCGGGCCGGGCGCGGGCGGGTCGCGCTCGTCAGCGACGCGATGGCCGCCGCCGGCTCCGCGGACGGGCGCTACCGCCTCGGCGACCTCGACGTCGACGTCGTCGCGGGGGTGGCCCGCCTCGCGGACGGCGGCACCATCGCCGGCAGCACCCTGACGCTGGACCGCGCCCTGCGCCACGCCGTGACCGTCGCGGGCCTCGACCTCGACGACGCCCTCGCGGCGCTCACCGCGACCCCGGCCGCCCTGCTCGGGCGCGGCGACGTCGGGCACCTGGAACCGGGCGCGCGCGGGGGAGCGGTCGTGCTCGACGACGCGCTGGAGGTCCAGCGCGTCGTCGCGTGACCCGCCGGTGCGGCGAGCCGCAGGGGGGTCACAGACCGCCGATGGGCGGTTCCCCCGTCTCCGGGACGAGGATCGGGGTGCTGGCGTCCAGGGTGCGGCCCTGGAAGAACGGCCGCAGCCGCACCGCGCACAGCAGCATCAGCGGGACCCCGAGGGCCAGCATCCCCACGCCGATGACGAACACCCCGCCCCAGGAGCCGAAGGCCGTGTACCCGTACTCCGGGTCGAGCATGTCCACGCAGCTCTGCGCGAACGCCCACAGCATCGCCAGCCCGCCCAGCGCCGGGAGCAACCCGCGCAGCAGGAAGTCGCGCGCGGAGCGGTTCAGGGTCCGGCGGAAGTACCAGACGCACGCGAACGCGGTGATCCCGTAGTAGAACGCGACGGCCAGGCCGAGGGAGGCGATCGAGTCCTGCAGGGCGTTCTGGCTCACCAGGCTCAGCACCACGTAGAACACCACCGCCGCCGCGCCCATGACCAGGGTGCCGAACGAGGGGGTCCGGAACCGCGGGTGGACCTTCGCGAACCGCTGCGGCAGCGCCCCGTAGACCGCCATCGACAGCGTCCCGCGGGCCGTGGGCAGGATCGTCGTCTGCGTGGAGGACGCCGCCGAGATCGCCACGGTGATCAGCAGCGCACCGGACACCACCGCCCCGCCGACGGGTTCGCCCAGGAGGGTGAGGACGTCGTCGGCGTTCTCCTCGTTGGCCAGCCCGATGCCCGTCGTCCCGAAACCGGCGTAGGCCTGCACCGCCACCGCCACCAGGACGTAGGTGACGAGCAGGATCACCGTCGCCAGCAGCGCCGCCCGGCCCGGGGTCCGGTCCGCGTCCTTCGTCTCCTCGCTCACCGCGAGGCAGGCGTCCCACCCCCAGTAGATGAAGATGCAGAGGATCACCGCCTCGGCCAGGGCCGAACCGCTCACCCCGAACGGGCTGAACCAGTCCCACTGCGGGCGGACGGCCTGGTCCCCGGCGCCGCCGGAGTACACCAGGTACAGCGCGCCCAGCGCGACGATCCCCAGCACCGCCAGCTGCACGACGATGAAGACGTTCTGCAGCTTCTCGGAGATCGTGATCCCGCGGTAGCTGATCCAGGTCATGCCCACGATGAACACCAGGCCCAGCGCGGTCCGCAGCACCAGGTGGTCGGCGGCGGCGTCGAGCCCGAGGAACCGGAGCGTGTACACCGCGGAGATCTCCGCGACGTTGGCGAGGACGATGATCGCGGAAACCGCGACCCCCCAGCCGCCCATCCAGCCCACCCACGGGCCGAAGGCCTTCGTGCCCCAGGTGAACGTCGTCCCGCAGTCCGGCGCCGCCCGGTTCAGTTCCCGGTAGGCCAGCGCCACCAGCAGCATCGGGGCGAACGCGACGAGGAACATCGCCGGCGCCTTGTCGTGCACGGCGAGGACGACGTACCCCAGGGTGGCGGCCAGGCTGTAGGCCGGGGCGGTCGCGCCGAGGCCGATCACGGTGTTGCCCCACAACCCCAGCGCGCCGGGCTGCAGACCCTTCCCCGGGGGAGCGGTCGTCGTCGTGGCGGCGGGTCCGCTCGGGGGGTGGTCGGCAGCTGCCACGGGGACTCCTCGCGGGCGGTGGGGGGATTCGGAACCCGAGGACACTAGCAGTCGCGGGCGCTCCGACCGGCCCCCGAGCGCGCCCCCGCACCCCCGGGGGAGGGGCCGGGAACCCCCGTCCGGCGGCAACGGGAACCCCCGCCGGAACCCCGCTCGCGGGTGGCCGGCGGGGGGCCGCTCAGGCCTCGCCCATGACCAGGCCCTCGATGGTGTGCTTCTGCGTGATGGGGGTGAGCTCGTCCACCACGGGGCAGTGCAGGTGGGCCTTGACCCGCTCGGGCAGGCGCTCCCAGTACTGCTTCGTCACGGCCATGTCGTGGTGCTCGGCGTTGCCGGCGCCGGGGGCGTCGACGCCGAGGACGAGCACGGGCCGCGACTTCTGCGAGAGGTTCCTCGTCCCGCGGTGGATGGTCAGGGCGGAGCGGGCGGAGACGTCGCCGCGCTGGGGGTACTTGCGCACGGCCAGTTCCTCGTAGCGGCCGTAGACGGACTTGTCGGGGAACATCTCGTGCTCGAACTGCGACCCGTCGTCGAACTGGGTGCCGGGGGCGACCTCGAAGGGACCCATGTCCTCCTCGGTGTCGACCGCGGTGAGGTTGAAGGCCAGGGAGGTCAGGCGCCGGTCGCGCTTCGTCTCCTCGGGGGCGGGGAAGTCGCGGTGCCAGGGCTGGTTCACGGCGCCGGCGAAGGGGACGTCGAAGCCGAGCTCGACGATCTCGTAGTCCTCGCCGAGGACGCCGGTGCACACCTGGCGCACCCACGGGTGGTCGACGAGGTCGACGAACCCGCGCATCTGCTCGGGGTGGATCTCCACGTAGTAGCGGTTCGGGCCGCGGCCCACCGCGCCGTCGGGGCGGGAGCGGGCCTCCTCGAAGGCGGTCTCGATGTCCTCGCGGAGCCGGTCGGCCCACTCGGGGCTGAACGCGCCCTTCCGGGCGACGATGCCGTCCCGGTAGATGGTGGCGACGAGCTCCTCGGTGCTGGGATCCGCGGTGGTCGCGGTGGTCGGGCCCGGGGTTCCGGCGGTCGTGGTCACGGGGTCCACCTCTTCGTCGAGTGCTGGGTCCCCACAGCATGCAACGTGGCATGCGACATGGCAAGGTCGGGGTGGGAGTAGCCGTGCGACGATCACCCGACGGCCGGCCGGAGGGTGCGGCGCCAGGACGAGGGGGGCACGGGTGACGGCGAACCTGCGCGAGGTCGCGGCCAGGGCCGGGGTCTCGGTGCGGACGGTCTCCAACGTCGTCAGCGGGACCGGCCAGGTCGCCCCCGCGACCCGCGCGCGCGTCCAGCGGGTCGTCGACGAGCTGGGCTACCGGCCCAACCTCGCCGCCCGCCAGCTGCGCGGCGGGCGCACCGGCCTCATCGGCCTGGTCGTCCCCGAGCTGACCTCCGCCTACTTCGCCGAGCTGGCGGGGCTCGTCGTCCAGACCGCCCTGGAACGCTCCTGGACCGTCGTCGTCGAGGAGTCCGGCGGCACCGCCGAGGGCGAGCGCCGCCTGCTGGAGGGCCGCGGGGGCCGGGGGCTGGACGGGCTGGTGGTCAGCCCCTGGGCGCTGCCGCCCGAGGAGCTGTCCCGGCACGCGGGGGCCCGTCCCCTCGTCGTCCTGGGCGAGCGCGACCCCGCCGGGGCGGCCGACCACGTCACGGTGGACAACGTCGCCGCCGCGCACGCGGTGACGACCCACCTCCTGTCGCTGGGGCGGCGCCGCATCGCGGCCGTGGGGTTGCAGCCGCACCTGTCCAACGGCACCGCCGCGCAGCGGCTCCTGGGCCACCGCCGGGCGCTGGCCGACGCCGGCCTGGCCCCCGAGGACGCCCTGGAGGTGCCCGTCGAGGCGCTGCACCGCGCCCAGGGGGCCCGCGCGATGGAGGCGCTCCTGGACGCCCCGCGGCCCCCCGACGCCGTCTTCTGCTTCAGCGACGGCCTCGCGCTGGGGGCGCTGCGGGCGGCGGCGCGGCGCGGGTGCCGCGTCCCCGAGGACGTCGCCCTGGCCGGGTTCGACGACATCGAGGACGGCCGGTACGCGACGCCCTCGCTGACCACCGTCTCCCCGGACAAGCAGCAGATCGCCGCCCGCGCGCTCATGTGCCTGGCCGACCGCATCGACCGGCGCAGCGCGGCGGCGCCCCAGCGGATCGTCGTGCCGCACCGGCTGGTGGTGCGCGAGAGCACCGCGGGGACGGAGCCGGGGACGCGCTGAGCCGCCGGCCCGCGCGGGCCCGCGGGGCCGGGACGGCGGTCCCGTTGTGCGCCGGCGGGTCCGGGAGGAGGATCGGACGCAGCCGCGCGGAGCGTCGCGGCCGACCGCGAGGAGGCGGGCGCATGCCGGGGACGACGCGGACGACGCGGACGACGGTGGGCTTCCCCGGATCGGGGGCCTCGCGCCGGGCGGTGCGCTGGGCCCTGCGGGACTGCGCGGCCCGCGGGCGCCCGCTGCACGTCGTCCTGGCCCGCGGGGCGGCGGCCGGCCCCGGCGACCTGGAGGCCCTGCTGGCCGACGAGCTGCTCCGCGTCCCGGGCCGCGGACCCGAGGTCGACGTCACCGTCACCACGGGGGAACCCGGCCCCGCCCTGCTGTCGGCCGCCGCGGACAGCGCGGCGCTCGTCCTGGGGTGCGGGCGCCGGGTGGCGTCGGTGGGGGCGGGCACCGGCCGGGTCCTGCGGGTCGTCCTGCCCCGCACGCCCGCCCCGCTGGTCCTGGTGGGGCCGCAGGCCGTGCTGACGGCCCCGCGCCGGGTGCTCGTGGTCTCCTCCGCGGACGACGCGGTCGCGGGGTGGGTCCTCGAGCGCGGCGGGGACCTGCCGGTGCGGCTGGTGACCACCTGGTGGCCCTGGTCGGCCGCCGCCGCGCCCGGGGCGGCGGAGCTCCGGCACGCCCGCTCGGCCGCCGCGGCCCAGCACGAGGCGGCGCGGTCGCGGCTGGCGGCCGGGCGCGGACCGCTGCGCGCCGAGGTGGTCGAGGGGTTCCCCGGCGAGGTGGTGCCCCAGCGCCTCACCGTGGGCGACCTCGTGGTCGTCGCGTCGGGGACGGTGGCGGAGCTGCCGGTCCGGACGCTGCGCGCGCCCGTCGTCCTCGTCCCCCCCGGCGGGCGCCGGCCCGGGCCCGGGGAGCCCGGGGGGACGGGACGGGTCGTGGACCTGCGCGAGGGGTCCCGGCCGGGTCCGCTGCGCGGCTGAACCGGGTCAGACCTCGGGCCAGGTGGTCCCGGGGGCCACCTCGAACCAGACGGCCTTGCCCGCGCCGCGTTCCTCGCGGACCCCCCAGCCGGTGGCCAGCTGGTCGATGAGGGCGACGCCGCGCCCCCCGGTGGCCATCGCCCCGACGTGGCGCAGGACGGGCAGGCGCGGTTCGGTGTCGTGCACCGTGACGCGGACCGGGCCCGCGACGCCGTCCGCGGCGGGGCAGGCGATCTCGACGGTGATGGGGCCCCGGCCGTGCTCGACCGCGTTCGCCACCGCCTCGGTCACCAGCAGCTGCAGCACACCGAGGGCGTCGGCCGACAGCCCCCGGCGGGTGCACACCTCCGAGGACCAGTGCCGGGCCAGCGGGACCGCGGAGGTCTCGGCGTCCAGCACGAGGCGCAGCACCCCCGGCGCCGGGGCCGGGACGGGGTCAGGCACGGGCGGTCGGGGGGGAGCACGGCGCGGGCGCGCCGGGGTCGTCGTGGACGAACAGCACGGCGGCACCTCCCGGGTCGGGCGGAGACTACCCGCCCGCCCCGGGCCCCGGGAGCGCGCCCCGCCCGGACGGCCCAGCGCCGCACCCGGGCCGCCCGCGGCCCCGGCGGGAGGGGTGCCCCGGTGCGGTCAGCGGCGGGCCGGTGCCGGGGGCGTCCAGCGCTGCACCTGCTCGGCCGCCCGCGCGAGCGCGGCGGCCGGGGTCGCCCGCAGGACCCCGTCGCGCACCGCGACGGCGAGGGGGTGGGAGAGCTGCCCCACCGCGCCCACGAGCCGGGACCGCCGGGCCAGCACCGCCGTGCGACGGCGGCGCTCGTGGTCGTAGCGGGCCAGGGCCGCGGCCAGGCCGTCGCCGGTGCCCGGGTTCGAGCGCAGGAGGACGACGAGGGTGGCGGCGTCCTCGACGGCCTGACCGGCCCCCTGCCCCAGGTCCGGGGTCATCGCGTGCGCCGCGTCCCCCAGGAGCACCGTCCGGCCCTTGACGAAGGAGGCCAGCGGGCGGGCGAGGTCGTGGACGTCGTGCCGCAGCACGTCCTCCCGCGCGGTCGCGTCGACGCACGCCGGCACCGGGTCGTGCCACGTCGCGAACCGTTCCCGCACCGCGTCGTGCTCGTCGGCGGACCCGGGCGACGCGGGGGACGCGGGGGACTCCGGGGACCCGGGCGTGGTCGCGGTGGCGAACCAGTAGACGCGGCCGTCGGGCAGGGGGACGATCCCGAACCGCTGCCCCCGCCCCCAGGTCTCCCCCGCCTGCCCGCCGACGTCGAGGGGGCCCCGGGTGACCCCGCGCCAGGCGGTGTAGCCGGCGGGGCGGGTGCCGGTGTCCAGGCCCAGGACGCGCCGGCTGGTGCTGCGCAGGCCGTCGGCGGCGACGACGAGGTCGTGCTCCTCCTCCCCGTCGGGGGTCCGCAGCACCGGTGAGCCGTCGCCCGACACCGTGACCGGGGAGCCGGTCCGCAGCGAACCGTCCTGGAGGCGGGCGAGCAGGACGCGGTGCAGGTCCGCGCGGTGCACGCTGCGCGAGGACGCCGTGGCCTCCGGGGGCAGGACCGCCAGCCACCGGCCCGAGGGCCGCCGCTGACCCGCGCGCAGGCCCGCGAGGCCCGTCCCGCTGACGGCGCGGACGTCGTCGCCCAGCCCCACCGCGTCCAGCGCGGCGAAGGCGTTGCCGAAGAGCGTCAGGCCCGCGCCGCTCGTCCCGGCGTCCGCGCGCCGCTCGTGGACGCGGACGCGGTGCCCGTCCCGCTGCAACCCCGCGGCGAGCACGAGACCGCCGATGCCCGCTCCGACGACCGCGACCCGCATGCCCACCTCCGCGACGCTAGCGGGGCCCGCGGGGTCCTCCGCGGCGGGGCGGGACCCCCGCGGGCCGGGTGCTCAGCCGGCCGGGGCGGTGGCGACGCGGTCCGCGAAGCGGGGCCCCACCAGCCGCAGCAGCGGCCCGCGCGGGACGAGGTGGGCGGCGGCGGCGAGGACCTCGTTGCGCCGGCCGTCGACGACGACGGGGCGGTCGCCGTCGAGGGTGTCGAGGAAGGTGGCGACCACCTGGTCGACGCTGCGCCGGCGCATCCCCCCGCTCGCGTTCTCCCCGGCGACGTCGAAGAAGCCGGTGTCGGTGACCGTCGGGGACAGGGCCGCGACCCGGACCCCGGTGCCGCGGGTCTCGGCCCACAGGGCCTGCGAGAGCGAGAGCACGAACGCCTTCGTCGCCGCGTACGCGGCGAAGCCGGGGGCGGGCAGGTAGGCGGCCATGCTGGCGATGTTGACCACCGCCCCGCGGCGCCGCTGGACCATCGCGGGCAGGAAGCGGGCGGTGAGGTCGGTGAGCGTCGTGCAGTTCAGGGTGATCATGGCGCTCAGCCGGTCGGGGTCCTCGGTCTCGGCGAGGCGGCCGGTGACCCCGAACCCGGCGTTGTTGACCAGCACGTCGACGGTCCGCCCGCTCAGCGCCTCCTGCACGCGGGCCCCGGCGCCGGGGGTGGACAGGTCGAGGGGCACGACGAGGACGTCGCGGCCGTGCCGGGCGCGGAGGTCGGCCGCCAGCGCCTCCAGCTTGTCGGCGCTGCGGGCGACGAGCACGAGGTCGGCGCCGCGGGCGGCCAGGGCCCGGGCGATGCCGGCGCCGATGCCGCCCGAGGCGCCGGTGATGAGTGCGGTGGAACCGGTGACGTCCACGGTGAGCTCCTGTCGTGCGGGGGAGGGCGTCGGTACGCGCCCACTTGGCACGATGTGACACATCGACTCACCTTGTCAAGGTGTCGTCCCCTGCAGTCCGGTGTGCTGGAATGGGGCCGTGGACCGACCGACCCCCCGTGAACGGCGGCAGGCCGCCACCCGGCGCTCCCTGGCCGAGCACGCCCTGCGGCTGTTCGTCGAGCGCGGGTACGAGGCGACGACGGTCGCCGACATCGCCGACGCCGCGGACATGTCCACCCGCACCTTCTTCCGCCACGTGCGCGACAAGGACGAGGCGATGTTCGCCGCCGACGAGGACGCGTTCGCCGAGGTCGTGGAGGTGGCCTCCGCCGCCGGCCCCGACGTCCACCCGCTGGCCCGGCTGCTGCACGGGGTGAACACGCTGGCCCGGTCGGTGGACGAGGACCCCGCGGTCAAGTGCGCCCGGGAACGGGTCCTGGACGACAACCCCGCCCTGCGGGCCCGCGACCTGGCCCAGCAGGCGCGGTGGCAGCAGCGGTCCGAGGAGTTCCTGCGGGCGCAGGGCGTCAGCGCCGACGGGGCGAGCCTGGCCGCCGGGCTGCTGCTGACGATCTGGCGGGAGGCCTACCGGCGCTGGATCGCCGCCTCGGCCGAGCGCGGGGCGCTGGGCGCGTTCCTCGACGCCGTCGTCGCCGAGCTCCCCGAGCACGTCCGCGCGGTGGCCACCGGCCGCTGAACCCCCGGTCGCTGAACCCCGCCCGCCGGGGGAGGGGCCTCAGGCGCCGGGCTGCCCGGCCACGCTCCGGAAGCGGCGCAGCCGCAGGCTGTTGCCCACGACGAACACCGAGGAGAACGCCATCGCGGCCCCGGCGAGCATCGGGTTCAGCATCCCCAGCGCCGCGACCGGGACGGCGGCGACGTTGTAGGCGAAGGCCCAGAACAGGTTCCCCCTGATCGTGCCCAGCGTCCGGCGCGAGAGGCGGATCGCGTCGACGGCGCTCAGCAGGTCCCCGCGCACCAGGGTGATGTCGGAGGCCTCGATCGCCACGTCGGTGCCGGTGCCCATCGCCAGGCCGAGGTCGGCCTGGGCCAGGGCGGGGGCGTCGTTGACGCCGTCGCCGACCACCGCCACCGTCCGGCCCTGCGCCTGCAGGCCCTTGACGACGTCGACCTTCCCCGCGGGCAGGACCTCGGCGACGACCTCGTCGATGCCGACCTCGGCGGCGATCCGCCGGGCCACGGCGGTGTTGTCCCCGGTGAGCAGGACCGGGGTCAGGCCCAGGCCCTTCAGCTCGGCGACGGCGCGGGCGCTGGTGGGCCTGACGGTGTCGGCGACCACGAGCAGGCCGCGGGCGGCTCCGTCCCAGCCGACGGCGACGACGGTCCGGCCCCCGGCCTCGGCGCGCGCCTTGGCCGCGGACAGGTCCCCGGGCAGGGGCTGGGACCACTCGGCCAGCAGGGACTCGCGCCCCACGAGCACGGCGTGGCTGGTCCGGCCGGCCGGCCCGTCCAGGGGGACGACCCCCTGCACGCCGCGGCCCTCGACGTTGGCGAAGTCCTCCGGGGTGGGCAGGGGCCCGACCTCGGCGGTGGCGGCCCGGGCGACGGCCCGGGCGACGGGGTGCTCGGAGGCGTCCTCCAGCGCCCCGGCCAGGCGCAGCAGCAGGGTGCGGTCGGTGCCCGGGGTGGTGATCACGTCGACCAGCGCCATCTCCCCGGTGGTGACGGTGCCGGTCTTGTCGAGCACGACGGTGTCGACCCGGCGGGTGGACTCCAGGACCTCGGGGCCCTTGATGAGGACCCCCACCTGGGCGCCGCGACCGGTCCCGACGAGCAGGGCGGTGGGGGTGGCCAGGCCGAGGGCGCAGGGGCAGGCCACGACGAGGACGGCGACGGCGGCGGTGAAGGCGGCGCCGACCCCGGACCCCGCGCCGAGCCAGCCCGCCAGGGTGGCGACGGCGATCGCGACGACGACGGGCACGAAGACCCCCGAGACCCGGTCGGCCAGGCGCTGGACCTCGGCCTTGCCGGTCTGGGCGTCCTCGACGAGGCGGGCCATCTGGGCGAGCCGGGTGTCGGAGCCGACGCGGGTGGCGCGCACGACGAGGCGCCCGCCGGCGTTGACGGTGGCGCCGGTGACGGCGTCCCCCCCGCCGACCTCGACCGGCACGGACTCCCCGGTCAGCATCGAGGCGTCGACGGCGGAGGTGCCGGAGACGACGACGCCGTCGGTGGCGATCTTCTCCCCGGGGCGGACGACGAACTCGTCGCCCACGGCGAGCCGGTCGGCGGGGATCCTCGTCTCGACCCCGTCGCGCAGCAGCGCGACCTCCTTGGCGCCCAGGTCGAGCAGGGCGCGCAGCGCGGCGCCGGCCTGCCGCTTCGAGCGCTTCTCGACGTAGCGCCCGGCGAGGACGAACATCGGCACCGCGGCCGCGACCTCGAGGTAGGTGTTCGAGGAGCCGTCACCGGGGGTGGGGGTGAACCGGAAGGGGTGGGTCATCCCGGGGGCGCCGGCGTCGCCGAGGAACAGGGCGTACAGCGACCACAGGAACGCGCTGAGGGTGCCCGTCGAGACGAGGGTGTCCATGGTGGCGGTGCCGTGGCGCAGGTTCGTCCAGGCGGCCCGGTGGAACGGCCACGCCGCCCAGGTGACCACCGGGGCGGTCAGGGTCAGGGCGGCCCACTGCCAGTGGTCGAACTGCAGGGCGGGGACCATCGACACGACGATGACCGGCACGGACAGCGCGACCGCGCCGGTGAGCCGCTGGCGCAGCGTCCGCACCTCGCCGTCCCCCGGTCCCGCCCCGTCCCCGGGTTCCGCGCCCCCGGTGGAGGACGGCGGGGGGGCCGGCAGCGCGGCGGTGTAGCCGGCCTTGCCGACCTCGGCGATGAGCTGCGCGGGGTCGTAGCCGGCCGGGACGACCACCCGGGCCTTCTCGGTGGCGTAGTTGACGGTGGCCGTGACCCCGTCGAGCTTGTTGAGCTTCTTCTCGATCCGCATCGCGCACGAGGCGCAGGTCATCCCGCCGATCTGCAGCTCGATGCTCGGGCCGGCGGGGGTCCGCCCGGTGGCGGCGGGCACCTGGGTGCTCATGCGCTGTTCCTCCTCGGGTGGTCGACGGGGTCGGGGGCGTGGTGCCGCGGGTGCGGACGCCGGGGGGTGGCCGACGGCGGTGGCCGACGGCGGTGGCCGACGGCGGTGGCCGGGCCGGTCAGTGCGCGTGCGCGTCGCCGGAGCCGTCGGCGTGGGTCTCCGGGGCGTGGGTCTCGGGAGCGCCGGCCGTCGGGGCGCTGGTCCCCGGGGCGTCGGCCGCGTCCGTCGTGGACCCCGCCGCCGCGGCCTCGAGGACGAAGGAGGCGGTGCGCACCCGGCCCTCGACCTGGAAGTCCAGGTAGAGCAGGTAGCGCCCGGCGGTGGGGACCTGCACCGCGAAGGTGGTCGTCGGGCCCGCGGTGCGCCCCGCGGCGGGGGCCTCGCCCTCGGCGTGCACGTGCAGGTAGGCCAGGTCGCCCTCGCGCAGCGCGACCAGGTGCCCGTAGGCGCCCAGGTAGGGCTCCAGCGTCGTCACCGGCTCGCCCTCGCGGGTCACCGTCAGGTCCAGCTCGCCGGAGCGGCCCGCGGTCAGGTCCCCCGTCGCGGTGACGGTGAAGCCGTCGACCTCGCTGACCGCGCTGAGCGGCGGCGAGGAGGGGGTGACGTCCCCGGCCACCTGCACCGTTCGGGTCAGCGTCAGCCCGCCGGCGGCGCCGGCGGGGGTGAAGTCGGCGAAGACCCGGTGGGTGCCCGCCGCCTCCCACGTCCACGGGATCGACCACGTGCCGGTCGCCGGGTCCAGGGCGGGGTGCACGTGCCGGAAGCCGGCGCCGTCGGAGCGCACCACGATGAGGTGCAGGTCCTCCTCGTGCGCGATCGCGTAGTCGGTGACCGGCGTCCCCGCCGGGTCCAGGACCTGGAACGACAGCGTGCCGGGTTGCCCGACGGCGCCGGGGGCGCGCACGGGGGAGAGGACGTGGCCGTCCGCGGCGAGCGACAACCCCGCGAGTCCCGGCTCGTCGGTCGAGGCCGCGGCGGTGTCCTCCGCGGGGTGGTCGGTTGCGGGGTCGTGGGCCGCGGGGTCGTGCCGCGCGGCGGCCGCGTCCTCCCGCCACTGCGCGACGGCGTCCGCGGGCACCACCGCCGAGGCGACGGCGTAGGAGCCCCCGAACACCACGACCAGACCGGCGGCGTAGGCGGCGAGCCGTCCGGCGGCGTTCATCAGACGCGCACCGCGGAGTAACCGGCCTCCTCCACCGCCGCCAGGACGGCGGTGTCCTCGACCGGGCCGGTGCCGGTCAGGACGAGCCGGCCGGTCGTGGCGTCGACCTGGACGTCGGCGACGCCGGCGAGCTGCTCGACCTCCTCGCGCACCGACATCTCGCAGTGGGCGCAGGTCATCCCGGTCACCCGGTACTCGTACGTGGCCATGGCGCGGTCTCCTCGGGGTGTCGCTGGTGCGTCCGGGGTACCCGTGGGGGGTACCTGTGGAGGTAAGCGTAGGCGGGTGCCGGGTATTCCGGCCAGCCGGTCCGGGTTCGCGGTCCCGGCACCGCGCCGGGCGCCGCGATCGACGCGGAGGCCATACCCGGCCGGGGTACGATCGGGGGAACGGACGACCGTCTCGATCCGTTCACCGGGTACCCCTCACGGGTACCAGCGAGCAGTGGAGGAGTCGGTCGTGGTCGGCTACGACGAGGACAAGGAGCAGGTGCTGAAGCGCCTGCGGCGCATCGAGGGCCAGGTCCGCGGCCTGCACCGCATGGTCGAGGAGGACACGTACTGCATCGACGTCCTGACCCAGGTGTCCGCCGCCACCAAGGCCCTGCAGGCCGTGGCGCTGCAACTGCTCGACGACCACCTCGCCCACTGCGTCGTCGACGCCGCCCGGGAGGGCGGCGAGAACGCCGAGCTGAAGATCAAGGAAGCGTCCGACGCGATCGCCCGCCTCGTGCGTTCCTGAGCGGGCGGGTGCGCGCCGTCGCCGCGGTGGAGAACCCGCGCGTGCCGTGACGCGTCGGCCCGGCGAGCGCCCCCGGGGTGAGGTCCCGCGGGGCGCGGTTCACACGGGCTGCAGGACCTCCCAGGGCTGCGGCGGGACCTCCACCTCGACGCGGTCCCCGGCGCGCACCCGCCCGCCGCGGACGACGACCCCCATGACGCCGGCCTTGCGCACGACCTCGCCGTCGGGGTCCCGGGGGGTGACGGCCTTGAGCAGACCCGGCTGGAAGGCGTTGATCTGCGCGCAGGGGTTGCGCAACCCGGTGATCTCCACGACGGCCTCCTCGCCCAGGTGCAGCCGGGCCCCGCGGGGCAGGTGGAGCAGGTCCAGACCCCGGGTGGTGATGTTCTCGCCCAGCTGACCCGGGCCGACCTCGAAACCCCGCTCCCGCAGCTCGTCGTGCAGCTCCCCCTGGAGGAGGTGCACCTGGCGCAGGTTGGGCCGGGTCGGGTCGACGGCCACCCGGGAGCGGTGCTGCACCGTGGTCCCGGCGTGCGCGTCGCCCTCGACGCCGAGGCCCGCCAGCAGCGTGACGGCCTCCACGGCGTCCTTGCTGAACCGGTGCGTGTCGTCGCGGCTGACGGCGGCGACTCGCCCCGCCCGGATCTCGTCCATGGACCGATCCTCGCGCACACCGGGCGCGGGCGCCGGGGAACGGGCCGGGCCTCGCCGTTCACCGCCCCTGGGCGACCCCGCTGCAGGCGAGACCGCCACGTCCCCGGGCTCGTGGTGCTGACGCCTCTCGTCGTCGGCAGCACGTTCCCGGTCGGCCCGGACGTCGGGCACGGTCGTCGAGGACGGTGGACCGGGCGTGGTCGACCGGGAGTCGACCAGCCGACCTGCCGCGGAGCGATCCTCGCTCGGCGTGAGGTCAGGAGGGCCTCGACCTCGTTCCGGGCTTGATCGCGGTCTTCCACACCAGTCGGGCTGGGCACTGCCGGGCACCTCGAAGGCCCGTCGAGCGCAGGGGAGGGGTGGACTGCCGGTACACCTGCCAGCAGTGACTTCTCCACCCGTCGGCAGGGGAGTTGGCTGGGGGCACCCGCCACGTCCACGTGCGCTGCGCCACGTTCGAGCACCCAGGCGGGGTACCTGCACCCCTGACGGAGGAACGACATGACTGAGACGACGGCACCGAGCACCGTGACGGGCACTGAGCGCGCGGTGTGGCTGATCACCGGCGCCGGGCGGGGCATGGGCGTGGACATCACCCGCGCCGCGCTGGCCGCCGGGCACCGGGTCGTCGCCACCGGCCGCAGCGCGCACCGGGTCGCTGCGGTGCTGGGCGAGCACGAGGACCTGCTGGTCCTCTCCTTGGACATCACCGACGAGGCCGACGTCGCGGCGGCGGTGCAGGCGGCCACGGCGCGCTTCGGGCGCATCGACGTGCTGGTCAACAACGCGGGAAACTTCTACGCCGGGTTCTTCGAGGAGATCAGCCCCGCGCAGTTCCGCGCGCAGGTGGAGACCAACTTCTTCGGGCCCCTCAACGTCACCCGGGCGGTGCTGCCGGTCATGCGCGCCCAGCGCAGCGGGCACGTCATCACCTTCAGCTCCACCGCCGGGCTGGTGGGTCAGGAGTTCGTCGCCGCCTACTGCGCCTCGAAGTTCGCCCTGGAGGGGTGGATGGAGGCCCTGCGCTTCGACGTGGCGCCGTACGGGATCGACACCACCATCGTCGAGCCCGGTTTCTTCCGCACCGAACTGCTGGTCGAGGGTGCTTCGACGTCGTGGCCGGAGCTGTCCATCGCGGACTACGCCCAGCGCACCGCGGCGACGATCGAGGCGTGGAAGGGGATGAACGGCCGGCAGGGTGGGGACCCGGCCAAGCTCGCCGCCGCCTTGATGCAGGTCGCCGCGATGGAGCAGCCTCCGCTGCGCTGGGTCGCCGGCGCCGACGCGGTCGAGACCGCCACGGCCAAGGCGAAGACCCTCCTCGAGCAGGTCGAGGCCCACCGCGACCTGTCGAGCTCCCTGGCCCACGACGACGCCTGAGCGCCGCCACACCGCTGCGCGTGCCTGCCCGCGCCGACCGTGCCCGGATCGCGGGACGACCGTCATCTCACCCGCAGGGTTCTGAGGCCGCGACTCCGCGCCGCGCGGCACGAGGGTGAATCGGCTCGCGCCCGGCGTCCTGCGCCTTCCACACTGGTCGGTCGTGAGCGAGCCGATCATCGAGGTGGACCCCGCCCTGTTCGGGCCCAACCCCCGCGACCCGGATGGGGACACGCAGGACACGTCGCTGCAGGTGCGCGTCTCCACTGACCAGGCTGAACGTGCCGCGCACGCCCTGGCCTCGGTGGTGCCGCGCTTCTCCTTCGTCGTCGAGGACGGACGGGAGCTGGACGAGGAGGAGATGGAGCGCAACCACCTCCTGCCCCGGCCCCTGGACAGTCCCGGCTGGGTCAGCGACGTCTACCGCCACCCTGACGGTCCGTACGTCGTGATCGACAACAACGGCTACATGGCCCCCGAAGCCGGCCGCACCACCGCCGGCATCGTCGTGCAGGCCTTGAGGGAAGCCGGGGTCACCCGGGCGCGCCTGACTCCCTCGCCCGAGCACGACGGGGTCAACCTCGATGAGGTGTGGATCGAGACGTGAGGCGTCGAGCCTGACGAAGCGCTGCGAGCGGCGCGCGATCGGCGCCGTGGTGGCGATCCACCCGCGAGGCGGCACGACCGTGAACTCCCTCGGCGAGGTTCCCTTCCTCCTGCCCACGGCACGATGCGGGGACGACACCGGCCGGGCGAGTGCGGCGTGGTTCCCGCCTCGGCCGAGGTGCGGCGGCTCGGTGCTCAGTCCCCGGACGCGGTGACGGTCGTGGTGGCCTGCGCGACCAGTTCGGCGATCTGCTGCCACGCTCGTTCGGTCGCCTGGCTCGTCAACGCGTACGAGGTCGGCCACAGACCTCCGGTCTCGTCCAGGTGCGCCGCGGGGCTGAATCCGAAGGTCGAGTACCGCAACCCGTCCACCTGCCCGCTGCGGAAGAAGCACACGACTCTCCCCTCCCTGGCGTAACCGGGCTGCCCGTAGTACGGCTTCGGCGCCAGGTCCGGCGCCGCCGCGCTGACGACCTCGTGCACGCGCCGGGCCAGGGCGCGGTCCGCCTCCGGCATCTGAGCGATCTTCGCCAGCACGTCGGCCTCGTCAGCCGCCGCCTTGCGCGCCGCCTTCCCCCCGGCCTCGTCCCGTGCCGCCTCACCCGTGCTGCGGCTGCGTCGCGCCTCGGTCGTCAGTTCCGAGGCGCGGACCCTCATCGCGGCTCGTTCCTGCGCGGAGAACCCCGCCCCGGTGTCCGCGCCCGCGCCCGCGCCGACCGGTCTCGCTGCCGAACCCATCGTTGCTCTCCTCCTGTCGCCGTTGACCGCGACCCCTTCGACCGGGTCTGATCTCGACGCTAGAACCGGCCAGGGGAGCGGGGCTTCTCGGATCCTGATGGATGCGGTCGGCTCGGGACCGGGAGGTCGTGCGGCGTGGAGACCCGTCGCGCAGCGAGCCGTCGTGCGAGGACGCCGCCGGTCGTGGGTCAGGCGAGAGGCCTCCTACCTGCTTCGGCGGCCTGCCCGACGTGGGTCGCGCGGTGGCGCAGGAGGCGGCGCAGGTAGGGCGCGAGCACCAGGTGGGCGGCGACCTCGCCCAGGGCCCCCGCCGGTGCGGTGATGCTCATGCGGTCGGTCATGCGGGTTCCTCGCGTCCCGAGATCCTCGAAGAGGTGCTCGTGGTGCAGGGCGCGGAAGGGCCCGCGGATCTGCTCGTCGACGAAGCGGTGCGGGCGTTCGTGCGCGGTGATCCGGCTGGTCATCCGCCAGCGCAGTCCCAGGTGGCGGGCGTGGAGGGTGACTTCGTCGCCGAGGTGGAGCCGGCGCCGGCCGGTGCTGGTGGTGGCGGTCTCGCCGCTGCGGGCGAGGGAGGCGGTGTGGACGTCGACGTCGAGTTCCAGGTCGAAGACGACGGCGGGTGGGGCGGCGATGACGGTCACGACCTCGACGACCACGGGCACCCGCCCAGCGTAGGAGGCGACTGACGACCACCCGGTCGTCGGCAGGGGCGGACGTCGGCGGCCGGCCACGACGGCGCACCGGGTGCGGGATGACCGGGCGTCGCGTTCCCGGTGCCCCGCGGCCGCCTCGGGTCAGGTCACCGGTGTGCCCTGGTGGTAGACCACCTGCCACCCCTGCTCGCTGCGCCGCCAGACCGTCACTCGCCGGGTCACCCGTTGTCCCTGCCGGAGGGTGTAGGTGAGCAGGTAGGTGTCCGGGCCGAGCTGCCGGCAGTAGAAGCCCGACGTCCCCCACGGGTCCTCACCTCCCGCGGCGTACCGCTCCAGCAGGACCTCCTGCACGTGGGAACGGCTGTAGCGGTGTCCGGACGCGCCGACCTCGAAGAAGTCGGGGGCCATCTGCCGTTCCAGGTCCTCGGCGCCGGTACCCAACTCGGGGCGGTGGAAGATCGGCTCCTGCGCCTGCAGTTCCTCCAGGACGGGGAGCAGGGCGGCGTCGGTGGGCTCATCCGGGTCGAGGCTGGCCATGACCCCATGATCGTGGGGCGCCCGGCGTCGGGAGAAGGGGGTGGGTGCTGGGCAGCGATCATCCGCTTCTCGCCACGACCGCGACGTCGCGGAGGATGGGAGGTCGGGGGTCGGTCTCGTGACCGCGAGGTGGGTTCCGGGCCACCAACGCCGTCGCCCCGCGCAGATCCCGTCCGGACCCGGTGCGCTGCTCGACGGGAGCCTGCCGGTGCGCCGGGTCGGGACGCCGGTGTCCTCGCGGAGGGGCCGGACCGACGCGGCGGAACTCCTAGGATGTCGAGCCCTGGACCAGGGTCCACCCACCGCACCCGGGAGACGACGTGGCAGAGCCCCTCGACACCGCCGCACAGGCGCGACACCTGCACACGACGCTCGGTCCCCTCGGCGCCGGGGACGTGGGCCTCGTCCTGCCGCACGAGCACCTCCTCGTCGACTTCCGCCCCGCCGACTCCCCGGGTTTCGCCCAGGCCGACCCGGCCGAGTTCGCGTCGGTCGTGGAACCGCTGCTGGCCGGGGCTGCCGCGGCTGGGGTCACCGCGCTCGTCGAGTGCACGCCCCCCGGCCTCGGTCGGCGCGTCGACCTCGTCCTCGACGTGAGCCGCCGCACGGGCGTGCCCGTGGTGGTCGCGACCGGGGTCTACCGCGAACCGTGGGTGCCGGACTGGGTGTACGGCGCGAGCGACGACGAGCTCGAGGCGTGGATGCACCGCGAACTGACCGAGGGCGTCGACGGCTCCGGCGTCCTCGCCGGGTTCATCAAGATCTCCGCGGCCGAGGACGGCATCCGGCCGGTCGAGGAGCGCGTCGTGCGCGCGGCGGCCCGGGCCGCGGCCCGCACCGGGGCCCTCGTCGGATCCCACACCACGAACGGGGACGTCGTGCTGGGGCAGATCGACCTCGCCGTGGCCGAGGGGCTGGCGCCGGACCGCTTCCTCTCGATCCACACGCAGACCATCACCGACCCCGCTCTGCGGCAGGCGATCGTCGACCGCGGCGCGTGGATCGAGTTCGACGACGTCGGGCAGGGCGACGACACCCGGACGCTGGAGCTGGTGCTCGGCAGCCTCGAGGCGGGACAGGCCGGCCAGGTCCTGCTGTCCCACGACGCGGGGTGGTTCGACCCGGCCCTGCCGGGCGGCGGAACCCCCCGGCCGTTCACGGACCTGACCGGCTCGTTCCTGCCGGCGCTGCGGGCGGCGGGTGTCGACGCGGACGTGGTCGACGACCTCTGCGTCCGCAACCCGTTCCGCGCCTTCGCGCGGTAGCCACCACTCGCCGGAGGCGTACGACGTACCGGACAGCTGGTCGTCGCCGGTGCGGCCGGCGCAGGAACGGCTGACCACCGCACGAGATCGCTGACGAACCCACCGGCGCTCATCGCCACGTGCGGGTGATCGTCGTGCTCAGCCTGCACTCGCTCATCGTCACGAGCGTCGAACCGCGCCTGTGCACGATCGTGCGGTCACCGCGGGACGACCGGTACATCGCCGAGGGGCCGATGCGGCTCAGGTGGGTCCACGCTGATCGGCTCCGGCCGGCTGCCACAGCTGCAGCGGGTTGCCCTCGGGATCCTGCAACGAGGCGAAGCGACCGTTGGGGTAGACCTGAGGGTCGACGTCGACGACCACGCCGTTGCCCCGCAGTTGCTCGACCATGGCGTCGAGGTCGGCGACCCTGAAGTTCAGCGCCCAGGAGCGCCCTCCGCCCCCGAAGTGCTCGGAGTCGTGTCCCGTGGGCGCGAGCACCGTCGGGCCCGCTTCCTGCCACCACGAGGACACGTCGTAGGACTCGGGTGGTGGATCCACGCCGAGCTGGGTGCTGTACCACTGCGCCAGCGCCTCGGGGTCGCGGGCTGTGAAGAAGATGCCGCCGACACCGGTCACGCGCTGCACGCTGCCTCCTCCGGCCGGTTCCGAGTCCCGGGTCGATCCTGTCGCGTCTCGCCGCCGATGGGTAGGCCGCGCTCTCCGTCGGTCGTCCTCGTCAGGTGTTCGCGGGCAGGTCCACCGGCGTGCAGGGGGAGATCGGTCCTCGGGCGATGCCGTAGTCGACGGCCGCGCTGACCCCCGAGTCCGGGAGGGGCGTGACCGAGGCGGAGAGGACGAACGTCTCCCCGGCCCCGACCGCGCCGGCCGGGATGATCACCTCGAAGCGGTCGGCGCTGACGCTGAGGGACAGGCCGCGGGGGCTGTCGTCGACGTAGCGGCCGGGTCGGCAGGCCCGGCGGCTGGGCAGGTAGGTGATGTCGGCGGCGATGCCCTTCTCGCGCAAGGCGTCCTCGAGGGCTCCGGCGCCTTCGAGGCGGTTGACCTCCACCTTCACCTCCCCGCCGTTGCCGCCGGTGACGGCGTAGGCGGGCAGCGGGCGCGAGACCGTCACGACGGCCACGAGCGCCAGCCCCGCCGCGATCAGGCCACCTGCGGAGGTGAGGGCCAGCTTCGGCCGTCTCCAGATCGGGCGCCGAACCGGTGCACCCCCACCGGCGGGCCGGGGGTGGGTGAGCGGCGCGGTCGCCCGAGCCTGCTGGACCAGCAGGGCGCGCACGGCGGCGTGCCGGTCGCGGTCCATGCCGTCGAGGGTGGAGGTCATGACGGGTCCGTCTCCATCGGGCTGGTCGGGGTGGGGGTCGCGGCGCACGAGGTGGCGCGTGGGGTGCCGCGGCCGGTGGACGCCTCCGCGGCGGTGCTGGCCCGCAGTCGCGCCCGGGCTCGGGACAGGCGGGAGCGGACGGTGCCGATGGGCACGCCCAGGGCCACGGCGGCCGAGGCGTAGTTCAGGCCCTGCCACACGCACAGGGTGAGGACCTCCCGCTCCGCCGGGCGCAGCCGGGCGAAGGCGGCCTGCAGCTGGTCCAGGTGGCGTTGGTCGTCCAGGCGGGCGGCGACGTCGTCGGCGTGATCGGGGTGGGGTTCCGGGCGCGGCAGGCGGTCCAGGGCGGCGCGGTGGCGGCGGGTGGTGCGCCAGCGGCGTTGCAGGGTGCGCCCGGCGATGCCGTAGAGCCAGGGCAGGACCCTGTCGTCGACGAGCTCCACCTCGCCCCGTCGGCGCCAGGCTTCGAGGAAGACGACGGAGACGAGGTCGTCGGCGGCGTCGAGGGAGCCGGTGCGGCGGGCGCAGTAGCCGTGGACGGTGTCGCCGTGCCGGTCGAAGAGCACCCCGAAGCTGTCGGGGTCGCCGGCCACGGCGCGACGCCACAGCTCGGCGTCGCTGGTCTCCGCGTCGCTGATCCCGCCGTCGCTGGACCGGGCCGTCGGCTCGTCGCGGGCGTGGTCGTCCTCGTCGCCCGCCTCATCGCCTGGCGAGGGGGAGGTGCCCGTCGTGGTGCTCACACCCCCTCATGCCCGCAGCGGTCGTCGAGTTCCCGATCGGGTCGAACTCTCCCAGGCCCGGGATCGGGGCGGCTCCAGACCCGGGGTGCGGACCCGTCCTGCGGGAGGGCGCGAACCCGGACCACCGCACCCGCGTCCAGTCGAACGCGCGTTCGAAGGTGTGGGATGCTCCCCCCGTGTCCGGGGGTCAGTTGCGCAGGAACGGGCAGCGTCCGCTGGGTGCGGTGTTCCGGGAGGCCCTCGGCGGGGAACGGCCCGCGGTCCGGCACTGCTGGGTCCGCGCGGCCGACGGCAGCGCCGCGGACTGGCCCGGGGTGGTGGTCGCGTGGGTCAGGGGACCGGACGGGTGGCGCGGCCGGGTGGTCTACGTCGTCCCCGGCCCGGAACCGGTGGTCGTGGAGGCCTGGGTGGAGGCGGGGAACCTGCGCGCGGCGGGGCCGACCGGGTGACGGTGCCGGCCTCCCCGTCGGCGGGGAGCGCCCGGGTCCGCTGGGGTAGCGTCCGGGCCATGGCGCCCGATCCCTGGCTCGTCCTGGTCGACCTGCAGCGGATCTTCGGCGCGCCGGGCAGTCCGTGGGCCGCGCCGCGCTTCGACGCCGCGGCGGCGGTGTGCGCGGAACTCCTCGAGCGCCACGCCCCGCGGGTCGTCCTCACCCGCTTCGTGGCCCCGGCCGAACCGCGGGGGGCGTGGAAGCCGTACTACGAGCAGTTCCCCTTCGCCCTGGTCCCCGAGGACGATCCGCTGTACGACCTCGTGGACGGTTTCGCGGGCCGGGACCTGCCGGTCCTCACCCGCACGACGTTCGGCAAGTGGGGGCCGGAACTGGCGCAGGTCGTGGGCGACGCCCCGATCGTCGTCGGCGGGGTGTCCACCGACTGCTGCGTGCTCTCCACCGTCCTGCCGGCCGCGGACGACGGGGTCCCGGTGACGGTCGTGGCCGACGCCTGCGCCGGGGCGAGCGACGCCGACCACGAACGGGCCCTGGACGCGATGCGGTTGTACGCGCCGCTGGTCCGGGTCGTCACCTCCGCGGACCTCTAGCCGACCCGGGGACAGCCCCGGGGACGGCCCCGGGGAACCGGTCAGGCGGGCACGACGGGGGAGACGACGAGCTCGTCGATCCGCACGTGGGCGGGGGAGTCCAGGACGAAGCGGACCGTGCGGGCGATGTCCTCCGGGGTCAGCATCCGGGCCCGCGCCGCGGCGTCGGGGACGTTCGGGCGCTGGTCGAGGAAGTCGGTGGCCACGTCCCCGGGGCACAGGTGCGTCGCGCGGACCCCGGAGGCGGCCTCCTGGGCGTTGAGGGTCCGGACGAGGGAACCCAGCGCCGTCTTGCTCGCGGAGTAGGCCACCCCGGCGTTCGGGGAGAACGACCACCCCGCGTAGGAGGAGACGACGACCACGACCCCGCCGGCGGCGCGCAGGTCCGGCAGCGCGGCGTCCACGACGCCGGCCACCGCCCCGAGGTTGGTGGCCACGACGTCGTGGAAGACCCCGATCTCCTGGTCGTCCCAGCGTCGCCGCGGGCTGTTGAGGCCGGCGGCGAGGACGAGGCCGTCGATCCGGCCGAAGCGGTCCACGACGGCGGCGCGGGCGGCCGCGACGGCGGCCCCGTCGCGCACGTCCAGCGGGAGCGCGAGCGCCGTCCCGCCGGCGGCCTCGATCTCGGAGACGGTGTCCCGCAACGCGTCCGCGCGCCGCCCGCTGAGGACGACGGTCCAGCCGGCCTCGGCGGCGGCGAGCGCGCTCGCCCGCCCCATCCCGGAACCGGCGCCGGTGATCCAGAGCACTCGTTGCACGTGGGGCCTCCCGACCGTAGGTTTCCCGCGGAAGCGTACGGGCAACGGGACGGGGGGGGACCGTGCACCTCGACGTCGCGGGACGGGTGGTCGTCGTCACCGGAGCGGGGCGGGGGATCGGGCGCACCCTGGCCCGCCGGTTCGTCGCCGAGGGTTCGCGCGTGGTGGGCTTCGACCGCGCCTTCGAGCCCGGCGGTGGGTTCGAGGAGGTCGTCTGCGACGTCACCGATCCCGCGTCGGTGGCGGCCGCCGTCGAGGCGGTGGTGCAGCGGTGGGGGACGATCGACGTCCTGGTGAACAACGCCGGCGTGAACGTCGACGGGCGGGTCGCCGACCTCACCTGGGACGGCTGGCGGCGCTGCTTCGACGTCAACGTGGGCGGGGTGTTCCTCGTCAGCCAGGCCGTCGCCGAGGTCATGAAGCGCACCCGGCGCGGCCGCATCCTCAACGCCGCGTCGTTCGCGGCCATCGTCCCCAGCGTCGGCAGCGCCGCCTACGCCGCGTCCAAGGCGGCCGTCGTCCAGTTCACCCGCGTCCTGGCCTCCGAGCTCGGGCCGTGGGACGTCACCGTCAACGCCTACGCGCCGGGCATGGTGCCCACCGCGATGAACGGTTTCGCCGACCTCCCCCCGGAGCGGGCGGACGAGCTCCTGGACACGCTGTCGCTGCGGCGCTGGGGGAGCGCCGACGACGTCGCCGACCTGCTGGTGTTCCTGGCCAGCGACGCCGCGGGGTACATCACGGGCACCCTCGTCGACGTCTCCGGCGGCAAGCTGGCCACCCAGATCCCGCGACGGGCCCGCGAGGCGCCCTGACGGGGGTGGCGCGGGCGGGGTCGCTCCGCCCGTCTGGGATCGTCGCCGGATGCCGAACCCCGGGTCGCCGCGCGAGGTCCCCTGGCGCTCGCTGGCCGCGGTCTACGCGCCCGCCGCGCTGTTCAGCACCGGTCAGGGAGCGCTGCTGCCGGTCCTGCCGCTGACCGCGCGCGACCTCGGGGCCTCGGTCGCGGTGTCGGCGTCCCTCGTCGCGCTGCTGGGGGTGGGGCAGGTCGCCGGGGCCCTGCCGGCCGGGGCGCTGGTCACCCGGGTCGGTGAGCAGCGGGCGATGCTGCTGGCCGCGCTCGTCTCCGCCCTCGCCCTGGCCGGGGTGGTGCTCGCCCCCGGCGAGGCCCTCCTCGCCGGCTGCGTCCTCGCCCTCGGCCTCGCGGCGGCGGTCTGGAGCCTGGCGCGGCAGTCCTTCCTGACCGCGGCGGCCCCGGTCCACCTGCGGGCGCGGGCGCTGTCGACCCTCGGCGGCGTCGGCCGCATCGGCACCTTCGCCGGGCCGTTCGCCGGCGCCGGCGGCAGCGCGCTGCTGGGGCTGCGCGGCGCCTACGTCGTCGCCGGGATCGCCGTCCTGCTCGCCGCGGCCGCCGTCGTCATGCTCCCGGACCCCGGGGCCGGGCGTCCCGCGGCGGGGCCGGCCCCGACGACGCGCGAGGTCCTGCGCTCCCACGCCCGCCTGCTGGCGACCCTGGGGGTGGCGGCCCTCGCCGTGCAGGCCGTGCGGCAGTCCCGCCAGACCGTCCTGCCCCTGTGGTGCGAGCACGTCGGCCTCGACGCCACGACCACGAGCCTCGTCGCGGGGGTGTCGGGGGCGGTGGACATGCTGCTGTTCTACCCGGCGGGCTCGGTGATGGACCGCCTCGGGCGGGCGGCGGTCGGGGTCCCCTCGATGCTCGTCCTGGCCCTGGGGCACGTCCTGCTGCCGTTCGCGCACACGGCCTGGACGGTGGCCGCGGTGGGGGTCGTCCTGGGGTTCGGCAACGGCATGGGCGCGGGTCTCGTGATGACCCTGGGCGCCGACGCCGCACCCCCCGGCGGGCGGGCGGTGTTCCTCGGGGTCTGGCGGCTGGTGACGGACGCGGGGGCCGCGTCGGGACCGCTGCTCGTGGGGGCGCTGGCCGGCGCGGGCAGCCTCGTCCTGGCCACCGGGGGCGTCGCGGTGCTCGCGCTCGCGGCCGCCGCGGGGCTGTTCGCGTTCGTGCCGCGCGGCCGGAACCCGTGAGCGCCACCGCGGCCGGCCCGGCGGTGCCCACCGGGCCGGTCACCGCCCACCGGGCGGGTGGTCAGCGCTCGGTGCGCAGCTTCCCCACCAGTTCGGCCAGGACGCGCTCGGAGTCCTCGTGGGGGACCTGGCAGGTCCCCGCGGCCAGGTGGCCACCGCCGCCGTGCTGCAGGCAGACGCCGCCGACGTCGACGGGGGAGGTGCGGTCGACGATGGACTTCCCGATCGCGAACACGGTGTTCTGCTTGGCCCGGCCCCACAGGACGTGCATCGAGACCCGGGCCTGCGGGTACAGCGCGTAGACGAAGAACCGGTTGCCGGCGTGGATCGTCTCCTCCTCGCGCAGGTCCAGCACCGCCACGTCGCCGTGCAGGGTCGTGACCCGCCGCAGCTGGGCCTCGAACAGCTCGGCCTGGGCGTGGAAGAGCTCGACGCGCTCGGCGACGTCGGGCAGGGCGAGGATCTCCTCGACGTCCTGGTGCTCGATGCAGGCGTCGATGAGCTGCATCATGAGCTGGTAGTTGGAGATCCGGAAGTCGCGGAAGCGGCCCAGGCCGGTGCGCGAGTCCATGAGGAAGTTCAGCAGCGTCCAGCCGGTCGGGCGCAGGATCTCCTCGACGGAGTACTGGGCGGAGTCGGCCTGGTCGACGGCCCGCATCAGCTCGTCGGAGATCTTCGGGAACCGGTCGGCCCCGCCGTAGTGGTCGAACACCACGCGGGCGGCCGACGGCGCGTCGGCGTCGATGACGTGGTTGGGGCGCTCGCCGTTGCGCAGCGTCTCGGAGTGGTGGTGGTCGAAGACGAGGTGCGCCCGCGGGTCGTAGGGCAGGTTCGTGAGGATGTCGCGGCCGCTGATCTCGACGACCCCGTCCTGGACGTCCTTGGGGTGCACGAAGGTGATCTCGTCGACGAGGTCGAGCTGGCGCAGCAGGACCGCGCAGACCAGCCCGTCGAAGTCGCTGCGGGTCACGAGGCGGAAGGTTTCGCTCACACCCGGGTGATCGGCGCTCACGAGGTCGATCTTGACGCCGGTGGGCCCCGGTGTCGCCCGGACGGGTGTCCGGGAGGGGGCCGGGCAGGGCCGGGCGGGGCTCCCGGGGGTCCCTTGACGCCGCCGGGAGCGGGCGCCAGACTCGGCCCGGCCAGGTTGAATCGTGTCAAAGCCGGTCGGCGCCGACCGTCGAGGAGAACCCCGTGAGCGAACGAGCCTGCTTCCTGCTGCACCTGCGGCCGGAGCTGGTGGCGGAGTACCTGGAGGTCCACCGCGAGGTGTGGCCGGAGGTCCTCGAGGCGCTGACCCGCAGCGGGTGGCGCGACTACTCGCTCTTCCTGCGCGCCGAGGACGGCCTCGTCGTGGGCTACTGCGAGACCGACGACTTCGCCGCGGCCACCGCGGCCATGGACCGCGAGGACGTCTCGGCGCGGTGGGAGGCGACGATGTCGAAGTACTTCCGGCCCGCCCCCGGCGACGGGAGCGACCGCCCCCGGGAGCGGCTCGTGGAGTACTTCCACCTGGACTGAGCGGCGGGCGGCCGAGGGGGAGTGGGATCCTGCGCCGATGGCGACGGTCAAGGAGGTCGCCCGGCGGGCCGGGGTGTCGCTGGGGACGGTCAGCAACGTCCTCAACCGGCCCGAGGTGGTCTCCGAGGCGTTGCGCACCCGGGTGCAGGACGCGATCGCCGAGCTCGGGTTCGTCCGCAACGAGTCCGCCCGCCAGCTGCGCGCGGGGGTGAGCCGGACGATCGCCGTGGTCGTCCTCGACGTGGCGAACCCGTTCTTCACCGACGTCATCGCCGGGGCGGAAGAGGTCGCCGAGCGCCACGACTCCCTCGTGGTGATGTGCAACAGCGGCGGTTCCGCCGACCGGGAGGCGCGCCACCTGCGCCGGCTGGACCAGCAGCGCGTCCTCGGCGTCCTGCTCACCCCCGTGCACGACGCGCCCAGCCCCGTCCTGTCGGAGGTGCGCGAGCACGGGACGCCCGTCGTGCTCGTCGACCGCGGCGCGGCCACGACGGGGCAGTCCTCGGTGGCCGTCGACGACGTCCTGGGCGGCCGGCTGGCCGGGGAGCACCTCGTCGGCGCCGGGCACCGGCGCCTCGCCTACGTGGGGTCCTCGACCCCGCTGCGGCAGGTCGAGGAGCGCCTGCGCGGGGTGCGCGAGGCGGTGGGGGCGGCGGGGACGGTCGAGGTGGTCGACGCCGGCGGCCTCTCGGTGCGGGACGGTTCGCAGGCCGCCGCCCGGATCCTCGCCGCACCGGCCGGGGAGCGGGCCAGCGCGGTGTTCTGCGCCAACGACCTCCTGGCCCTCGGGGTGCTCAACGAGTGCGTGCGCCGCGGGGTCCGGGTGCCCGAGGAGCTCGCCCTCGTCGGGTACGACGACATCGGGTTCGCCGCCACCGCGAGCGTCCCGCTGACCTCGGTGCGCCAGCCGCGGGAGCTGCTGGGACGCACCGCGGTGGAGCTCCTGCTCGCCCAGGTCGAGGGCGCGCCCGCGCAGCAGGTCGTCTTCGAGCCCGAGCTCGTCGTCCGCCGCTCCACCGGGCGCCACCCCGCCCCCTGAGGCCCCCGCCGCCCGCGCGGGACCCGGGGAGGGCGGGCGGGGAGCCGGCCCCGCCGCGGCACAGCATCTGGGGGTGGACCGGCCCCTGGGACCCCAGGTGTTGTGGACGGAGGTGTGGACGAGGTGGGGACCGGCCGCGATCCCCCTGTGGAGGACACGCCGACGCGACACGACACGCCGAACACGCTGAGTCACGACTACTGACGACGGGTGGCCGCCAGGGGGGTGACGACGGGGCAGAACCGCAGGTCAGGGGCTTGCCGCGCTCAGGTGGCGCCCGGCCGGGTCCGATGGGTGAATGACATCCTTGTCACACACCATCTTGTGCCGGTTTTCCACACGGCCCCCTAGGGGTAGTGTTCGAGACACGTCAGCAGCACGGCGCGCGGGGGTCGAAGCACCTGGTCGGGACCCACGCACCGGACGGCACGGCAGGACCCGAGGAAGGACCACCCATGAGCACCACCGTCTACAGCACGCCCTCCTGCGTGCAGTGCAAGGCCACCTACCGCGCGCTCGACCGCAAGGGCATCGCCTACGAGGTCGTCGACGTGACGGTCGACGCCGACGCCATGGCCCTGGTGCGCTCCCTCGGGTACGTGCAGGCGCCCGTCGTCGTGGCCGGCGAGGACCACTGGTCGGGCTTCCGCCCCGACCGCATCGACGCCCTGGCCCGCGCCACCGCCTCCGTCTGACCGTTCCCGCAGGAGCACCCGTGAAGCCCGGCGTCGTCTACTTCTCCAGCGTCTCGGGCAACACCCACCGCTTCGTGGGCAAGCTCCAGCTGGAGCGGCCGGCCCTGCGGATCCCGCTCCGCCCGCGTGACGAGCCCCTGGACGTCACCGAGCCCTACGTCCTCATCGTCCCCACCTACGGCGGCGGCGACGGGGCGGGAGCGGTCCCCAAGCAGGTCATCCGCTTCCTCAACGACCCCGCCCACCGCGCCCTCATCCGGGGCGTCATCGGGGCGGGCAACACCAACTTCGGGGAGCACTACGCCGCGGCCGGCGACGTCGTCGCCGCCAAGTGCCGGGTGCCCCACCTGTACCGCTTCGAACTCTTCGGGACTCCCGACGACGTGCGCCGTGTGCGCGACGGATTGGACTCGCTGTGACCCTCACCTCCGACGCCCCCGAGCTGGAGACCGTCCCCGCGCCGGCCTCGTCGCCCAGCTACCACACGCTCAACGCGATGCTGAACCTCTGGGACGAGGAGGGGAAGATCCAGTTCGAGGCCGACGTCGAGGCCGCGCGGCAGTACTTCCTCCAGCACGTCAACCCCCGCACCCGGCGCTTCCCGACCTTCGAGGCCCGCCTGGCCCACATGGTCGAGAACGGCTACTACGAGCAGCACGTGCTCGACCAGTACTCGCCGGACTTCGTGCGCTCGCTGACCGACCGCGCCCACGCCGCGAAGTTCCGGTTCGCGACCTTCCTCGGCGCCTTCAAGTTCTACACGAGCTACGCGCTGAAGAGCTTCGACGGCACCGAGTACCTCGAGGGCTTCGAGGACCGGGCGGTCATGACCGCCCTGACCCTCGCCGTCGGGGACGAGGCCCTGGCCACCGCGATCGTGGACGAGGTGATCGCCGGGCGCTTCCAGCCCGCCACCCCCACGTTCCTCAACGCCGGCAAGGCCTCCCGCGGCGAGCTCGTCTCCTGCTTCCTGCTGCGCATCGAGGACGACATGGAGTCCATCGGGCGCGGCATCAACTCCGCCCTGCAGCTGTCCAAGCGCGGGGGCGGGGTGGCCCTGCTGCTGAGCAACATCCGCGAGTACGGCGCGCCGATCAAGCGCATCCAGAACCAGTCCTCCGGCGTCATCCCCGTGATGAAGCTGCTGGAGGACTCCTTCTCCTACGCCAACCAGCTCGGCGCGCGCCAGGGCGCGGGCGCGGTGTACCTCTCGGCCCACCACCCCGACATCCTGCGGTTCCTCGACACCAAGCGCGAGAACGCCGACGAGAAGATCCGCATCAAGACCCTCAGCCTCGGGGTCGTCGTCCCGGACATCACCTTCGAGCTCGCCAAGAACAACGAGCCGATGCACCTGTTCTCCCCCTACGACGTGGAGCGCGTGTACGGCAAGCCCTTCGGCGACGTCGCCGTCAGCGAGCACTACCGCGAGATGGTCGCCGACGACCGCATCCGCAAGACCCAGATCGACGCCCGCGAGTTCTTCAAGACCCTCGCCGAGCTGCAGTTCGAGTCCGGGTACCCCTACATCGTGTTCGAGGACACGGTGAACAAGGCCAACCCGATCGCCGGCCGCATCAACATGTCGAACCTGTGCTCGGAGATCCTGCAGGTCAACACGCCCAGCACGCTGGCCGAGGACCTCACGTACTCCGAGATCGGCAAGGACATCTCCTGCAACCTCGGCTCGCTGAACATCGCCCTGGCGATGGACGGCGGGAACCTCGGGCAGTCGGTGGAGACCGCCGTCCGCGCGCTGACCGCGGTCTCGGTCGCCAGCGACATCCAGTCCGTCCCCTCGGTCGCCTACGGCAACTCGAAGTCGCACGCCATCGGCCTGGGCCAGATGAACCTGCACGGCTACCTCGCCCGCGAGCGCGTCCACTACGGCAGCGAGGAGGGCATCGACTTCACCAACGTGTACTTCGCGGCGGTGCTGTTCCACGCCCTGCGCGCCAGCAACGCGATCGCGATCGAGCGCGGCGAGACCTTCGAGGGCTTCGAGAACTCGAAGTACGCCGACGGCACGTTCTTCGACAAGTACCTCGAGAACGACTTCCTGCCCGCCACCGAGCGCGTGGCGGGGCTCTTCGCCGACGCCGGCATCGCGCTGCCGACCCGCGCGGAGTGGGCGCAGCTGAAGGCGTCGGTGGTCGAGCACGGCATCTTCAACCAGAACCTCCAGGCCGTCCCGCCGACGGGGTCGATCAGCTACATCAACAACTCGACCTCCTCGATCCACCCGATCGCCTCCAAGATCGAGATCCGCAAGGAGGGCAAGCTCGGCCGCGTCTACTACCCGGCGCCGTTCATGACGAACGACAACCTGGAGTACTACCAGGACGCGTACGAGATCGGCCCCGAGAAGATCATCGACACCTACGCCGCGGCGACGCAGCACGTGGACCAGGGCCTGTCGCTGACCCTGTTCTTCAAGGACACCGCGACCACGCGCGACATCAACCGCGCGCAGATCTACGCGTGGCGCAAGGGCATCAAGACCATCTACTACATCCGGATCCGGCAGATGGCCCTCGAGGGCACCGAGGTCGAGGGCTGCGTCAGCTGCATGCTCTGAACGACCACCAGGAGCACCCGGGGCAGCAGCGAGGAGAGGGAAGACCGTGGAGAAGTTGAAGCTCGTCGACCGCGTGAACGCGATCAACTGGAACCGTCTGCAGGACGACAAGGACCTGGAGATCTGGAACCGCCTCACCAGCAACTTCTGGTTGCCGGAGAAGGTGCCGTTGTCCAACGACGTGCAGTCGTGGCAGAACCTCGGCGCCCAGGAGCGCACGCTCACGCTGCGCGTGTTCACGGGGCTGACCCTGCTGGACACCATCCAGGGCACCGTCGGGGCGGTCTCGCTCATCCCGGACGCGCTGACCCCGCACGAGGAGGCCGTCTACACGAACATCGCGTTCATGGAGTCGGTCCACGCCCGCAGCTACTCCTCGATCTTCTCCACCCTGGCCACGACCCGGGAGATCGACGAGGCGTTCGCCTGGTCGGAGGACAACGAGGCGTTGCAGCGCAAGGCGTCCATCGTCCTGGAGTACTACCACGGTGACGACCCGCTGAAGCGCAAGGTCGCCTCCACGCTGCTGGAGTCGTTCCTCTTCTACTCGGGCTTCTTCCTGCCCATGCACTTCTCCTCGCGCGCGCAGCTGACCAACACCGCCGACCTCGTCCGGCTCATCATCCGCGACGAGGCCGTGCACGGCTACTACATCGGCTACAAGTTCCAGCGCGGGCTCGAGCTGGTGGACCAGGCCAAGCGCGACGAGATCAAGGACTACGCGTTCGAGCTGCTCTACGAGCTCTACGACAACGAGTGCAAGTACACCGCCGACCTCTACGACGGGGTCGGGCTCACCGAGGACGTCAAGACGTTCCTGCACTACAACGCCAACAAGGCGCTGATGAACCTCGGCTACGAGGGGATGTTCCCCTCCGACATGACGAAGGTCGACCCGTCGATCCTGTCGGCGCTGTCGCCGAACGCCGACGAGAACCACGACTTCTTCTCCGGTTCCGGCTCCAGCTACGTCATCGGCAAGGCGGTCGCCACCGAGGACGAGGACTGGGAGTTCTGACCCGCCGTCACGGGCGGTGACCTCACGGGTTCCCCGGGGGGTCACCGTCGCGGCGGGGGAGCGGGGGGTGGGCGGCTCCACCCGAGGTTAGGCTAACCTCCAGGGGTGCATCGCCGATCCCTCCTCGCCGCGCTGGCCTCGACCGGCGCCCTCGCCTCCCTGACCGCGTGCGGGGGTGACGACGACTCCGCCGGCTCGGGGACCACCCCCTCCGCCGGCACCCCCGCGACCGGGGACGGGACCTTCCCCGTCACCGTCGAGCACAAGCTCGGCTCCACCACGATCGAGTCGGCCCCCACCCGGGTCGTGACCGTGGGGTACAACGAGGAGGACTTCGTCCTCGCCCTCGGCGTCACCCCGGTGGGAGCGCGCACCCCCCTGGGCAGCTACGACGCCAGCCAGCGCCCCTGGGCCGTGGACCTGCTGCCCGCCGGCGGCATCCCCTCGGTCGGCCAGGCCGAGCTGAACTTCGAGACCATCGCCTCGCTCCAGCCCGACCTCATCGTCGGCGCCTACGCGTACCTCACGCAGGCCGACTACGACAAGCTCACGGCCATCGCCCCCACCATCGGTGACGTCATCCCCGCGGGGGAGGGGGCGGACTCCACGGCCGCCGCGAGCTGGCAGGAGGAGCTCGCGGTCATCGGCCGGGCCCTGGGGAAGTCCGACGAGGCCACCTCCCTCACCGGCGACGTCGAGAGCGACTTCCAGGACGCCGTCGACGCCCACCCCGAGTTCGCGGGCAAGACGGTGAGCGTGGTGCTCTACAACCAGGGCTACTACCAGCTCGACTCCGCCGACCCGCGCGGGGACTTCTTCCTCCAGTTCGGCTTCGAGGAGAACCCGGTCGCCAGCGCGGACGGCAGCCTCAGCGAGGAGCAGGTCGTCGCCCTCGACACCGACGTCCTCGTCGTCCTGGGCCAGAGCGCCCAGGAGTTCGCCGCGAACCCCGTGGCCGCGGGTCTGGCCGTCGTCACCGAGGGGCGCACCGTCTACGTGCCGACGTTCTCCAGCGACTTCGCCGGTGCGCTGGGCAACTCGAGCCCGCTGTCCCTGCCGTTCGCCGTCGAGCAGGCCGTCCCGGCGCTGGCCGCGGCCGCCGACGGCAGCGCGAGCACGGTGCCCGGCACCCTCTGAGCTCGGGAACGCCGACGGGCGGCCGCGACGTGAGTCGCGGCCGCCCGTCGGTGCGTGCGGTGGTGCCGGTGCTCAGCGGGTCGCGGTGCCCTTGACGTCCGCGGCGGCGCTCTGCCCGTGCTCCTTGACGGCCCCGGCCGCACCCTGGGCGTCCTGCTTCACGGTGCCCGCAGCGCCCTGGGCGTCCTGCTTGACCGTGCCCGCAGCGCCCTGCGCGTCCTGGCGCACGGTGTCGGCCGCCCCGCGGGCGTCCTCCTGGACCGTGCTCGCCGCTTCCTGCGCGGTCTCCTTGACGGAGGCGGCCGCGTCCTTGGCGTGCTCGCCCAGCGAGGCGCCGATGTCGGAGGCGACGCTCTTGGCCTCGTCCAGCAGCGGCTGACCGGCGGTCTTCGCCTTCTCGACGAGGGCGCCGGTGGCCTCGGTCTCCTTGGAGGAGGCCGGGATCAGCGAGGACAGCAGCCAGCCAGCGCCGAGGGCGATGAGGCCCGCGGCCAGCGGGTTGCCCCGGGTGCGCTGCTTGACCGCGGCCGGGCTGCCCGCGACGGCGTCGCGGCCGGAGCCGGCAGCGCCGCGCACGGAGTCGGCAGCGCCGCGCACGGAGTCGGTGACCGAACCCGTCGTGCCGTGCACGGAGTCGGTGAGGGAACCCGTCGTGCCGCGCACGGAGTCGGCGGCGTCGTGGGCGGAGCCCATGATGCGGTCCTTCACCCCGGCGACGCTGGCCTTGGCCTTGTCGACCTGGCGGTGGGCCACGTTCGACGGGTTCAGCTTCTCGGTCAGCGCGTCCAGGTCGGTGGTCAGCTGGCTGCGCGTCCCCTCGATGTCCTGCTTCAGCTGTTGCGGTTCTTCAGCCACTGCGCGTCCTCCTTCAGGCTCTGCTGGGTCTGTTCCAGGGGCGGGGGGATCTTCGTGAGTTCCTTCTTGCCGCGGGTCGCCAGGACGGCGGCGATGATCGCCCAGACGACGGTCACGATGAGCGCGGACCAGCCGTAGCCGATCACCCCGCCCAGGGCGATGACGATCAGGGCCGACAGCGCGATGAGGAACAGGTGCCCCGCGACACCGGCCCCGGCCAGCAGGCCGACGCCCTTGCCCGCGGTCTTGGCGTCCTGGGTGGCCTCGGCCTTGGCGAGGGCGATCTCCTGGCGGACCAGGGTGGAGAACTCGCCGGTGATGCTGCCGACGATCTCGCCGAGGGAGCGCTCGTCCTGGGCCCCGCCGCGTCCCCCGGGGGGCGGCGCGGCGGTCGCGCCGCTCACGGGCGGTACTCCGGCGGGTCGATGAGGGAGGCGTCGCGCTCGTAGGGCGTGGTCGGGCGCACGCCGGTGGCGACGTCGACGTCGGGGCTCACGAACGGGGTCGTGGGGGCGACGACGGGCGGCACCGCGGCCGGGGTCATGACCGAGGTCGTGACCGGGCGCGGGGTGAGGTCCGTCGAGGTCGTCTCGACCTGGGTGACGTCGTGGTGCGCCTTGGCCCCGCGGGTCAGGCGGCCGGCAACGACACCGGTGAGGAGCGCGCCCAGCAGGAACGTCCCCGGCTTGCGGCGAGCGAAGGAGCGCGTCTGCTCGAGGAGGTCCGCGGAGTCGTGGTTGGTCAGGTGCGAGCCCCAGCTGGAGGCGCGGTCGCCGACCTGGCGCACGACCTGCGTGGCGTACCCGGAGCCGCCACCGGCCCCGGCCATGTCCGCCAGCTCCGACCCGGCGCCGGTGAGGAACTCGGCGATGCGGTCGCGGACCGCGTCGGACTGCTCCGACAGCTGCCGGCGCAGGTCGGCGAAGAGGTCGACGGCCTGGTCCTTGGCCTCGGCGAGGACGTTCCCGGCCTGGTCCACGGCGGTCCCGGCCACGGCGGAGGCCTGCTCCTTGGCGGTCCCGGCCACGGCCGAGGCCTGCTCCTTGGCGGTCCCGGCCACAGCGGCCGCCTGCTCCTTGGCGGTCCCGGCGACGGCGGAGGCCTGGTGCTTGGCAGTCCCGGCGACCGCGGAGGCCTGCTCCTTCGCCGCGCCCGCGGTCTGCTCGGGACGGCTCTGGCCACCGGTGGTCCCGTACGGGGTGCCCGTGACCAGGGGGTCGTGCCCGAGGTCGGCCGCGGTGCTCCCGCTCCCGTTCCCTGTGCCTTGCGTCATGTCTTCTCCTCTTCGACGTCGCCGTCGAGTTCTCGACGGCGCTTTCTGGACAGAACGTTCGATCGAGCCCCGGGCCGGTTCCCCGGCCGGGCTCAGCGCCCCAGGCCCGCCCGGTCCACGCGGCGGTGGAAGCGCATGCCGGCCAGCCCACCCAGGACGGCCCCCACGAGGGCGACGACCACGGCGGCGACCAGGGCGATGACCGACCCCGTCGTCAGGGAGCCGGCGTCCACGGGGATGCGGGGGAAGCTGTTCAGGCGCCCCAGCACGTCGTACTCGCTGCCCGCCACCGCGGCGAGGACCGCGACGACGACGGCGATGACGACCGCCCACACCCACACCGCGACGCCCTGCTTCACCCCGTCGAACCGCGCCATCCGCCCCGCGACGTAGCCGCCGCAGAAGTACGACACGAGCAGGACGACGAGCAGGGCGATCCCCCCGGCCAGGCCGATGGTCCCCGCGTTCTGCGCCGCGCCGTCCTGCGCGCCGGAGATCGCCTGGTCCAGGCTCCCGGAGCTCGCGATGCCGATCGCGGTGCCGGTGGCGGCCAGCAGGGCGGTCAGGAGGACGGCGGTGCCGGTCGCGGTCAGCCAGCCGAAGAACGCCGAGCCGACCTTGACCCCGCCGTGGGCGTTCTTCTCCCGGTTCACGACCGAGGCGCGGTCCATCGGGTCGCGCTCGGTGGTGCCGCTGCCCCGGGGGGCGGCGGGCTCCTCGTGGCGGCGCACGACCTGCGGGCGGTCGTCCCGCGTCTCCTGCCCGGCCCGGGTCGCGCCGCTGCGGTGGGCGGTGCCGTCCTGGCCGGCGGCGTGGGAACCGCCGTCGTCGGGTGCGGTCATGGCTGCTCCTCGGGCTGGGAGGCGACGCGCGGGTCGGGAGCCGCGGCACGTTGCGGCGTGCGGGGTGCGGGAGTGGTGTTCGACGTCATCGCGGGTTCCTCCTCCTCCGGTGGCGAGCGCTCGAGGTCGAGCTGGGGACCGACGCACGGGTGGTGCGCCAGGGCCCGCTCACTGCTGAACGAGGTGCCGGCGGCGCCCGCTGGTGATCCCTGTCAGAAGAGTGGCACTGATCACAGCGACCGCCACTCGAAGCGGTCGCGGCCCGCCGTCGGCTCCCGACGGCGGCGTCGTGGGCGGCGCACCGGCCGGGGTCCCCCGGCCGGTGGCGACCCGGTCAGTCCTCGTAGCTGCGCAGGGCCAGGCCCACGCCGAAGAAGGTGGGCGCCCAGTGGCCCACGAAGATGCCCCAGCGGTCGGCCCGGTCGATCCCGGCGTCCTCGGCCTGGCGGGAGATCCCCCACGCCAGGAAGGACAGGCCGATGCTGGCGAACCCGGCCGTGTAGGCCCACTCCGACTTCACTCCGGCGTCGTGCAGTGCCTTGATCACAGCGGTCTCCTCGTCGATCGGGCGGGGCGGGCGCACCCAGTCGACCGCCCCGGGGCTCCTCCCGCCACCCGGGACCACCGGTGCGGACGGTCAGGCGAGCTGGACGTCCAGGCTGCTCGCGTCGAGGGTCTTGGTGAACGGGCAGAGCGACAGCGCCTGCTGCAGGACGTCGCCGGGCTCCGCGCCCGCGTCGGGCAGGGTCACGGCGAGCTCGTACCGGGCGGAGTAGCCGGGGCCGTCGGCCTGGGTCAGCGTCACCCGGGTGCGGACCTGCGCGCCCTCGGCGCTGCCGCCGGCGCTGGAGGTGGCGATCCTCAGCGACTCCAGGAGGCACGCGCCCAGGGCGGCGGCCATGAGCTCCTCGGGGTTCGTCCCGGAGCCCCCGGCGGTGGCCTCGTGGACGTCGAGCTGCAGCGCGCCGCTCTCGGAGCGCACGCTGCCGTCGGTGGCGGTCACGTCGGCGGTGTAGAGGTCTGTGGCCATGGCTCGAACGCTACGAGCAACACCGGGACCCCGCGCGATGGATCCGGTTTTCCGGATGCGGCCCCCGCCGGGCGGGGTCAGAGTTGCCCCGACCGCGGTTCGCGGTGGCCGGTGGAGAAGACGCCGAGCACGCGAGCACCCGGGTCACGGGTGGGCGTTCCTCGCCGAGCGCCCCCCGCGACCCTCCAGGACTACTCGAGGAGCGCTTTTCCCATGGCAGGACGACAGACGGTCATCCGGACGCTGCACGACGCCGGGCTGGCAGCCTGGTTCGGCGGTTCCCTCTTCGGCGCGGTGGGCCTCAACGGTGCCGCCGCCGCCGCGAAGGACCCGTCCGAGCGCACGAGGATCTCCTCGGCGGGCTGGGCCAAGTGGGCCCCCGTGAACGCGGTGGCCCTCGCCGCCCACACCGTCGGTGGCGTCGGGCTGATCGTCGGGAACTCCGGGCGCATCGTCGGCCAGAAGGGCGCGGGGACGAACACCGTCGTCAAGGCCGTCATCACCCTGGCCGCCATGGGCGTGACCGGCTACTCCGGCCTGCAGGGCGTGAAGCTCGGCAAGAACTCCCCGGCCGCGGCCGAGGGCACCACCGAGCCCTCCGCGCAGACGCCCGAGGAGGCCGCCGCGGCCCAGCGCAAGCTCAAGTACCTCCAGTGGGCCATCCCCGCCCTCACCGGTGTCCTGCTGGTGATGACCGCCCAGCAGGGCGAGCAGCAGAAGCCCTCCGAGATCGTCAAGGGCCTGCTCGGCAGCCACCGCTGAGCACCGCCCCACCCGCACCGCCCCGCACCACCCGGGTGCACACCCCCGTACGTCCGGCTCGATCCCCCCGTGGAGGAGATGCACGTGTACCGACACACCCGTGAGCTGCAGTTCACCGCCAAGCCCGAGAAGCCCGACGCGCTGTTCGCCGCCAAGTTCCAGGAACTCGTCGGCGGCCAGTTCGGCGAGATGACCGTGATGATGCAGTACCTGTTCCAGGGCTGGAACTGCCGCGTCCCCGGCAAGTACAAGGACATGATCATGGACATCGGGACGGAGGAGATCAGCCACGTCGAGATGCTCACCGTCATGCAGGCCCGTCTCCTCGAGGGCGCTCCCGGTGAGACGACGGCCAAGGCCGTCGCCGCCAACCCCGCCCTGGCCGCCGTCCTCGGCGGGCAGAACCCCCAGCACGCCATCGTCTCCGGCGGCGGCGCGCGCCCCACGGACTCCCTGGGCAACCCCTGGAACGCCGGGTACATCGTCGCCAGCGGCAACCTGCTCACCGACTTCCGCTCCAACGTCTCCGCCGAGGCGCAGAGCCGGTTGATGACCAGCCGCATCGCGAACATGACCGACGACCGCGGGGTCAAGGACATGCTGGCCTTCAACCTGGCCCGTGACACCTACCACCAGCAGCAGTGGCTCCTGGGCATCCAGATGCTCATCGACGACGGGTTCATCGAGACCCAGATCGAGCAGTCCAACGGCGACTGGGAGAACAAGGACGCGGCGCACGTGTTCTACACCGGCACCGACGGCAGCCGCGCCGGCGAGGGCCTGTGGGCCACGGCGAACAGCCTCGTCGACGGGGAGCCGTTCCGCGCCGAGGAGCTGCGGCCGCTCACCGACGACCAGGGCATCCTCCCGGCACCGGACCCGCTGCAGTACGTCACCTACGACGGCAACCAGGGCCCCGGCAAGCCCGGCAACGCGGTCGGCGGCGTGGCGCAGCAGGCGGAGAACGTCGTGACCAAGGTCAAGGACGCCATCACCGGCGACAAGCACTGACACGACCCCTGCCGCTGTCCCGGCCGAGCGCCGGGGCAGCGGCACGTCGCTGTCCGGGGCCCGGTACGGTCCGCGGGTGAGCGGCGACTTCGGCTACCTGTTCGTCCACCACGTCGAGGACCCCGACGGGCACGGCGAGCAGGTGTTCTTCTCCCTGAGCGAGGGTGACGACCCGCTCTCCTGGCGACGGCTCAACGGCGGCCGGCCCGTGCTGGAACCAAGCCTCGGCACCGGCGGGGTGCGCGACCCGTTCGTCGTGCGCGGGGACGGGGAGTTCTTCGTCCTCGCCACCGACCTGCGCATCTACGGCGGCGACCGCGCCCCCGACGCGGCCGGCTGGGACGCCTGGACCCGCCACGGCGCGCGCGCCGTCGTCGTGTGGCGCTCGACCGACCTGCTCACGTGGTCCGCGCCCTGGCTGCTGGAGGTCGCCCCGCCGGAGGCGGGCATGGCGTGGGCCCCGGAGGCGACGTTCGACCCGGGCACCGGTGAGTTCACCCTGGTGTGGTCCTCGACGCTCTTCGACCCCGCGGACCCCGGGCGCACCGGCGACAGCCACAGCCGTGTCCTCACCGCCCGCACCCGCGACTTCCGCCGCGTCACCGACGTCGAGGTGCTGATCGACCGCGGCGTCGCGGTCATCGACACCACCGTCCACCGCGTCGGTGACGCCGTGCTGCGGGTCTCCAAGGACGACTCGCGCCGGCCGGACTCGCTGAGGCTGTTCGCCGAGGTCGACCGCGGCGACGGTTTCCGGGTCGTGGCCGAACGCATCGCCGACGACCTGTTCCCCGACGTCGAGGCCCCCGTCGTGGTCCACGACGAGCGCCGCGACCGGTGGTACCTCCTCGTCGACCAGTTCTCCGTGCGCCCGCAGGGCTACCTCGCGCTGACCGCCGACGACCCGCTCTCCGGGGACTGGCGCCCGGTGCCGGCGGGGGAGTTCTCCCTCCCCGCGAACACCAAGCACGGCGGGATCCTGCCGCTGCGGGCGGGGGAGTGGCGGGCGCTCGCGGCGGCGTTCGGCGGCTGACCCCGCCCGCCGCGCCCCCCGACGGGCTCAGCGCCGGGGGCGGGAGGGCAGACGGATCCGCCGGCGCCGGCCGGGACCCCGGTGGGGGAGCTCCGGGTCCGGCTGGCGCCACGGGGTGGGGGCGACGGCCTCGCCGTCGTCGCCGGTGTCCGGCCCCAGCGACCCCAGGCACCGTCGCAGGGTCGTCACCACGGCTCCCGCGGTCTGCTGGGCCATGGCGTCGGGGTAGGCGGCCGCGGCCTGGGCGGCGGAGAGCCGCTGCACCTCCTGCCGCAGGGCGTCGCGGTGGTCGCGGAACGCCTGCTCGTCGGCGGCGTCGGCGCGCAGCAGGGCGGACAGGGAGGTCAGCACGGCCGCGGTGGGCCAGCGCAGGTCCACCGGCAGGGACACCGCCCGGTCGGAACGGGTCTGCACCTCCACCAGCAGCTCGGACAGCTCCTCCACCCGCGCCGACAGGTTCGCCAGGGACACCCCCCGGACGTGCTGGCGGCGGACGGGTTCGAGCACCCGGCGCCGGCGCACGTTGCCCAGCAACGACTCCTCGGTCTCCAGCCGGCGGGCGCGCAGCGCCTCCCGCACGGGGGCCAGGGAGTGGACCCGGTCGCGCCACTCCTCCACGCCCGGGGGCTCGTCGCGCCGCAGCCCCTCCGCGAGGTCGTCGAGCTGGTCGGCGAGGGTGCTGGAGAGCTGCTGCAGCGCCTGCTCGGACTCCGCGAGCGGGACGCGCGGGAACAGCGCGTTCACCGCGATCGCCACGACCCCGCCGAGCAGGGTCAGACCGCAGTACGCCGCGGCGTAGCGGACGGGGTGCGCCGCGGCCGCGGTGAGGACGAACAGCGAGACGGTCAGGACCCACGTGCGCTGCTCGCCCAGCACCCGCCACCCGGCGAGCAGGGTCGCGAGGAACACCACCACCGGCACCACGAGGAACCCCCGCCCCAGCACCTCGGCGGCGGTCAGGGCCAGGAGCGCGCCCAGGATGATCCCGGCCAGCGAGGAGGCGGAGTTCCGCACCGAGCTGCGCACCGTCGACCACGACCCGACGACGGCGCCCAGCGGCGCGAAGTACGGGTAGGTCGCCGCCGTCTCGCCCGGCAGCCACAGGGCCAGCTGCCAGGCGAGGGTCGCGGCGAGCGCGGTCCGGACCGCCAGTCCGGCCCGCGGGTGGCGCAGCAGGCGCATCAGGGGGTGATGACGACCTTGATGCACCCGTCCCGCTTCTCCTGGAACATCTCGTAGGCGTCCGGGGCGTCCTCCAGGGACACCCGGTGGGTGGTGAGGTCCTCCACGCCGAGGGGGTCGGCGGGGTCCTCCACCAGCGGCAGCAGGTCGTCGATCCAGCGCCGCACGTTGCACTGCCCCATGCGGAACTGCAGCTGCTTGTCGAACATCGTCTTCATCGGCAGCGGGTCCGCCTCCCCGCCGTACACCCCGGAGAGCGAGACCGTCCCGCCGCGGCGGACCGCCTCCACCGCCGAGCGCACTGCCCACAGGCGGTCGACGCCGGCGGTCTCGGTGACCTTCTGCGCCAGCGCGTCCGGCAGCAGCCCCACCGCGGTCTGCGCGGCCTTCGCGACGGCGCCCTCGGCGCCGCCGTGGGCCTCCATCCCGACGGCGTCGAGGACGGCGTCCGGCCCGCGGCCGTCGGTGCGCTCGCGCAGTTGGGTGACGACGTCGGCGTCGCCGTCGGTGAGGTCGATCGCGGTCACCCCGTGGCGCTGGGCCATCTGCCGGCGCTCGGCGACGGGGTCCACGCCGATGACCTCGTAGCCGAGGTGGCGCCCGATGCGGGCGGCGAACTGGCCCACGGGGCCCAGGCCGAGGACGGCGAGGGTGCCGCCGTCGGGGACGTCGGCGTACTGCACGCCCTGCCAGGCGGTGGGGACGATGTCGGAGAGGAACAGGTACCGGTCGTCGGGCAGGCCCCCGTCGCCCTCGCGGCCGACCTTCACCGGGCCGTAGTCGGCGTGCGGGACGCGCAGGTACTCCGCCTGCCCGCCGGGCACCGAGCCGTAGAGGGAGGAAAACCCGAAGAGCGCCGCGCCGGAACCCTGCTCGTGGACCTGGGTGGTCTCGCACTGGCTCTGCAGCCCGCGCGTGCACATGAAGCAGTGCCCGCAGGAGATGTTGAACGGGATGACGACGCGGTCGCCGACCTGGAGGTTCGCGACGGCGGGACCGACGGCCTCGACGACGCCCATGGGTTCGTGGCCCAGCACGTCGCCCTTGCTCATGTACGGGCCCAGCACCTCGTAGAGGTGCAGGTCCGAACCGCAGATCGCGGTGGAGGTGATCCGCACGACCGCGTCCGTCGGGTCGACGATCCGCGGGTCGGGGACGTCCTGCACGCTGACCGATCGCTTGCCCTGCCACGTCAGTGCTCTCACGTCGTCCTGCTTCCGGTCCGGGGGTGGGTGGGGGTGGTGCGGGTGCGGGTCACCGCGGGGGACCGACGACGCGGGCCAGGACCCGCCCGTCCGCCACCCGGGTCTCCACGGTGGGCTGGGGGGTGCTGGCGGGGCCGTCGAGGACCTCCCCGTCGCTGAAGCGGAACTCGCTGCCGTGCCAGGGGCAGGTGATCGTCGTCCCCTCGCCGGTCCCCGCCACCTCGCCCTCGTGCAGCGGACCCCCGAGGTGGGTGCAGGTGTCGGTGATCGCCATCACCGAACCACCGCGGCGCAGCACGCACAGCGGGGCGTCGCCGATCCACCGCTGCGCGGGGCGGCCCTCGGGGAGGTCGTCCAGGGGGCCGACGTCGGAGAACCCCTCCCCGCCGCCGGCGAGGTGGAACAGGTGCTCGGCGTGGTTGGGGCCAGCGGCCCACCGGTAGGCGAGGTGCCCGCCGAGCGCGCCCGCGCCGCCGGCGACGAGGGTCCCCGCCGTGCGCAGCAGCCGGGCGCGGCGGCCCGCGAACAGCGACGCCGTCCACAGCGTCGCGGCCAGCGCGTTCCCGGCGGCGTGCACGATCGCGGTGCGCTGCTGGTCGCGGTGGAGGTCCACGTAGTCCGCCCACCCGGCCAGCGCGGTCGGGGCGACCGTGGCCACGCTGGCGGCGGCCAGCCCGCGCGCGGGTGCCCCCAGGGCAGCGCCCCCGGGGACGAGCACCGCGGCGGCGTCCAGCAGCAGCGCCGACACCGAGGTGCCGACCGGCAGCATCGCCATCGCGGGGTGCAGCGGGTGACCGGCGGGGCGGCCGTGCAGCAGCCCGCGCACCCGGCCACCGGGCAGCAGCCGGTCGGCGGTGGCCCCGGCCCGCGAGGCCAGCGGGTCGAGCTTCGTCCACCGCGAGGGCGCGTCGAACAGCGAACTCAAGAAGGGCATGTCCCGGTCCTACGCCCCCGGCGGGCGTTGCGCGCGCGGAAGGACGGTTTCCCCCGCCGGGACGGGGGTAGCTGAACACCGTGACGAACCGCCCCGGGTTGCCCGACGCCGTGACGATGGGAGTGTGCTGACATGCGCATCGCCATCACCGGAGCCTCCGGCAACGTCTCGACGGCGCTGCTGCGCCGCCTCGCCGGGGAGGACGTCGAGGTCGTCGGCATCTGCCGCCGCCTGCCCGAACCCGTGGGCCCCTACGCCGGGGTCCAGTGGGAGCAGCTGGACATCGCCGCCCCGGGATCCGTGGAGAGGATGGCCGCGATCTTCGCCGGCGTGGACGCCGTGGTGCACACCGCGTGGCTGATCCAGCCCCAGCGCGACCCGCAGGAGCTGAACCGGGTCAGCGTCACCGGCAGCCGGCAGGTCGTGCACGCGGTCCTGCAGGCCGGGGTCCCGCACCTGGTGCACCTGTCCTCCATCGGCGCCTACGCGACCCACCCCAGCGACGACGCCCCCGTGCAGGAGGCGTGGCCGGCCACCGGCATCCGCCCCTCGCAGTACTCCCGCGAGAAGGCGTTCGTGGAGACCCAGCTCGACGACGTCGAGCGCGACCACCCCGAGCTGCGCGTCACCCGCGTCCGGCCCGGCCTGGTCTTCCAGCGCGACGCGGGCAGCGCCATCGCCCGCTACTTCGGCGGGCCCCTCGTGCCCGCCCGCCTCGTCCGCCGCGTCCCGCTGCCGGTGCTCCCGCTGCCGGCGGGGCTGCGCTTCCAGCTCGTGCACGCCGACGACCTCGCCGACGCCCTGGCCCGGATGCTGGAACGGGTTCCCGGTGGGGCCTTCAACATCGCCGACGACCCGGTGCTGACCGGGGAGGACGTCGCCGCCGCGTTCAAGGCGGGCCGCTACCTCCCCGTCAACCGCAAGGTGTTCCGGGCCGCGACCGACCTCACCTTCCGGGCCCACGTCCACCCGGTCCAGCCGGGGTGGCTGGACCTCATCTACGGCGTCCCCGTCATGGACACCACCCGCGCCCGCGAGGTGCTGGGCTGGAAGCCCGCTCACGCCGCCCAGGACGTGCTGGTGGAGCTGCTCGACGGGATGCGCGACCACGCGGGTTCCGCCGCCAGCAGCCCGCTGCGGCCCCGTTCGAGCGTGTCGCCGGAGTCGCGCACCGGCATCTGATCGTCGAGCTGGTCGCGCAGCCGGTGCAGCAGCGCGGCCAGCAGGCGGGACACCTGCATCTGGCTCACCCCGATCTCGGCGGCGATCTCGGACTGGGTGGCCTCGCGGTAGAAGCGCAGGTGCAGGATCCGCCGCTCCCGCTCGTCGAGGCCGGCGGTGATCCGGCGCAGGGTGAGCGCGTCGTCGACGGCCGCGGTGTCGTCCGCGTCGTCGGCGAGCAGCTCGCACAGCGGCACGTCCTCGGGGCCGTGGGCGGCGTCGAGGGACACCGCGGAGTAGGCGTTGGAGGCCTGGCGGGCCGCGCGGACCTCCGCGACGGTCGCGTCGAGGCGCTGGGCGAGCACCTCCTCGGGGGTGTCGGCGTCCTCGGCCAGCAGGCGGGCCCGCAGCTCCTGCAACCGGCGCGGGGGGCGGACGTTCCACCCGTGGTCGCGGAAGTGCCGGCGCACCTCCCCGGTGATCGTGGGGGCGGCGTAGGCCGCGAAGCGGTGACCGGTGTCGGGGTCGAAGCGCTGGGCGGCCTTCACCAGACCGAGGTAGGCGACCTGGACGAGGTCGTCGTAGGGCTCGCCCCGGTTGCGGTAGTGCGCGGCCACGGAACGGGCCAGCGGCAGGTGCTCGAGCACCAGGTCCTCGACGCTGGCCCTGCGCTGGGCCGTCGTGTCGGCGGTGGTGGTCACAGCAGCCTCCCGGCCGTCCTCGTCGATCCCCGGGCGGCTGCTGCACCCGGCGGGGCTCACTCCAACACCGACCGCAGGGGTCGGCAACCGGAACCCGGTGCCCCCCGCCGGGCGGCCGGGCGGGCCCGGAGGGGTGATCGCGAACCGGTCGTCAGTTGAACGAGCGCGCACCCGGTGGAGGTCCTACGGTCGGTACCGCAAGGCCGCGGGGCCCGCACCGCACCGGTTCGACCGGTACGGGACGGGCGACGCGATCGGCGCCAGAGGAGGACGCATGTCGACACAGCCCGAAGAAGACCCCGGTACCGACGCAGCGGCGGAGTCGCCGACGCTGAACGGCTACGGCAACGACACGGGTTTCGCGGAAGAGGCCGAGCAGGCCGACTCCGCGGGCGACGCGCAGGACTGAGACCGGTCCCGGCGACCCCGGGGCCCGCACGTTCGAAGAACACCGGCCCACCCGGAGACCACCGCGGTGGGCAGGTGGGGACGAGGAAGCCGTCACGGTCCTCGGACCGGTCCGGTGAGACCGCTGACGATTCCAGAACACTTTCGACGAGAGGAAGCCACCATGGCTCGCAACACCTTCACCGCTGACGCGCTGTTCGGCACCACCGTGACCGACAACGACGGTGACAAGATCGGCAAGGTCGAGGACGTCTACCTGGACAACCAGTCCGGTGAGCCCGAGTGGGTCTCGGTCAAGACGGGCCTGTTCGGCTCCAACATCTCGCTGATCCCGCTGGCCGCGGCCGACCACGCCGGTGACACCCTGCGCGTGCCGTTCTCCAAGTCCCACGTGAAGGACGCCCCGAACCACGACCCGGGCCACGAGCTCAGCGAGTCCGACGAGGCGGAGCTGTACGCCTACTACGGCGTCGGTGGCGGCACCAGCACCACGACCACCACCGGGACCACCGGGACGACCGGCACCACCGGCACCACCGGCACCACCGGCACCACCGGCACCACCGGCACCACCGGCACGACCGGCACCGCCGGCTACGAGGCCACCAGCACCACCGGTCGCGACGTCACCGGGACCGTCGGCCACGACACCACCACCGGTGGCGCGGGGCACGACACCTCCGGCCCGAACACCGACAACGCGATGACCCGGTCCAAGGAAGAGCTCCACGTGGGCACCGAGCGTCGCGAGGCCGGCCGTGCTCGCCTGCGCAAGTACATCACCAGCGAGACCGTGTCCCGCACGGTTCCCGTGACCCACGAAGAGGTCACCGTGACCCGCGAGCCCATCACCGAGGCCAACCGCGGTGCGGCCCTCTCCGGTGGGGACCTGACCGAGGAGGAGCACGAGGTCGTGCTCACCGAGGAGCACGCCGTCGCCGCCAAGGAGACCGTCCCGGTCGAGCGCGTCCAGGTCGGCAAGAAGGTCGTCGAGGGCACCGAGACCGTCCAGGCCGAGCTCCGCGAGGAGCACATCGACCTCGACGGCGACGCGCGGGTGGAGAACACCACCCGCGACCGGCACTGAGCGAGAACCCGCTCGACGACCGTCACGGGGGACCCGAGGCGGAGGTGGTGCTGTCGGCGGAGACGCTGACGGTCTCCACCGTCCGGGTCCCCCGGGAGCGCGTGCGGATCTCCAAGCGCGTGGTGACCAGCACCCGGACCCTCGAGGTCCAGGTGCGCCGCGAGGAGCTGGTCATCACCCGGGAGCCGGTCGGGGACCTCGACGAGGTCGCCGCGCCCGCGGGTGACGGCGAACTCGTCGTCGTCCTGCGGGAAGAGGTCCCCGAGGTCTCCCTGCGCGTCGAGCCCGTCGAGCTCGTCCGGATCGGCGTCACCAGCGTGCAGGGGCAGGACGTCGTCCACGCCGAGCTGCGCACCGAGGTCGCCGACGTGGACGTGGTCACCGACGTGACCGACTGAAGGAAACACCGCCCCGGCAGGGGCGCGTGAACGGCCCGGCGGGATCCTCCCGCCGGGCCGTCGTGCGTCCCCGGCCGGACCCGGAGCGGAGGCTCCCGCGGGACGCGGGGGACGAGCCGGCCGGTCCTGCGCCCCTCGTCCCCACCCACCCGCCGCGCGTCCCCCGCCCACGCGAACGGCCCGCCACCCCGAGGGGTGGCGGGCCGTTCGCGCGAGCAGGAGGACTTACTTGGCGGGGTCGACGTCCCCGCGCCAGGCGCCGGTCTCCGCGCCGCGGGACTCGATGAACGCCTTGAACTTCTTCAGGTCCGCCTTGATCTGGCGGTCGTCGGCGCCGACCGCGGCGCCGGCCTTCTCGACGAGGCCCTCGGGCTCCCAGTCCAGCTGGACGGTGACCCGGGTCTCGGTGTCGCCGAGGCGGTGGAAGGTCACGACACCGGCGTGGCCCTTGCCGTCGACGCTCTTCCAGGCGACCCGCTCGTCGGGGTGCTGCTCGGTGATCTCGGCGTCGAACTCGCGCTCGACCCCGCCGATCTTGGTCTTCCAGTGGGTGTGGGTGGCGTCGGTCTGGACGATCTGCTCCACCCCGCCCATGAACTCGGGGAAGGACTCGAACTGCGTCCACTGGTTGTAGACCGTGCGGACGGGGACAGACACGTCGATGGTCTCGATGACACTGCTCATGCGGTGCTCCTCCCGCGGCGCGCGGGGCGCCGCCGTGATCGCGTTTCCATGCCTGCACCCGGGGTCTCCGGGTGCCTGGGATCACCCTGCCCACCCGTCCGGCCGAGCGCATCTCGAAAGGCGGTCAGTCCTTCAGGGGGTCGTGGCCCCAGTTCATCAGCGAGTACCGCCACCGGGTGCCGGTGACGTCGCCGTCCGGGCGCTGCTTCGAGTGCCGGGCCACGTAGCCGGCGACCTTCCGCATGTGCTCGTGGTCCTCGTCGGTGCGGTCGGCCTTCCGCGTCCGCAGGATCTCCACGATGCGCCGGCCGGAGTGGTGCCCGACGGACTCGCCCTCGCCGACGCCGACGGACTGCGACTCGTCGGTGGCCAGCCACTCCTCCAGCTCCTTCGGCGTCATGTTGACGGCGTCGCTGAAGCGCTGCTCCACGTCCTTCTCCTCGTCCATGCTCCGAGGTTGACCCCTCAGAAGGCGTAGCGCACCCGGAGGTAGGGGGCGCGCTCCTCGATCAGCGCGAGCAGCTGCTGGACGTAGCGGCCCTTGTCGCCCGTGCGGTAGCGGACGTTGACGCCGCCGTTCTGGGACCGCTTGGTCTCCTGCATGGCCGGCCGCCACAGCAGGTCCTCGGCCTTGGGGTGCCACCCGAGGTTCACCCGGTGCAGGTTCTCCTCGTGGGTGAGGAAGATGACCTCGGCCTGCAGCTGCGCCTTGGTCGCGTCGTTCGTCGCGTCGCCGAGCTCGTCGAGCAGCGCCGCCCACACCGGCAGCCAGTCCTCGTGCACCACGACGGGGGAGAGGTTGACGTGCACCTCGTACCCGGCGGCCACGAAGTCGTCGAGGGCGCCCAGCCGCTCGGGCACCGGCGAGGTCCGGACGTCCAGCAGCTTCGCGACCCGGGCGGGCATGAGGGAGAACCGGACGCGGGTGCGGCCCTGCGGGTCCAGGGTCAGCAGGCGCCGGTTGACGTGCTTGGTCGCGAACGACGCCTTGGCCGTCGGCAGCCCGCGGAACAGCGCGATGAGGTCGTCGACGTTGTCGGAGACCTCCGCGTCCACCGAGCAGTCGCTGTTCTCCCCGAGGTCGTAGACCCAGCTGGCCGGGTCGCACTGGTTGGGTTCGGGCTTGACCCCCTGCCGGTGGACGTGGCGTTCCAGGTACCCGGTGATCTGCTCGATGTTCGTGAACACCGTGATCGGGTTGCTGTAGCCCTTGCGCCGCGGGACGTAGCAGTAGGCGCAGGCCATGGCGCAGCCGTTGGCGGTGGAGGGGGCGATGAAGTCCGCGGACCGGCCGTTGGGCTTCGCGGTGAGGGACTTCTTGATCCCCAGGACGAGCGCCTCCCGCTTGATGCGCACCCAGCGGTCGACGTTGGTCTCGTCGCCGTGCAGCTCGGGGATGCGCCAGTGGCTCTCCACCGGCACGAGGGTGGCGTCGGGCCAGCGCTCCAGCACCTGCCGCCCCCGGGGGAGCTCGGCGGCCGCGGGTTCGTAGTAGATGCGGGTGACGTCGAGGAGCTGGCGGGACTGCTGGGTCACGTGAGCCATCCTCCCCCGGGATCGCCGCGCGGACGCGCCGGAGCCTGCTTACGGTGAACGGGTGAGCGACCAGTACACCTTCAGCAACCCCGTCACCCGGTACCACCAGGAGGGTTTCGAACCCCAGCCGCAGGACGGGCCGGGTCTGGCCGGGGAGCTGTCCCCGGCGCCGGACCACGGCGAGTCCACGTACCGCGGCACCGGCCGCCTGACCGGCCGCCGGGCGCTGGTGACCGGCGCGGACTCCGGCATCGGCCGGGCGGCCGCGATCGCCTACGCCCGCGAGGGGGCCGACGTGGTCCTGAACTACCTGCCCGCGGAGCAGTCCGACGCCGAGGAGGTCGCGCGGCTCGTCGAGGAGGCCGGCCGCAAGGCGGTGCTCGCCCCGGGTGACCTGACCGACGAGGCGTTCGCCCGCAGCCTGGTCGCGACGACGGTGCGCGAACTCGGCGGCATCGACCTCGTCGCCAACGTCGCCGGCAAGCAGCAGCACGTCGAGGAGATCACCGACCTCACCTCGGGGCAGTTCGAGGAGACGATGCGCACGAACCTGAACTCGTTGTTCTGGATCGTGCAGGAGGCCGTCCCGCACCTGCCGCCGGGTTCGACGATCGTCAACACGGCCTCGATCCAGGGGTACCAGCCCTCGCCCAACCTGGTGGACTACGCCACCACCAAGGCCGGGATCATCGCCATGTCGCAGGCGCTGGCGCAGCAGTTGGCCCCCAAGGGCATCCGCGTCAACGTCGTGGCCCCGGGCCCGGTGTGGACGCCGCTGCAGGTCGCCGGCGGTCAGCCCGACGACGCGATGCCGGAGTTCGGGCAGTCCACGCCGCTGGGCCGCGCCGGGCAGCCCGTGGAGATGGCCCCGGCCTACGTGTTCCTGGCCTCCGCGGAGTCCAGCTACGTCGTGGGGGCGGTCCTCGACGTCAACGGCGGGATGCCGACCCCCTGAGGGGGCCGGGGCCACCGTGAGCGACGAGGTGCGCGCCACCGCGCAGGCGGCGTTCGGTTTCGAGGAGTTGCGGCCCGGACAGGAGGAGGCCATGGACGCCGTCCGCGCCGGGCGCGACGTCCTGGCCGTCATGCCGACGGGTTCGGGGAAGTCGGCGGTCTACCAGGTCCCCGCCGTGCTGCAGGAGCAGCCGGTCGTCGTGGTGTCCCCGCTCATCGCGCTGCAGCGCGACCAGGTGGACGGCATCCGCGAGGACGCCCGCCGGGGCGGGGCGGTGATGCTGAACTCCGCCCTGCCGGCGGCGGAGTGGCAGCAGGCCCGGGAGGAGTTGCGCGCGGGCACCGTGAAGTTCGTGTTCCTGGCCCCGGAGCAGCTCGCCCGCGACGAGGTCGTGGACGAGCTCGCCCGGCTGCGGCCGGGGATGCTGGTCGTCGACGAGGCGCACTGCGTGAGTTCCTGGGGTCACGACTTCCGGCCCCTCTACCTGCGGCTGGGGGCGGCGCGCGAACGCCTGGGCCGCCCGCAGGTGGTGGCCCTCACCGCGACGGCCAGCCCGCAGGTGCGTCACGAGGTCGTGGAGCAGCTGGACCTGCAGGACCCCCTCGTCCTCGTCGAGGGTTTCGACCGGCCCGAGATCGACCTGCGGGTGGTGCGCTGCGCCGACGCCGGGACCCAGCGCCGCGGCGTCCTCGACGCCGTGCTGGAGGTCGAGGGCGCGGTGCTCGTCTACGTGGCGAAGCGGCACGACGCGGAGGAGATCGCCGCGCAGCTCCGCGCGGCCGGCCGGGAGGCGGACCACTACCACGCCGGTCGCGCCCGCGCCGACCGCGACCGCGTCCAGCACGCGTTCCTCGACGGGGCCCTCGACGTCGTGGTCGCCACCAACGCCTTCGGCATGGGCATCGACAAGCCCGACGTCCGCGCCGTCGTCCACGCCGCGGTCCCGGACTCCCCGGACAGCTACTACCAGGAGATCGGGCGCGCCGCCCGCGACGGCGGGACGGCCGTGGCCACGCTGTTCTACCGCCCCGAGGACCTCGGGCTGCGGACGTTCTTCAGCGCCGGGGTCGCCAAGGTCGAACCGCTGCGGGAGACCGTGGCGGCGGTGCGGGCCCACGGCGGGGCCGTCGACGCCGGCGAGCTGCGCCGCGACCTGGGGGTGACGGCCTCCCGCCTCGCCGGGTCGGTGAACCTCCTGCAGGAGGTCGGGGCGCTGGCCGAGGACGGGACCGGGCGCCTCGTGGTGCCCGAGGACGCCCCGCCCGCGGCGCGGGCCGCGCGGGCGGCGGTCGAGGTGTCGGAGCAGCAGCGCAGCGTGGAACGTTCCCGGCTGGAGATGATGCGGGCCTACTGCGAGACCGCGGCCTGCCGCCGGCAGTTCCTGCTGGGTTACTTCGGCGAGGAGCGGACCGAACCCTGCGGCAGCTGCGACACCTGCCGGGCCGGGAGCGCCGGGGAGCGCTCGGCGGGGCGGGTGCCGTTCCCGGTGGGCTCCACCGTCGTGCACGAGCGGTGGGGCGCGGGTCAGGTCATGCACTACGAGGCGGACCGGGTGACCGTCCTCTTCGACGGCGTCGGCTACCGGACCCTGGCCCTCGCGCTGGCGGTGGGGGAGGGGCTGCTGCACCCGGAGGCGGCCACGGGGTCGGCGGCCTAGCCGCGCCGGTCCCGCCCGGCCCGGCCCCGGGCCCGCCCCTCAGCCGTCGAGGCCCTCGCGGGCGGAGCGGGGGGCGCTCGGGGCCCGCCAGCCGCGCAGCACCCCGCCCACCCGCAGGCCCGCGCACACCGCACCGCCGGCGAACGCCGCCACCCCGGCCTCGAGGCCGAGCAGCGGGCCGGTGACGGCCACCGCCGCCCCGGCCAGGGCGGGGACGGCGTACAGCCCGCCGGTGAGGATGGTCGGCACCCGGCGGACGAGCACGTCGCGCAGCGTCCCGCCCCCGACGGCGGTGAGGCCGCCGAGCAGGATCGCCTGCCCCGCACCGACTCCCGCGTGCACGGCGAGCTGGGCCCCGCTCACCGCGAACAGCGAGAGCCCGATGGTGTCGAAGACGAGGATGGGCCGCGACATCCGCGACACCAGCCGGTGCCCCCAGAACGCGGTCAGCGCCCCGACGGTCGCCGTCGCCAGGTAGTACCAGGTGCTGAACGTGGCCGGGGGCAGTTCCCCGAGCAGCACGTCGCGCAGGATCCCCCCGCCGACGGCCGTGACGATCCCCAGCGTCACGACGCCGAAGAGGTCCAGGTGCGCGGCGCGCATCGCGGTCAGCGCCCCGTCGAGGGCGAAGGCGAAGACCCCGACGAGTTCGAGCAGGAGCAGGAAGCCTTGTGCGGTCACGGCACCGATCCTGCCCGGGCGGGCGCCGCGGCGGTGCCGGGGACCGCGGTGGCGCTGGGGCGCGGCGGGCGCGGTCACCGCGGCGGGTGTGAGACGCTGCACCCGCTCGAACATCCGGGCGCGATCCCCGCTCGTCCTCGAGGTACCACCCCCATGTCGTCTCCCTCCCACCCCGCTCCCCGCCTGGCCGCCGTCGCCCGCGGCCTGCTGGTCGAGCCGGACCTGCGGGACACCCTGCAGCGCAGCGTGGACCTCACCGCCTCCCACCTCCCCGACGCCCACAGCGTGAGCATCTCCCTGCTCTCCCGGCGCCACCAGGTCGTGACGCCGGCGAGCACCCACGAGTGGGCCTCCCTCGCCGACCAGCTGCAGTACGACAGCGACGAGGGGCCCTGCGTGGACGCGATCCGCGAGCAGGAGGTCGTGCTCGTGGAGGACGTGGCCCGGGACGGGGTGGAGCGCTACCCCCGCTGGGCGCCGCTGGTGGCCGAGCGGACGGGGTTGCGCTCCAGCTTCTCGTGCCGGCTGCACACCCAGCGCGAGCAGCTCGGCTCGATCAACGTGTACGCGACCCGCCCGGGGGTCTTCGACGCGGCCGCGCGGGAGCAGGCGGAGGTGCTCGCCGGCCAGGTCGCCCTCGCGCTGTCCGCCGCGCGCCAGCTGGAGGGCCTGCGGGTGGGCATGGAGGGCCGGACGGTCATCGGCCAGGCCCAGGGCATCCTCATGGAGCGCTACAAGATCTCCGCGGACCGGGCGTTCCAGCTGCTCAGCCGGTCCTCCCAGGAGACCAACGTCCGGTTGCGCGAGGTCGCCACCCGGGTCGTGGTCACGGGGGAGACCCCGGGCGACCCCCGCGCCTGACCGGGCCCGGCGCCTCAGCCCAGCAGGTCCGCCAGGCCGCGCAGCAGGCCCTCCAGCCCCAGCTCGAAGGACCGGCGCGAGCGGTCGCCGGGCTGGGCGCGGGTCGCGGCGATGGCGCGCGAGAGCGTCGAGCCCGGGGCGCCGGTGTCGGCCCACACCTCCACCGGGGCGCCGGCGTCCAGCGCGGACCCCAGCACGAAGCAGTCGAGGACGGTGACGGCGTGCAGGAGGTCCTCGTCGCCGAACCCCGCCTCGTGCAGGACGTCGGCGAGGACCTCGTAGGAGGCGAGGGTCGCGGGGTGGCTGACGGTCTGGGCGGTCAGCAGCGGGACCGCGGCGGGGTGGGCGGCGTAGGCGGTGCGGTAGTCGGTGGCCCACCGCCGGGTGAACGCCCGCCAGTCCTCGCCCGGCAGGCGCTGCGTCGGCATCGCGTCGGTCGAGAGCAGCCCCCGGATGCCCTCGACGACCTCCTCGCGCCCGCCCCGGAAGTGGTGGTACAGCGAGGAGGTGCCGACCCCGAGGTCCCGGGCCAGCCGTGGCAGCGCGAGGGAACCGGTGGCGTCGATCTGCGCCAGGGCGGCGCGCAGGACCTGCTCGCGGGCCAGCAGGGGGGTGGTGGGTCGGGCCACGGGGCGTCCTCGGGTCTCAGGCGGGTTGCTGCTGGGTGATGCAGTGGATGCCGCCGCCGAAGGCGAAGACGTCGCGGGCGTCCACGGGCACGACGGCGCGGTCCGGGTAGGCCGCGGCCAGCACCGCCCGCGCCCGCGCGTCGCGGGGGTCGTCGAAGGCGCAGAGGACGACGACGGAGTTCGCGACGTAGTGGTTGACGTAGGAGTGGTCGACGAGCTCCCCGTCGACCTCGTGCCGTTCCGGGGCGAGGAGCTCCACGACCTCCAGCCGTTCCCCGCGGGCGTCGCGCGCGCCCCGCAGGACCTCGGTGACCTCCTGCGTCACGGCGTGGTCGGGGTGACCGGGGTCGGGCTGGGTGTGGACGAGGACGGCGCCGGAGGGGGTGAACGCGGCGACGATGTCGACGTGGCCGCGGGTGCCGAACTCGCCGTAGTCGGCGGTCAGCCCGCGCGGCAGCCAGATCGCGGTCGTCGTCCCGAGCTGGGCGTGGACCTCCGCCTCGACCTGCTCCCGGGTCCAGCCGGGGTTGCGGCCGGGGTCCAGCTGCACGGTGTCGGTGAGCAGGACGGTGCCGGCGCCGTCGACGTGGAAACCGCCGCCCTCCTGGGTGAGGGGGGAGGAGCTGACCGGGGTGCCGGTGCGCCCGGCGACGAAGCGGGCCACCCGCGCGTCGTCCTCCCAGCGCGACCACGACTGCGCTCCCCAGCCGTTGAACGTCCAGTCCACGGCGACCGGGCCCTGCGCGCCGCGCACGAACGTCGGCCCGGAGTCGCGCAGCCAGGCGTCGTCGAGGGGCACCTCCACGACCTCGATCCGCGGGTCGAGGGCCTCCCGCGCCGCGGTGCGGTCGGCGGGGGAGACGAGGACGGTCACGGGTTCGTACCGGGCCACGGTGTTCGCGACGGTGCTCCACGCGGCGCGGGCCCGGGTGAGGTCGGGGCCGCCGGCCTCCCCGAACGTGGGGTTGGGGGTGGGGAACGCCATCCAGGTGCGCTGGTGGGGTTCCCACTCGGCGGGCATGCGCTGCGTGGGCATCGGTTCCTCCGTCGGTCGGCCGTCGCGGGACCACCGTAACCGAAGCGGTGTCGGTTATCGTGCGCCCATGCGCCTGACGCCGACCGAGCGGGACCGCCTGCTGATCTTCACCGCCGCCGAGCTCGCCCGGGCCCGGCGCGCGCGCGGTCTGCGGCTCAACGTCCCCGAGGCCACCGCCCTCATCGCCGACACGGTCTGCGAGGTCGCCCGCGACGGGGGCCGGCTGGCCGAGGCCATGGCCGCCGGGCGCGCCGTCCTCGGCGCCGAGGACGTGCTGCCGGGGGTCCCCGACGTCGTGACCCAGGTCGACGTCGAGGCCGTCTTCGACGACGGGACCCGCCTCGTCGTCGTCCCCGACCCCTTCGCCGGCGCGACGCTGGGGGAGGAGGCCCCGGGGGCGGTCCTGCCCGGGCCCGCGGCCCCCGTGGAGTTCGCCGACGTCGTGACCCTCGCCGTCACCAACACCGCGACGGTCCCGGTCAGCGTCAGTTCCCACTTCCACTTCTTCGAGGTCAACCCGCGGCTGCGCTTCGACCGCGCCGCCGCCTACGGCCGCCGCGCCGCGGTCGACGCCGGCGACACGGTCCGCTTCGACCCCGGCCAGACCCGCGAGGTCGACCTCACCCCCATCGGCGGCGCGCGCGTCGCCATCGGCTTCGCCGGGCTCGTGGACGGGCCGCTGGACGCGCCCGGCGCGCGCGAGGCCGCGCTGGAACGGGCCCGCGCCTGCGGGTACCTCGACTCCCGGGAGGGGAACTGATGGCCCGTCTCGGCGGCACCGACTACGCCCGCGCCTACGGACCCCGGGCGGGGGACCGCATCCGCCTCGGCGACACCGGCCTCGTCGTGGAGGTCGAGCACGACGCCCAGGAACCCGGCGAGGAGTTCCTCGCCGGGTTCGCCAAGACCGCCCGCGACGGCCTGCACCTCAAGGCCGCCCGGGTGTCCGAGACGTGCGACGTCGTCGTCTCCAACGTCGTCGTCCTCGACGCGGTGCTCGGGATCCGCAAGGTGTCCATCGGCATCCGCGAGGGCCGGATCAGCGGGATCGGCCGCGCCGGGAACCCCGACACCCTCGACGGCGTCGACGTCGTCGTCGGGACGGGGACGACCATCGTCTCCGGGGAGGGCCTCATCGCGACGGCCGGCGCGATCGACACCCACGTCCACCTGCTGTCCCCGCGCGTCATGGAGGCCTCGCTGGCCTCCGGCGTCACCACGATCATCGGCCAGGAGTTCGGGCCCGTCTGGGGGGTCGGGGTGAACTCCCCGTGGGCGCTGCGCCACGCCTTCAACGCCTTCGACGCGTGGCCGGTGAACATCGGTTTCCTCGGCCGGGGTTCGGCCTCCGACCCCGGGTCGTCGGTGGAGGCCCTCGTCGAGGGTGGCGCCTGCGGTTTCAAGGTCCACGAGGACATGGGCGCCCACGCCCGCGCCCTCGACACCGCCCTGCGCGTCGCCGAGGAGCACGACGTCCAGGTCGCCCTGCACACCGACGGCATCAACGAGTCCCTCTCCGTCGAGGACACCCTCGCCGTGCTGGAGGGGCGCACCATCCACGCCTTCCACATCGAGGGCTGCGGGGGCGGGCACGTCCCGAACGTCCTGCGCCTGGCCGGGGAGGCCAACGTCATCGGTTCCTCCACGAACCCGACCCTGCCCTTCGGGCGGGACGCCGTCGCCGAGCACTACCACATGATCATGTCGGTGCACGGGCTCAAGGAGGACCTGCCCGGGGACGCGGCGCTGGCCCGCGACCGGATCCGGGCCGGGACGATGGGGGCCGAGGACGTCCTGCACGACCTGGGCGTCATCCCCATCACCTCCTCCGACGCGCAGGGCATGGGGCGGGCGGGGGAGACCGTCCGCCGCACGTTCGCCATGGCGGGCAAGATGAAGGCCGAACGGGGGGCGGAGCACCCGCGGCACGACAACGACCGCGCCCTGCGCTACGTCGCCAAGCTCACCGCGAACCCCGCCATCGCCCACGGCCTGATCCACGAGGTCGGGACCCTGGAGGTGGGGAAGCTGGCCGACGTGGTGCTGTGGGCGCCGGAGTTCTTCGGGGCGAAACCCGAACTCGTCCTCAAGGCGGGTTTCCCCGCCTGGGGCGTCACGGGTGACCCGAACGCGGCGATCGACCGCGGGCAGCCGCTGGTGCTCGGCCCGCAGTTCGGCGCCCACGGCGCGACGGCGGCGGACCTGTCGGTCGCGTTCACCTCGCAGGCCGCGGCCGCCGACGGCAACGACGCCATGACGACCCGGCGCCGCCGGGTCGGGGTCCGGGGGACGCGGGGCATCGGGCCGGCGGCGATGCTGCGCAACTCCCGCCTCGCCGCGGTGCGCGTCGACCCCGCCGGCCTGGTCACCGTCGACGGGGAACCCGTGAGCTCGGCCCCCGCGGAGTCCACGTCGCTGAACCGGTTGTACTTCCTCTGACGCGGGGCGGGGGCCGAGGGGGATCAGGCGTCGTCGGGGTCCGGGGTGATCCGCAGGACGGTCTTGGAGGAGTTCGCGGAGTCCCGGGCCCGGGCGAAGGCCGCGGCGGCGTCCTCGATCCCGAACACGTCGGTGACGACGGCGTCGAGGGAGTCGTCGGCGGCGAGCAGTTCCACGGCGGCGTCCAGCTCGGTGTCGAAGCGCTGGGTCCCGAACAGCGCGACCTCCTTGGACAGCAGCTCACCGACCGGGACGGGCTGCGGACCGGCGGGCAGGATGCCGAGCTGCAGGATCGAACCCCCCGGGCGCACCGCGCGGATCGCCGCCAGCAGCGACGGGACGACCCCGGCCGCCTCCACGACGACGTCGAACCCGGCCTCGGGCAGCGACCCGCCGCGCGAGAGGTCGACGACCTCGTCGGCGCCGACGGCCGTGGCGACCCGCAGCGGCAGTTCCTGGAGGTCGGCGGCGGTGACGTGCGCCGCGCCCGCCCGCTTCAGCGCGGCCACGGCCAGCACCCCGATGGGCCCGGCGCCGCTGACCAGGACCCGCGCCCCGGCGACGCGCCCCTCCAGCCGCCCGACCGCGTGCAGGGCCACCGCGAGGGGTTCGGCGAGGACCGCGCGCCGCAGCGGCAGGGCGGCGGGCAGTTCCCGCAGCCGCTCCACCCCGACGGCGAGCAGACCGGTGAACCCGCCCTGGGTGTGCGGGTGGGTGGAGGCGCTGCCGAGGTACGTCCCGCCCGGGCGCAGGTGCAACCCGGTGGGGGCCGCGGCGCCGGCGGGGGCGCAGGGGGTCGCGGGGTGGACGGCGACCCGGGTGCCCGCGGGCGGGGCCGCGGGGGTGTCCGGGCCGGCGCGCTCGACGACCCCGACGACCTCGTGCCCGAGCACCAGGGGTTCGGTGACGACGTAGGCCCCGTTGCGGCCGTCGGCGGCGTAGTGCAGGTCCGAGCCGCAGATGCCGCCGTAGACGATCCGGACGAGCACCTCGCCGGGGGCGGGTTCCGGTGCGTCGACCTCCTCGACGCGCAGGTCCCCGGGGGCGTGGACGGTCACAGCCTTCACGGCGTCCTCCTCTCCTCGCCGGGCACGCTACCGGGTGCCCGCAGGACGCGGAGCCCGGTCAGCAGCGCCTGCAGCCCCACCTCGAACGCCGCCAGCGCGGTGTCCCCGCCGGGGCGGGCGCGGTTGGCGGCGTCGAAGGCGGGCGCGGCCGCGGCGAGGTCACCGGGGTCGAAGATGTCCTCGGGCGCCTGGGTGTCCAGCGCCGAGCCGAGCACGAAGGACTCCACGGCGACGACGACGTTGGTCACCAGGTGCCCGGGCCAGCCCGCGGCGGTGAGGCCCGCGCTGACCCGCTCGTACATGGCCACGGTGTGCGGGGCGCTGCGCACCGGGGTCACCGCCATGACCGGCACCAGCGCCGGGTGGCGGGCGTAGGCGTCGCGGTAGGAGCGCGCCCACGCGGCGAGCGCCTCGTCCCAGGGCAGGACGCCGAACGCGGAGCAGTCGATCCCCGCGTTCACGTGGTCCTGGACCGCGCGCAGGACGTCCTGCTTGTCCGCGACGTGGTTGTAGAGCGCGGAGGGGGCGACGTCGAGGCGCCGGGCCAGCGCGGCCATCGTCAGCCCGTCCTGGCCGCGTTCCTCCAGGAGGCGCACCGCGGCGGCGGTGATGCCGTCCACGGTGAGCAGCGGGTTGCTGGGCCGGCCCCGCGGGCGGCGGGGGGCGGGCCGTGACGGTTGCCGGCTGGGGGCCACCGGTTCATCCTGACGCACGCGAATCCCTCCCGGACCCTTGACAGCACCTGCGCACGGGCCATTAATGAAGCCCAATCACTTTAGGTGGTGGCTCGGCCGACGACGACCCGGGAGGTCCCGTGCACTCCGCAAGAACCGAACTGACCGCAGACGTCGTGGTGGTGGGGGCCGGACCCGCGGGGCTCAACACCGCCCGCCACCTCACCCGCGCCGGCCACGACGTCGTCGTCCTCGAAGCGCGCGACCGCGTGGGCGGCCGCACCCACACCGAGGAGCACGACGGCGTCCCCCTGGAGATCGGCGGCCAGTGGATCTCGCCCGACCAGACCGAGCTCCTCGGCCTGCTCGACGAGCTCGGGATGCAGACGTACCAGCGCTACCGCGAGGGCGACTCCGTCCACATCGCCCCCGACGGCACCCGCACCCGCTACCGCGGCGACACCTTCCCCGTCGCCGACTCCACGGCCAAGGAGATCCACCGGCTCACCGAGCTCATGGACGACCTCGTGGCCTCCGTCGGCGCCCGCGAGCCCTGGGCCCACCCGCGCGCCCTGGAGCTCGACACGATCTCCTTCCACCACTGGCTGCGGCAGCAGTCCGACGACGAGGAGGCGTGCACGACCATCGCCCTCTTCATCGCCGGCGCCATGCTGACGAAACCCCCCCACGCGTTCTCCACCCTGCAGGCCGTGCTGATGGCCGCCTCGGCGGGGTCGTTCACCAACCTCACCGACGAGTGCTTCATCCTCGACCGCCGCGTCGTCGGCGGCATGCAGTCCGTCTCCGAGCGCCTCGCCGCCGACCTCGGCGACCGGGTCCACCTGTCGACCCCGGTCCGCACGATCCGCCGCCTCGGCGACGGCGGCGAGGAGGGCGTGGTCGTCGAGTCCGACCGCGTCACCGTCCGCGCCCGCCGCGTCGTCGTCGCCGTCCCGCCGCCGCTGTTCTCCCGCATCAGCTACGACCCGCCCCTGCCGCGCCGCCAGCACCAGATGCACCAGCACCTCTCCATGGGCCTGGTCATCAAGGTCCACGCCGTCTACCCCACGCCGTTCTGGCGCGAGGACGGGCTGTCCGGCACCGGGTTCGGCACCTCCACGCTGGTGCAGGAGGTCTACGACAACACCTTCCACGGCGACGACCGCGGCACCCTCGTCGCCTTCGTCTCCGACGAGAAGGCCGACGCCGTGTTCGCCCTGCCCGCCGAGGAGCGCAAGGCGCGCGTCCTCGCCTCCATCGCCGCGTTCCTCGGCGAGCGCGCCCTCGAACCGGACGTCTACTACGAGTCCGACTGGGCCAGCGAGGAGTGGACCCGCGGCGCCTACGCCGCCAGCTTCGACCTCGGCGGGCTCGCCCGCTACGGCGCCGACCAGCGCACCCCCGTCGGCCCCATCCACTGGGCCTGCTCCGACCTCGCCGCCGAGGGCTACCAGCACGTCGACGGAGCCCTCCGCTCCGGCCGCGACGCCGCCGCCGACGTCGCCGGAGCCCTCACCCGGGCCACGGCGTGAGCGGCGGCTACGTCGTCGCCTTCGACGGCGGCGACCGCGGGCGGGACGCCCTCAGCTGGGGCGCCGTCCTCGCCCGCTCCCTCGGCGTCGAGCTCGACGTCGTGGTCGTCGTGCGCACCGACGACCCCTTCGGCGGCCCCTACCCGCCCGTCGGCGACGTCACCGGCGTCATCGCCGAGCAGGCCCGGGGCTGGCTCGACGAAGCCGTCGCGGCCCTGCCCGGCGACGTCGCGGTCCGGACCCACGTCCGCACCGCGGGGTCCGTGCCCGAGGGCCTCCTCGACGCGGCCGCGGAGCTCGACGCCGCCGCCGTCGTCGTCGGGGCCGGCGGGGGAGCGATCCCCTTCGGGGTCGGCCCGGTCGCGCGCACCCTGCTGCACTCCGCACCGCTGCCCGTGGTGCTGGTGCCCCGGCGCGAACCACCGGCCCGGATCGATCAGCTGTACGTCGCGGTCGGCGCCCGCCCGGGTGCGCCGGCCGTGCTGGAGGAAGCGTGGGAGGCGGCGGCCCGGACCGGTCTGCCCCTGCACGTCGTCAGCCTCGTCGAGCTCGACGAGCACGCGGGAGTGGACGGCGACGCCGTCGCCGAGGTGCGCCGGCTCATCGACGCCCTCGTCGAGGACGTCCGGACCCGCTCCCGTGCAGCGGAGGTCACCGTGGAGATGGGACGAGGACGCACCATGGCAGAGGCAGTGGACTCCATCGACTGGGCCCCCGAGGGCCTGCTGCTCCTCGGGTCGTCACGACTCGCCCAGGGCCGGCAGACGTTCCTCGGGCCGACCGCGGCCCGCATGCTGCGGCACGTGCCCGTCCCCGTCGTCGTCGTGCCGCGGGGCCTGTCGTGACCGCCGCGCCCGAGCAGCAGGCCCGGGAGTCCAAGGGGCTCGCCCGGGGGCAGATCGGCCTGCTCGGCTCCATCGTCATCGGCATCTCCACCATCGCCCCCGCCTACACCCTCACCGGCGCCCTCGGCCCCACGGCCTCGGAGGTGGGGGAGCACCTGCCCGCCATCTTCCTCGTCGGGTTCGTGCCCATGCTGCTCGTCGCGCTGGGCTACCGCGCCCTCAACAGCGCCATGCCCGACGCGGGCACGACGTTCACCTGGAGCTCGCGCGCCTTCGGGCCCTGGATCGGGTGGATGGGCGGCTGGGGCCTGCTGGCCGCGACCGTCCTCGTCCTCTCCAACCTCGCCGGCGTCGCCGTCGACTTCTTCTACCTCATGCTCTCCCAGCTCACCGGCCGCGAATCCATCGCCGACCTCACCACGAACGTCGTCGTCAACGTCACGACGTGCCTGGTGTTCATGGCCCTGGCCTGCTGGATCTCCTACCGCGGCATGGAGGCCACCAAGGTCGTCCAGTACGTCCTCGTCGCCTTCCAGGTCGTCGTGCTGCTGTGGTTCGCGATCGCCGCGTTCGTCCACACCGCCGACGGCAGCGCCCCCGCCGGCCTGGCCGTCGACCCGCAGTGGTTCAACCCCCTCGGGGTGGAGTCCTTCTCCGCCTTCGCCGCCGGCATCTCCCTGTCCGTGTTCATCTACTGGGGCTGGGACGTCGTCCTCACCATGAACGAGGAGACCTCCGGGGCCCGCACCACCCCCGGGAAGGCGGCCGTGGGGACCATCGTCGCCATCGTCGTCCTCTACCTGACGATCGCGCTCGCCGTCCTGTCCTACTCCGGCACCGGCGACACCGGCCTCGGCCTGGGCAACGCCGACATCCAGGAGAACATCTTCGTGGCCCTCGCCGGCCCGGTCATGGGACCCGTCGCCGTCCTCATGTCGCTGTCGGTGCTCGCCTCCTCCGCCGCGTCGCTGCAGTCGACGTTCATCTCCCCGACCCGCACCATGCTCGCCATGGGCCACTACGGGGCGCTCCCGCCGCGGTACGCGAAGGTCAGCCGCCGGTTCCAGTCGCCGGGGTACGCCACCGTCGTGGCCGGCGTCATCGCCTCCGCCTTCTACGCCGGCATGCGCGTCGTGTCCGAGGACGTGCTGTGGGACACCATCTCCGCCCTCGGCATGATGATCTGCTTCTACTACGGCATCACCGCGCTCGCCTGCGTCTGGTACTTCCGCGGCAGCTGGGGCGGGGACGTCAAGACGTTCCTGTCCCGCTGCCTCGCGCCCCTGGTCGGGGGCGTCCTGCTGCTGGTGTTCTTCGTGCAGACCGCCGTCGACTCCACCGACCCCGAGTACGGGTCGGGTTCGCAGCTCTTCGGCATCGGGCTGGTGTTCCTGCTCGGGGTGGGGGTCCTGGCCCTGGGGGTCGTCGTGATGCTGTTCCAGTACCGGGCCCGCCCCGGGTTCTTCCGGGGCGAGACCATCGCCCGCGGCCGCACCACGTCCGTCGAGCTCGAAGGAGAAGTCACGCCGTGAAGCAGTTCCAGAACGTCATCGCCGGTGCGTCGCGGGACGCGGCCGACGGGGCCACCAGCGAGGTCGTGAACCCCGCCACCGGCCAGGTCTACGCCACCGCCCCCGTGTCCTCCGCCGCCGACGTCGACGCCGCCTACACCGCCGCCTCCGACGCCTTCACCTCCTGGCGGCGCACCACCCCCGCGGACCGGCAGAAGTTCCTCCTCGACCTCGCTGACGCCGTCGAGGACCGCGCCGAGGAGTTCATCGCCGCCGAGGTGGAGAACACCGGCAAACCCGTCGGCTTGACCCGCAGCGAGGAACTGCCCCCCGCGGTGGACCAGCTCCGCTTCTTCGCCGGCGCCGCGCGCGTCCTGGAGGGACGCGCGGCGGGGGAGTACCTCGCCGGGCACACCTCCTGGGTGCGCCGCGAACCCATCGGGGTCGTCGGGCAGGTCACGCCGTGGAACTACCCGTTCATGATGGCGATCTGGAAGATCGGCCCCGCGCTCGCCGCCGGGAACACGATCGTCCTCAAGCCCTCCGACACCACCCCCGCCTCCACGGTGCTGCTCGCGCAGGTCGCCAACGAGGTCCTGCCCCCCGGGGTCCTGAACGTGGTGTGCGGCGACCGCGGCACGGGCCGGGCGCTGGTGGAGCACCCCACCCCCCAGCTCGTCGCCATCACCGGCTCCATCCGCGCCGGGATGCAGGTCGCGGGGTCCGCGGCCAAGGACGTGAAGCGCGTGCACCTGGAACTGGGCGGCAAGGCGCCCGTCGTCGTCTTCGACGACGCCGACGTCGCCGCCGCGGCGGAAGCCATCGCCGGCGCCGGGTACTTCAACGCCGGCCAGGACTGCACCGCCGCCACCCGCGTCCTCGTCGCTCCCCGCCTGCACGACGACTTCGTCGCCGCCCTCTCCGAGCAGGCCCGCGCCACCAAGGTCGGCCTCCCCGACGACGACGACGCCGCCCTGGGTCCCGTGAACAACGTCAACCAGCTCGCCCACGTCTCCGGCTTCGTCGACCGCCTCCCCGACCACGCCGTCCTCGGCGCCGGCGGCTCCCGCTCGGCGGGGCAGCTCGCCTCGGGCTTCTACTACGAGCCGACCGTCGTGTCCGGGCTGCGCCAGGACGACGAAGCCGTCCAGGAGGAGATCTTCGGCCCCGTCATCACCGTCCAGCGCTTCACCGACGAGGACGAAGCGGTCCGCTGGGCCAACGGCACCAAGTACGGCCTCGCCTCCAGCGTCTGGACCAAGGACTTCGGCCGCGCCATGCGCGTCTCCGCCGCCCTCGACTTCGGCTGCGTCTGGATCAACACCCACATCCCCCTCGTCGCCGAGATGCCCCACGGCGGCTTCAAGCAGTCCGGCTACGGCAAGGACCTGTCCATGTACGGCTTCGAGGACTACACCCGCGTCAAGCACGTCATGGCCAACCTCGACTCCTGAGGCGCCTCGGTCGGTGGAGCCCCGACGGGGCAGTCTGCGATGATGGCCCCGGACCCCCACGGGTCCGGGGCCTCTAGCTCAATCGGCAGAGCAGCGGACTTTTAATCCGCGGGTTCAGGGTTCGATCCCCTGGGGGCCCACCCTCCTGACCTGCGACGATGTCGCGTGATCTTGTACCGCACTCCCTCTGACGGCAACGGTTGACGGCAACGCCCGTCGACGCCCCGCCCGCGCTGCTCTCATGGGGGGATCGATGTCGTGGCTTTCAGCTACAAAAGGATCATGGCCGCGGAGCACTCGAAGCAAGCAAGACTCCTCTCTGAGCTGCGCGACCTCCGCGTCGACCGCCAGACCGGGGTGGCGGCCGTATACCAGCAGGTCGTCCTGCTGCGAGCGATCAGCCGCGCGGTGAAAGCGTTGCCGCGCCTCGAGAGCTACTCGGCGGCGGCACCGGAGCTGCAGAGCCTGCTGCGTCCCTTCGCGGTCGCAAGCACGCAGCCGGATCCGGCTCTGCCCTGGGCAGCTCTTCGTGCGACGTCGTGGTGGGAGCTGCAGGGGCAGCCCCTTCCCCCCGGCAGGCCACGTGACGCCGTCAAGAAGGGTGACTTGCGAGGAGGCCTGCATCCGGACGTCTACGACCTGATGCGTGACGACCCGTCCTTCCGCACGTCCGCCATCGACGTGCTGTGCCGGACGATGCGCGAGCCGCCTGCGCTCAAACACTTCCTGCAGCGCCTGCAGCTCTCCGGGGCTGATGAGTCGCGCGACATGGCGCCGGTACCTGCCGATGGCGCGTACGTCGTTGAGGACGTCTACGACCGCAGCGAGTTGCACGCGACGGCCAAGCGAGCCGGGTTGCCACCGGGCAACGCCACCGAAGGCATCACAACGGTCGGACGCGAGCTGTGCGTCTTCTGGAACCCCTTCAAGACTGCGGTGGTGGGGCCGAGCTGCGGCGCTGGCGCGCCGGTCTCGACCCCACCACCGCAGGATGCCGACTCAATGAGGCGTCATGAGCGCCTACTTCTCGTCTTCATGGTGCGTGAGGTCAGTCCAAGTGTCTGAGAGGATCTTTCTCACGACACTGTTGATGGCGGCAGCTGTATTTTCAGCCTTTCCTTCAACGATGACCTTCTTCGAGGCGCCGTCCTTGATCTCGCGACGCTTCTTACTTCCCGACCTATCCAACTTGTAGCCAGTCAGCGCAATCCAGTGCTTCCGGTAACGAAGCCAGTCAATCTGCCCCAACCTGTCCTCGAACTCAGCGACACTGAGGACGGACGTTGCCGAAGGTGCATCCGCAACAGCCTTAAGGAAAGCCGCCTCGGCCTCCTCGGCCGTAGTGTGCTCGTCCATGCCCGTCGTCCCGATGGACGTGGCATATGGATGGATTTCACTTCGCCGAACGTCGTGATACGCCAGCGCCAACGCCTTTAGCGCGAAAGCCCACCCGTGAACATAAATGCGGCGATAGGGTTCACTGTCCTTGGGGGTCGGGTCTAGCCATGCACTGCCGAACTGCCCCTCTAGCATTTCGATGAAATCTCGACAGAAGGGAAGCAGGTGCTGGACGTGGTAGTGCTTGATCTGCTCGGGCTTCTTACTTCCGCGCGAGACGACGTTCAGTAGCATTTGATCCATGGTGGACAAGTCCACGATGTTCTTGGTGGCAGTTTCGGTTGCGCCCACCGTCCGCCCGTCAGCGAGTCGCTTGTCAAAAATGGTTCCCTGAATGGACTGACCGCGAAGCTTTGCCAACGCCGAAGAACTGTCCATGACTGCCACGAGGTTTTTATTCTTCTTTGACCCGCGCCCATTGCGGTCGGCGAAGCTCTGCGCGGCCTTTTCGGACGTGACATTGAGTTCGATCTCCATTGTGACGCCGAATCGCTTGAGAGCGCCAGACTTTATGGCAATCCCAGTCTGAGCCGCCTGAAACAAGGCCGCCGTCTGCGTCTGGCCATCCGATTGCATGACCGGACTCTTAGGCAGATACAACTGCCCATATAGGACCAGGTCGCTAGGCTCATCGAATGCCACAAAGATCGTTTCATCGAATACGACACTTGATTGCCACCCACTAATAGGTGGCAGGTAGGCAATACGGTCACCCCGTACCGCCTCGACGTTGTACTGCTTGAAGTTTGCCAGGTTCTCCTTCTTGGCCCCCTTGAAATCTTGCTGCGTCTGATCGTGCGCATCCTTCATCTCGAGAGCCTCATAGTCCTCGATAGGGGGCGCAGAAGGGTCATATTTCACGATATCTATGAATTGCTTCAAGGTCGGATGGATCATAGCTGTGATCCGATAGTTCGAAGGGGCCCCCTTAACTGCAAGCGTGGCCCCTGGAATGACATGTCGCTCCTCCTGCTCCCACTGGAACTCATACCGGTTCTGATTGAAGGCATCGCATGCTGCCGGATCAGCCTGATACCGAACGATCCGAAGTCCACCGAAAAGGTCACTCCGAGGAATCTGATCATTGGGGATGAGTTGGTTCTTGGGGATCGATGGGATCGCCATGATTGCCTTTCTTGGGTTTTGGGTCAGGATGAAGCCGGAGGCAGCTTAGGAATTTGGGGGGCACGGAAGCCCGTCGGTGGACTGAGCACGCCACCGGCCATGCTCAACTTTTCAGGAATAACTACTAATTCAATGCCGAGGTTTAGTACTTCAACCGTCGTCCACACTTCCTGATGGAAGTGAAAGGCGGCAAGAACTCCGCGTACAGTCGACTCGAAAAGCGCATCCTTTCTGGCTTGCGCCAGATAGGTCAGAATCTGACCCAGTGCGCCATAGCCGGCAGAAATTTTGAACTCCCATATGCGGCGGACGCCCTCATCATCGATCGTTCGCAGGTCTGCACGTAATCGACCATTGGCATAGGGATGCTCCGTATTGAGCATTCGCTCCTTGGGGCGAAATTCCCTCAGGCGTTGCGAGTAGGCGTCACGGATGCGGCACTCGTGTGCATACTGATCAGCCACAACTGCTCCTCTGCGCGATCGAAGCCCGCATCTTCAAGATGTCGTAGTCTTCCAAGAAGAGGACGAGCCGTCAAGAGGTACGAGTGCACCTCGGCTGTCGTGGGTCACAGGGGGAAGCGGCGGGTCACCTTGCCGGCAAGAGGGCAGCGTCACACGGAGCTCGCAGGCCGGCGACGCACGTGCCGTCTGAACGCTGGCACCGCAGTCACCCACATGTGACGGCTACCGCAGATGCTCTGCACCGCAAATGCTCTGCACCGCAAAGCATTAAGTGCAGGACGTCACTGAGGGAGCCCATGGCTCGGCGCCCTTCGAGTGTGGATGTGGTTGACACTCCAGACTTTGACCACTCGTCCGTAGGTCACGTTCCTTTGACGCTCGCGCCACGGTCGCCATGACCGCCGGCGGCCCCTGCCCCCTACCAAGGCCCATGACCTTGGACCCACGTCCAAGCCCGTTGCTTTCGGCATGGCCTACTTGGGGGTAGTTGCTACTGCACAGGCATCCAGTCCTGACGGCAGCCGTGACGGCAACGCGACGGCAGCCGCCCCGCTCCCCCGCACGCCGGCGCACCGTCACCCCAGGTCAGCCGCCCTCCGCGGACCCCACCGGACACCTCTCCCCGCTCTTTTAATCCGCGGGTTCAGGGTTCGATCCCCTGGGGGCCCACAACTGAGACAACGGAATGCACGGGCCTCGCTCCCTCCCGGAGCGGGGGGCGTGCCACGTTCGTGCCACGGACGACGCCCCGTGCCGCCCTAGGGTGAGGTAGGTCCACCACAGGTCCTAGTCGTGACCGCCCCACCAGTCGTCAGGGTGACCGGCCAGGAGCTCCATCCCCATCAGGATGGGGCATCGAGCGACAAGGCCGTTCCGCTCAGGTCGTCACTCGCAAGCGACGCCGTCGCTGTCACGGTCGAGGTGCGAGGCGTATCCAGGATCCCCCGTCCGGAGCGGTGCCGCGCCAGCGGCGCGAGCTGCACTGCAGTTGGCGTAGTACACCGAGCTGGGTGCCTCGGAAAGGGGCTCGGCTGCAGTCGGGACCTCTACGGCCGGCTCGGCGGTCGTAGTGATGGTGATGGTCGTCGGAGCCGGGGCGGGGGCCTGCTCGGTCACGGTCACCGCCGGCGAGGGGGCGCTGGTCTGGGTCACCGTGATGGTCGAAGTGGGCGAAGGGGGCGCTGTCGCGACCGCACTTTCAGAGTCCCCGGCGGAACCGCTGCCGATGAGCACACCGAGGATGAGGCCAGCCGGGCCGATGACCCGGGCAGGCGGTACCAGCGTCGCCTTCCCGGGGCAGGAGCAGGCATCGGCTGGGTCGGATGAGCCACGTGCTCTCCTAGGTTGGTCTGACCGGAAGCCCCCGTCGGCGGCCTGATTCGGACCTTAGAGCGGGAAAGCATGATCGTGGGGCGGTTCACGCGAAGTCCTGTCACTGACTGCATGCCGCCGCCAACCCAGGGTGATCGCAGGGGTGCCTGACTCCTCGCGCTACGTCGCGCCGTCCTCGAGCGCAGGGCCGACCCGCTGCCACTCCCGCCAGGCGGTCTTGAAGTCCAGTCGCTCCCGGTGCTGCAGGGCGAGCTCCAGCAAAGCGTGGGCCAGGTTGTCAGCCGTCACCTCGTGATGCTCGTGAACGGCCTGGTGGCAGCGGGTGGGAAACCGTTGTGGCTGCCGCCGCGCTCCTGGCCTTCCGGGGCCGAGGGCGCTGGCTCGTCCGGGCGCGGTCGGCGACGAAGCGCGCGATGGCGTGGCGATCGGTCGCGGCCTGGTCTCCACCGTCATGGGGCCATCGTGCGTGTCCCCCGTCGAGGGGCGAGCGCAACTGATCCTGTGATCCTGCGTCGAACACGCTCGTCGAGCCTGCACCGACCAGATGCGTCAAGCTCTCCTCATGGGTGCGCGACACTGCCTCTGCTCGCGGTGCGGGCACCCCGCCGACGCCCACGAGCACTACCGCAAGGGTTCTGACTGCGGCTGGTGCGGGCCGGAAGCCTGCCCTGCATACACACCCTCGGGCTGGCGAGAGCGCTTGCGTCGAATCCTGCAGGGCAACCGCTGATCACCGCGCATCCTGGATCTCGGCGGGGACGACGAGGCGTCACCGCCCCGGGGTCGACGCCTCCGATCGTCTGTCCGCCGGAGTGATTTTCCGTCCCCTCTCGCCCGGCCGAAGGCTGGCACCACGCAGCGCCGCGCTGACGTCGAGCCGATGCAGTGGTCGGCGTGACCGGCACCGTCGAGGGCAGCACGAACCGGTGGTCGAACTGATGGGCGCTGGTCGCCGTGTCGACGCAGGCTGATCGACTGCTACGACCACGACGGTGACGACGACATCCGACGGTTCGCCATGGAGATCAACGCTTTCGAGGGGACGCATCCGCACCCCGACGCACCCCGCCGCGGATCGACTGCCTCCTCCGGACCACGGCGGGCGCTCTCCCGTTCCGCCGAACTCGCCCCGCGTGGGTTCCCTGCGGTCCACCCTCCGGGGGAGGCGGCGGGACGACACGTACGGCAGCGGGATGAGCCGGAGACGGTCCCCGCGGACGACGCGGTGCGCTACCCCGGTGGGCAGACTGGCGTGGTGATCACCTGCACCGCACCTTCGCCGCCGGCTCCGCCCGTCCTCGCCCGGCGCGAGCGGGTGGCGCGGGTGTGGACGCTGGGGCGGTTCGTGCTGGCGGGTCTCACCGGCAACGTCGCCCACGCCGCCGTGTTCCTGGCCCTGTCCGCGTGGGCGGTGGTGCCGGTGGTGGCGGTGAACGTGGTGGCGGTCGTGCTCTCCACGCTGGTGACCAACGAGCTGCACCGCCGGTTCACGTTCCCCGGGGGGCGCTCCACGGCGTGGTTCAAGGGGCACGGGGCCGGGGGAGCGGCGGCGGTGGTGGGGCTGGTCCTCAGCACGGCCGCGCTGGCCGCCTGGCACCACCTCGTCCCGGGGGCCAGCGGAGCGAGCGGGCTGGTCGTGGTGTACGTCGTGACGGGGCTGGTGGGCCTCACGAACTTCCTCGTCCTGCGCTCGCTGCTGCGGCCCACGGTGACCCTGGCCGCGTGAGGTCGGTTCCGCGGACCGCTGCTCGGTCAGCGCGCGGGACGACCCGCCGTGGCGGCGTCGCGCCGCGCGGCGTCGGTCTGGGCCCGCCCACGCGCGGCGGGGACGGGCGGGGCGGTGGACAACCACGCCTCCATGCGGATCGCGGCGCAGACGGCGGCGACGACGGAGACGGTGCAGAGCAGGACGGTGAGCACCGGAAGGGGTCCTTCCCGGGGACGACGGAGGTGGAACGGGGACCACGCTGCCCCGGGTCCACCGGTGCCGCACCTCCAGCCACCGATCGGAGCAGGCACCCGCCGTTCCCGTCACGGGTGACCCGATCAGGGTGACGAAAGTGCGCGCCCGCGGGTCCACGGCCCCGGACGCAGGAAGACCCCGCACCGGAGCGGTGCGGGGTCTCCTGGTGACGGGTCGGTCAGAACGCGGCGGGGTCCGTCCCCGCGCGCACGCCCTGGCGCTGGGCGGCCTGGGCCTGCGCGGCCTGCGCCTGCTGCTTGGCCTGCTCCTGCTCCAGGGCCTGGGCGTACTGGCGCTTCACCTGGTCCATGTCCAGCGAGCGCACCTGCTCGATGAGCTGCTCCAGGGCGGGAGCGGGGAGGGCGCCGGGCTGACCGAAGACGGGGATGCCGTCGCGGTAGGCGACCAGGGTCGGGATCGAGGTGATCCCGTAACGGGCGGCGAGCTGCTGCTGGTCCTCGGTGTCCACCTTGGTGAACGTGATGTCCTCGTGGGCCTCGGAGGCCTGCTCGAAGACGGGCGCGAACTGCTTGCACGGACCGCACCAGTCCGCCCAGAAGTCGATGAGGACGATGCCGTCCTTCACGGTGTCGTCGTGCGTCTCCAGGGTCAGGGCCTGAGTGCTCATGCCCCTTCCAACCACGACGGGCCGCCAGCCCTTCCCGCCCGTCCGGCACAGTGGTCGCGTGACCCGCCGCCGACTGATCCCCCTGCTGGTGACCGTGCTGGCGCTGGGGGTGGTCCTCGTCGCCGCCGACCTGGCCGCCCGCAGCTGGGCCACGGCCCGGGTCGCCGGGGAGCTGCGGGCCCGCTACGACCTGCCCGCCGACCCCGCCGTCGACCTCGCCGGCGGGTCGTTCCTCCTGCAGGTCCTGCGCGGGCGCTTCGAGGACGTCACCGTGCGCGCCGAGGACGTCCCCGCAGGGTCGGTCGCGCTGCACGACGTGCGGGTGCGGATCCCCGCGGTGGACGTCCCCCGGGAGGTGCTCCTGGGGCGCCCGGGGACCGTCGACGTCGCCGCGGGCACCGTGCGGGCCGAGGTGTCCTTCGACGACCTCGCCCGGCAGGTGTCGGCGCGGGGGCTGGACGTCGCGCTGGCCCGCTCCGGGGACGCTGTCCGGGCCACCACGCGCGTGGAGGTGTTCACCCTCGGGCTCGACCTCGCCCTGCGGGTGCGGCCGGAGCTGGACGGTTCCACGGTGCGGCTGGAACCGCTGGACGCCGAGGTCGCCGGCGCGGACGTCTCCCTGCGCCGCGCCGAGGACCTGCTCGAGGCGGCCGGCTACGACGGCTGGTCGGTCGCCCTCACCGACGTGCCCGCCGAGGTCGAGCTGCAGGACCTGCAGGTGGTGGACGCCGGGGTCCTCGTACGCGGGGCGGTCCGGGCCGGCGCGGTCGACGTGGGGTGAGCGGGCCGGGCCGAGCGCGACCGCCGGCCCGTGCCCGTACCCGTACCCGTGCCAGGATCGGTCCGTGACGTACACCGCCGACGCCGGACGCTACGAGTCCATGCCCTTCCGCCGCTGCGGCCGCAGCGGCATCGAGCTGCCCGCCCTCTCCCTGGGGTTCTGGCACAACTTCGGTGACGACAAGCCGTTCCAGACCCAGCGCGACATCGCCCGCCGCGCCTTCGACCTGGGCATCACCCACTTCGACCTCGCCAACAACTACGGCCCGCCCTACGGCAGCGCCGAGACGAACTTCGGCCGCCTGTTCCGCGAGGACTTCGCCCCCCACCGCGACGAGCTGTTCATCTCCACCAAGGCCGGCTGGGACATGTGGCCCGGCCCCTACGGCGACCGGGGTTCGCGCAAGTACCTGGTCGCGTCGCTGGAGCAGTCCCTGCAGCGCATGGGGCTGGACCACGTCGACGTCTTCTACCACCACCGCCCCGACCCCGACACCCCGCTGGAGGAGACGATGGGCGCGCTGGACGCCATCGTCCGCTCCGGCAAGGCGCAGTACGTGGGGATCTCCTCCTACGGCCCCGAGCGCACCCTGGAGGCCTCGCGGATCCTGCGCGACCTGGGCACCCCGCTGTTCATCCACCAGCCCTCGTACTCCATGTTCAACCGCTGGATCGAGTCCGGGCTGCTGGAGGTGCTGGAGGCCGAGGGCGTGGGCTGCATCCCGTTCACCGCCCTCGCCCAGGGGCTGCTGACCGACCGCTACCTCCACGGGATCCCCGAGGGCTCGCGCGCCGCGCAGGGCAAGTCGCTGGACCCCTCCGTCCTCAACGACGACACCCTGGCCCGCATCCGCGGCCTGCAGGCCATCGCCGACGGGCGCGGGCAGACCCTCGCCCAGCTCGCGCTGGCCTGGGTGCTGCGCGACCGCCGCGTCACCACCACCCTCATCGGCGCCAGTTCCGTGCAGCAGGTCGAGGACAACGTCGCCGCCGTCGCCAACCTCGCCTTCACCGACGAGGAGCTCACGGCCATCGACGAGTTCGCCGTCGACGCCGGCGTCGACCTGTGGGCCCAGGTCCGCGAGGGCGGGGAGAGCTGACCCCGCGGCCGGTGCCCCTGCCGGGGCACCGGCCGTTCACTTCAGCTCGGCCGTCGTGGGCTGGGGCGGGGTCTTGACCGGGACGAACGCCATCACGAGCCCGGCGACCGCGAGCACCGCGTGCAGGGTGCTCGTCGGCCAGTTGAGGTTCAGCGGGTCCCCGTCGTGGTCGGCCGACAGCGCGCCGTAGGTGAACAGCGCCGCGCCGACGAGGAACAGCAGGATCCCGTACCAGCGGGCCCGCCGCGCCCCGGTGCGGCCCAGCAGACCCAGCGCCCCCAGCACCAGGTGCAGGACGTTGCTCAGCGGGTTGACCGCGAACCCGATGACCTGCTGCTCCTTCGTGCCGCCGGTCCAGTCGGAGAAACCGGTCACGGCGAACCCCGCCAGCCCGAGCACGACCAGCAGGGCCCCCGCGATGAGCGACAGGTACTGCGCAGCCGTGACCCGGGGCCGTTCCCGGGTCGCCTTCCCCGCCATGTCGAAGGTCATGGAGACGACCTACCCCGGGAGCCGGGAGGCAAACCCGGCCGGTGTACGGTCGCTCGCGACACGGGGTGCTGCGCGCGGATCGCGCAGCTGAGATCACACCCGTCGAACCTGACGCAGGTAATGCTGACGAAGGGATGTCACGGCATGTCGGCCGTCGCACCGCACCCCGTACCCGCCCCCGCCCTCGCCGCGGCGCGCGCCGCCCTGACCGAGCGGGCCCCGCTCGTGCAGTGCCTCACCAACTCCGTGGTGCAGACCATCACCGCGAACGCCCTGCTCGCCGCGGGCGCCGCGCCCGCCATGGTCGACAACGTCCACGAGTCCGCGGCGTTCGCGCAGATCGCCTCCGCCGTCCTCGTCAACGTCGGGACCCTCGACGACGACCGGGCCCGGGCCATGGGCCTGGCCGCGCAGTCCGCCGACCGCTCCCGCACCCCGTGGGTGCTCGACCCCGTCGCCGTCGGCGGGCTGGAGTTCCGCACCCGCGTCGCCCGCGACCTGCTCGCCTCCTCCCCGACGGTGGTCCGCGGCAACGCCTCCGAGGTCCTCGGGCTGGCCGGGGCCGGCTCCGGGGGTCGCGGCGTCGACTCCACCGCCGGGGCCGAGGAGGCCGTCGAGGCCGCCCGCGAGCTGAGCCGCCGCACCGGCGGGGCCGTCGCCGTCTCCGGGGTCGTCGACGTCCTCGTGCACGACGGGCGGACCCTGCGGGTCTCCGGCGGGCACGTGCTGCTGACCCGCACGACCGGGGCCGGGTGCTCCCTCGGGGCGCTGGTCGCCGCCTACGCCGCCGTCGAGGACGACCCGCTGGTGGCCGCCGCCGCCGCGCACGTCCACGTCGCCATCGCCGCCGAGCGCGCCGCGGCGCGCGCCGCGCGCCCGGGCTCCTTCGCCACCGCCTGGATCGACGAGCTCGACGCCGTCGACGCCGACGCCGTCCGCGCGGACCTCGAGACCAGCGGGCGCCTCGCGTGAGCCCCCGGCCCGCGTTCGACCCGACCCTCTACCTCGTCACCGACACCGGGCTGTGCGGCCCGCGCGGGGTGCCCGCCGTGGTCCGCGCCGCCGTCGCGGGCGGGGTGAGCGCCGTGCAGGTCCGGGCCAAGGACGGCGGTGACCGGGAACGCCTCGCCCTCGTCCGCGCCGTCCAGGACGTGCTGCGGGGCACCGGGGTCGCGCTGATCGTCGACGACGCCGTGGACATCGCGCTGATCGCCGGCGCCGACGGGGTGCACCTGGGCCAGTCCGACCTGCCCGCCGCCGAGGTGCGGCGCCTGGCCCCCGACCTGCTGCTGGGGCTGTCGGTCTCCACCCCCGCGCAGGCCGCCGCCGTCGACCCGGCCGTGGTCGACTACCTCGGCGTCGGGCCCGTCCGGGCCACCGCCACCAAGCCCGACGCCGCGGCCCCCCTGGGCCCCGAGGGCCTGCGGGCGGTCGTGGCCGCCGCCCCGGTGCCCTGCGTCGCCATCGGCGGGATCCACCCCGACAACCTGGACGCGCTGCGCGGCAGCGGCATCGCCGGGTTCTGCGTCGTCTCCGAGGTCTGCGCCGCCGCGGACCCCGAGGCCGCGGCCCGGGCCCTGCGCACGCAGTGGCACGGGCGGGCCTCGTGAACCGCGCGGTGCCCGTCGCCCTCACCGTCGCCGGCAGCGACTCCGGCGGGGGAGCGGGCATCCAGGCCGACCTGAAGACCTTCGCCGCGCACGGCGTCTACGGAACCAGCGTCCTCACCGCCCTCACCGCGCAGAACACCCGCGGGGTCCACGGGGTGCTGCCCGTGCCCGCGGACTTCGTCCGCCGCCAGCTCGACGCCGTCCTGGACGACATCGCCGTGGACGCCACGAAGATCGGCATGCTCGCCGACGCCGAGGTCGTGCGGGCCGTCGCGCAGGGGCTGGGCTCCCGGCGCGCCGGCCCCGTCGTCCTGGACCCGGTGATGGTCGCCACCAGCGGGGACGCGCTGCTGGACCCCGACGCCGTCGGCGCGGTGCGCGAGCTCCTGCTGCCGCTGGCCGACCTCGTCACCCCCAACGTCCCCGAGGCGGCGGTGCTGCTGGGGACCGACCCCGCGACCTCGGTCGCGCAGTGCCGCGAGCAGGCCGAGGAACTGCTGCGGCGCAGCGGGACCGCGGTCCTGCTCAAGGGCGGGCACCTCGACGGCGGGGACAGCGGGACGGACAGCGTCGACGTCCTCGCCACCTCCGCCGGCACCGTCCTGGTCCGCCGGGAGCGGGTCGCGACCACCGCCACCCACGGCACCGGCTGCACCCTCTCCTCGGCGCTCGCCGCGCAGGCCGCGCTGCACCCCGCCCCCGCCGGGGCGGACCCCGACTGGGCGGCCCTCCTGGGTCCCGCCCGCGACTACCTGCAGGCCGCGCTCCTCGCCGGGGCCCGGCTGTCCATCGGTTCCGGGCACGGCCCGCTGGACCACGCCTTCGCCCTCCGGGAGGACCGACCGTGAGCTTCACCGACGACACCTGGGCCCGCACCGCCGCCCTGCGCTCCGCGATCGAGGGATCGGCGTTCCTCGCCGAGCTGGGCGCGGGGACGCTGGACCCCGCGACGTTCCGGCACTACCTGGAGCAGGACACGATCTACCTGGCCGGCTACGCCCGCGCCCTCGCGCTGCTGGCCGCGCGCGCCCCCGGGCCCGCGGCGGCGGGGTTCTGGGCCGGGTCGGCGGGGAACGCCGCTGCCGTCGAGGTCGCCCTGCACGCCGACCTGCTCACCGGCGGCCTGCTGCCCGAGGCGACGGGACCGGCGACCGCCTCGCCCACCACCCTGGGCTACGTCTCCTACCTGGTGGCAGCCGCCGCGACCGCGCCCTACCCCGTCGCCGCGGCCGCGGTGCTGCCCTGCTACTGGATCTACGCCGACGCCGGGCGCCGCCTCGCCGCGCACGCCGAACTGGTCGCCGAGCACCCCTACGCCCGCTGGGTCGCCGCCTACGACGCCCCGGAGTTCCACGCCTCCGTCGCGACGGCCCGCCGCCTCGTCGACGAGGCGGCCGAGGCGAACCCCGGCGACGTGGAGGCCATGCACGACGCGTTCGCGCTGGCCACCCGCTACGAGTGGCTGTTCTGGGAGACCGCCCACGCGCGCGAGAGCTGGCCCGCGCCCGCGTGAGAGGGTCGGGGGACGTCCCCGACCGTCCGGAGGAGAACAGCGTGTCGACCAGCCAGGGTTCCGTCGTCGTCGTGAACTGCGGCAGCTCCTCGGTGAAGCTGGCCCTGGTGGACCCGGTGACGGGGGAGCGGTCGCTGAGCTGCCTCGGGGAACGCATCGGCTCCCCGGACGCGGTCGTGCACATGACGACCACCGGCCCTGACGGGCGGCCCAGCACCCGCACCATCACCCCGGCCGCCACGACGCACCGCGGGGCGCTGGCCCACGTGCTGCAGCGCCTCCTGGACCTCGACCTACCCCCGCTGCTCGGCGTCGGGCACCGCGTCGTGCAGGGCGGTTCCGTCTTCCACGGCTCGGTCCGCGTCGATGACCGCGTCCTCGCCCAGATCCACGAGCTGTCCGCCCTGGCGCCCCTGCACAACCCCGCCAACGCCTCCGGGATCGAGGCCGCGCGGGCGGTGCTGCCCGACCTCGCGCACGTCGCCGTCTTCGACACCGCGTTCCACCAGACGATGCCGGAGACGAACTACCGCTACGCCGTGCCGACGCGCTGGTACGAGGAGTTCGGGGTCCGCCGCTACGGGATGCACGGCACCAGCCACCGCTACGTCAGCCAGCGCGCCACCGAGGTCCTCGCCACCGCCGGCCGCGAGCCGCGCGGCCTCAAGCTCGTCGTCGCCCACCTCGGCAACGGGTGCAGCGCGACCGCCGTCCTCGACGGCCGCTCCGTGGACACCACCATGGGCCTCACCCCGCTGGAGGGGCTGGTGATGGGCACCCGCTCCGGCGACCTCGACCCCGCGGTCGTCGAGCTCGTCGCCGAGCGCACCGGCGCCGGGGTCGCGGAGGTCGTGAAGCAGCTGAACTCCGAGTCCGGCCTGCTCGCCCTGTCGGGGTTGTCCAACGACGTCCGCACGCTGTCGGAGAAGGCCGCCGAGGGCCACGCCGGGGCGAAGCTCGCCCTCGACGTGTTCGTCCACCGCGCCGCCAAGCACGTCGCGGCGCTCACCGTCTCCCTCGGCGGGCTCGACGCGCTCGTCCTCACCGGCGGCATCGGGGAGAACGCGAAGAACGTGCGCTCGATGCTGCTGGCCCGCCTGGCCCACCTCGGCCTCGTGGAGGACCCCGCCGCCAACGCCGACCACGGCCGCTCCTCCACCCCCGCGGGGCGCATCACCGTCCCCGGCGACGGCCCCCTGGCCATGGTCGTGCCCACCGACGAGGAGCTGCTCATCGCCCGCGACACGGTCGCGCTGGTCGAGCACCGCTGAGCGGTCCGGGGGCTGCCGTCGCCGCCGGAGCCGGAGTGGGGGAGGGTTGACCCATGGCCCGCGTGCTGCTCGTCGTCCCCACCGGCCACGGTGCCGGCCTCACCTCGACCTGCCTGGGCCTGGTCCGGGCCCTCGACGCGCGCGGGGTCGCCGTCGGCTTCCACAAGCCGCTGGCCCAGCCCACCCGCGCCACCGGACCCGACCGCTCCGTCGCGCTGGTCCGGCTCACCACCGCGCTGGACCCCTCCGAGCCGATCCCCGCCTCCCGCGTCGTCGAGCGCCTCTCCCGCGGCGACATCGACGACCTCATGGAGGAGGTCGTCGCCGCCGCCGAGGGGGTGCTCGCCGCCCACGACGTCGTCGTCGTCGAGGGCCTGGCGCCCTCGGCGGACCAGGTGTTCTCCGGGCGGGTCAACCAGGCGCTGGCCACGGCCCTGGACGCCGACGTCCTGCTCGTCGGGTCCGCCGGCGTGGACGGCACCGACCCCGGCGCGCCCGAGCGCATCGCCGAGGACATGGCCGTCACCGCCGGGACGTACCGGACGGGGGAGGCGCTGCGGGTCATCGGCGGGGTCGTCTCGCGCTGGCCGGTGCCGGAGGACCCCGAGACCGCCGTCGCCCGCGTCGCGCGGCTGCGCGGGGCGCTGGAGCACCACGGCATCCCCCTCGTCGGGGCGGTGCCCTTCCGCGCCGACCTCGTCTGGGCCCGGGTGCGCGACCTCGTCCACGACCTCGACGTCGAGGTGCTGACCCACGGCGACCAGGGCCGGCGCATCAAGGAGGTCGTCGTCGCGGCGCAGGCCGTGCCGGGGATGCTGCCGCTGCTGCGCGAGGGGCGGCTCATCCTCGTCCCCGGCGACCGGCACGACGTCGTCATGGCGACCTGCCTGGCCGCGCTCAACGGCAACCGCCTCGCCGGGCTGCTGCTGACCGCCGGGGTCGGGATGGACCCCCGGGTGGCGGAGCTGACCGCGGCCGCCGCCGCGACCGGCCTGCCCATCCTGCGCTCGGACCGCAGCACCTACGCCACCGCCACCGCCGTCAACCGCCTCGACCCGGAGGTCCCCGCCGACGACGCCGAGCGCGCGCTGGCGGTCTCCACGACGGTCGCCGACGCCCTCGACCCCGGCTGGCTGGCCAAGCTGCCCACGGCCTCGCACACCCCGCGCCTCTCGCCCGCGGCCTTCCGCCGCCGCCTGACCACCCTGGCCGCCGAGCGGGTGCAGCGGATCGTGCTGCCCGAGGGCGCCGAGCCGCGCACCGTGCAGGCCGCGGCGATCTGCGCCGAGCGCGGCATCGCCCGCCCCGTCCTGCTGGCCCACCCCGACGAGGTCGCCTCCGTCGCGGCCGGGCTCGGGCTGACCCTGCCCGAGGGCGTGGAGGTGCTCGACCCGGCCGGGCTGGTCGAGCGCTACGTCGACGTCCTCGTCGAGGCCCGCAAGCACAAGGGCATGCAGCCCGACGTCGCCCGCGACTCCCTCGCCGACCCGATCTGGCTGGGCACCACGATGCTGCAGGCCGGCGACGTCGACGGGCTGGTGGCCGGGGCGGTGCACACCACCGCCGCGACCGTGCGCCCCGCGCTGCAGGTCGTGCGCACCAAGCCGGGGGCCCGGCTGGTGTCCAGCGTCTTCTTCATGTGCCTGCCCGACGACGTCGTCATCTACGGCGACTGCGCGGTCAACCCCGACCCGGGGGCGGAGGACCTCGCCGACATCGCCCTGCAGTCGGCGGCGTCGGCGCGCGCCTTCGGCATCGAACCGCGGGTGGCGATGATCAGCTTCTCCACCGGCTCGTCGGGGTCGGGTTCCAGCGTGGACAAGGTGGCCGAGGCCACCCGCATCGCCCGGGAGCGCGACCCGGACCTCATCATCGACGGGCCCCTGCAGTACGACGCGGCCGCCGTCGCCTCGGTCGCGGCGTCCAAGGCCCCGGACTCGCCGGTCGCCGGCCGCGCCACGGTGTTCGTGTTCCCGGACCTCAACACGGGCAACACGACGTACAAGGCGGTGCAGCGCAACGCGGGGGTCATCTCGGTGGGCCCGATGCTGCAGGGGCTGGCGAAACCGGTGAACGACCTCTCGCGCGGGGCGCTCGTCGACGACATCGTCTACACGATCGCGCTGACCGCCATCCAGGCCTCGCGGGGCTGATGCGCTGCGGCGCAACGGGACCGGGGACCGCGGGGGCCGCCCGGGGCGTCGGGCGGCGGCCCGGCGCCCGGGCGCCCGGGTGAGGGCGGGAAGGGTTCGGGGCCCGGGCCTGTTACTGTAGTCAGGACGGTGTCGATGCCGTCATCTCAGCGGGCGAGCCGCCCGCGAGGTCGCTTGAGTCCCACACCTCAGCATCTGCGCGCTACCGCGCGCCCTGGGGGCGGACCGCCGTGCGGCCGACGAGCCCACGTGGAGTTCATCTTCCATGCCCCAGTACGACGACCGTTCGTACCGTTCCAACCGCCCCTCGCGTTCTGACGAGGGCGGGTTCCAGCGCCGCGAGTCCCGCGGCTACCGCACCGAGGACCGACCCGCCGACCGCTCCTTCGACCGCGACGACCGCCCCCGTTCGGGCGGCTACCGCGGCCAGGGCGGCGGCGGCAGCAGCTACCAGGGTGGCGGCGCCAGCAGCGGCGGCTACCAGGGCGGCGGCAGCAGCAGCTACCAGAACCGCGGCGGCTCCTCCTCCGGGGGCTACCAGGGCGGCAGCAGCCGTGGCGGTTACCAGGGCGGCAGCAGCCGCGGGGGCTACCAGGGCGGCAGCAGCCGTCGCAGCGGCCCCCCGCGCAGCCCCCGTTCCTTCGCTCCCTCCGCGACCGAGCAGGCCCTCACCGCGGCCGAGCAGATCGAGGTCGCGGAGTCGACCTTCGCCGAGCTCGGTCTCCCCGAGGAGCTCGTCGCCGCTCTCGAGCGTCGCGGCATGACCGCGCCGTTCGCGATCCAGTCCCGCACGCTGCCCGACGGCATCGCCGGGCGCGACATCCTCGGCCGGGCCCGCACCGGTTCCGGCAAGACGCTGGGCTTCGGCCTGCCCATGCTGGCCCGCCTGGCCCAGCAGAAGCGCCCCCGCATCACCGGCGCCCCGCGCGGTCTGGTCCTCGTGCCGACCCGCGAGCTGGCCATGCAGGTCGCCGACGCGCTGCGCCCGCTGGGCGACTCCCTCGACCTGCGGCTGTCCGTGGTCGTCGGCGGCGTCCCCTACGGCCGTCAGATCGCCGCCCTCCAGCGCGGCATCGACGTCCTCATCGCGACCCCGGGTCGTCTGGTGGACCTCATCGACCGTGACGCGGTCTCCCTCGCGGAGGTCGACGTGGCGGTGCTCGACGAGGCCGACCACATGGCCGACCTGGGCTTCCTGCCCAACGTCCGCGCCATCCTGGAGGGCACCAAGCCCGGCGGGCAGCGGATGTTCTTCTCCGCCACCCTCGACCGCGGTGTCGAGGCCCTCGTGACGGACTTCCTGACCGACCCGGCGTTCCACGCCGCGCCGGCCGACCCCGACGACGTCGGGCACATGGAGCACCGCGTGTTCGCGGTCCGCCCGCACGACAAGCTGTCGATCCTCACCGAGATCAGCAAGCGCCCGGCGCGGTCGATCTTCTTCGTCCGCACCAAGCTCGGCGCCCAGCGCCTCGCCGACCAGCTGAACGAGGCCGGCGCACCGGCCGAGGCGATCCACGGGGACCTGCGCCAGTCGCAGCGTTCCAAGGCGATCGACGCGTTCTCGGCCGGGGAGACCCGCGTCCTGGTCGCCACCGACGTCGCCGCCCGCGGCATCCACGTCGACGACGTGGACCTCGTCGTGCACGTCGACCCGCCGAACGACCACAAGGACTACCTGCACCGCTCCGGCCGCACCGCGCGCGCCGGTGCGACCGGGACCGTCCTGGCCATCGCGCTGCCCGACCAGGTCCGCCGCTACGGCTGGCTGCACCGGGACGCGGGGGTCGAGGCCCAGAACGTCGAGCACGTGCTCGCCGGGGACGAGACCGTCCGCGCCGTGGCCGAGTCCGGCGAACCCGTCGTGATCAAGCCCCGTCGCACCGAGACCCGCGAGGGTGCTCGCGGTCCGCGCCGCGGCCCGCGTCGCGAGGGTGGCTTCCGCAGCGGCCCGCGTCGCGAGGGCAGCGGCCCCCGCGGCCCGCGCCGCGAGGGCGGCCAGGGCGGGGTTCCCCGCCAGAGCGCCCCGCGCGACTGACCAGTTCCGATCCGAAGGCCCGTGGGGTTCCCCACGGGCCTTCGGCCGTTCCCGGGTCCGTTCCCGGATCGCGGGCGCCGGGTGGCGGTGCGGGGTCGGGCTGGTGAGGATGGCAGCGCCAGACGTCTCGACACCGTGGAGGAACCATGCCCACCCGCACCGCACGCACCGCCTGGAACGGCACCCTGGAGCAGGGCTCGGGCCAGGTCGAGCTGTCCAGCTCCAAGGTCGGCACCTACGACGTGTCCTTCCCCAAGCGCGCCGCGGACGACGCCGGGGGCACCACCAGCCCCGAGGAGCTCATCGCGGCCGCGCACTCCTCCTGCTTCGCGATGCAGTTCTCCGCGCTGCTCGCCGAGGCCGGCGCGACCCCGGAGAGCCTCGAGGTGACCGCCGACGTCTCCCTCGGGCCGGACCCGGCCGGCGGGTTCCGGCTCACCGGCATCAAGCTCACCGTCACCGGTGAGGCGAGCGGGATCGACGCCGCCACCTTCGCCGAGACCGCGCAGGCCGCCAAGGCCACCTGCCCGGTCTCCAAGGCCCTCACCGGGGTGGAGATCACCCTCGACGCGTCGCTGGACGCCTGAGCCGCGGCCTCAGACCGCCGCCCAGCGGGACAGCGGCACCATCGTGATGCCGCTGTCCCCGCGCAGCGTCGGGGTGCCGTCCTCGCGCCGGCCCAGCACCCAGTCCTCCCCGAAGGACCCGGACCCGCTGTCGCGCACGACGCGCAGGGTGCGCTCGTCGACCACGTCGAACGTCAGCGGGCTCGCGGCGGGGTCGGTGGTGTCGGGGTCCAGGGCGATGAGGGTGGACCCGGCGCGGACGACGTCCACCACGCCCCACAGGGTCGCCCACCGGCCGCGGAACGCGTTGAGGTCGACCGCGGGCTCGGTCCGGCCCCACTCGGTGGCGAACAGGTCGATCAGCTTCACCGCCCCCACCGCGAGCTCGGTGGCGGGGCCGTCGGCGCAGTTCGTCAGCACGCTCAGCGCGAGACCCGCCTCGGGGTCCAGGAGGCTCTTGGTGATGTGGCCCGGGAAACCCCCGGAGTGCCCCACGAGCCGGCGCTCGCCGACCTTCTCCCCGGTGAAGCCCAGCCCGTAGCTGCGGTCGACGCCCTCGGTGGGCCACTCCGCGCGCTGGGCCAGCCGCTTCGCGTGGTCGTCCAGCAGCTCGGTGCGGCCGGGGCGGTGCGCGGAGAACCACGCGGTGAGGTCCTCGGCGGTGGAGCAGAACCCCGCCGCGGCCGCCATCGCCGCCGTGGCCGGGTGCCCCAGCGGGCGACGCGGACCCACCGCCGCGGCCGAGTAGCCGGTCGCCAGGTCCCCGGCCGCGGGCAGGTCCGGGGTCGTGCGGGTCAGGCCCAGCGGGGCGACCAGCTCGTGCGCGACGTGCTCCGCGTAGGAGGTCCCGGTCACCGCCTCCACGACCAGGCCCAGCAGCGCGTACCCGACGTTGGAGTACTTGAAGCGTGAGGAGCGGGGGAGGACCGACCCGCCGGTGCGCACGGCGCCGCGCAGGCCCTCGACGTCGGGGAACGCCCCGTCGAGCTGCCAGAAGTCGCCGTGCCGGCCGTCCCGGGTCACCCCGCTCGCGTGCCCCAGCAGTTCCCGCAGGCTGGCCCGGCCCAGCTCGGCGTCCTCCTCCCGGACCCAGGGCACGTGCGCGCCGACCTCGTCGTCCACGCGCAGCCGGCCCTGCTCGGCCAGGCGCAGCACCGCCGTCGCGGTGAAGGTCTTCGAGTGCGAGGCGACCCGGAAGACGTGCGCGGGGGTGAGGGCGACGTCGTCCTCGCGGTCGGCGTGGCCGTGGGCGCTGGAGTGCACCAGGTCGTCCTGCAGCCGCACCGCGAACTGCACCCCGGGCACGTCGAGGCGACGGCGGCGGAAGTCCACCCAGCGGGCGGCCGCGGCGGTGGCGGCGGCGACGGTCTCGGGGGTCAGCGCGGGAGCGGGCACGGGGGCCACGCTAGGCCCCGGCCGCCGCGCGCGGGGCGGGCGCCGCGGTGCGCTGCCGGGCGACCTCGGCGTGCGGCCACTGCGCGAGGGACCGGGGCAGGACGGGCCGCACCGAGCGCAGCGCGGCCCGGGTGACGAGGGCGGCGGCCCGCCGGCCCGCGGTGGGGGTCAGGTCGTAGGCGCGGGCCAGGCGCGGGGGGAGGACGTCGGCGGTGACGCTGCGGGCCAGGGCGGCCACCCCGGGCAGCGGGGGAGCGGTGCGCTGGGTGAGGACGTCGTGCGCGACCCGGCGGGCGCCGGGGGTGACGACGAGCCGGGAGAACGCGTCCTCGACGTAGGCGTCGAAGTCGGCGACGGTCGCGGGCAGCACGCGGTCGGGAACCGCGAACAGCCGCGCGAAGGGCTTGGACTCCTGCCAGTGCTGCTCGCGCTGGTCGGGGGTGAGGACGAGCCCGGCGTAGCGCTCGGTCACCCGTCGCGCGGTCCAGACGAGCGTGGCGTGGACCCACAGCGCGAGGTCGGGGTCGTTGGCGCGGTAGGGGGTGCCCGCGGGGGTCCCGGGGACGTCGGCGCGGGTGGTGCCGCGGACCCGGGCGTGCTGGGCGCCGACGTGGCGGGCCGCGGCGCGGGCCTGCTCGGTGTCGCCGAAGGTGACGGTCAGCGCGGCTTGCAGGGTGGCGAGCAGCCGGTGCGCGGGGCCGGAGGTGTAGTCGCTGTGCGCCGCGACCCCCTCGGCCACCAGGGGGTGGGCGACCTGGAGCAGGATCGCGGCGGGGCCACCGAGGAGGACCACCCGTTCCGCGCTCACGCGCCGGAACTGCCCGCCGGGCCGGCACACCCCCGGGTCGCCCGCCACCCCCGCGGAGGGGGGTGGGGGCAGGGCCGCGTTCAGCGGCAGGCGCGGGAGTCGGCTCACCCCCGCGATGCTGCCACCGTGCGCGACGGGGTTCAGGCCCGGGCGGCGCGGACGGCCTCGGCCAGCGTCGTGGCGGGGCGCCCGAGCAGCCGGGCCAGGTCGTCGCGGTCGGTCAGCAGGTCCCCCGCGGCGGTGGAGGCGTCCAGCGCGGCGACGAAGCGGGCGGTCCCCTCGTCGAGGCCGGCCTCGCGCAGGACCGCCACGTGCTCCTCGGTGCCGAGGTCGCGGTAGGTGACCGGGGTGCCAGTGACCTCGGTGACGGTGGCGGCCAGCTCGGCGAGGTCGAAGCTCTCCCCGGCCAGCTCGTAGACGGGCTCGGGCGCCTCGGCGGTCAGGGCGGCGACGGCGGCCTCGGCGTAGTCGGCGCGGGAGGCGGCGCTGATCCGCCCGTCGTGCGCGGAACCGACGACCTCGCCGGCGGCGAGGTACCGGTCGAGCTGGGCGGTCTGGTTCTCCAGGTACCAGCTGTTGCGCAGGACGGTGACCTCGAGCCCGGAGGCGGCCAGGAGCTCCTCGGTGGCCACGTGGTCGGGGGCCAGCGGGCTGCCCGAGACGTCGGCGCGCAGGAGGCCGGTGTAGGCGATGCGGCTGACCCCGGCGGCCTTCGCGGCCTCGACGACGTTGGCGTGCTGGGCCAGGCGCGCCCCGGGGGTGTCGCCGGAGACGAGCAGGACCCGGTCCACACCCCGCAGGGCCGCGGTGAGCGCGGCGCGGTCGTCGTAGTCGCCCGCGCGGACCTGCACGCCGCGCTCGGCGAGGTCGGCGACCTTGGCGGGGGTGCGGACGACGGCGACGACGTCGCGCTCGCCGCGGGCGAGCAGGGCCTCGACGGCGAGGCGGCCGAGCTGGCCGCTCGCGGCGGTGACGGCGTAGGTGGTCACGGGGTTCTCCTCGGGTGGGCGCTGTGCGATCGCAGGCACTAACCCTTCGACAGTGCCAGGTGTTCCCGCGGTACTCTGCGAGAGTGACCGACGGACCCGCGCCCGACCTCGTCGCCGACGTGTTCGCCCGCGGCTGCACCTCCCGCGCGGCCTTCGAGGACGTCACCTCGAAGTGGGCCTCGCTCGTCCTGCTCGCCCTGGGGGAGGGGACGTTCCGGTTCAACGCGCTGCGCCGCAAAGTGGACGGGGTCAGCGAGAAGATGCTGTCGCAGACCCTGCAGGCGCTGGAGCGCGACGGGATGCTCACCCGCGACGTCGTCACCGCGATCCCGCCGCGCGTGGAGTACGAGCTCACCCCGCTGGGCGCGGCCGTCGCCGAGCGGCTGCGCGCCCTCGCCGACCTCCTCGAGGCGTCGGTGCCCCAGGTCGCCGCGGCGCGGGCGGAGCACGCCGCCCGCTGACCGGAACGCCCCGTCCGGACCGCCCGTTGCCCGGTCATGGAGCCGATCCACCTCGCCCGGATCCTCGCGCTCGTCAACACCGCCCTCGACGGCCTCGTCGTCGGACTGGGCCAGCGCACCTACGACCTGCCCGGCCGGGGACGGCGCCTGGCCGCGCAGTGCGGGGTCGCCTTCGCGGCGGGAGCGGTGATGGCCGCCGCCGACGCGGTGTGGGACGCCGCGACCCGCGACCGCACCGCCCCGGTGGACCCCGACGTGATCCCCGCCCACGAGTCGTCCCTGGCGATCGGGCACCTCGTGCTCTCCACCGCCTGCCTGCCCGTGTGGTGGTTCGGCCGGGGCCTGCCGGAGCGGATGCGCCGCGGCGGGAACCCGCGGCCCAACCGCACGCTCGCGCTGCCGCTGGGGCTCGCGTACGCCGCCGGCGCGGCCCCGCTGTGGTGGGCCCACGCCCGCCGGCGCACCGACGCGCTGACCCCCTGAGACGACGGAGGGCGCCGGCCCCCACGGGGACCGGCGCCCTCACGCGCTGCGGGTCAGACCCTCCGGGTCAGACCCTCCGGATCAGGCCCGGACGTCGCGCTCGTTCGGCACGGCGTGGGTCATGACCAGGCCGGTGACGTCGCGCGGGCCGTTCTTGCCGAGGTTCGCCGCGCGCTGCAGCTCCTCCTCGGTCAGGGTCTGCGTCTGCAGCGGCTCCAGGTGACGGACGTCGTCGGCGGTGATGCCCAGGCCCTCGCCCACGCGACGGCCGTACTCGTCGTCGGCCATGAACATGTGCCAGACCATGCGCTCCTGGATGGGGCGGATGCACTGCGAGAGCGCGTCGACGAAGTTCGCGACGAGCTCGTCCTTCTCCCAGTCCTCGGAGAGCTGGAAGCGCTCCCCGGCCTGCTGGTAGTCGTTGGTGCGCGGGATCCGCTTGCGGGTCACGCGACCGGTGATGACCGGGCCCTGCTCGTCGTGGGTGGGGTAGGTGCCCTCGCGCAGCCCGCCGATGATCGACGGCTCGTAGTTCACCGTCGGGTTCTCGCCGCGGCCGTCGACGCCGTAGGCCATCTGCCCGTCGCGCTGGTTGGTGCGCACCGGGACCTTGGCCGCGTTGACCGGCAGCTGCAGGTAGTTCGGGCCCACGCGGTAGCGCTGGGTGTCGGAGTAGGAGAACGTCCGGCCCACGAGCATCTTGTCGTCGGAGAAGTCCAGGCCGTCGACCAGGACGCCGGTGCCGAAGGCGATCTGCTCGGACTCGGTGAAGAAGTCCACCGGCTTGCGGTTGAGGACCATCTTCCCGATCGGGGTGAGCGGGAAGAGGTTCTCCGGCCACACCTTGGTGTCGTCCAGCGGGTCGAAGTCCAGCTCGGGGTGCTCCTCGTCGCTCATCGTCTGGACGAGCAGCTCCCACTCGGGGTAGTCACCGGCGTCGATCGCGGCGTAGAGGTCGCGGGTGTGCGGGCCGAGGTCCTGGGCCTGCACGGCGGCGGCGTCGGCGGAGGTCCAGCTCTTGACGCCCTGCTTGGGGTGCCAGTGGTACTTCACCAGGACCGTCTCGCCCTCGGAGTTCACCCACTTGTAGGTGTTCACCCCGAAGCCCTGCTGGGTGCGGTAGCTGGCCGGGATCCCGCGGGGGGAGAACACCAGGGTGAACATGTGCAGCGACTCCGGCGTCTGGCTCGCGAAGTCGAAGACGCGGTTGGGCACCTGGCGGTCGAAGGTGACCGGGTCCGGCTTCTGGGAGTGGATGAAGTCCGGGAACTTGATCGCGTCGCGGATGAAGAAGACACCCAGGTTGTTGCCGACGAGGTCCCAGTTGCCGTCCTCGGTGTACATCTTCACGGCGAAGCCGCGCGGGTCGCGCAGGGTCTCGGCGGAGTCGCGGCCACCGGCGACGGTGGAGAAGCGGATCGCCAGGTCGGTGCGCTTGCCCTTCTCCTGGAACAGCTTCGCGCGGGTGTACTTCGAGATCGGCTCGTCGCCGAAGCTGCCGTAGGCCTCGAAGTAGCCGAACGCCGTCGTGCCGCGGGCGTGCACGACGCGCTCGGGGATGCGCTCGCGGTCGAAGTGGCTGATCTTCTCGAGGAACTGGTAGTTCTCCAGCGTGGCGGGGCCGCGGGCCCCGACGGTGCGCTGGTTCTGGTTGTCGTAGACCGGGTGGCCCTGGCGGTTGGTCAGGACCGGGCGCTCGTCCCCGGGGGCCGAGGACTGGCTCGCGACGTCGGTCATCGCACTTCCTCTCGTTCACGCTCTGCTGGTGGGGGGGTGGACGGGGTGCGGCACTCGGGGCAACGGCCCCAGAACACCACTTCGGCCTCCTCGACGGCGAAACCGGCGGTGTCGGAGGGCGAGAGACAGGGGGCGTGGCCGGTGGTGCAGTCCACGTCGACGGTGGCGCCGCACCCGCGGCACACCAGGTGGTGGTGGTTGTCGCCCACCCGCGCCTCGTAGCGCGCGGGGTGGCCCGCGGGCTCGATGCAGCGGGCGAGGCCCGCTCCGGTCAGGGCGTCCAGGCAGTCGTAGACGGCCTGGGTCGAGACCGTCGGCAGCACGGCGCGGGCGCGCTCGGCGACGCGGGCGACGGGGAGGTGCTCGTGGTCCGCGCGGGCCGCGTCGAGGACGTCGAGCACGACGACCCGGGGCCGGGTGGCCCGCAGGCCCCTCGCCCGCAGGCGCTCGACACTGGTCACGGGTCGACTCAAGCAGTCCAGTCTGGAACCAGTCAAGGAAGGGAAGCCTGACTCAGGGACGGCGCCAGTCGTCCGCGGTCAGGTGCGACCCCGCCATCGGCCCCATCTGCAGCATCCCGCCGTCCACCGGCCAGGAGGCCCCCGTCACGTAGGAGGCCTCCGCGGAGCACAGGAAGCCGATGACCGCCGCGACCTCGCGGGCGTCACCCGGACGGCCCAGCGGCACCCCCGGGCGGTCCTCCCCGTGCGGGTCGGTGTCCTTCTGCCCCGTCATCGGCGTCGCGATCTCCCCCGGCGCGACCGCGTTCACCGTGATCCCGTGCTCGGCCAGCTCGATCGCCGCCGTGCGGGTCAGCAGCCCCAGCCCGCCCTTGGCCGCGCAGTAGGGCGCCGCGCCCACCCGCGGCTGGTGCTCGTGGACGCTGGTGACGTTGACGACCCGCCCGCCCCGCCCGGCCGCCACCATCACCCGCGCCGCGCGCTGCAGGAACAGGAACGCCGCGTCGAGGTCCACCGCCAGCACCTCCCGCCAGTCCGCGAACGACAGGTCCAGCAGCGGCGTCGCCGTCCCCGTCCCGGCGTCGTTGACGAGCACCTCCAGCCCGCCCAGCTCCGCGGCGACGTCGTCCACCACGTCGGCCGCCCCCGGCAGGTCGCGCAGGTCGACGTGGCGCAGGACCGCCCTCCGGCCCAGCGCGCGCACCTCCTCCGCGGTCGCGGTCCCGGCGGCCTCGTCGCGGAACCAGGTGATCGCGACGTCGTGGCCGCGCCGGGCCAGTTCCACCGCCGTGGCCCGGCCGATGCCGGACTCCGAGCCGGTGACCAGGGCCGGCCCGGGCCGGCCGGTGGGACGGGGGGAGCGGAGGTCGCGCGGGAGCGCCGTGTCGGTCATGCCCCTCCCGTACCCCGGGCCCGGCCCCGGCACACGCGAGCGGTGCGCGCGGCGCGCGGCGCCGTCCTGCGCGAAGATCCTCCTGATGCCCCCCTCGACCCGCCGGCCCCGACCCCGCCCGCTCCGCCTCCCCGCGCGGTGGCGGGCGGCGGGGCAGCGCCTCGCGGCCCGGCGCGGAGCGCGCTTCGCCCGCCGCCACGTGCTGCCCTGGTTCGGGATCCTGCTCGTCGCCGGGGTGGGCGCCGGCGTCGGCTTCGCCCTCGCCCCGGGCGCGGGCACCTACGTCGGCCCGCTGCAGACCGAGGTGCGCGTCCGGCCCAGCCTCACCCCCGGCGTCGAGGTCGACCTGCCCCCCGTCGGGAAGGTCACCTTCGACACCCACCGCGCCCCGATCGTGGTCACCGCCACCATCGAGAGCGTCGACGTCGACGCCGCCGCCCGGCTCGTGCGCTCCCCGCAGCAGCTGCTGGCCCTGGAGCTCACCGCCGCCGACACCGTCCGCGCCGCGACCGTCCGCGCGGCCGCCCTCAGCCTCGCGTGCGGCACCGCCGGGGCGCTGCTGGCCGCCGTCGTCGTCCACCGCAGCCGGCGCCGGACCCTGCAGACCGGCGCCGCCCTGCTCGTCGTCGTCGTGGCCACCGGCGCCGGGACCGCGGCGACCTTCGACCCCGCCGCGCTGCGCCAGCCCCGCTTCACCGGGCTGCTCTCCCGCGCCCCCTACGTCGTCTCCAGCACCCAGAACGCCCTGGACCGGCTGGAGAGCTACCGCAGCGGCCTCTCCGACATCGTCCGCAGCGTCTCCACCCTCTACGCCACCGCCGCCAACCTGCCCGTCCTGGGCGACGCCCGGGCCGCCGGCACCGGCCTGGGGGAGGACGTGACCACCGTCCTGCACATCTCCGACCTGCACCTCAACCCCCTCGGCTACGACCTCACCGAGAACCTCGTGCAGCAGTTCGGCGTGCAGGCCGTCCTCGACACCGGCGACACCACGACCTGGGGGACGGCCGCCGAGGCCAGCTTCCTCGGGCGCATCGGCGGCCTCGGGGTGCCCTACGTCTGGGTCCGGGGCAACCACGACTCCGGCGACACCCAGGCCCAGGTCGCCGCCCAGGGCGCGATCGTCCTCGACCAGGGCTCCACCGCCCAGGTGGCCGGTCTCGTCCTCGCCGGTCAGGGCGACCCCGTCTTCACCCCCGACGGCGAGGGCACCGCGGCCACCGGCAGCGCGGAGCAGCTGCAGGAGCAGGCCAACCGGATCCTCGCCGACGGCATCCGGACCTGGGACGAGAGCCACCCCGAGGACCCCGTCGACGTCGCCCTCGTCCACGACCCCAGCGGTCTCGACCCCCTGCAGGGGCGGGTGCCGCTCGTGCTCGCCGGTCACCTGCACAAGCGCTCGGTGACGCTGCACGCCTCCGGCACCCGGGTCATGGTCGAGGGCACCACCGGCGGCGCCGGGGTCACCTCCGCCGGCCTCGCCCGGCTGGCCGACGGCACCCCCCTCCCGCTGTCGGCCACCCTGCTGTACTTCGGCCGCAGCGGGGACGACGCCGGCCGGCTCCTCGCCTACGACGAGGTCACCGTCGGCGGGCTCGGGCTGGCCGAGGTCAACCTGCAGCGGACCGTCCTGGGCGAGGAGGACCACCCGCCCCTGACCGTCCCCACCGCCACCGCGTCGGGCACCTCCTCGCGCAGCGCCCCCGCCCCGGCGGGGTGAGGTCTCGCGGACCGGCCCCGCGGGCGGGCCCGGCGGGCGTACGGTGGTGCCCACCATGACGCACTCGCCCGTTCCGCCGCCGGGTGACGGCTCCGCACCGCCACCCGACCGGGGCCCCGGGGTCGTCCCCGCCGCCAGCGCCCCCCTCGCCGACGTCGCCCTGGCCGAGGAGATCGAGCTCTACACCGACGTCGTCGTCGCCGCCTCGGAGAGCGACGGCCCCCTCCCGGAGGGGGAGCTGGACCGCGTCCTGGGCGTCGAGGGCGTCTCCGCGCTCGACTGAGGCCCGGGGGTCGTCGGACCCGGGGTCCGGACTCGCCTAGAGTCGCTGCTCGGGCCGGGAGCCACCCCACCCGCCGAACCCGAGCCTCCCCGGAGCATGGACGTGCGTTTCCGACTGACCCCCCAGGACACCTCGTTCTTCGAGATGTTCGCCCGGACCGGCACGATCCTCGTCGAGGCCACCGCGGTCCTCACCGAGGTCATCGGCAGCGACCAGGCCCGCCGCGAGGAGCTCGGGAAGGAGATGGAGGAGCTGGAGCACCGCGGTGACGAGGCGGCCCACGCCGTCCTGCGCCGGGTCAACTCCTCCTTCGTCACCCCCTTCGACCGCGAGGACATCTACCAGCTCACCTCGCGCCTGGACGACTGCCTGGACCTCATGCAGGCCGCGGTCGACCTCATGGTGCTCTACCGGATCGGTGAGCTGCTGCCCGGCGTGGGCGACATCGTGCAGGTCCTGGCCCGCCAGGCCGAGCTGACCGCGGAGGCCATGCCGCGGCTGCGCTCGCCGGGGGACCTCTCCGACTACTGGGTGGAGATCAACCGCCTGGAGAACCAGGCCGACCAGATCCACCGGCGCCTGGTCGCGGCGCTCTTCGACGGCGGCTACGACGCCATCTCGATCATGAAGCACAAGGAGATCATCGAGACCCTCGAGGACGCCGCCGACGCCTTCGAGCACGTGGCGCACACGGTGGAGACCATCGCCGTCAAGGAGTCCTGACCCGGTGGAGCTCGCCCTCGTCCTCGTGGTGGTCCTCGTCGCGCTCAGCTTCGACTTCACCAACGGGTTCCACGACGCCGCCAACGCCATCGCGACCTCCGTCTCGACGCGGGCGCTGACCCCCCGCATCGCGCTGGGCATGGCCGCGATCTTCAACCTCGTCGGCGCCTTCCTCGGGACCGGGGTCGCCGAGACCATCGGCTCGGGGATCGTCGACGTCGGCCTCGGGCTCCACGGCATGGCCGTGGTGCTCTCCGCCCTGTTCGGGGCGATCGGCTGGAACCTCATCACCTGGCGCCTCGGGCTGCCTTCCTCCAGCTCGCACGCCCTCATCGGCGCGCTCGCCGGGGCGGGCATCGCCTCCAGCACGACGGTGCACTGGAGCGTGATCCTCGACAAGGTCGTCGTCCCGATGGTGGTCTCGCCGCTGTCCGGCTTCGTCCTCGGCTACCTCGTCATGGTCGCCATCCTGTGGGCCGTCCGGCGCAAGGCCCCCGCCCCCACCCACCGCCGCTTCCGCGTCGCCCAGACCGTCTCCGCCGCGGCCATGTCGCTGGGGCACGGCCTGCAGGACGCGCAGAAGACGATGGGCGTCATCGTCCTGGCCCTGGTGGCCGGCGGCTTCCACTCCGGCACCGCCATCCCGTGGTGGGTCAAGCTGTCCGCGGCGCTCGCGATCAGCTTCGGCACCTACGCCGGCGGCTGGCGGATCATGCGCACGCTGGGCCGGCGGATCATCCACCTCGACCCCGCCCGCGGCTTCGCCGCCGAGTCCGTCTCGGCCGCCGTGCTCTACGTCGCCGCGATCGGCTTCCACGCCCCCGTCTCCACCACCCACACGATCTCCTCGGCGATCATGGGCGTGGGCGCCACCAAGCGGCTGTCGGCGGTGCGCTGGGGGGTGGCGCGCACCATGGTGACGGCCTGGGTGCTGACGCTGCCGGCCGCCGCCCTCTTCGCCGCCGCCGTGTACGGCGTGGTCGGCCTCTTCGTCTGACGGCCCGGCCCGACGGGGCCGGACGCGAGCGGGGGCCGTCGTCCGGGTGGACGACGGCCCCCGCTCGCGCCGGGTGGCGGCTCAGCCGAAGCGGCCCGAGATGTAGTCCTCGGTCGCCTTCTGCGTGGGGTTGCTGAAGATCGTCGCGGTGTCGTCGATCTCCACGAGGCGCCCGGGCTTGCCGGTGGCGGCGAGGTTGAAGAACGCCGTCTTGTCGCTGACGCGGGCCGCCTGCTGCATGTTGTGGGTGACGATGACGATCGTGAAGGAGCTCTTCAGCTCCCCGATGAGGTCCTCGATCGCCAGCGTCGAGATCGGGTCCAGGGCCGAGCAGGGCTCGTCCATGAGGAGCACCTGCGGCTTCACCGCGATGGCGCGGGCGATGCACAGCCGCTGCTGCTGACCGCCGGACAGCCCGGCGCCGGGCTTGTCGAGGCGGTCCTTGACCTCGTTCCACAGGTTGGCCCCGCGCAGCGAGGACTCCACGGCCTCGGTGAGGACCTTCTTGCTGCGGACCCCGTTGAGGCGCATCCCGGCCGCGACGTTGTCGAAGATCGACATCGTGGGGAACGGGTTGGGGCGCTGGAACACCATGCCGACGGTCCGGCGGACGTTCACCGGGTCCATCTTGGAGGAGTAGAGGTCGTCGTCGTCGAGCATGACGCTGCCCTCGACCCGACCGCCGGGGATGACCTCGTGCATGCGGTTGAGGGTGCGGAGGAAGGTCGACTTCCCGCAGCCGGACGGGCCGATGAAGGCCGTCACGGAGCGGGGCTCCACGGTCATCGAGACGTCCTCGACGGCCTTGAAGTTGCCGTAGTAGACGTTGAGGTCCTTGACGTCGATGCGCTTGGCCACGGGTTCTCTCCTACTTCTCGAGCCTGCTGAAGCGGGCGATGGCCCGACCGGCGATGTTGAGCACCAGCACGATGAGCACCAGTGTGAGGGCGGCCGCCCAGACGCGCTCCACCGCGGGAGCCAGCGCCTGCTGACGGTCGTTGTTGATCATGAGCGGCAGCGCCGCCATGTTGCCGCTGAACAGGTTGGTGTTGATCGACTGCGAGTAGCCGACCAGGATCAGCAGGGGCGCGGTCTCACCCATGACGCGGGCCAGGCCCAGCAGCACGCCGGTGACGATGCCGGAGAACGCGGTCGGCAGGACGATCCTCACGATCGTCTTCCACTTCGGCACGCCCAGCGCGTAGGACGCCTCGCGCAGCTCCATCGGGACGAGCTTGAGCATCTCCTCGGTGGAGCGGACCACGACCGGGACCATGAGCAGCACCAGGGCCAGGGAGACGGCGAACCCGGAGCGGGCGAAGCCGAGCGTGGTCACCCAGAAGGCGTAGATGAACAGCGCCGCGACGATCGAGGGCAGCCCCGAGAGGATGTCGACGGTGAAGCTCACGACGCGGGCGATCCGGCTCGCGCCGTACTCGACGAGCAGGATCGCGGCCATGATCCCCAGCGGGACGGCGATGACCGCGGTGGCCAGCGCCTGCAGCAGCGTGCCGAGGATGGCGTGGTAGGCGCCGCCGCCCTCGATGCGCGGGGTGATGCCGCGCTGGGAGTTGAGCCACCACGAGGGGTCGGGCAGCAGCGCCGCCCCCTTCTGGATGACGGTGGCGAGGATCCACACCAGCGGGATGAGGGCGATGACGAAGGCCAGCACCATGACCACCGTCGCGACGGTGTTGCGGACCACGCGCCCGCCCCGTCCGCGGGAGTCCTCCAGCGCGGCGGGCAGTTCCCGCTCGGGAGCCGTGTCGACGACGCTCATGCGAAGGCCTTCCGGCGGTTGATGATGAGGCGGGCGATGGCGTTGACCACGAAGGTCAGGACGAACAGGACCAGGCCGGCGGCGATGTAGGCGCCGGTCGACTCGGGGTCGTTGAACTCCGCGGCGTTGTTGGCGATCTTCGAGGCGAAGGTCTCACCGCCCTGGAGCAGGGAGCTGAAGAAGTCCGCGCCGGGGGCGACGCTGGAGACGATGATCGTGATGGCGATCGTCTCGCCGAGCGCGCGGCCGAGACCGAGCATCGAGGCCGAGATGACGCCCGCGCGGCCGAAGGGCAGGACCGAGGTGCGGATCATCTCCCACTTCGTCGCGCCGAGGGCGAGAGCGCCCTCCTTGTGCGCGGCCGGGGTCTGCGCGAACACCTCGCGGGACATGGCCGTGATGATCGGCAGGACCATGACGGCCAGGACGATCCCGGCGATGAACACGGTGCCGGTGCTCACCGGGCCGCCGAAGAGCGGGAACCAGCCGAGCGCGTCGTTGAGGAACGTCTGCAGACCGGTCACGTGCGGGGCGAACACCTGGATGCCCCAGAGGCCGTAGACGATCGAGGGGATCGCGGCCAGCAGGTCGATGACGCTCGCGGCGGGGCGCGCCAGCCACCGCGGGGCGTACTGGGTGAGGAAGAGGGCGTTCGCGACCCCGAGGGGCACCGCGATGATCATCGCGATGATCGAGATGGCGACCGTCGTCCAGAGGATCTGCAGGATCCCGAAGCGCAGGTCGCCCGGGGTGGCCTGCCACTCGGTGGAGGTGAGGAAGTTGACCTGGTCGTCCAGCACCGACGGGACGGCGCTGATGGCGAGGAAGACGCCGGTGAAGGCGACGATGGCGATGACGATGACGCCGGCCAGACCGGCTCCGCCGCCGAAGAGGGTGTCGCCGAGCCGTCGCCGGCCTCGAGCCTTGTCACCCGAGGGGCCTGGGCCCTGCTCGACGGCCGAGCGGCCGGTGATCGAGGACATCGTGCTCCTGCACTGTGCGGTGGGGGGGGGCGGGGAGTCGTACGGGTGGGGGCGGGCACCGGTCGTGCTGGTGCCCGCCCCGGGTGCTGCGCTCGCTTCGAGCGTCAGGCGATGGCTTCGATGGCGGTCCGGACCTTCTCGGAGACCTCGGCGGGGAGCGGCGCGTAGCCGATCTCCTGCAGGCCCTCCTGGGTCTCGTCCTCGGCGAAGTAGGTGAGGAAGGACTTCAGCAGGGCGGTCTTCTCGGCGTCCAGGCCCTTGGAGCAGACGATCTCGTAGGTGACCAGGACGATCGGGTAGGCGCCCGCCTCCTTGGTCGCGTAGTCGATCTTCAGCGACAGGTCGTTGCCGGTGCCGGTCTGGGTGGCGGTGGCGACGGTCTTGCCGGCGGACTCGCCGGTCAGCTCGACGGCGCCGGAGCCGTTGTCGATCTGGGCGACGGCCAGGTTGTTGTCCTGGGCGTAGGACCACTCGACGTAGGTGATGCCGCCGGGGGCGCCGGCGACGGCCTGCGCGACACCGGCGGAGCCCTCGCGGCCCTCGCCCTTGCCGGCCCACTCCTGGTTGCCCTCGGCGGTCCACGCCTCGGGGGCCGCGGCGTGCAGGTACTTGGTGAAGTTCTCGGTGGTGCCGGAGGTACCGGTGCGGAAGAACACGCTGATCGCGGTGCTGGGCAGCGTCGCGTCGGGGTTCAGCGCGGCGATGGCCGGGTCGTTCCAGGTGGTGATGGTGCCGGAGAAGATCTTCGCGGCGGTGGCGGCGTCGAGGACGAGGTCGTCCACGCCGTCGACGTTGTAGGCGATGGCGATCGGGCCGGCGACCATCGGCAGGTTCCAGGCCTGGTTGCCCTCGCAGCGGGCGGTCGCCGCGGCGACCTCCTCCTCCTTGAGCGCGGAGTCCGAGCCGGCCCAGTCGACCTGGCCGGAGGTGAACTGCTTGCGGCCCGCGCCGGAGCCGGTCGCGTTGTAGTTGATCGTGGCGTCGGTGCACTGGGCCTGGTAGCCGGCCTGGGTGACCTGGTCGATGGCGTTCTTCTGCGCGCTGGACCCCTCGCCGTTCAGGGTGCCGGGGGCGCAGTCGATGGCGGTCGAAGCCGACGACGAGGCCGAGCCTTCGGTCGTGCTGCCTGCGGTGTTGTCGTCGGAGCCGCAACCGGCGAGGGCGAGAACACCCACGGCGGCGAGGCCGAGGAGGCGGGAGGCTGTCGAGAACGTCACTTCGGTCCCTTTCGAGGATCGTCGGCGGCCGGGAACCCGGACGCGGCTGACCGGGACGTGGCTCCCCGGTCGATCCGGACGGTAGGAGGGCGAGGTGACGGGGTTGCTCGACGCAGGTTAACGGCGGGTGAACCGGGCCCGTCCGGTCAGCGGATGGTCACCGTCCGCACGGCGTCCAACGGGTGAACCGGTGCGTGCGGGTCACGGGATCGCTGCAGGTCAGGGCCGGGTGACCGTCCGCAGCCACCCGGACGGCCCACCCGTCGTGACGCTGCGCTTCAGACGCCGTGACGCTGCACGGAGACCACCCGGGCGGTCGAGCCGCGGTCGGCCACGTGGGCGACGACGAGCTCCGCCTTGCCCAGCCGGTGCCGCAGGACCGCCGCCCGCCCGGTGCCGTCACCGTCGCCACCCCCGCGGCCGCCGTCGACGCGCCCGGCCAGCACGCCCTGCAGCGTCGGCAGCACCGGCCCGTGCGAGCACACCGCCACCCCGGCGCCCTCGGCGAGCAGCCCCTCGAGCAGCTTCACCGCCCCGTCCGGGTCGGTCTCGTGGCCGGCCTCGGTGAGCGGGTCCTCCTCGGTGAGCGGCAGCCCCAGCAGCTCCGCCGCCGGCAGCAGCGTCTGCACGCACCGCGCCCAGGGGGAGGTGACCAGCTGGCGCAGGTCGAAGCAGGCCAGCAGCGGCGCCAGCTCCCGCGACTGCGCGTGCCCGCGCTCCAGCAGCGGGCGCTCGCCCTCCAGCCCGCGCCAGTCGGTGCGCTTGACGGCCCGCGCGTGGCGGACCACGACCAGCGGCCACGTGCGCTCCGGCGGGAGCCCGCCGGGCAGGGCCGCGTCGAGGAGGTCCACGTCGGCGGCGTGGGTCAGCAGCTCCCGGGCCCGCGCGGGGTAGACCCACGCGGACTCCTCGATCTCGTCGGGGTCGGCGGCGTCGACGACGGCCGGGTCGGCCGGGGCCGCCGGGCGCGCCAGCCAGTAGCGCACCCGCTTGCGCAGCCCGCCGGCCACCGGGTAGCGCTGCTCGGGCAGGGCGGGGCCCAGGTGGACCCGGACCCCGGTCTCCTCGGCCGTCTCGCGCACGGCGGCCACGGCGGGGTGCTCGCCGTGGTCGAGCTTGCCCTTGGGCCAGGACCAGTCCGCGGGACGGGTGGCGGTGGCGGGGCGGCGCACCAGCAGCACCTCCACCCCCTCCGCGCCGGCCCGGACCGCGACGCAGCCCGCGGCCTCCACGTCGACCCCGGGGTCCCGCCCCGGGCGCAGCGTCGAGGAGCGGCTCACCGGCGGCGGCGCGAGCTCGGGCGCCGACCCGGGCGGGTGGCGATGATGTGCTCCTGCAGGTCCGTCAGCGGGGCCCCGTCGGCGTCGCGGTGGTGGCGCGTCCACGTCCCGTCCGCGCCCAGGTGCCACGAGCTCGTGGTGTCGGCCATGCACTGGTCGAGCAGCTGCGAGACCTCGCGCACGTGCCGCGGGTCGTTGAGCCGCACGACGGCCTCGACGCGGCGGTCCAGGTTGCGGTGCATCATGTCCGCGCTGCCGATCATGGCGACGGGGTCGCCGCCGGAGGCGAACCAGAAGATCCGGCTGTGCTCGAGGAACCGGCCCAGGATGCTGCGGACGCGGATGTTCTCGCTCAGCCCGGGCACCCCCGGCTTGAGGGCGCAGATCCCGCGGACGATCACGTCGACGGGCACGCCCGCCGCCGAGGCGCGATACAGCGCGTCGATGACGCCCTCGTCGACGATCGAGTTCACCTTGATCCGGACCCCGGAGGGCTGGCCCTGGCGGTGGTTCTCGATCTCGCGGTCGATGCGGTCCACCAGCCCGGTCCGCAGCGAGCGCGGCGCGACCAGCAGCCGCTTGTAGGCGGTCTTGGGCGCGTAGCCGGAGAGCTGGTTGAACAGGCGGGTCAGGTCCTCGCCGACCTGCGGGTCGGCGGTGAGCAGCCCCATGTCCTCGTAGACCCGCGCGGTCTTGGGGTTGTAGTTGCCCGTGCCGATGTGGCAGTAGCGGCGCAGCCCGCCGGACTCCTGGCGCACCACCAGGCTCAGCTTCGCGTGCGTCTTCAGCCCCACCAGGCCATAGACGACGTGCACGCCGGCCTGCTCCAGCTTGCGGGCCCAGGTGATGTTGGCCTGCTCGTCGAAGCGGGCCTTGATCTCGACCAGCGCGAGGACCTGCTTGCCGGCCTCGGCGGCGTCGATGAGGGCGTCGACGATGGGGGAGTCGCCCGAGGTCCGGTACAGCGTCTGCTTGATGGCCAGGACCTTCGGGTCCGCCGCGGCCTGCTCCAGGAACGCCTGCACGCTCGTGGAGAAGGAGTCGTAGGGGTGGTGCAGCAGCACGTCGCGGTTGCGGATGGCCGCGAACACGTCGGAGGGCTTGGCCGTCTCGGCGCCGTCGGTGAGGTCGCGGTGGGTGCGCGCGACGGACTTGGGGAACTTCAGCTCCGGGCGGTCGAGGTCGGCGATGTCGCCGAGCCCGCGCAGGTCGAGGGGCTCGGGGAGCTCGTAGACCTCCTGCTCGTGCACGCCCAGCTCGCGGACCAGCAGCTCGCGCACCTTCTGGTCGATGTCGGAGGCGACCTCGAGGCGGACGGCCGGGCCGAAGCGGCGGCGCAGGAGCTCCTTCTCCAGGGCCTGGAGCAGGTTCTCCGCGTCGTCCTCCTCGACCTCGAGGTCCTCGTTGCGGGTGACCCGGAAGGTGTGGTGCTGCACGACCTCCATGCCGGGGAACAGCTGGTCCAGGTGGACGCCGACGACGTCCTCCAGGGGAACGAACCGCGCGTCGCGGGGGTCCTCGCCCTCGGCCGGCTCGACGGCGACGAACCGCGGCAGCAGCGGCGGCACCTTCACCCGGGCGAAGTGCTCCTTGTCCGTGGTCGGGTTGCGCACGACGACGGCCAGGTTCAGGGACAGCCCGGAGATGTAGGGGAACGGGTGGGCCGGGTCCACCGCCAGCGGGGTCAGCACCGGGAAGACCATGTCGCGGAAGAACCCGTGCAGGCGGACCTGCTCGCCGGGGGAGAGCTCGTCCCAGCGCACGATGGTGATGCCGGCCTCGGCCAGCGCGGGGCGCACCGACCCCAGGAAGGCGGCGGCGTGGCGCTCGGTCAGCTCGTGGGCGCGCACGGCGATCGCGTCGAGCACCTGGCGCGGCTCCAGGCCGCTGGCGGCGGTGACGGCCAGACCGGTGGCGATGCGGCGCTTGAGCCCCGCGACCCGGACCATGAAGAACTCGTCGAGGTTGTTGGCGAAGATCGACAGGTACCGGGCCCGTTCCAGCAGGTGGACGTCGGGGTCCTCGGCCAGCTGCAGCACGCGCTCGTTGAAGGCCAGCCAGGAGACCTCGCGGTCGGCGAAGCGGTCCTCGGGCAGTTCGGTCGGCTCCTCGACCGGGCTCACGGCAGGCAGGGGGGCGGTGGCGCGTGTCGTGGCCGTCATGGCGCCAGTCTGCCACTGCGCCCCGTCGTCGCCGGCCCGCGCGGTGACCCGCCGGCCGCCCGCCGGTGACGCGTCGGCGCAGGTCAGGGGAACGGCGGGTGAACGATCACCGGGGGCCGGAGGCGTACTGGACGTCGGTGGCGGCGCGGGAGAAGCCCAGCCCCGCGTAGAGCCGCACCGCGCGCAGGTTGTCCCCGTCGACGTACAGGTCGACGCGGTCCACCCGCCCGGCCACGGCCCGCAGGCCCCGCACCAGCAGCGCCCGGCCCAGCCCGGCGCCGGAGCGGGCCGGGTCCACCCCGAGGACGTACAGCTCTCCGAGGCCGTCCTCGACCTTCATCCAGCAGAACGCCGCGAGACCGTCCGGGGCCTCGGCCAGCAGCAGCAGCGCGGGGTCGAACCAGGGTTCGGCCAGCCGCGCGCGCAGGTCGTCGAGGGTCCAGCGCCCCTGCTCGGGGTGGGTGGCGAAGGCCGCGGCGTTGAGCGCCACCCAGGCCGCGTCGTCGGCGCCGGGCACGAAGGGGCGCACCGCCAGGCCGGCCGCGAGGTCGGGGACGGCGAGGTCGCTCAGCCCGGCGCTCGTCCGCTCCATCCGCAGCAGCTCGCGGGCGCGCGTCCAGCCCGCGCGGGCGGCCAGCGCCGACGCGCCGGGGGTGTCGCCGTGGGACCACAGGCGCACCGGCCGCGCGCCGGCGCGCTCCTCGACCGCGGCGAGCAGGGCGCCGCCGTGGCCGCGGCGGCGGTGCCCGGGGTGCACCAGCAGCTCCCCCTCGAACCCGTCGCCCTCGCCGTCGCCGGAGGGGACCAGCTGGGCGTAGCCGGCCAGGACCCCGTCCTCGTGGCGCACCAGGTGCTGCACCGCGCCGTCCCCGGCCCGCAGGCGCAGGACGGCGTCCTCGGACAGCGACGTGGCGCCGTCGGCGCGGGAGGCCGCGGCGGCCAGCGCCAGGACGGCGTCGTGGACGTCCCCGGGCAGGGGGCCGGGCAGGGCGGTCGCGCCGGCGGGGGCGGGGCTCACCGGCCGGGGCCGGGGGGCGTCGCCCGCCCGAGGTCGGGGGAGGGGTCCAGGCCCTCCGGCTCCGCGCCCAGGGCGAGGTCGTCGGCCAGGTCGCGGGCGGAGGAGACGAACCGGTAGCCGACGTTGCGGACGGTGCCGATGGCGTTCTCGTGCTCCGCGCCCAGCTTGGCGCGCAGCCGCCGCACGTGGACGTCGACGGTGCGGGTGCCGCCGAAGTAGTCGTAGCCCCACACCTCCTGCAGCAGCTGGGCGCGGGTGAAGACCCGCCCCGGGTGCTGGGCGAGGTGCTTGAGGAGCTCGAACTCCTTGTAGGTGAGGTCCAGCTGGCGCCCGCGCACCCGCGCGGAGTAGGCGGCCTCGTCGATGACGACGTCCCCGGCGCGGATCTCGTCGGGGGCGCCCCCCGCGGGGTCCTCCGCCGAGCGGTGCGCCCGCCCGGCGGCCAGCCGCAGCCGGGCGTCGAGCTCGGCGGGCCCGCAGGTGTCGAGGAGGACGTCGTCGGCGCCCCAGTCCGCGGCCACCGCGGCCATCCCGCCCTCGGTGACGACCAGCAGCAGCGGCTGGGAGAGGCCGGTGGTGCGCAGCAGGCGGCACAGCGAGCGGGCCGCGGCGAGCTCGCGGCGCCCGTCGACCAGGACCGCGTCGGAGGTCGGCTCGTCGACGAGGACGGAGGCCTCGGCGGGCAGGACCCGGACGGTGTGCGGCAGCAGCCCCAGGGCGGGCAGGACGTCGGTCGAGGGGGTGAGCGCGTTCGTCAGCACGAGGATCTGGGCCACCCGTTGTCCTGCCCTCCGTGTCGCATCGGGCCGTGGGGACGCGCGCGGGGGCGCGGACCACGAGGTGGGAAGGATAACGGGGCGCAGCCTACGCGTGACCTGGACGTGGCGCGGAGCCCCCCCGCCCGGAGGGGCGGCCTCTGCGAGGATCACCCGGTGAGCTCCTCCGCGACCGCGACGGCCACCTTCGCCCTGGCGGGCCTGGTGGCCCTCGCGTCGTTCGCCCACGTCGGCGTCCTGGCCCTGGCGGTGCTCCTGGTCTGCGCGCTGGTCGCGGCGGGCTGGCCCGACCTCCTCGACCTGCCCACCCCGCGCGGGACGAGCGCGGTGGTCGTGCTGACCGCCCTCGGCGCGGGGGTCGTCGTCACCGTCGCCGTCCTCGCCGCCCGCTCCGGGGGCACCCAGGCCTCCGGGGTGCTGGGGCAGCTGCCCGTGGTCGCCGCCCTGGCCCTGCTGCTGGCCTTCGTCCACCAGCTCCTGCGCCGCGACGGGCGCCCGCGGCTGGTGGAGTCGGTGACCGGCGCGGTGAGCGGGCAGGCCCTCGTGGTGCTGGCCGCCGCCTGGGTCGCGGTGCCCACGACCTACGCCGGCGCCCCGCTGGCCCCGGTCGTGCTGTCCGCCGTCGTCGCCGCGGGCGCGGTGTCGGCGACGACCTGGCCGCTGCGCGTGGTGGGTCCGCTGAACCTGGTGGTGGGGGCGGCCACGGGCTACCTGGCCGGTGAGGCCGTCGTCCTGCTCGGGGGGCAGGGCGTGGTGTCCGAGGGGCGCTGGGCGGTGGCGGGCGTCGTCGCCGGCGCCGGGGTCGGGCTGCTGGTGTCGGCGTGGCGCGCGCTGACCGGCGGCCTGCCGCGGGTGCGCTCGCTGCCCGCGGCCCTCGCCGTGGCCGCGGTGCCGGTGGCGGCCTCGGGAGCGGCGGCCTACCTGGTGGGCCGGCTCGTCCTGCTGTGAGGGGCGGGGAGTGACCCGTCCCACGTCCGGCCGCCCGCCGGGGGGCGCGCGGGTAGGCTCGGGCGGGTGCACGCCCTCGAAGTCTTCTTCCTCGTCCTGCTGATCGTGGTGTCGATCGTCATCGCGTGGTTCGCCTGCTTCGTGGTGTACCGCCTCTACAAGGGTCAGCGCTGACCGTGGCCCTCCCCCTGCGCACCGACACCCCGCTGACGCTGGTCCCGCTCTCCTGGCTGCTCGGCCGCTGGGAGGGCGCGGGCGTCCTGGGCCACCCCGCCCGCGGGGACTCCGACACCCGCTTCGGGCAGGTGGTCGAGTTCGGCCACGACGGCCGGGACTTCCTCACCTACACCTCGACCACCTGGGCCCTGGACGAGGACGGGAGCACCACCGAGCCGCTGGACGTCGAGACCGGCTACTGGCGCCCGCAGCCGGTGGACCTGGACACCCCCGCCCCGGCCGAGGGCCCGCGCCCGGTCGAGCTCGAGGTGCTGCTGGCCCACCCCACCGGGGTGGTGGAGGTGCTCGTGGGCACCGCGCGCGGCCCGCGCATCGACCTCAGCAGCGACGTCGTGGCCCGCACCGCGACCGCGCACGAGTACACCGCCGGGAACCGCATGTACGGGATGGTCGAGGGCGACCTGCTCTGGGCCCTCGACGTCGCCCTCGAGGGTCACCCGCTGCGCAGCTACGCCTCGGCGCGGCTGAAGCGGGTGTCCTGAGGTCCTCCCCGTGACCGGCGACCTGGGCACGGCGCTGCACGCCCGCGGCCTGCGCCTGACCCCGCAGCGGCGCCGGGTCCTCGACGCCGTCCGCACCCTGGGCCACGCCGGCGCCGACGAGGTCGCGGAACACCTGGCCGCCCAGCCGGGTTCGTCCCCGGTGGACCCCTCGACCGTCTACCGGGCGCTCGCGGTCCTGGAGGAGGTCGGGCTCGTGGCCCGCACCCAACTGGACCGCAGGGTCCCCTCGTTCCACGCCGTGGAGCACGGGGGGCACCTGCACCTGGTCTGCGACGGGTGCGGCCAGGTGGCCGAAGCCCCCTCGTCCCTCGCCGCCCCGGTGGCGGCTGAGGTCTTGTCCCGCAACGACTTCGAGGTCGACACCGGGCACCTCGCCCTCCGCGGGCGGTGCGCCCGGTGTCGCCGTCAGTAGGAGGAGCGCCGTGAGCGCAGTCACCGAGGACCACCGCTCGCCCCTGCTGGGGACCCCCGGCGCCGTCGCCGCCGAGGGCCCCGACGCGGGGGTCGCCTGGCACTACGGCGACCCGCACGGCGAGCAGCGCGCGCTGGTGGGCGGGGAGGCCGTCGCCGACCTCTCCCACCGGGGCGTGCTGCGCCTGAGCGGGCCCGACCGGCTGAGCTGGCTGCACAGCATCACCAGCCAGGCCCTCACGGGTCTGGGGGCGGGGGTCTCCACCGAGACGCTCGTGCTGAGCCCGCAGGGGCGCGTCGAGCACGCGCTGCACCTCGTCGACGACGGCGACGCCACCTGGATCACCGTCGAGCCCGGGTCCGTCGACGCCCTGCGGACGTGGCTGGAGCGCATGCGCTTCGCCCTGCGCGTGGAGATCGCCGACGTGAGCGCGGAGTTCGCCGTGCTGGGCGAGCCGAGCCGCTCGGCGGAGTCCTCCCTGGGTCCGGTCTGGGTCGACCCCTGGCCCGGGGCGACGCCGGCGAACGAGGGCGGCAGCGCCGACACCGCGAGCTACTCCGCGGTCCCCACCCTCGAGCACCCCGGGACCGAGCGGCCCTGGCGCGAGGTGCTCGTCCCGCGCGCGGAGCTGGTGGCCGCGGTCGCCGGGCGCCGCCTCGCCGGGACCTGGGCCACCGAGGCGCTGCGGGTGGAGGCCTGGCGCCCGCGGCTGGGGCTGGAGACCGACGAGCGCTCCATCCCGCACGAGCTGGACTGGCTGCGCACCGCGGTGCACCTGCACAAGGGCTGCTACCGGGGGCAGGAGACCGTCGCGAAGGTCCACAACCTGGGCCGGCCCCCGCGGCGGCTGGCCCTGCTGCACCTGGACGGCTCCTCCCACGACCTGCCCGCCCACGGCGACGACGTCGTGCACGGGGACCGGCGCGTCGGGTTCGTCACCACCGCGGCCCGCCACCACGAGCTGGGGCCGGTGGCGCTGGCGGTCCTGAAGCGCTCGCTGCCGGTGGACGCGGAGCTGTTCGCGGTGGCCGGGTCGGCGCAGGGCGAGGCCCGGCCGCTGGCCGCGGCCCAGGAGGTCGTGGTCGCCCCCTGACGTGCCGCAGCCGGGTGGGTCATACTCGGGGTTCAGCACGCTGCGTGGTGCAGTTGTCGCCTGGAGTGGTTTTCTGACGGGGGAGACGGTCATGACCGAGGAGCAGGTCAGCGGGTACCAGGTGGGGGGCCGGCGGGCGCTGGACCGGGTGCTGGCGCCCGACTTCCTGGACGACCTGCAGGGGATGGACCTGCCGACCCTGCGCGAGCACCGCACGGTCGCGGAGCAGGAGGAGGCCGACCTCTCCTACGCGCGGCGGCTGATCCAGGGGCGCCTCGACCTGCTCGAGGCCGAGGAGGCCCGCCGCGCCGGGACCGACGGGGCGCCGGGCGAGGTCTCGCACGCCCGCAGCGACGCCGAGCTCGTCGCCTCCCTCACCGACATCCTCGCCGACCCCCGCCGCACCGACCACGGGATGGGGCGCTTCACCTCGGTCGAGCCGAGCCGGGTGGGCGAGCACCGCCGCCGGGCCGAGCTCGCGGTGGCCGACCCGCACCTGTCCGACCTCACGGCCATGGACGACGCGCAGCTCGCCGCGGCGCGCCGGCGCCTGGAGGGCCTGGAGCACGAGCTGTCCGCCGACCGCCACCGCGTGCAGGTGGCGATGGACGCGTGCACCGACGAGATCACCCGGCGCTACCGCGACGGCGTCGTCTCCGTCGACGACGCCCTGCGCACCTCCCGCTGACCCCGTCCGGGGGAACCGCCGGGGTGGGCGGGTGAACCGCGGAACGGATCCGCCCCACCACTCGTAGAGTTCAGGTGTGGAGCTGCTGAACAACCTGCAGAACGGCGTGCTGCTGATCCTCGGGGTCGCGGCGTTCGGCTTGTGCCTGTGGGCGCTCGTCGACTGCCTGCGCCGTCCGGCGGGGGCGTTCGTCGCGGCCGGCAAGCGCACCAAGACCTTCTGGACGGTGATCGTCGCGGTCGCGACCGCGATCGGGTTCGTCTCGATCTTCTCGATCCTGGGGATCTTCGGGATCCTCGCCGTCGTCGGCGCCTCCGTGTACCTCGCCGACGTCCGGCCCGCGGTGCGCCAGTACGGCGGTGGCCCCAAGCGCGGCGACCGCGGTGGCCGCGGGGGGAACCAGGGGCCCTACGGCCCCTGGTGAGCCTCAGCGGGCTCCGGCCACCGCCCCGTCGCGCCGGGCGGGCCGGCGCAGCACCCGGTGGGCGCACCGCAGCAGGGTGAGCAGGGCGACCGCCAGCGCGGCCACCGACAGCAGGTCGGCTTCGGTGAACCCCCGGTCAGCGGTCCAGGTGTGCAGGATCCGCCCCTCCACGGGGGTGTTGACCCGCGACCAGATCGCGGCCAGCAGCCCCAGGACCAGACCCGTCTCGACCCGCGGCCGGGCGAGGGCCCCGGCCGTGCAGACCGCCAGGGCCAGCAGGGTCACGGGGATCACCACGGGGACGGCGAGCAGGGAGTGGAGCACCTCCCGATGGTAGGCGCGCAACCTTCCCGTCGGGTGAGGTTCAGCCGGGGTCCACCGGATCGTCACCACCCGTCCACCCGGACGGAGCAGAGGAGGAACCCGCCGTGCGTGCCGTCGTCCAGCGCGTCACCCGCGCCCGCGTCACCGTCGAGGGGGAGGTCGTGGGGGCGGTCGACGGTCCCGGCCTGCTCGTCCTGCTCGGCGTCACCCACGACGACGGTCCCGCCCAGGTCGAGCTCATCGCCCGCAAGGTCGCCCAGCTGCGGATCCTGCGCGGGGAGCGCGCCGCCGCCGACGTCGGCGCCCCGGTCCTGCTGGTCAGCCAGTTCACCCTCTACGCCGACACCCGCAAGGGCCGGCGCCCCACCTGGAACGCCGCCGCCCCCGGGGACGTCGCGCAACCCCTCGTCGACGCCGTGGCCGACGCGCTGCGGGGCCACGGCCTGCCCGTCGAGACCGGCCGCTTCGGCGCCGACATGGCCGTCGAGCTCGTCAACGACGGCCCCACCACCATCCTGCTCGACGCCTGAGAGCCCCCGCGTCCCCGACGCCTCCGCCGGGCGGCCGGTCACGCCCCGCCCGCGCGGGGGGCGACGCAGTCCCAGGCCACGGTGAGCTCGCCCAGCCGCCAGCGCGCCGGGGAGCCCAGGACCGGCCAGTCCCGCGCGAGGTCGCGGCAGGTCGCCACCCAGCGCTGCCGCACCCCGAACGTCCCCGCCGGCGCCGCCCGCGCCCAGGCCACGTCCGCGGCGCGCAGCAGGTCGTGGACGCCCTCGCCGGCCACGTTGCGGTGGATGAGCACCTTCGGCAGCCGCTCCGCCACCGCCGAGGGGGCCGGCAGCCCCGCCAGCCGCACCGAGACCGTCAGCGACACCGGTCCCGCCTCGCGCTCCAGGGCGACCCAGCAGGCCCGGCGGCCCAGCTCGTCGCACGTCCCGTCCACCACCAGACCCCCCGGGGCCAGGCGCGAGCGCATGAGGTCCCAGGTCGCGAGCACCTCCCCGGTCTCGTACTGCCGCAGCACGTTGAAGGCCCGGACCAGCACCGGCGACCCCCCGCCGGGGACCGCCAGCTCGAAACCGCCCACCGCGAACTCCGGCGCCCCGGGGACCCCGGCCACCCGCCGCCGGGCGAGGTCGACGCGCTCGGGGGAGATCTCCAGGCCCACCACCCGCACGTCGGGCCGCACCGCCCGCAGCCGGCGCTGCAGGTCGGTCACCGTCACCGGCGACGCCCCGTAGCCCAGGTCTACCACCAGCGGGTCCTCCGCCCGCCGCAGCCGGGCGCCCTGGGTGCCCGCCAGCCACCGCTCCACCCGCCGCAGCCGGTCCGGGCCCGTCGTCCCGCGCGTCACCGCCCCCACCGGCGCGGGGGCCGCGGGGCCGCTGGAGCGAACCCCGGAGGCGTCCGCGCGGACGCGGGAGGCAGACTGCCGGGGCACGTCGGGACACTAGTCGAGCAGGAGGACCACGGGTGCGCCGCTCGTCGTCGGTCCAGCGGGTCGCCCTGCTGTCCGTGCACACCTCACCGCTGGCCCAGCCCGGCACCGGCGACGCCGGGGGCATGAACGTCTACGTCGTCGAGCTCGCCACCCAGCTCGCCCGGCGCGGCGTCGAGGTCGAGGTCTTCACCCGGCGGACCTCCTCCGAGCAGCCGCCCGTCGTCGAGACCGCCGACGGGGTCCGGGTCCGCCACGTCGCCGCGGGCCCCTACGAGGGGCTGGCCAAGGACGACCTGCCCGGCCAGCTGTGCGCCTTCACCGCCGGGATGCTGCACGCCGAGGCCCGCCACGCCGAGCGCCACTACGACCTCGTGCACTCGCACTACTGGCTCTCCGGGCAGGTCGGCTGGCTCACCGCCGACCGCTGGGACGTGCCGCTCGTGCACTCGATGCACACCATGGCCAAGGTCAAGAACGCCGCCCTCGCCGAGGGGGACGCCCCCGAACCGGCCGGGCGGGTCATCGGCGAGCAGCAGGTCGTCGAGGCCGCCGACCGGCTCGTGGCCAACACCGACGCCGAGCGCCGCGAGCTGATCGACCTCTACGGCGCGGACCCGGCGAAGGTCGTCGTCGTGCCTCCCGGGGTGGACCTGGCGACCTTCGCCCCCGCCCCCGGGCGCGCGGCCTCCCGCGCCCGACTGGGGGTGCCCGCGGACGCGGAGGTGCTGCTGTTCGTGGGTCGCATCCAGCCCCTCAAGGCCCCCGACCTGCTCGTGCGCGCCACCGCGGAGCTGCTGCGGGAGCAGCCCTGGCGGCGCTCGCGGCTGCGGGTCGTCGTCCTCGGCGGGCCCAGCGGCTCCGGGACCGCGCACCCGGACTCCCTCGCCGACCTCGTCCGCTCCCTGGACCTGGAGGACGTCGTGCGGATGGCCCCGCCGGTGGCGCGGGCCGAGCTCGCCGACCACTACCGCGCCGCCGACGTCGTCGCGGTGCCCTCCCACAACGAGTCCTTCGGGCTGGTCGCCCTGGAGGCCCAGGCCTGCGCCACGCCCGTCGTCGCCGCCGCGGTGGGGGGGCTGCGCACCGCCGTCCTCGACGACGGCGCGGGGGCCGGGACGGGGGAGGGCACGGGCCTGCTCGTGCCCGACCACACCCCCCGCAGCTGGGCCGCGGCGCTGCGCACCCTCCTCGACGACCCCGCCCGGCGCACCGCGATGGGGGCCCGGGCCGCCCGCCGGGCCCAGGGCTTCGGCTGGGGCGCGACCGCCGAGGCCACCCTCGAGGTCTACCGGCGGGCGGTGCAGGACCGGGCGGCCGAACGCGGCGCGGACCCTCGGTAGGCTCCAGCCATGACTGAAGCGGCGCACACCCTCGTCCTCCTGCGGCACGGCGAGAGCGAGTGGAACGCCCTGAACCTGTTCACCGGGTGGGTCGACGTGGCCCTCTCGGAGAAGGGCCGGGCCGAGGCCGCGGCCGGGGGGCGGATGCTCGTCGAGAACGGCGTCCTGCCCGACGTCGTCCACACCTCCGTGCTGCGGCGCGCGATCACGACGGCGTTCCTCGCCCTCGACGCCGCCGACCGGCACTGGATCGACGTGAAGCGGTCCTGGCGGCTCAACGAGCGCCACTACGGGGCGCTGCAGGGCAAGGACAAGAAGCAGACGCTGGCGGAGTTCGGCGAGGAGCAGTTCATGCTCTGGCGCCGCTCCTACGACACCCCGCCGCCGGCCATCGAGGCGGGTTCGGAGTTCTCCCAGGACGGCGACCCGCGCTACGCCGGGCTCGGCGACGACATGCCGGCCACCGAGTGCCTGGCCGACGTCGTGGCCCGCATGCTGCCCTACTGGACCGAGTCGGTCGTCCCCGACCTGCGGGCCGGGCGGACGGTCCTGCTCGCCGCCCACGGCAACTCGCTGCGCGCGCTGGTGAAGCACCTCGACGGCGTCTCCGACGCCGACATCGCGGGGCTGAACATCCCCACCGGCATCCCGCTGGTGTACCGCCTGGACGCGGACCTGAAGCCCCTCGTCCCCGGCGGGGAGTACCTCGACCCCGCCGCCGCGGCCGCGGCCGCGGCCGCCGTCGCCAACCAGGGCCGCTGAGCCGCCCGGTGGCCGCGCTCGGTCCCCGCGTCCTGCTGGTCGAGGGGGCCCTGCGCGACAACGGGGGCCTGCGCGTCTCGGTGGACCTGGCCCGGCGCTGGCAGGACCTCGGCGCCCGCGTCCGGTTCCTCGTCCTGGAGAACGTCGCGCCGGACGGGCCGATGCTCCGGCCCGACCCGGCGCTGGACCTCCGCTGGGGGAGCGCGCGGGTGCGCCGCTTCCGCAGCGCGGCCCCCCGGGCCGTCCTCAACACCCTGCGCCAGGTCCGCCGGGCCGACGTCGTGGTGTCCGGCAGCGAGGTCGGCCACGGGCTGCTCATCGGCTGGGCCGCGGCGCGGCTCACCGGCACCCCGTTCGTGGTCCTGGTGCAGAGCTCGCTGCCGCGCGCGGTCGCGGCCTGGACCCCGGCCCGCCTGCGCCCGCTGCTGAGCGCCGTCCACCGGCGCGTCGACGCGGCCGTCTGCGTCTCCCCGGGGCTGGTCGACGACGTCGTGGAGGTCGGGCTGCCCGCCCAGCGCGTCCACGTCGCCGACGTCGGCATCGACGTCGCCGCGACCCTGCGCGCCGTGGAGGCCCAGGGCGGTCCGCGCCGCTCGGCGTCGGGACGCACCCGCTTCCTCGCGGCCGGGCGGCTGGCGGAGCAGAAGGGCTTCGACGTCCTCCTCGCCGCGTTCGCCCGGGTCGTGGCCGCGGGCGCCGACGTCGAGCTGGAGATCGTCGGCGCGGGGGAGCTGGGCGGTGCGCTGCGCCGGCAGGCCGAGGGCCTCGGCCTGGGGGAGCGGGTCGAGTTCCCCGGTCACGTCGACGACCTGCAGGCCCGTCTCGCCGGGGCGGACGCCTTCGTGCTGTCCTCGCGCTACGAGGGCAACGGCAGCCTGGTGCTGCTGGAGGCGCTGGCCCACGGCCGCCCCGTCATCGCCACGGACTGCCCGACGGGCCCGCACCACGTCCTGCGCGGCGGCGCCGTCGGCGACCTCGTGCCCGCCGAGGACCCGGACGCCCTCGCCGAGGCGATGCTGGCCTTCGCCCGCGACCCGGGGCCGCTGCGCGCCAAGGCCGCGGGGGCCCCGGCGCGGGCGTGGGACTTCGACCAGGGCGCGGCGGCGGTCGAGGTCGCGCAGGTGCTGGCGGGGTTGCTGCGTCGCTGAGGGGCCCGCTCAGCCCGCGGTGCTCGTCGCCGTCGGCCCGGCGGGGCTGCTCGTCGGGCCCGACGGGGTCGCGGTGGCGTCCGCGCAGTCGCGCTCGACGGCGGCCCGCAGCCGTTCCTGGGTGGCCACCACCCGGCCGGCGGTGTCCGCGTCCGGGCTGACGGCGAGGGTCGCCTCGTCGAGGCGGTCCATGGCCGCGGCCAGGTCCTCCGCCGAGCCGGACCCGGCGTCGAGGTCCCCGGCCCAGGCGGCGAGGCGCTGGTAGTAGTCCAGCACCGCCTGCGCGTCCGCGGACTGCGCGGGCGGGGCGGCGGCGAGCACGGCCGCGTAGTAGGCCGGCCCCTCCGTCGTCGTCACGAGGGTCAGCACCGACTGCGCCTGCGCGTCCCCGCGACCGATCCCGAGCCGGTCGAGCTCGGCGGCGTAGGCGGCGTCGAGGGCGTCCTGGGCCGCGTCGACCGAGGCGCAGTCGAAGGCGGGGGCGCTGCTGGTGGGGCCGCTCGACGTCGGGCCGGTGACCGGGGTGGTGGCCGGGACGGTCGCGGTGGTCGTCGTCGTGGTCGGGGTGGGGTCCGGGGTGTCGGAGCCGCCGCAGCCCAGCAGGAGCGGGCCCGCCACCAGGGCGCAGCCCGTCAGGCCCAGCAGGGACCGCCGTGGGCCCCACCGCGTGATCACCTCGAGGACGCTACACCCGCTCGCGCGCGGCGGCGCTCCCGGAACGGGGGCTGCGGGGCCCGGGGTCGCGGCTCAGACCGTCTGCGCCGCAACGTCCTCCTCGCGCGAACCGGTGACCAGGAAGACGACCGACTTGGCCACGGACACGGCGTGGTCGGCGAACCGCTCGTAGTAGCGGCTGCACAGCGTGAGGTCCACCGCGACCTCGGTGGGGTGGTCCCAGCTGCGCGAGAGCAGCTGCTCGAAGACCTGCCGGTGCAGCTGGTCCATCTCGTCGTCGTCGACCTCGATCTGGGCGGCCACCTGCACGTCGCGGGTGGCGATGACGCTGCCCGCCTTGGCCACGATGCGCTCGGCGACCTGGCCCATCTGCAGGACGGTGGCCCGCAGCTCGGCCGGGACGACGGGCTCGGGGTGGCGCAGCCGGGCCAGCTTGGCCACGTGGCGGGCGAGGTCGCCCATCCGCTCGAGGCTGGAGCTCATCCGCAGGGCGGTGACGACAACGCGCAGGTCGGTGGCGACGGGGGACTGGCGGGCGAGGACGTCGACGGCCCGCTCCTCGAGGTCGCGCTGCAGCTGGTCGATGCGGCTGTCGGCGGAGATCACCGTCTCGGCGAGCTCGCGGTCGGCGTCGAGCAGGGCGGTGGTCGCGCGCGTCATGGCCGACTCGGCCAGCTGGGTCATCTCGACGAGGGTGTCGACCAGGCCCACCAGTTCGTCGTGGTAAACGTTGCGCACGAGAGGTCCTCCGGTTCGTGGTGGCCGGGTTCCGAGGGCGCCGCGGGGGCCCGGTCCGGCCATGGTGACGCCAGAAGGCTCGCAGGGCTCGGTGAACGCGCGTCTCCCCGCGGGTGAACATCTGCGCCGCCCCCGGGCGCGCGGGTCGCGGGGGGAGGAGCGGGCTGCGCCGCGCCGTAGGCTTGCAGGGTGCTGGAGGTGTCCGACTCGATCGCCGCCCTCGTCGGCGTGCTGACCGGCGCCGCCGGGGTCGCGGCGTTCCGCATCTCCGAGCGGCTCCAGAACCCGCCCGCGCCGCCCGCCCCGTCCGCCGGCGCGCTGCCGGCCGGGGTGAGCGAGGTGCTCACGGCCCTGCGCTCCTCCGCCGTGGTGCTCGCCGCCGACGACCAGGTCGTGAAGGCCAGCGCGGCCTCCTACGCCGCCGGCGTGGTGAGCGGGACCGAGCTGACCGACGCGGAGCTGCGGGAGATGGTGCGGGCGTGCCGCCGCGACGGCCGCGTCCGCGAGGTCGAGACGGACCTGAGCTCGGGCCTGGGCCGCCCGCCGGCGGTCGTGCTGGCCCGGGTGACCCCGCTGGGTCCCCACCACGTGCTGCTGCTGCTGGAGGACCGCACCGAGTCCCGCCGCATCGAGGCCGTCCGCCGCGACTTCGTGGCCAACGTCAGCCACGAGCTCAAGACCCCGGTGGGGGCGCTGTCCCTGCTGTCCGAGGCGGTCGAGGAGGCCGCCGACGACCCCGAGGCGGTGCGGCACTTCTCCCGCCGGATGCGCCGGGAGGCCGTGCGGCTGACCGCCCTGGTCCAGGAGATCATCGACCTCTCCCGCCTGCAGGCCGCCGACCACGTCGTGCAGCCGGAGGTCCTCGAGGTCGACGCGCTGGTCGCGGAGGCGGTGGACCGGGTCGGCACGCTGGCGCAGGGACGCGGTTCGGAGGTCGTCGTGGCCGGCCGCCGCGGCCTGCAGGTCCGCGGGGACCGGGAGCTGCTCGTGACCGCCCTGCGCAACCTGGTGCACAACGCGCTGGCGTACTCCCCGGAGCGCAGCCGGGTGGTCGTCGAGGTGCGCGAGGGTTCCGGCGGGGTCGCGGGCGAGGCCGTGGGGCAGCAGGTGCCCACGGTCGACATCGCGGTCTCCGACCGCGGCGTGGGGATCAGCGCGGCCGACCTGAACCGGATCTTCGAGCGCTTCTACCGGGTGGACCCGGCGCGTTCGCGCTCCACCGGCGGCACCGGCCTGGGGTTGTCCATCGTCAAGCACGTGGCGGGCAACCACGGCGGCGAGGTCCTGGTCTGGAGCGCCGAGGGCGAGGGGTCCACCTTCACGCTGCGGCTGCCCGGTCTGGCCGCCACAGCCGAACCCCGGCCCGCCGCCGAGCCGGGTGCCGGCGCCGGGTCCGGCGCCGACGACCCCGCCATCACGTCCCCGCCGGCCGGAGCCGCGGGGCGCACGACACCGCACACCGTGCGACGACCGTCGCCGCGAACGTCCCTGGAGGTCCGACCGTGACGCGCATCCTGGTGGTCGAGGACGAGGAGTCGTTCTCCGACCCGCTGTCCTACCTGCTGCGGCGGGAGGGGTACGACGTGGCGGTGACCGAGACCGGCCCCGAGGCGCTGGAGGAGTTCGACAAGGCCGGGGCGGACCTGGTCCTGCTGGACCTCATGCTGCCGGGTCTGCCCGGCACGGAGGTCTGCCGCCAGCTGCGCACCCGCTCCAGCGTGCCGGTCATCATGCTGACCGCGAAGGACTCCGAGATCGACAAGGTCGTGGGCCTGGAGATCGGGGCCGACGACTACGTCACCAAGCCGTACTCCTCGCGCGAGCTGCTGGCCCGGGTGCGGGCGGTGCTGCGGCGCGGGGCCGAGCCCGAGGACCTCGTGCAGACGACGGTCGAGGCGGGCGGGGTGCGGATGGACGTGGACCGCCACGTGGTGACCGTGCGGGGCGAGCGGGTGCCCCTGCCGCTGAAGGAGTTCGAGCTGCTGGAGCTGCTGCTGCGCAACGCGGGCCGGGTGCTGACCCGGGTCCAGCTCATCGACCGCGTCTGGGGTTCCGACTACGTGGGCGACACCAAGACCCTCGACGTCCACGTGAAACGGCTGCGGGCGAAGATCGAGCCCGACCCCGCCAACCCGCGGCACCTGGTGACGGTGCGCGGGCTGGGGTACAAGTTCGAGGGCTGACCCGGCCCCGGACGCGAGGAGGGGGTGGCCCGCCGGGCCACCCCCTCCTCGTGCATCAGCGGTCCCTCACTCGTGCTCGGCGTCGGGGGTCTCGCCGGGGACGGGCCCGCACGTCACCGACGACGACGGGGTCGCCGCGGCGGTCGGCTCCGCGGCCGGGACGGTGGGGGTGATCGTGGCGTACTCGAAGCACGGCAGGTGCACCGGCGCCTCGATCGTCTGGGACTCGCCGCCGACGCGGAACGTCACGGGGACGGTCTCGCCGGGGGAGACGGGGATCTGCGGGACCTGCACCCAGCCGAGCTGGCTGCCGCGGCCGGCGTCGTCGGCGGCGTCGTCCTCGGCCACCGCGCCGGGGTCGCCCAGGCGCAGGCTGGTGCGCGCGTCGACGAAGAACGACTGCGCGGCCGGGTCGCCGGCGTCGACGTCGATCGACACCGAGACCGTGGCGGGCTCGTCGCTGGCGTTGACCACCACGGCGGTGAGGACGCCGGGCTCGTCGACGCCGGAGGCGATGACGAGGACGTTGCGCAGGTCCAGGCCCCCGATGGCCCCGCCCAGGCCGTCGCTGGGCTGGTAGGGCTGGAGCACCACGGCGGGCGAGAACACCGAGCACCCGGCCAGCCCGAGGGTGGCGGCGGCGGTGACGACCGCCAGGGCGGATCGGCGCGCGGTGGGGACGGGTCGGCGCAGGCGGAGCTTCACGCGGTCAGACTACCGGCAGTCGTAGCCGCGCTCGCGGTGGAGCGGTGCGTCACCTCCCCGGGTCGGACCCGATCCGGTCACGCACCGATCACGCCCCCGTCACGCCCGGGGGCCCGGGAGGGGCCGCGCGACGCGCCGCCGCGGGCGCCCCCGGCGGGGGTGGACGGGGCGGGGCGCAGCACGCGATCCGGGGTCTGTCAAGCCCCGGCTGATCCCCCGTGAGCCTCTGACCTGCGCAAACGCTGCGGCGAACGCTGTCCACGACTCGTTCGCCGTGGTAATCTGGAGTCAGGGAAAGGGGTCACGCTCTATGGCTTTCACGGTTGGCGAAACGGTCGTCTACCCCCACCACGGGGCAGCACTGATCGAAGAGATCAAGACCCGGACCATCAAGGGTGAGGACAAGCTCTACCTGGTGCTGAAGGTCGCCCAGGGCGATCTCACCATCGAGGTCCCGGCGGACAACGTCGACCTGGTCGGCGTGCGCGACGTCGTGGGTCGCGAAGGGCTCGACCGGGTCTTCTCGGTCCTGCGCACGCCCTACGCGGAGGAACCGACCAACTGGTCCCGCCGCTACAAGGCCAACCTCGAGAAGCTCGCCTCCGGCGACGTGGTCAAGGTGGCCGAGGTCGTGCGCGACCTCTGGCGCCGCGACCAGGACCGCGGCCTGTCCGCGGGGGAGAAGCGGATGCTGGCGAAGGCGCGGCAGATCCTCGTCTCCGAGCTCGCGCTGGCGGAGAACACCAACGAGGACAAGGCCGAGTCGCTGCTCGACGAGGTCCTGGCCTCCTGAGGTCCGCGCTCGTCGTCCCGGCCGCCGGCCGGGGCGATCGCCTCGGGGCGGACCGCCCCAAGGCCCTCGTCCTCCTGGCGGGTGAACCGCTGCTCGTGCACGCGGTGCGGCGCGCCGCGGCCTCCGGCGTCATCGACGTCGTGGTCGTGGTCGCGCCCACCGCTGCGTGCGACGAGGTCCGCGCCCTGCTCGCGCCCCTGGTGCCCGGTGTCGTCGTCGTCCCGGGCGGGGCCGAGCGGCAGGATTCCGTGCGGCGCGGTCTCGACGCGCTGCCCGACGACGTCGACGTCGTCCTCGTGCACGACGCGGCCCGCTGCCTGACGCCCCCGGCCGTCTTCGCCGGCGTCGTCGCCGCCGTCCGGGCGGGGTCACCCGCCGTCGTACCCGTGCTGCCCGTCTCCGACACCGTCAAGCGCGTCGCCGGGAACACCGTCGTCGAGACCGTCGACCGCAGCGAGCTCGTCGCGGTGCAGACCCCGCAGGGCTTCGCCGCCGGTCCGCTGCGGGCCGCCCACGCGGCCGCCGCGCCCGGTACCGCCGCCACGGACGACGCCGGCCTGCTGGAGTCCCTCGGGCACCCCGTGCGCGTCGTCCCCGGCCACCAGCACGCCTTCAAGGTCACCCGCCCCGTCGACCTCGTGCTCGCCCGCGCCCTGCTGGCCGAGGGGGCCCCGTGAGCGGCCTGCCCCGCGTGGGGACCGGGGTCGACGTCCACCAGCTCGTGGCCGGTCGCCCCTGCTGGGTCGCCGGGCTGCTCTGGGAGGGCGAGGCGGCCGGGCCCGAGGGCCACTCCGACGGCGACGTCGCGGCCCACGCCTGCTGCGACGCGCTCTTCGCCGCCGCCGGTCTCGGCGACCTCGGCGCGCACTTCGGCACCGCCCGCCCCGAGTTCGCCGGGGCCTCCGGGGCCCGGCTGCTGGCCGAGGCGGCGCGGCTGGTGCGCGAGGCCGGTTTCGAGATCGGCAACGTCTCCGTGCAGGTCGTCGGCAACCGGCCCAAGGTCGGGCGCCGCCGCGCCGAGGCCCAGGCCGCGCTGAGCCGGGCGTGCGGCGCACCCGTCTCCGTGGCCGGCACGACCACCGACGCGCTGGGCCTGACCGGGCGCGGCGAGGGCATCGCGGCTATCGCCACCGCGCTCGTCGTCCCCCGCTGACGCACCTCCCCGCCCTCCGCGGCTGACCCGCCGGCCCCGACCCGGGCCGCGCGGGTCCGGCCCGCCGCGCCCCGTCGTAGCCCCCGTCGTGCATCCGTCGTGCCCCCGTCGTGCCCCGCCGGTGCGGGCAACGCAGGTTTCACCGCCGCGAAACACGCACGAAACTCCGCTCCCAGCAGACTCCTCCCGTACCTGTCGATCGACAGGTGAGCGGGGGACCACCGAGCGGAAGGCCCGACTGATGACCGTTCCCGCACCACGCGCCCACCCCGGGACCGCCCCGGGCGCCGGCTCCGAGACCGGCGACCTCGGCCGGTTCGGGTACGGCCAGCAGTTGCACCGCAGCGTCGGGCCGTTCGCCTCCTTCGCCGCCGGTTTCTCCTTCGTCTCGATCCTCACGACGGTCTTCCAGCTGTTCGGCCTCGGGTTCAGCTTCGGGGGAGCGGGGTTCTTCTGGACCTGGCCCACGGTGTTCGCCGGGCAGCTGCTCGTCGCGCTCTGCTTCGCCGAACTCGCGGCGCGGTACCCCATCTCGGGGGCGGTGTTCCAGTGGTCCAGCCGCCTCGCCGGGACCGACGTCGGCTGGATCACCGGCTGGGTCATGGTCGTGGGGCAGGTCCTCACCGTCGCCACCGCCGCCATCGCCCTGCAGGCCGTGCTGCCCTCCATCTGGTCGGGTTTCCAGGTCATCGGCGGTCCCGGCGCCGACCCCTCGCCGACGTCGTCGACCGGGGCGCAGAACGCCGTCGTCCTCGGCGTCGCGCTGCTCGTGGTCACCACCGCCGTCAACGTCATCGGCGTGCGGCTGATGGCCCTGCTCACCTCCGCGGGCGTCGTCATCGAGATCCTCGGCGTCGCCGCCCTCGTCATCGCCCTCTTCGGCCACGCCGAGCGCAGTCCCGCCGTCGTGGCCACCACCACCGGTGCGGCCGAGGGTCCCTACCTCTCGCTGTGGCTGGCGAGTTCCCTCATGGCCGCCTACGTCATGGTGGGTTTCGACTCCGCGGGCGAACTGTCCGAGGAGACCCGCGCCCCGCGCGCCACCACCCCGCGCACGATCCTGCGGGCCCTGGTCGTCTCCGGGATCGGGGGAGCGCTCATCCTCGTCGGCGGCCTGATCGCCGCGCCCAGCCTCACCGACGGGACGCTGGCCTCGCAGGGGCTGGCCTCCGTCCTCACCACCCGCCTCGGCGACGTCAGCGGCCGGCTGCTGCTGGCGTGCGTCGCGATCGCCGTCGCCGTCTGCACCCTGGCCGTCCAGACCTCCGGTTCCCGGATGGTCTACTCCATGGCGCGGGAGCGGGCGTTCCCGTTCGCCGGGGTCCTGGGCCGGGTCTCGGTCCGCACCGGAACCCCCGTCGGGGCCTCCGTCCTCGTCGGGGTCGGCGCCGCGATCGCGCTGGCCGTGAACTGGCACCAGAGCGCCGTGTTCACCGCCCTGGCCAGCCTCTGCATCGCCATGCTGTACCTGGCCTACCTCGGGGTGACGCTGCCGCTGCTGGTGCGCCGCCTGCGCGGCGGCCTGCCCGGCGGCGTCGACGAGTTCGGCCGCCCGCTGTTCTCCCTCGGCCGCTGGGGCGTCGCCGTCAACGCCGTCGCGGTCGTCTACCAGGTCGCCATGGTCGTCAACCTGGCCTGGCCGCGCGCCGCCGTCTACGACCTCACCGGCGGCACCTGGTGGCTGCGGTTCAGCGCCCTGCTGTTCATCGGCGCCACCGTGCTCGTCGGGCTCGTCCTGCACCGCCGCAACCGGGCCCGCCACGGCGGTCCCATCGTCCTGGGAGCCCTGCAGGTCGGCGGCCCCGCCCGCCCCGAACCCGTGGAGGAACCCGCGTGAACCCCGACAGGGACACCTCGACCGTCCTCGCCGCCCGCGGCGACGCCCGCGCCCGTTCCGGCACCGCGGCGGAGTTCATGCCGTACCTGCCCGCCGCCACCTCCCCCTTCGCCCCCGACGACGTCGACCCGGGCGACCTCACCTGGGCCGAGACCGTCGCCCCCGGCGGGTACACCTCCCGGGTCCTGGCCCGCGGGACCCGGCTGCGCCTCACCGACGTCACCGGTGACGCGTGCGCGAACGTCCTGCTGCTCTCCGCGCTCGGCCCCTGGGAACGGCTGAACGTCGCCGACACCCAGAAGATCCCCTGGCAGGCCTACCTCGGGGAGGGGCACCCGCTGCTCTCCGGCGACGGCCGGGTGCTGGCCACGATCGTCGCGGACTCCTCCGGGCACCACGACGCGTTCTGCGGCACCACCTCCGACGCCTGGAACGTCCGCCGGTACGGCGACGCGGCCCCGCAGGGCCCGAGCCCCTCCGGTCGCGGGTTGCTGACCCTCGCCGCGAGCAAGCACGGCCTCGGGCCGCGCGACCTGGCCCCGAGCGTCTCGTTCTTCCAGGGCGTGCGGGTCGAACCCGACGGGGGTTTCCGCTGGTTGGGGTCCGCCGGCCCGGGCCGGTCGGTGGACCTGCTCGCGGAGATGCCGCTGGTCGTCCTCCTCGCGAACACCGCGCACCCGCTGGACCCGCGCCCGGGGTTCACCGTCGGCCCGCTGCGGGTGCACGCCTGGCGCAGCGCCCCCACCGGCCCCGGCGACGCCCGGTTCACCGCCACCCCGGAACTGCACCGCGCCTACCTGAACACCCGCGACCACCTGGAGGCACGATGACGACCGCCGCACCGGAGACGGGGAGCCGCACCCGCTGGGACTGGGGTTCGCCCCTCGTCGACGGCGACGTCGTCCTCGACGACCGCGTCGCGGCCCGCGGCCCGTGGTCGGCGGTCGTGCGCGCCGGTCACGTGCTGACGATCGTCGACGTCGGCGGCAACCAGTCCGCGGACTGCCTCGTCTTCGCCGACGCCGACCGCAGCGAGCGCTACAGCGTCCCGGACACCCTGGCCTGGCAGGGCAACGCGTACGTGCGCACGGGGACGGTGCTGCGCAGCCAGCACGGCAACCCGCTGATGACCGTCGTGGGCAACGAGGTGGAGCGCCAGGACACCATCGGCGGCGCCTGCGGCAAGGAGTCCAACACCCTGCGCTACGGCCACCACACCGCCGCCCAGCACGGCTGCCGGGAGAACTTCCTCGCCGAGGGCGCCCGCCACGGCCTCGACGCCCGCGACCTCGTCTCGAACCTCAACTGGTTCATGAACGTCCCCGTCGAGGCCGACGGCGCCCTCGGGATCGTCGACGGGATCTCCGGTCCCGGCAAGCGCGTCGCGGTGCGCGCGGAGGTCGACGTCCTCGTCGTCGTCTCCAACTGCCCGCAGGTCAACAACCCCTGCAACGACTTCGACCCCACGCCCCTGCGCATGATCGTGACGGTGCCCCGGTGACCCCCGCCCCCGCCTTCGACACCCTGCTCGTCGCCAACCGGGGGGAGATCGCGCGCCGCGTCGTGCGGTCCGCCCGGGACCTGGGCCTGCGCACGGTCGCGGTGTTCTCCGACGCCGACCGCGCCGCCCCGCACGTCCGCGAGGCCGACGTCGCCGTCCGCCTCGGCCCCGCCCCCGCGCGGGAGTCCTACCTGCGCACCGACGCGGTCCTGCAGGCCGCGCTGGACACCGGCGCCGGCGCGGTGCACCCCGGCTACGGGTTCCTCTCCGAGAACGTGGAGTTCGCCCGCGCCTGCGAGGACGCCGGCCTGGCGTTCGTCGGTCCCACCCCCGAGCAGATCACCGCGTTCGGCAGCAAGCACACCGCCCGCGAACTGGCCGGGGCGGCCGGGGTGCCCATGCTCGCCGGGACGGGGCTGCTCGCCTCCGCCGACGAGGCCGTCGCGGCCGCGGAGAGCGTCGGGCTGCCCGTCATGCTCAAGGCCACCGGCGGCGGCGGCGGGATCGGCATGCAGGCGTGCGCCACGCCCGCCGAGGTCCGGGCCGCCTACGACCGGGTCGTGCGCCAGGCCGCGGCGAACTTCGGGTCCACCGGGGTGTTCCTGGAACGCCTGGTCCGCCCCGCCCGCCACGTCGAGGTCCAGGTGTTCGGCGACGGGCAGGGCCGGATCGCCGTCCTGGGCGACCGCGACTGCTCGCTGCAGCGGCGCAACCAGAAGGTCGTGGAGGAGGCCCCCGCCCCCGCCCTGCCCGCCGCCGTCCGCGAGCGGATGACCGCCACCGCCCGGGAACTCATGACGTCGGTGGCCTACCGCTCGGCGGGCACCGTGGAGTTCGTCTACGACCCGGTGCGGGAGGAGGTCGCGTTCCTGGAGGTCAACACCCGCCTGCAGGTCGAGCACCCCGTCACCGAGCTCGCCTACGGCGTCGACCTCGTCGACCTCATGCTGCGCCTGGCCCGCGACGGCGCCGGCGCCGTCGACGACGTGTTCGCCCGCGACTGGACCCCGACGGGCGTGGCCGTGGAGGCGCGGGTCTACGCCGAGGACCCGGCGAAGGACAACGCCCCCGGCCCCGGCCTGGTGACGAACGCGGAGTTCCCCGCGCTGCCCGGGGTCCGCGTCGACGGCTGGATCGAGACGGGGCTGGAGGTCACCCCCTTCTACGACCCGATGCTGGCCAAGGTGATCGCCGTCGCCCCCGGCCGCGACGCCGCCCTCGACCTGCTCGGGGAGGCGCTGGACGGCAGCCGCGTCGACGGCGTCGTCACGAACCTGGGCCTGCTGCGGTCCCTGGTGGACGACCCGGCGCTGCGCGCGGTCACCCACTCCACCTCGACCCTCGACGTCACCGCGGACCCCGAGCCGCGCATCGACGTCCTCGCCCCCGGCGCCATGACGACCGTCCAGGACCTGCCCGGCCGCCTCGGGCACTGGCAGGTGGGGGTCCCGCCGTCGGGGCCGATGGACCCGCTGTCGCTGCGGGAGGCGAACCTGGCCGTGGGGAACCCCGTCGGCGCGCCGGGGCTGGAGGTCACCGCGACCGGTCCCGCGCTGCGGTTCTCGGTGGACTCGGTGGTCTGCGTCACCGGGGCGCCCGCGCCGGTCACCGTCGACGACGTCGAGGTCGCCATGTGGGAGCCCGTCGAGGTCCCCGCGGGGTCGGTGCTGGCCATCGGCACCGCGACCGGGCCCGGGTTGCGCCTGGCCGTGGCCGTGCGCGGGGGGCTCGACGTCCCGCGCTACCTGGGCAGCGCCTCGACGTTCACCCTCGGGGGTTTCGGCGGGCACGGCGGCCGCGCCCTGCGGGCCGGCGACGTCCTGCGTCCCGGTCCCGCCGACGCCGGGGACCTCTCCCCGGTCACCGGGCCGGTCCCGGCGCAGCGCCGTCCCGAGTACGTGCGGGACTGGACGATCGGGGTCACCGAGGGCCCGCACGCGGCGCCGGAGTTCTTCACCCGCGCCGACCTCGACGAGTTCTACGCCACCGGCTACGAGGTGCACCTGAACTCCGCCCGCACCGGGGTCCGCCTCATCGGCCCGCGCCCGCGCTGGGCCCGCAGCGACGGCGGCGAGGCCGGTCTGCACCCCTCCAACATCCACGACACCCCCTACGCCGTGGGCGCGATCGACTTCACCGGCGACACCCCCATCCTGCTCGGCCCCGACGGCCCGAGCCTGGGGGGTTTCGTCTGCCCCGCGGTCGTGGCCTCCGCGGAGCTGTGGAAGCTCGGCCAGCTGCGCCCGGGGGACCGGGTGCGGTTCACCCCCGTCCGCGAGGCCGAGGCGGGCGTCCCCCGGCTGCGGGGCGCGGACCTCCTCGCCTCCCGCGGGGACGGCGACGACGGGGTCCTCGCCCGCACCCCCGCCTCGCCCGGGCGGCCGGGGGCCACCTACCGCCGCGACGGCGACGACAACGTCCTCGTCGAGTACGGCGACCAGGTGCTCGACCTGGGGCTGCGGATGCGGGTGCACGCCCTGATGCGCGCCCTCGAGGAGCACCGCCCCGCCGGCGTCCTCGACGTCACCCCCGGGATCCGGTCCCTGCAGGTCCACACCGACCCCGCCCGGCTGCGGGCCTCCTCGCTGGTGGGGCTGCTGCGCGAGCTCGACAACGCCCTGCCCGCGACCCACGACCTCGTGGTGCCCTCGCGCCGGGTCCGGCTGCCGCTGTCCTGGGACGACCCCGCCACCCGGCTGGCCATCGAGCGCTACGTCGCCGGGGTCCGCGCCGACGCGCCGTGGACGCCGTCGAACATCGAGTTCATCGCCCGCATGAACGGCCTGGACTCCGTCGACGACGTGCACCGGACGGTCTTCGACGCGCAGTACCTCGTCCTCGGTCTCGGCGACGTCTACCTCGGCGCCCCCGTCGCGACCCCGCTGGACCCCCGGCACCGGCTGGTCACGACGAAGTACAACCCGGCCCGCACCTGGACCGCGGAGAACTCCGTGGGCATCGGGGGCGCCTACCTCTGCGTCTACGGCATGGAGGGACCCGGCGGCTACCAGTTCGTCGGGCGGACCGTGCAGGTGTGGAACCGGTTCCGCCGCGGCGGGCTGTTCCGGGAGAACCCGTGGGCCCTGCGGTTCTTCGACCGCATCGAGTGGTACCCGGTCTCCGCGGAGGAGCTGCTGGAGCTGCGCGCCGAGACCGACGCCGGGCGGGGGGAGTTCGAGACCGAGGACGGGACGTTCTCCCTCGCCAAGCACGAGCGCTTCCTCGCCGACAACGCCTCCTCCATCGCCGCGTTCCGCGCGCAGCAGGCCGCGGCGTTCGCGGCCGAGAAGGACCGCTGGCGCGCGTCGGGGGAGTTCGACGTCCGTCCCGAACCGGCCCCGGCCGTCGCCGCCGGGCCCGTCGACCTGCCCGCCGGCGCCGTCGGCGTCGAAGCCCCGTTCGCCGCGACCGTCTGGCAGGTGTCGGCCGACCCCGGCGCGGACCTCGCCGCCGGGGACCGCGTCCTCGCCCTGGAGGCCATGAAGATGGAGACCGCCGTGACCGCGCCCGCCGACGGGGAGCTGCTCGAGGTGTACGTGAAGCCCGGGGAGGCCGTCACCGCCGGCCAGGTCCTGTTCTCCGTGCGCCCCGCGACGGGGGCGGCCGCGTGAACCTCCAGCAGGTGGTGCGCGACGCCTACGCCCGGATCGCCGCGGCCGACCGGCCCGAGGTGTGGATCGCCCTGCGCCCGGAGGCCGAGGTCCTCGCCGAGGCCGCCGGGGTGGACCCCGCCGCGCCGCTGGCGGGGATCCTCGTCGCGGTGAAGGACAACATCGACGTCGCCGGGCTGCCGACCACGGCCGGGGCGCCGTCGTTCGCGTACCGGCCCGCGGTGGACGCGACCGCGGTGGCCCGGCTGCGGGCGGCGGGGGCGCTGGTGCTGGGCAAGACGAACCTGGACCAGTTCGCCACCGGCCTGGTCGGCACGCGCAGCCCCCACGGCGCGGTCCGCCACGCCTTCGCCCCGGACCGGATCTCCGGCGGGTCCAGCTCCGGGTCCGCCGTCGCGGTCGCCCTCGGCCTCGTCGACGTGGCCCTGGGCACCGACACGGCCGGTTCGGGACGGGTCCCGGCCGCCCTGCACGGGATCGTCGGGGTGAAGCCGACCCGCGGCCTCGTCCCGGCCACCGGGGTCGTGCCCGCCTGCCGCAGCCTCGACTGCGTCACCGTCTTCGCCCGCGACCTCGACCTCGCCCGGCGCACCGCGGAACTGCTCACCGGCCCCGACGGCCTCGACCCCCTCGCCCGCGAGGACGTGCCGCGCCCGGCGCCGCCGGCCCGCCCGCGGATCGCCGTCCCGGGCCCCGAGCACCTCGACGGTCTCGCCGCGGGCTGGGCGGAGGCCTTCGCCGCCCACGTCGAACGGGTCCGGGCCACCGGGGCCGAGGTCGTCGAGGTCGACGTCGCCCCGCTGCTGGCCGTCGCCGAGCTGCTCTACGGCGGCGCCTTCGTCGCCGAGCGCACCGCGGCGGTGGGGCGCCACGTCGCCGAGCACGCCGACCTCGTCGGCACCGACCTCGACCCCGTGGTCGCCGGGATCGTCCTCGCCGGGGAGCGCGTGAGCGCCGTGGAGGTCTTCCGCGACCGCGAGCGCCTCGACGTCCTCGCCGCGCGCTCGCGGGAGGTGCTGGCCGGGTTCGACGCGCTGCTCACCCCGACGACGACGGCCCACCCGACGCTGGCCGAGGTCGCGGCCGACCCGGTCGGGGTGAACTCGCGGCTGGGGCGGTTCACGAACTTCGCCAACCTGCTCGACCTGGCCTCCCTCGCCGTCCCGGCCGGGACGGTCGCCGGGCTGCCGTTCGGGGTGATGCTCACCGGCCCGGCGTTCAGCGACCGGGCGCTCGCGGTGCTGGCGGCGCGCTGGGCGGACCCGGGCGTCGACCTGCTCGTCGTCGGCGCGCACCTGTCGGGGCAGCCGCTGAACCACGAGCTCGTCGCGGCCGGGGGCAGCCTGGTCGGCCCGGCGCGGACCGCGGCGCGGTACCGGCTGTTCGCCCTCGACACCGTCCCCCCGAAACCGGGGGCGGTGCGCGTCGCCGGCGACGACCCGGCGGGGGCCTCGATCGCGGGGGAGGTGTGGCGGCTGCCCGCGGCCGGGTTCGGGACCTTCGTCGCCGCGCTGCCGCCGCCGATGACCATCGGGGCGGTCACCCTCGACGACGGCCGCGTCGTGCGCGGCTTCCTGGCCGAGCCGGTGGCGCTGGCCGGGGCGGAGGAGATCACGACGTTCGGCTCGTGGCCCGCGGCGCGCGCCGCCCGCGGCCCGGCGCAGCGGGGGGTCGTGGCAGCATCGGCGCGGTGAGCAGCGGGGTCGCGCGCCGGGAGCCGGGGGCGGCGGGGACGGGGCGGGTCGGCCGTCCCCGCACCCGCGCGGGCGCCGGGTCCGGGCGCACCCCGCGCCAGGAGATCCTCGACGCCGCGGCGGCGCTGTTCGGGGAGTCCGGGTACGCGGCGACCTCGACGCGGGCCATCGCCGAGCGGGTGGGGATCCGGCAGGCCTCGCTGTACTACCACTTCGCGGGCAAGGACGAGATCCTGCGGGAGCTGCTGGAGGCCTCGGTCCGCCCGACCCTGGACGTCGCCGACGCGCTGCGCTCGGCGGCGGCGGACCCGGCGGCGGCCCTGCACGCCCTGGTCGTTGTCGACGTCGGGACGCTGCTGGCGGGGCCGCTGGGCGTCGCGGCGCTCTACGTCGTGCCGGAGGTCCGGCAGCCGCGGTTCGAGGTGTTCCGCGACCACCGGCGCCGGCTGCTGGCCGTCTACGCCGCCCTCGCCGCCGACCTCGTCCCCGCCGGGCACCCGGTGGAGCCGGCGGTCCTGGGCCACGCCTGCCTGCACCTGGTCGAGATGGCCCCGTCCCTGCCTCCGACCCCGGGCCTGGCCGCGCAGGTCGCGGCGGCGTGCCTGGGGGCGGTGGGCGTCACGGGGGAGCGCGCCGCGGCCGCCGCCCGGGACGGCGACCGCGTGCGCCGGGCGGTGGTCCCGCCGGGGGCCTGAGCCCCCGGGCGGGACCGGTGCCGGGGACCGGGCTCAGGCTCCCGGGCGGGGTTCCGGGGCCGTCGCGGCGTCCGCCGGAACCCCGGTGTCGGCGGGGGAGGGGACCCGGCGCCGGCGCTTGTTCCCGCTGTCGTGGGCCTTGGGGTTCTCCGGCTCGTCGGGGACGAGCTCGTGGTGGACGTAGCGCAGGATCACGGTGAGGATCGCGGCGACGGGGACGGCGAGGAAGGCGCCGACGATCCCGAAGAGGGTGCCGCCGATCGTCACCGAGCCGATGACCACCGCGGGGTGCAGGGCGAGGGACTTGCCCACCAGCAGCGGCTGCAGGACGTTGCCCTCCAGCTGCTGCACCAGCAGCACGATCCCGAGGACGATGAGGGCCTGCACCCAGCCCAGCGTCACCAGGGCGACGAGGACGGCCAGCACGCCGGTCACGACGGCGCCCACGATGGGGATGAACGCGGCGAAGAAGATCGTCACCGCCAGCGGCAGGGCGAAGGGGACGCCGATGATGGCCAGCCCGACGCCGATGAAGACCGCGTCCACGAGGGCCACGGCGGCCTGGGACAGGATGTAGCCGCGGATCGCGGCCCAGATCCGGCCCCCCAGCGCGACGGTGTGCCGGTGGGCCTGCGCGCCCATCCAGCGCCGCGACCACGGCAGCAGCCGGTCGCCGTCGGAGAGGCAGAAGAAGGTCAGGACCAGCACGAGCAGGAAGGTGATGAGCCCGGAGCCGACGCTGGCGCCCACCGTGCCGACCCCGCCGACGACGCTGAGGGCGATGCTCTGCGCGTTGGTCTGCAGCTCGGCGATGCCCTGGTTGACCAGGTTGCCGACCTCGTCGTCGCCGAGGTTCAGCGGCGGCCCGGCCACCCAGGTCTGGACCTGGTCCAGCCCGGCGACGGCCGAGTCCGCGACGTCACCGGCCTGGCTGGCCACGTTGGGGATGAGGGCGGCGAAGATGCCCACCACCACGGCGACGAGCAGCACGATGGAGAGCCCGGCCGCGAGCGCGCGCGGCATCACCGCCCGCAGCACGTGGGCCAGCGGCCACAGGACGGCGCTGAGCAGGATCGCCAGCAGCAGCGGGAGCAGCAGCGACCAGCCCTTGCCGAGCAGCCAGATGAGCCCGGCGACGCCGAGGCCGATCACGAGCAGCCGCAGCGCCCACTGGGAGGCCTGGGTGACCCCGCGCTCGACGGCCGCGGTCGGCCGTTCTCGGGGGGTCTCGGGTGGGGTGGTGGGCGGGACGCCCTGCTGGTCGCTCACGGTGTGGATGCTCTCAGGAGAACCGCGAGGGGGCACCCCGCGACCGGGGAGGGGTCCGCGGGGCCGTTCCGCGCGCGCGGAGCCCGGCGGGGGCCTAGCGTCTCGCCGTGTCCTCGACCGTTTCCCCGACGAACCACCGGAGCCCGGGAACCGGCGGTGGCGAGAGCACCGCCACCGTCCTGGTCGCCCTCGGCGCCAACGCCCTCATCGCCGTCGCCAAGGGCGTCGCGGCGGTCGTCACGGGCTCCGCGGCCATGGCCGCGGAGACCGCGCACTCGGTGGCCGACACCGTCAACGAGGTGTTCCTGCTGACGGCCCTGCGCACCAGCGCCCGCCCCGCCGACCGCGAGCACCCCCTCGGCTACGGCCGGGCCCGCTACTTCTGGGCCCTGGTCGCCGCCGGCTCGATCTTCGTCACCGGCGCGCTGTACTCCGCCTACGAGGGCGTGGAGGCGCTGACGTCGGAGTCGCACGACCTGGAGAGCCCGCTGGTCTCCTACGTCGTGCTGGCCGTCGCCTTCGTCCTGGAGGGCTCCTCGCTGCTGAAGGGCCTGAAGCAGACGCGGGGGGAGGCCCGGGAGAAGCGGCAGGGCTTCCGCGAGTTCCTGCGCACCACCGACGACCCCACCGCGACCACGGTCGTGTTCGAGGACAGCGCCGCGCTGGCCGGGCTGCTGCTGGCCGGCGCGGGCACCGCGATGCACCAGGTCACCGGCTCGGGGGTCTACGACGGGATCGCCAGCCTCTGCATCGCGCTGCTGCTGGCCCTCGTCGCGGTCCGGCTGGCACGGACGAACATGCGCCTGCTCACCGGGGTCCAGGCCGATCCGCGGCTGGTGAGCTCCGTCCTCGTCCACCTCGGCGACGAGCCGGAGGTCGAGGCGGTGGTGGACCTGCTGACGGTCCAGCTGGGCACCGACCAGGTCCTGGTCTGCGCCCGCCTGGACCTCGTCGACACCCTGACCGGCGCCGAGGTGGAGCGGGCCACCGTCCGCATCGGCCGCACGCTGCGCGAGCGGTTCCCCGACGTCGCCGAGGTGTTCCTCGAGCCGGTGCCGCAGGGCGACGCCGAGGTGCGCGGGCGCGTGCGCGAGCGCTACGGCGCCGAGCTCGCCGACCGGATCGTCGCCGAGGCCGCCGACGACCGGCCGGGGTCCGCCCCGTCCTGAGCCGGGCGCCTCAGTGCCCGCGGGCGATCCACTCCTGCAGGTGCGGGGACTCGTCGCCGATCGTGGTGTCCTCGCCGTGGCCGGTGTGGACGCGGGTGTCGGCGGGCAGCTCGAAGAGGACGTCGCGGATCGAGTCGACGATCGTGGCGAAGTCCGAGAACGAGCGGCCCGTGGCCCCGGGCCCGCCGGCGAAGAGGGTGTCGCCGGTGAAGACCGTCGAGAGCTCCGGCGCGTAGACGCTGACCGCGCCCGGGGTGTGCCCGGGGGTGTGCAGGACGTGCAGCTCCGTCCCGGCCACGGTCACGACCTCCCCGTTCGAGAGGTCGGTGGTGGCCACCCCGGGGTGGGTGAGGTCCCAGACCTCGCGGTCGGCGGGGTGCAGCAGGACCGGCACCCGCCGCTCGGGGGTGCTGAACCTCCCGGCCAGGGCGGGGGCCCGCCGGACGTGGTCGTCGTGGGCGTGGGTGCACAGGACGGCCAGCAGCGTGCGCTCGCCGATCGCGGCGGCGATGACGTCCACGTCGTGGGGGGCGTCGAGGACGACGACCTCGCGGTCGTCGCCGACGATCCACACGTTGTTGTCCACGTCGAAGGTCTGCCCGTCGAGGCTGAACGTGCCCGACGTGACGAGGTGCTCGATCCGGGCGCTCACAGGACCACCACGCTGCGCAGGACCCCGCCGGCCTTCATGGTGGCGAAGGCCTCCTCGACGTCGCCGAGGCCGATGCGCTCGGAGACGAACGCGTCCAGGGGCAGGCGGCCGTCGGCGTGCAGCTCCAGCAGCGCCGGGAAGTCCCGCTCGGGCAGGCAGTCGCCGTACCAGGAGGACTTCAGCGCCCCGCCGCGCCCGAAGACGTCCAGCAGCGGCACCTGCAGCTGCATGTCCGGGGTGGGGACCCCGACGAGGACGACGGTGCCGGCGAGGTCGCGGGCGTAGAACGCCTGCCGCCAGGTCTCCGGGCGGCCCACGGCGTCGATGACGACGTCGGCGCCGAAAGAGTCGGTGAGGTCCTGGACGGCCTTCACGACCTCGTCCTCGGAGAGCCCGCGCGAGTTGACGGTGTGGGTCGCCCCGAGCTGCCGCGCCCAGGCCAGCTTCCGGTCGTCGAGGTCGACGGCGATGACCCGGCGCGCCCCGGCCAGGACGGCCCCGGCGATCGCCGCGCACCCCACGCCGCCGCAGCCGATGACGGCGACGGTGTCCCCGCGCTGCACGGGGGCGGTGTTGACCGCGGCCCCGATGCCGGCCATGACCCCGCACCCCAGCAGGCCCGCGACGGCGGGGTCGAAGCCGGTGGTGGAGCCGTCGTAGATCGAGGTGTCGATCCTGGTGGCCTGACCGGCGGCGACGAGGGTCTTGGGGGTGAAGGCGCCGATGCCCAGGGCGGGGGAGAGCGGGGTGCCGTCGGTCAGCGTCATCTTCTGGCTCGCGTTGCGGGTGGCGAAGCAGTACTGCGGGCGCCCGCGCTTGCACGCCCGGCACTCCCCGCACACCGCGCGCCAGTTGAGGACGACGGCGTCGCCGACGGCGACGTTCGTGACGCCCTCGCCGACCTGCGCGACGGTGCCGGCGGCCTCGTGGCCGAGGAGGAAGGGGTAGTCGTCGTTGATCCCGCCCTCGCGGTAGTGCAGGTCGGTGTGGCAGACCCCGCACGCGGCGACGTCGACGACGACCTCGCCCGCGATCGGCTCGGGCACCACGATGTCGACGGTCTCGACGGGGGCGCCCTTGGCGCGCGAGATCACTCCGGGAACGGTCCAGGCCATGGGGACGACCCTAGCGACGGCCCCGGACAGGCGGCGCGCCCCGGTAGCCTGGAGCCCGTGACCCTCCACCTGCACGACAGCGCCGCCGGCGCGGTGCGCGAGTTCGCGCCGCTCGTCCCCGGGCAGGTCGGCATCTACGTCTGCGGCGCCACGCCGCAGGGGTCACCCCACCTCGGCCACGTCCGCGCCCAGGTCGTCTTCGACGTCCTGCGCCGCTGGCTGGTGCGCAGCGGGTACGAGGTGACGCTGGTCCGCAACGTCACCGACATCGACGACAAGATCCTCGCCAAGGCCGCCGAGGCGGGCACGGAGTGGTGGGCCCACGCCTACCGCTTCGAGCGCGAGTTCTCCGCCGCCTACGCCGCCCTCGGCGTCCTGCCCCCCACCGTCGAGCCGCGCGCCACCGGCCACGTCCCCGAGATGGTCGAGCTGATCCAGCGGCTGGTCGAGCGCGGGCACGCCTACGCGGCCGCCGACGGCTCCGGCGACGTCTACTTCGACGTCCGGTCCTGGCCGGCCTACGGGGAGCTGACCCACCAGCGCCTCGACGACATGGAGCCGGCCGCCGACGCCGACCCCCGCGGCAAGCGCGACCCCCGCGACTTCGCCCTCTGGAAGGGCGCCAAGCCCGGGGAGCCGGCGACGGCGTCCTGGGCGACCCCGTGGGGCCGCGGCCGGCCCGGCTGGCACCTGGAGTGCTCGGCGATGGCCGGTCGCTACCTCGGCCCGCGCTTCGACGTCCACGGCGGCGGCCTGGACCTGCGCTTCCCCCACCACGAGAACGAGCAGGCCCAGTCGCGCGCCGCGGGCGACGGCTTCGCGAACTTCTGGCTGCACAACCACTTCGTCACCATGTCGGGCGAGAAGATGAGCAAGTCCCTCGGCAACGTCCTCGGCGTCCCGCACCTGCTGGAGACCCACCGCGCGGTCGTGCTGCGCTACTACCTCGTCTCCGGGCACTACCGCACGCACCTGGAGCACTCCGAGAACTCCCTGGTGGAGGCCGAGGCCGCCTACTCGCGGCTGGAGGGTCTCCTGCGCCGGGCCGCCGAGCGCCTCGGCGGGCTCGCGGCGGGGGAGGTCCCCGCGGCGTTCGCCGCCGCGATGGACGACGACCTGGCGACCCCCACGGCGCTCGCGGTCCTGCACGAGACCGCCCGCGCCGGGAACTCCGCCCTCGCCGCCGGCGACGAGGCGGCGCTGCGCACGGCCGCCGGGCAGCTGCGCGCCGGCCTCGACGTGCTGGGGCTGGACCCGTTCGCCGAACCCTGGGCGTCGCAGACCACCGGTTCCGACGCCGCGCGCACCGCACTGGACGTGCTGGTGCGTGCTCGGCTGGAGGACCGGGCAACCGCTCGCGCCACGAAGGACTTCGCCACCGCCGACGCGGTGCGCGACTCCCTGAAGAGCGCGGGCATCGTGATCGAGGACACCCCCACCGGGGCACGGTGGGCTCTGGAGGGTGAGCAGTAGTGGCAGGGAACTCCCAGCGTCGCGGCGCTGTCAGCAAGGGCAAGAAGGGTCCGACCGTCGGTTCCGGCGGCAAGAACCGCCGCAGCCTGGAGGGGCGGGGCCCGACGCCGAAGGCGAGCGAGCGCCCGTACCACCCGGCGGCGAAGGCGGCGGCCAAGGCCGCGCACAAGGCGGCCACGACGAACGGCCGCCCCGGCGGTCGTCCGCCGGCGCGGCGCAAGCCGGCCGGTGAGACCGAGTGGATCGCGGGCCGGAACTCCATCGTCGAGGCGCTGCGCGCGGAACTGCCGATCACCGGCATCTACGTCGCCTCGCGCATCGAGACGGACGAGCGGGTCAAGGAGATCCTCGCCGCGGCGGGCGACAAGGGCATCCCGCTGCTGGAGGCCTCCCGCCAGGACCTCGACCGCCACACCGAGAACGCCGTCCACCAGGGCGTCGCGGCCACCGTCCCGCCCTACGACTACGCCCACCCGATGGACCTGCTGGACCGCGCCGCGGACTCCGGTCGCCCGGCGCTGGTCGTCGCCCTCGACGGGGTGACCGACCCGCGCAACCTCGGGGCGGTCGTCCGCTCGGTCGCCGCGTTCGGCGGGCACGGCGTCGTCGTCCCCGAGCGTCGCGCGGCCGGCATGACCGCCTCGGCGTGGAAGACGTCGGCCGGGGCGGCGGCCCGCACCCCGGTGGCGCGCGCGACGAACCTCGTCCGCGCCATCGAGGAGTACCAGAAGGCCGGGTTGTTCGTCGTGGGTCTCGACGCGGAGGGCGACGTCCTGCTCCCGCAGCTCAAGCTCGCCGACGGTCCGCTCGTCCTCGTCGTCGGGGCCGAGGGCGCGGGGCTGTCGCGGCTGGTGCGGGAGAAGTGCGACCAGGTCGTCAGCATCCCGATGGCCGGTGCCTTCGAGTCGCTGAACGCGGGTGTCGCCGCGGGCATCGCGCTGTACGAGGTCGCCCGCCACCGCTGAGCGGGGGGCCCGCGGGAGGGTCCGGCCGGGCTGGGCCGGGCCGTCCCGCGGACGCAGACTATTTTAATCTGCAACTATCTGCTACCATGGCGGGATGAACGATCAGAGCCCCCGCTGGCTGTCCGCCGACGAACGCCGGGTGTGGCTGCGGCTGAGCGCGCTCATGGAACTCCTCCCCGCTGCGCTCGACGCCCAGCTCCAGCGCGACGCCGACCTCACCAAGACCGCCTACCTCACCCTGGCGATGCTGTCGGAGGAACCCTCGCGCAGCCTGCGGATGAGCGAGCTCGGCGCCCGCTCCAACGCCAGCCCCTCGCGGATCTCCCACGTCGTGAGCCGGCTGGAGCGCGACGGCTGGGTCCGGCGCGAGCGGAGCGCCTCCGACGGCCGCGGTCAGGTGGCCGTGCTCACCGACAGCGGCTACGAGAAGGTCGTCGCCTCCGCCCCCGGCCACGTCGAACGCGTCCGGCAGCTCGTCTTCGACCCCCTCGCCCCCGAGGACCTCGCCGACCTCGACGCGACGATGACGAAGATGCTCGACGTCCTCGACCCGGACGCGAAGTTCGCCGCGACCGCCCTGGCCCGCCAGGTCTGACCCGGGGGTCCGACCCGGCGGGCGGGGAGGGTCAGACGTGGTCGCGCCAGGAGTGCTCGGGTTCGAAGCCGAGCAGCCGGCGAGCCTTGTCGATCGACAGCAGGGTCTCGTGCTCACCGAGCTCCCGGCGCACCTCGACCCCGGGGTACACCTCGGCCATCAGCTCCGCCGAGGAGCGCGACATCACCGTGTCGGCGTTCGCCACGATGCACACCTCCACCCCCGGCTCCCGCCGCTGCAGGGACAACCGCACCGCCTGCGCGCCGTCCCGGGCGTCGATGTAGCCCCACAGGTTCCACTTGCGCAGCGTCGGGTCGGCGTCGAAGGAGGGGAACTGGGCGTAGTCCTCGACGTGCATGACGTTGGAGAAGCGCAGGCCCGTCATCGTCAGCTCGGGGTTCCACCGGCAGAAGTGGTGCGCCATCTCCTCCTCGAGGGCCTTCACCAGCGAGTACGTCGACTCCGGACGGACCCGGTACTCCTCGTCCAGCGGCGCGTAGGGCGGGGGAGCGGCCTCGAAGGGCAGGCCCAGCACCGTCTCGCTGGAGGCCCAGACCACGTTGCGGATCCCCGCGGCCCGGGCGGCGTCGAAGACGTTCCAGGTCGCGGCCGAGTTGTTCCGGAACGTCACCGCGTTGGGCGCCAGCCCGGGGGCCGGGATCGCGCCCAGGTGGACGACGCCGACGAAGGGACCGGGGCGCTCCTCGATGGCCCCGGTCAGGGCCTCCACGACCTGGCCGTGGTCGGCGAGGTCGATCGGCACGAACTGCCCGTCGTCACCGGGGAGCAGGGTCGCCGGCCGGACCTTGTCCAGGGCCAGCACGGAGTACCCGTGGTCGAGCAGGTCGCGGAGCACGACGCGGCCGAGGCGGCCGGCCGCACCGGTCAGGGCGACGCGGGGTTTCGCAGGAGCGGGCAAGGGTGTCCTCCAGGGACGTTCAGTCGTCGGCGATGACCCGGATGGCCTCGGTGTCCACCCCGAGCACGGCCCGTTCGTCGGGCTTGGCGGGCAGGACGCCCACCACGTAGGAGTTCACCGCCTCCTCCAGGCCGACGTCGCGGCCGGCCCGCTCGGAGAGGTACCAGCGGTGCTCCAGGACCTCGTGGAACAGTTCAGCAGCCTCCAGCTTGCCCCGCATCTCGCGGGGGACGGCCCGCTGCACCGGTTCGAAGACGTCGGCCATCCAGTCGTGGGCGACGATCTCCTCGTCCTCGCCCTGGCGGTCGGTGGCCGCGGTGTAGGAGTCCAGGTCGTTGAGCAGGCGCCGCGCCTGGTTCTCCTCCGCGTCCAGACCGGTCAGCCGCAGCAACCGCCGGGAGTGGTGCCCCGCGTCGACGACCTTCGGCTCGATGCGCACCGAGGTCCCGTCGATGTCGGTCGTGATGGCCAGCTCGCCGACGTCGAACCCGAGGTCGTTGAGGCGGCGGATGCGGGCCTCCACGCGCCAGCGGTCACCGCGCTCGAACGACTCCGCCTCCGTCAGCTCCGACCACAGCGCGCGGTAGCGGGAGACGATGCGGTCGGCGATGGCGATGACCTCGTCGAGGTCGGCGTCCAGCGCCTCCGAGGCGACGACGTCCATGAGCTCGCCGGCGATGTTGGTGCGGGCCAGGTCCAGGTCGTAGTTGCGCTGGCCGGGGGACAGCTCGTCGTAGAGCTCCCCGGTCTCGGCGTCCACCAGGTACGCCGCGAAGGCCCCGGCGTCGCGGCGGAAGAGGGTGTTCGACAGCGACACGTCGCCCCAGTAGAAGCCCGTCAGGTGCAGCTTCACCAGCAGCACCGCGAGCGCGTCGACGGCCCGCTTGGCGGTGTCGGGGCGCAGCGTCTGGCTGTAGAGGGCCCGGTAGGGCAGGGAGTACTGCAGGTGGCGGGTGACGAGCACCGAGTTCAGCGGTTCCCCGTGGCGGTCCACCCGGCCGGTGATGACGGCCACCGGCGCCACGGAGGGCACGTCGAGGCGGTTCAGCATGCGCAGCATCCGGTACTCGCGGTGGGCGATCTCCGCGTTGGTCTCCTTCACCGCGATGACCCGGCCGCCCACCTTGACGAAGCGGACGATGTGCCGGGAGATGCCGCGGGGCAGCGCCGCGAGGTGCTCCTCGGGCCACTCCTCGAGCGGGACCTCCCACGGGAGGTCCAGGAGCTCGGGGTACGGCCGGGCCGCCGTGATCTGCAGGGACGCCGCCGTCGAGGTGCTCACGAACCCCATCCTCTCAACACCGGGACCGGTCCGGGGCGTCAGCACCCCCGGACGTGACGAGGGGCCGCCACTCCGCTCGGGAGTGACGGCCCCCGCCGTCGATCAGGACGTCAGTTCTCGATCCGCTGGCCCGAGGTGTGGTCGAACAGGTGCACGTGACCCTGCTTCGGGGTGAAGTGGACCGTCGAGCCCTTCTCCGGGGGACGGCGGCCGTCGACGCGGGCGATGACCTGGTGGGACTCGCTGCCGGGCTGGGCGAGGGAGCCGTAGATGTAGGCGTCGGCGCCGAGCTCCTCGACGACCTCGACCTGCACGGGCAGACCGGAGGTGGACAGCTCCAGGTCCTCCGGGCGCACGCCCAGGGTCATCTTGCTGCCCGCGCCGGTGAGCAGGTGGCGCTCCACCGGGTGCACGGTGTCGCCGAAGCGCACGCCGCCGTCGGTGACGTCGAGGGTCAGCAGGTTCATGGCCGGGGAGCCGATGAAGCCGGCGACGAAGACGTTGTTGGGGTGGTCGTACATGCGGCGGGGGGTGTCGACCTGCTGCAGCAGACCGTCCTTGAGCACCGCGACGCGGTCGCCCATCGTCATGGCCTCGACCTGGTCGTGGGTGACGTAGACGGTGGTGACGGCCAGGCGGCGCTGCAGGGAGGCGATCTGGGTGCGGGTCTGCACGCGCAGCTTGGCGTCGAGGTTGGACAGCGGCTCGTCCATGAGGAAGACCTGCGGCTGGCGGACGATGGCGCGGCCCATGGCCACGCGCTGGCGCTGACCGCCGGAGAGGGCCTTGGGCTTGCGGGTGAGGTACTGCTCGAGGTCGAGGATCTTCGCGGCTTCCTGCACGCGGCGCTTGATCTCGTCCTTGGGGGTGCCGGCGATCTTCAGGGCGAAGCCCATGTTGTCGGCGACCGTCATGTGCGGGTAGAGCGCGTAGTTCTGGAACACCATCGCGATGTCGCGGTCCTTGGGCGGGACGGTGGTGACGTCGCGGTCGCCGATGAGGATGCGTCCGCCGTTGACGTCCTCCAGACCGGCGAGCATGCGCAGCGAGGTGGACTTGCCGCAGCCCGAGGGGCCGACGAGGACGAGGAACTCGCCGTCCTCCACGTGCAGGTCGAGGGCGTCCACCGCGGGCTTGTCGCCGCCGGGGTAGATGCGCGTGGCCTTGTCGAACGTGACCGTAGCCATCGTCGTGTGTCCTTCCACCGGCAGGTACGTGCCGGACGATCCGTTGTGGAATGGGGTCTTCAGTTGTCCTCGGCGTCGCTGCCGGGCCCTGGTGGGACGGTCGCGACGCTGCGGTGCTCGGATCATGCACGACGAACGGAGCGGGGGCAAGGGCCGCGCGCGGGATGTTCTCGACGTCACTGCGCGTTGAACCCCTCGGGACGTCGCGACGACGTGGCGTCCGGGGGACAGCCGGCGCCCTGGTCGTCGGCTCCCGCACTCGTGGAGGACACTGGGACCGTGGACCTGGAAGAGACCAAGCTGCCGGGCGTCGGCCTGCGGCACGACTTCACCACCGCGCGCGGTCGCCGCATCGGCGTGATCTCCACGCGCGGCGGTGAGCGCGAGCTGCTCGTCTACTCCCAGGACGACCCCGACGCGTGCCACGCCGTCGTGGACCTCGACGGCGACGAGGCCGAGGTCCTGGCCGAGCTGCTGGGCCAGCCGCGGGTCATCGAGCGCCTCGCCCGGCTGCGCGAGCAGATCGAGGGCCTGGCCACCGAGGGCATCTACCTCGAGGCCGGCTCGCCCTACGTCGGGAAGACCCTCGCCGACGCGGCCATCCGCAGCCGCACCGGCGCCTCCGTCGTCGCCCTCGTGCGCAACGGGGAGGTGACCCCCTCGCCCGCGCCGTCCCAGGCCTTCCGCTCCGGTGACAAGATCGTGGTCGTGGGGACGCAGGAGGGCGTGCGCGCCACCGCCGAGCTGCTGCAGCACGGCTGACCGGCGCGGTCGCCCCACGGACTGAGAGGACGGAACTCGACAGGTGCACACCGCTGCTCTGCTCATCGAGCTCGGCGCGGTCATCTTCGGGCTCGGTCTCGTCGGTCGCCTCGCCGGACGGCTGGGGATCTCCCCGGTCCCGCTCTACCTGCTCGCCGGCCTCGCCTTCGGGGCCGGCGGCGTCGTCCCGCTGAACGCCCCCGACGCCTTCCTCGAAGCGGCGTCGCAGATCGGCGTCGTCATGCTCCTGCTGCTGCTGGGGCTGGAGTACTCCGCCGGTGACCTGCTGGGCAACCTGCGCCGGCAGGCCCCCGTCGGCGTCCTGGACCTCCTCCTCAACGGGCTGCCCGGCGCGGCGTTCGGGCTGCTGCTGGGCTTCGGCCCCGTCGGGGCGCTGGCCATGTTCGGCATCACCGCCGTCAGCTCCTCCGGCATCGTCGCCAAGGTCCTCGCCGACCTCGGCCGCCTCGGCAACCGGGAGACCCCCTCCATCCTCGGCATCCTGGTCCTGGAGGACCTCGGGATGGCCGTCTACCTGCCGATCCTCACCGCCGTCCTCGCCGCCTCCGGGGTGTGGGAGGCGACCGGCTCGGTCCTCATCGCCCTCGCCTGCCTCGCCGTCGCCCTCGTGGTGGCGCTGCGCTGGGGGTCGGTCATCTCGAAGTTCGTCTCCGGGGGCTCCGGGGAGGTGACCCTGCTGCGCGTCCTCGGCCTCGCGCTGCTGGTCGCCGGCGTCGCCGAGCAGCTGCACGTCTCCGCCGCGGTCGGCGCCTTCCTCCTCGGCATCAGCCTCTCCAACGACCTGGAGGAGGAGACCCACCACCGGCTCGAACCGCTGCGCGACCTCTTCGCCGCCGTGTTCTTCGTCTCCTTCGGCCTCTCCACCGACCCCAGCAGCCTGCCCCCGGTCCTGCTGCCGGCCCTCGGGCTCGTCGTCGTCGGCGTCCTGACCAAGCTCGTCACCGGGTGGGTCGCGGCGAAGCGCGCCGGCATCGCCGTCCCGGGCCGCATCCGCGCCGGGGCCGCGCTCATCCCGCGCGGGGAGTTCTCCATCGTCATCGCCGGGCTCGCCACCGCCGCCGGGGTGGACCCCCAGCTCGCCGCCCTCGCCGCCGCGTACGTCCTGGCGATGGCCGTCCTCGGGCCGGTGCTGGCCCGCTTCGCCGACCCGTGGGCGCGGGCCTACGTGCGGCGCCAGCGCGAGCGCGCGGCGACGACCGTCCGCTGAGGACCGCGGCGCCTCAGCCGCGCAGGTCGGCCAGCGCGTGCAGCAGCTGCGCCACCTCGACGGGGGAGCCCACCCGCAGCGACGCCGCGGTCGGGCCCTCCCCGACCTTCACGGTGACGTCGCCGTCGGCGGGGGAGAGCGCGGCGAAGGCGTTCTCGTCGGTCACGTCGTCGCCGGCGAAGAGGACCGCCGCCACGGGGGGACCCTGCGCGGACAGCCGCTCGCGCAGCCGCAGCAGCCCCGCCCCCTTGCCCAGCTGCACCACGCCGAGCTCGACGACCTCCTTGCCGCGCAGCGGGTGCACGCCCTCCCACGTCGCCGGCCCGGCCAGCGCCTGCGCCGTCGCCGCCTCGGCGTCCGGGCGCGAGGCCCGCCGGGTGTGCAGGACCGCCGACATGGGCTTGCGCTCCACGTGGACCCCCGCGCGGCCCGCGGCGATGCCGTCCAGGGCGGCGCCCAGGCGCTCCAGCAGCGCCGCCTCCGCCGCGCTGAGCGTCTGCCCGCCCGCGGCGCCCTCCAGGGAGCTCTGCGTCCCGTGCCCGCCGACCAGCACGACGCCCGCCGGCGGGGCCGCGCACGCCCGCAGGTCGTCCAGGTCGCGCCCGGAGACGAGGGCCACGTCGGTCGTGGCGACGAGGCGCTCCAGGGCCGCCACCGCCTCCGGCAGCGGCCGGGCCGCCGACGGCTCGTCGACCAGGGGGGACAGCACCCCGTCGAAGTCGAGGGCGACCAGCACCCGCCCGCGGGCCGCGAACCCCCGCAGCGCCGCCGCCACGCCGGCGTCGAGGCTCACGACGAGCCCCGCTCCGCCGCCGCGGCCACCGAGACGGCGGCCTCGGTGGTGTGGTGGTCGGCCAGCGCCTGCAGGAACGAGGCCGCCCACCGCTGCACGTCGTGGTCGCCCACGCGCCGCCGCAGCGAGCGCATCCGCCGCCCGGCCTCGCGCGGGGACATCCGCAGCGCGCGCAGGATCGCGTCCTTGAGGCCGTCGATGTCGTGCGGGTTGATCATGAGCGCCTGGCCGAGCTCGTCCGCGGCGCCGGTGAACTCGCTGAGCACCAGCACCCCGCGCTCGTCGTGGCGGGAGGCGACGTACTCCTTGGCGACGAGGTTCATGCCGTCGCGCAGCGCCGTCACGAGCATGACGTCCGCGGCCAGGAACAGCGCCGCCATCTCCTCGCGCCCGTAGGAGTGGTGCAGGTAGTGGACGGCGGTGTTCTTGATGGTGCCGTGGGTGCCGTTGATGCGCCCGACGGTGACCTCGACGTCCTGGCGGAGCTGGACGTACTGCTCGACCCGTTCCCGGCTGGGGGTGGCGACCTGGATCAGCGAGGCCTCCTCGACCTTCACGCCCCCGTCGTCCAGCAGCTCCTCGAAGGCCTTCAGCCGGTGCAGGATCCCCTTGGTGTAGTCGAGGCGGTCCACCCCCAGCAGGACGTGCTCGGGGTTGCCCAGGTCGCGGCGGATCTCCGCCGCCCGCGCCTTCACGTCCTCGCGCTCGGCGAGCTCGTCCAGGGCGGCGAAGTCGATGGAGATGGGGAACGACGCCGCCCGGACCTCCCGCCCGCCCTCGGCGTCCAGCCGGATGCGGCCCGAGCGCGCGGGCAGGTTCGAGGCGCGGCGGCAGGCGCGGGTGAAGTTGTTGGCGTCCGCGGCCCGCTGGAAGCCGATGAGGTCCGCCCCCAGCAGCCCGTCGATGACGGCCTTGCGCCACGGCAGCTGGGCGAAGATCTCGAACGGCGGGAACGGGATGTGGTTGAAGAAGCCGATCGAGAGGTCCGGGCGGCGCCGGCGCAGCATCCGCGGGACCAGCTGCAGCTGGTAGTCCTGCACCCAGACCGTCGCGCCCTCGGTCGCCTGCTCCGCCGCGGCCTCGGCGAACCGCTCGTTGACCCGGACGTAGGCCTCCCACCAGCTGCGGTGGTAGCCGGGGGCGACGATGACGTCGTGGTAGAGCGGCCACAGCGTGCCGTTGGAGAACCCCTCGTAGTAGTCCTCCACCTCCTGCTCCGACAGGCCGACCGGCACGCACCGCACGCCCTCGGCGTCGAAGGGCTCCGGGGGGTCGCCGGGCGTGCCCGCCCACCCCACCCAGGCCCCGTCCTCGCGCTGCATCACGGGTTCCAGGGCGGTGACCAGCCCGCCCGGGCTGCGGCGCCACGACGTCGACCCGTCGGGTTCTTCCACGCGGTCGACGGGGAGCCGGTTGGCCACCACCACCAGGTCGTAGTCGCCGGCCATGGGGGGATCCTCCTAGGGGGTAGCTTCGCGGGCGACCCTACCGGGCACCGCCGCGGACCACCCGCCGTGATCGTCGCGGGGCCGTCGCGGGGTTGGGGCCGGCCCGTCCCGGGCCACCCGGGCCACCCCGTCGTCCCCCGGTGGCCACTGTGTGGAGGACCCGTGCGCGCCCTGGTCACGGCCCGTCCCTGCCGTACCGTGGGGCCGTGGTCACCCCCTACCCGCAGTCCACCGGCGACGAGCGCACCCGCGCCGTGCGGACCGGGACGGGGGAGCAGGAGCAGCCCACGCCGCAGGTGACGTGGCGCCCGCCCGCCTACGCGCCCTCGCCCGGGGACCGCCTCGGCCCCTACCGCCTCGACCGCGAGGTCGGCCAGGGCGGCATGGGCATCGTCTACCTCGGCCTCGACGACGACCACCGCGCCGTCGCGCTCAAGGTGCTCAAGCCGCACATCGCCGCCGACCCGCAGGCCCGCCAGCGCCTGGCCCGCGAGGTCGCGACCCTCGAGCGCGTCCGCTCCCCGCGCGTGGCGGAGGTGCTCGCCGCCGACGTGGACGGGCCGTGGCCGCACCTGGTCACCCGCTACGTCCCCGGCCCCTCCCTGGAGCACGTCGTCCAGACCCGCGGCCCGCTGCGCGGCAGCACGCTGCGCGACCTCGGCCACGGGCTGGCCGAGGCCCTGCACGCCATCCACGCCGCCGGCGTCGTGCACCGCGACCTCAAGCCCAGCAACGTCCTCCTCCTCGACGGCCTGCCCGTGGTCATCGACTTCGGCATCGCCCACGTCGCCGACGACGTCCGCCTCACCTCCACCGGCCTGGTCATGGGCACCCCCGGCTACCTCTCGCCCGAGGTCGTCGCCGGCGGGCTCGTCTCCCCGGCCACCGACTGGTGGGGCTGGGCCGCGACGGTCGCCTACGCCGCCAGCGGCCGCCCGCCCTACGGGTCCGGCCCCATGGAGGTCGTCCTCGACCGCGTCCGCCGCGCCGACGTCGACGTCTCCGCCGTCCCCGCCGACCTGCGCGGGCCGATCCTCGCGGCGCTCGCCGTCAACCCCGCGCACCGCCCGCACCCGGACGCGCTGCTGCGGGCCCTCGACGGCGCCACCACCGGGCCGCAGGTCCACGCCGGCCCCACCGACCGCACGACCGCCGTGCCCAGCCCGCCGCCCGGCTCGCACCCCGGCCCGCACCCCGCCCCGCCGGCCGGGCCCCGGTCGCGGTTCGAGTCCCTCATCGCCGACGAGACCGCCCAGCTGCCCCGCGTCGAGGCCCGCGGCCCGCGGCCCGAGGCGCCGGCGGAGTCGACGACCGTCCTGCCCGCCCAGCCGGCCGCACCGCCCACCGCGCCCGCCGCCTGGCCGCCGGCCGCGCCCCAGCCCGCGCGGCCCCCGGCCCAGCAGGCGCCCCCGGGCTGGATCCCGAACGTCCCCGGCCCCGGCCCGGCGCACCCCGCCCAGCCCCCGGCCCCGCACCCCGGCTCCCACCCCGCCGGGCGGTCCCCGGCGACGGGGAGCGACGGCCTGCCCGCGCGTCCCCAGCGGTCCTGGACGATCCTCGCCGCCCTCCTCGCGCTGGTGGGGGTCTACGCCGTCGCCCCCACCACCGGTCTCCTCCTCGCCCTCGCCGGCGGCACCCTCGCCCGCACCGTCGACCGCGCCGCGGCCGGGTTGTTCCGCCGCCGCTGGGAGGCCGGCCCCCGCTCGACCGACGTCCTCGCCGTGGGGGCGGCCACCCCGTGGCACGCGGTGCGCGCCGCGGTCGCCACGGCGGTCTCGGCGATCATCCCGCTGCTGGTCGGGATCAGCGTCGTCTTCATCACGGGCACGTTCGGGCGCAGCGCCTCCCTCGGCTACGAGAGCCCGTGGACGCTCGCCCTCGGCGGGCTCGCGGGGACCCTCGTCGCCTGGCACGGCCCCGGGGGCCGGTCGCTGCAGCGCGGGACCCGCACCACCGTCCGCAGCACCCTGCGCGGGGACCGCGAGACGGGGGTCGTCATCGGCCTGCTGCTGCTCGTGGCCTTCGCCGCGGCCCTCATGGTCCTGGGCGGGGGGCAGCCGGACTGGCGCCCGCTGTCCGGTCCGCCCCTCAGCCGGCTGAGCTGACCGCCCCGCCCCCGGACCGCCCGCGCGAGCGGGTCAGGACTGCGGCGGGGTGCTCGCCCGCAGCAGCACCTCGCCCGCCACGTGCTCGCGCCGCGGCGCGCCGTCCGCGGCGGAGTCGACGAGGTCGAACAGGGCCGCCCCGATGCCCTGCAGCGGCAGGCGCACCGTCGTGAGGGCGGGCGCGACGTCGCGCAGGGTGGGGATGTCGTCGAACCCGCACACGGCCAGGTCGCCCGGGACGTCGAGCCCCGCGTCGCGGGCGGCGGCCACGACTCCCACGGCCATCACGTCGTTGGCCGCCACCAGCAGCGGGAGCCGGCCCCCCACCCGCGGCAGCGGGCCGCGGGCCAGGAACCGCGTCGCGCTCTCGTGGGCCCCGTCGCGGGTGAACGGGCCGCCGAGGCGGGCCAGGGGCTCGATCCCGTGCGCGGCCAGCCCGGCGAGGAACCCCGCCGTGCGCTCGCGGGCCGTGACGAGGTCCTCGGGACCGGTCAGGAGCACGAACTCCCGGTAGCCGATCCCGACGGTCGCCTCGGCCAGCCGCCGCGCGCCGTCGCGGTTGTCGACGAGGACGGTGTCGACGCCCAGGACGTCCTGGGTGGCCGCCGCGACCAGGCCCCCGCCGGCGCGGAAGGCGTCCAGCTCGGTGCGCAGGAGCTGCGTGGCCGCCGGGTCCGCCCAGCGGGAACCGGCCAGCAGGACCGCGCGCGCCCGCTGCCGCCGCAGCGCCGCGACCTGCTGGACCTCGCGCGCGGGGTCCCCTCCGGTGACGGCGAGGGTGACGACGACGTCCGCGGCCTCGGCCCGGGTCATCACCCCCGCGGCGAGGGAGGAGAAGTACGGGTCGGCGATGTCGTGGACGACGAGCCCGACCACGCCGGACCGGCCGCGGGCCATGGCCTGCGCCTGGGCGTTGGCGCTGTAGTCCAGCTGCGCCGCCGCGGCGTGCACGCGCTCGCGCAGCGCCTCGCCCACGACCCGCGAGCTGCCGTTGAGCACCCGCGAGGCCGTCGCCAGCGACACCCCCGCCTCGCGGGCGACGTCGTCGAGGGTCACCGGCCCGTCGGAGCGGGCCCGGCGGGCGCGTCGGCGGGGCGCGTCGTTGGTCACGGGCGACATCCTGCCGGGCGGGCGCCCTCAGAGGATGTCGGCGTACTCCTCGGCGTGCCGCCGCACGTGCAGCCGGACGAAGGAGCACGCGGGCACGACGCGCAGCCCCCGGGCCCGGACGTCGGCCAGCGCGGCCTCGACGACCTTCGTGGCCAGCCCCTCGTGCTCGTGGGCGGGGTCGACCTCGGTGTGGACCATCGCGATCGAGGACCCCTGCGGCACGTAGTCGGCCAGGGCCACGACCTCCCCGTCCAGCCGGCCCTCCCAGCGGTGGGCCGCTTCGTCGTGGGTCACGACCAGGTCGTCGGCGGTGCTCACGGTTCCTCCTGCGCTCGGCGTCCCCGGCGGGAACCCCGCGGGGGACGCGCGTCTTCCCGCCGGGTCACGGCGCGGCCAGGAACTCCCGGTTCGCGGCGGTGTTGCGCGCGATCGCCGCCCGCCACGCCACCGGGTCCCGCCGCAGCCGCCGGCGGCGCGCGGCCCGCACCGCCGCCACCGCGGGGACCGCCCGCTCCAGCAGCGGGTGGCGCGGGATGCCGAGCGCGTCGGCCAGCTCCCCGCCCTGCATGGCCCGCGAGACCGTCTCCACGAGCGGGACGGCCACCGCCCGCGGCACGCGGGTCAGGTCGGTGAGCCCCTGGGCCAGCACCTCCAGCCCGGCGCCGGTCAGGGTCCGCGAGTCCTGGTTCGGGGGGCCGGTGAGGGCGTCGACCCGGGCGTGCAGGGCCGCCGCCGTCCCCAGGTCGACCACGCCCGCGATCAGCTCGGGCTCCACCCCGAGCAGGGCGCCGAGGTGGCGCCAGAACCGCAGGAACCGCGCGTACTCCTCGGGGGTCAGCCCGCTGCCCAGGACCGCGGCCGACCGCGGGGCGACGTAGGTGAAGTCCAGCCAGGTGCGCACCTGGTCGAACTGGCTGATCGGGGTCGTCCCGTCGGCGGGGGGCGCGGACCGGGCCGCCCCGCGCCGCGCGACGGCGTGCCCGACCCGCACGTGACCGGTGGTGACGAACCCCTGTGCCCCGGGGCGGGTGCCGCCGGGCAGCGACGCCGCGGTGAGCCAGCGGGCGGTGTCGAACACCCGGCCGTGCGCGTTGCCGACCAGCTGCCCGGTGCCGACCAGCACCGTCGCCGGGCCCGGCGGCCGGTAGGAGCTGATGAGGGCGCCCGCCCCCACGTCGAAGACGTGCACCGCCATCGGCACGGTGAAGGTGGGCTCGGAGTCCCGGTCCAGGACGTCGTCGTCGGCGGCGGCGCAGACCCGTTCGAGGTCGGCCACGAGATCGCGCACCGCGGCGTCGGTGGCGGTGGCCGAGCCGTGGCGCAGGGCCGCGTCCAGGCGCCGCCGGCCCGCGGGGTCCTCCGCGAGCAGGTCGGCGACGGCGTCGGCGAGGGGGTCGCCGCGGCGGGCGGCGGCCCCCAGGTCCTGGTCGGTGGGCAGGCCGGGGACCGGGGTGCTCGGGGCGGTGGACGGGGTCACCCCGCAGACTCTGCCCCACCCGGCGCCGGGGCGCGTCCCGGGTCCGCGGCCGGTCCTCCACCGGGACGGGGCGGGGCCGGGAGGGGCGGCTAGGCTGCCCCCGAGAACTCCCAGGACGTGAACTCCCGACAGGAGAACCGGTGACCGAGAACGCGAAACCCCTCGTCCTGCAGGACATCGCCGACGACCCGGCCGCCCTGCGGTCGACGTTCGCGCTGTTCCCCTCCGGGGTGGCGGCGCTGTCCGCGGTCGTGGAGGGGGAACCCGTCGTCCTCGTCGCGTCCAGCTTCCAGGTGGGGATCTCCCTGGACCCGCCGCTGGTGCTCTTCGCGGTGCAGCACACCTCGACGAGCTGGCCGAAGCTCCGGGGCGCGCCGCGCATCGGCGTCTCGGTGCTGGGGGAGGCGCACGACCTCGCCGCGCGGCAGCTGGCGTCGAAGGCCGCCGACCGGTTCGCGGGCATCGAGACGACCACCACCGGCACCGGCGCGCACTTCGTGCACGGCGCCCCGGTGTGGCTGGAGACGTCGATCCACTCGGAGTTCCCCGCCGGGGACCACGACGTGGTCCTGCTCCGGGTCCACGCGAGCGGTCTGGCCCCCGACACCGAACCCCTGGTCTGGCACTCCTCGGGGTTCCGGACCCTCAGCCCGCGGGTCTGAGGGCCCGGCCCCCGCTCAGGGGGTGAGCGCGGCGGCGGCCCGGTCCCGGGCCGCCGCCCCGTCGCGGTGCACCTGCGCGCGGAGTTCCCCGGTGCTCACGCGGTCCTGGGCAGGCCGGGCGGGTTGATCTCGGACGCGGGGACGGCCTCGTCGGCGAGGCTCCACCGCTCCAGGGTCTTCGCGTACGCCCCGGACCCGATGAGGTGGTTCAGCGCGTCGGCGAGCGCCTCGACGAGGCCGTTGCCCTTCTGCGTCGTCGCCGCGATGGCGGCCTGGACCGTGCCGCCCCCGGGGACGAGGCCCACGACCTTCGTGTCCCCGGCCACCGCGGCGTGGTAGGCCGCGGTCGGGTTCGGGCCGAAGCTGGCTTGGATGCGCCCGGACCTCAGGGCGAGGTAGGTGTCGGCGGCCTGCTGGTAGTACTGGATCTTCACCGGCTCCCGGCCCGCGGCCACGTTCTGCGCGTCCCAGTCGAGCAGGACCTTCTCCTGGTTGGTGCCCGAGCCGACCGACACCGTCAGCCCCGCGATGTCCGCCGGGCCGGCGATCCTCGTGATGTCGGAGTCCTTCGCGACCTCCCAGGCCAGGGTGTCCACGCGGTAGGAGGCGAAGTCGTACTTTTCCTTGCGCTCCTCGGTGACGGTGATGTTGGAGAACCCGACGTCGTACTGGCCGGACTCCATCGACAGGAAGAGGTTCTCCCAGGAGGTGGTCCGGATCTCGGGTTCCAGGCCGAGGGTGGCGGCGACGAGCAGGGCGATGTCGGGTTCGATGCCGATGACCGTCTCGTCGTCGTCGGCGCGGAAGCTCAGCGGCGGGTTGCCGTTGCCGGTGGTCCCGATGACCAGGGTTCCGCGGTCCCGGATCGCCCGGGGCACCTTGGCCGCGATCTCGGGCACGGCCTGCACCGCGATCCGGCCGGTCTGCTCGGGGCTGGTGTCGACGCCGCCCCGGGTCGCGGCGGCCGCCGGGGCGGTGGCGGGGTCGTCGGCCCCGGAACCGCAGGCGGACAGCACCACGGGGGCGGCGGCCAGCGACAGGATCCAGGTGCGGCGGCTGATCACGGGGTTCTCCTCGGGGTCGGGCCTGCGCTGCGGCAGGCCGGCAGGGCGGTCCGGCACTGTCGCCGGACCGGGTGGGACGGGTGGGGTGGGCGGGTCAGAGGACCTTGGCGAGGAACGCGCGGGTGCGCTCGTGGCGGGGGGCGTCCAGCACCTGCGCGGCGCTGCCCTCCTCGACGACGGTCCCCTCGTGGAGGAAGACGACGCGGTCGGCGACCTCGCGGGCGAAACCGATCTCGTGGGTGACCACGACCATCGTCGTGCCGGAGACGGCCAGGTCGCGGATGACGTCGAGGACCTCGCCCACGAGTTCGGGGTCGAGCGCCGACGTCGGTTCGTCGAAGAGCACCAGCGACGGCTTCAGGGCGAGGGCGCGGGCGATGGCCACCCGTTGCTGCTGGCCCCCGGACAACCGCCGCGGGTACTCGCCGGCCTTGTCCGACAACCCCACCCGGGCGAGGAGCGCGCGCGCTTCGGGTTCGACCTCGGAGCGGCGGCGCCGTTGCGCCGACACCGGCGCCTCCACGACGTTCTCCAGCACCGTCAGGTGCGGGAAGAGGTTGAAGTGCTGGAACACGAACCCGATGCGCGAGCGCTGCCGCAGGACCTCGCGCTCGTGGAGTTCGCGCAGGTGCCGCCCGGAGCGGCGGTACCCGATGAGCTCGCCGTTGACCTCGACGATCCCGGCGTCGACCTTCTCCAGGTGGTTGACGGTGCGCAGCAACGTCGACTTGCCCGAGCCGGAGGCGCCGAGGACGACGGTCACCGTGCCGGCGGCCACCGTGAGGTCGATGCCGCGCAGCACCTCCAGCGCCCCGAACCGCTTGTGCACCCCTTCGAGACGCACGACGGGCTGCTCGCTGGCCGTACCGACCGCAGCGACCGCGCTCACCGCGACACCTCCTGACGACGGGCCCGGGCGGCGCGCAGGGTGCGGACCAGCCCCGGCAGGGGGGTCCCGGCGGGACCGCGGGAACTCCCGCGCCCGTAGTGGCGCTCGACGAGCCACTGCAGCGCCGACAGCGCGGTGGTCAGGACGAAGTACCAGACGGCCGCCACCAGCAGCAGCGGGATGACCTGACCGGTGCGGTTGTAGACGACCTGCACCTGGTAGAAGAGTTCCGGCAGGGCCATGACGTAGACGACCGAGGTCCCCTTGAGCAGGCCGATGACCTCGTTGCCCGTGGTGGGGACGATGACGCGCAGGGCCTGCGGGAGCTGGATCCGGCGGAACTGGCGCAGCCGGGGGATGCCCAGCGCCGCCGCGGCCTCGCGCTGGCCCGGGTCGACGGCGAGGAACCCCGACCGGACGATCTCGGCGAAGTACGCCGCCTGGTGCAGACCCAGGCCCAGGAACGCCGCGGTCACCGGGCCGATGAGGTCCTGCGTCGAGATCGTCCAGAACTGCGGCCCGAAGGGGACGCCGAAACCGATCCGGTCGTAGAGGATCGCCATGTTGTACCAGAACAGCAGTTGCAGGATCAGCGGGACGGAGCGGAAGACGCTCACGTAGGTGAAGCTGACCGCCTTCAGCAGGGGGTTGCCCGACATCCGCATGAGGGCCAGGACGGTTCCCAGCACGAGGCCGATCGCGGTGCCC